>NZ_JANPGP010000109.1:0-36451 GCF_031424035.1 Novosphingobium sp.
TGCGATGAGGGCAAGAATTACAATCTGAACGGTCACAGCAGGACTTTCATTCCAGGCGCGCAAGCACGCGTGTTGGCTCTTCCTAACCCCAGATAGGTATCGTTGACAAATGAACAACGCGTGGACAGCGACATTAGGGCACGATTTCACGCCCAATTGATGCCTTGAAGTCACGGGGCTGCCCCGGGGGTAGCAGCGCATCGGAAGGTTGCCGCCTTTCGCGCGCAATGCTAGGCGCGCCGGCAACATATCCCTCCCAATTTTGCAGGAACTTTGAAAAATGGCCGACGAAGGCAACGTCATCACCGACCTCGATCTCGATTCGCCCGTCCCCAACGGCGAAGACACCGGCCCCGCCGCCGGCGTCATTTCGCAGTATGTGAAGGACCTTTCGGTCGAGAACCCCAATTCGCCGATGTCGTTCCAGTGGCAGGACGCGCCGCAGCTCGACGTGCAGATGAACGTCGAAGCCGACCAGGTCGACGGCGAAATCCACGAAGTGAAGCTGCGCATCCAGCTCACCTCGAAGCACGAAGCCGGCATAGCCTTCATCGTCGAACTGACCTATTGCGGCCTGATCGGCATGCGCGGACTTCCGGCGGAAGCCATGCACGCCTTCACTTATGCCGAAGCGCCGCGCATCCTGTTCCCCTTCGCCCGCCGCATCATTTCCGATGCCGTGCGCGATGCCGGCTTCCCGCCGGTGATGCTCGACCCGATCGACTTCAACGGTCTCTACGCGCAGCAGCTTGCCGCCGCGCAGGAAACCGCATCGGCCGAGCCGGCAGGCAACGCCTGATCACCGTTCAGGGGGGCGTTCCGGCATGAGCCTTATCAGGAACGTCGGGACGATTGGCGGACTGACGGCGATCAGCCGCGTCTTCGGCTTTGCCCGTGACATGCTGCTGGCCCGCGTGCTTGGCGCCGGGCTGGTGGCAGACGCGTTCCAGCTCGCCTTCACCCTGCCCAACACCTTTCGCCGGCTGTTTGCCGAAGGCGCGTTCAGCGTGGCCTTCGTGCCGATGTACAGCCGCGCGCTGCACGGGTCGGATGGCAAACCGGGCAGCGAGGAAGCGGCGGAGAAGTTCGCCGACGACGTGCTCGCGGTGTTCGTCTGGGTGCTGTTCGGCTTCAGCGCGCTGGCCATGGTCTTCATGCCGGGAATCGTCTGGCTGCTGGCGCGCGAATACGGCACTGTCGCCGGCAAGTTCGAGCTGTCGGTCCTGCTCAGCCGCATGACCTTCCCCTACCTGTTCTTCATCAGCCTCGTCGCCATGCTCTCGGGCCTGCTCAACGCCCGCTCGCGGTTCGGCCCGGGGGCCTTTGCGCCGGTCCTGCTCAACATCTTCCTGATCAGCGGCATCCTGATCGGGCGCGAACTGCGCGGCGGCAGCACGGACGATACCGTGGTCGGCTACAGCCTTGCCGCGGCCGTTTCGTTCTCGGGCGTGGCGCAGTTCCTCTACCTGTGGTGGGAAAGCCGCCGCGCCGGGGTTCGGCTCAAGGTCACCATGCCCAAGCTCACGCCCGAAGTGCGGCGCATGGGCGCGCTGATCCTGCCGGCGACGTTTGGCGCGGGAATATATCAGATCAGCCAGCTGGTCGACACGTTCTTCGCCACTTCGCTGCCGCAGGGTTCGCTGTCTCTGCTCAAGCTGGCGGACCGGCTCAACCAGATGCCGCTGGGCATTGTCGGCATTGCGTTGGGCACGGCGATCCTGCCGATGCTCTCGCGTCACATTCATACCGGCGACGCTAAGGAAGCGCAGCGCCTGCAGACCAACGCTTTCGAGATTGCCACCCTGCTGACCCTGCCCGCCGCCATGGCGCTGGCGGTCTGCGCCCCGGCATTCTGCACCGCGTTCTTCGTCGGCGGCAAGTTCACCGCTGCGGACGGCGCGATCATGGCCAACATTGTCGTCGCGCTGGTCGTGGGCCTTCCCGCCTATGTCGTGGTCAAGATCCTCAACCCCGGCTTCTTCGCGCGGGAGGATACCCGCACCCCGGTGTGGACCGCGCTGACCTCGCTGATCTTCAACGTGGCCGTGAACCTCTATGTCGTGAACCGCTATGGCATTGTCGGCCTTGCCGCCGCGACTGCCGCTTCGGCCAGCCTCAACTGCCTGCTGCTCTATGCCATGCTGCACAAGCGCGGCTGGTTCCGCTTCACCGCGAAGCTGGGCGGCCGCATCGCGCGTCAGCTGATCGCAACCGCTGCGATGGGCGCGGCGCTGTGGTGGGCCATGCCGCTGATGGCAAACCGCTATGCCGGTTCGGTGTTCGACCGCGTCTGGTCGCTTTCCGCACTGGTTGGCCTGGGCATGGTGGTGTTCTTCGCCGTCGCGTGGATATCCGGTGCGCTTGACGAGGACCTCGTGAAGCTGCTCAAGCGCCGCCGTCCCAAGCGCAACAAGTCTGACGACGAGATTTTGGAAGTAGAGTAACACCCATGCGTATCGTTTCCGGCATCCAGCCTACCGGCAATCTCCACCTTGGCAATTACCTGGGGGCGATCCGCAATTGGGTGAAGATGCAGGACGATGTCGCTGCAAATGGCGGGCAGGCGCTCTATTTCCTCGCCGATCTTCATGCCATTTCGATGCCGCATGTGCCGGCCGATCTGGCCGCCAATACCCGCGAGATGGTCGCCGCGTTGGTCGCCTGCGGGATCGATCCCGACAAGTCGATCCTGTTCAATCAGGCGCAGGTGCCCCAGCATGCCGAGCTGCAATGGCTGCTGAGCGGCACGGCCCGCATGGGCTGGCTGAACCGTATGACGCAGTGGAAGGACAAGGCAGGCAAGAACCGTGAGGGTGCGAGCATCGCGCTGTTCACATACCCGGTGCTGCAGGCCGCCGACGTGCTGCTCTATCAGGCGACCCACGTGCCCGTGGGCGAGGACCAGAAGCAGCATCTGGAACTGGCCCGCGACATCGCGCAGAAGTTCAACAATGATTTCGCATCTGAAGACGCGCCGGTCTTTACCCTGCCCGATCCGATCATCCCGCCCGAAGCGGCCCGAATCATGAGCTTGCGAGATGGTTCTGCGAAAATGTCTAAGTCCGACCCTTCGGACATGAGCCGCATCAACCTCACCGACGATGCCGACACGATCATGCAGAAGGTCAAGAAGGCCAAGACCGACCCCGAGCCGCTGCCGTCCGACAAGGATGGCCTCGCAGGCCGCCCCGAAGCTGCGAACCTTGTCGGGATCTATGCTGCGCTTTCCGGCGCGACAGTCGAAGCAGTGCTCGGCGAGTTCGGGGGCGAAGGTTTCGGCAAGTTCAAGCCGGCGTTGGGCGAACTGCTGGTGACCAAGCTGGCGCCGATCAACGCCCGATTCATCGCGCTCAAGGACGACACCGCCGCGCTCGACACCATCCTGCGCGACGGCGCAGCAAAGGCGCGCGCGCTGGCCGTGCCGACACTGGACGCCACTTACGCTGCGTTGGGGCTCGTGCGCGGATGAACCGCACGGAGCGGCGCTCCACATTCAACCCCTGTTCAGCGCCGGGAACATAAGGCAAGTTCATGTATTCCGGAGACTCGGCGTCTTTGCGGCCATCGGCCTCGTCCTCGCCCTCCTTCGGATCAAGTCTTGGGGACATGAGATGAATACGCGTCGCAACACTCTTCGTTTTGCATTGCTGGCTGCGCCGCTCGCGCTGGCGCTTTCCGCCTGCACCAGCGGGCTTACTGCCAATGTGAAGCGTTTCGAATCGCAGCTTCCCGCCCCGGCCGGCCAGACCTTCGCCGTTGTCGCGGATGATCCCGCGCTCGCCGGTGGACTGGAATTTTCGCAGTACGCCCGCCTGGTCGAGGCGCGGATGGCCTCGCTCGGCTACACGCCGGCCCGTCCGGAGAACGCCAACCTGCTCGTCCGGTTCGACTACGGTGTCGACAAGGGGCGTGAGCGGGTGCGCCAGACCGGGTTTGCCGGCGATCCGTTCTGGGGGCCATGGTACGGCTATGGCCGCCCGGGCTTCTATGGCCGCCCCTACCGTTCGTTCGGCTACCGCCCATACGGTGCCTGGGGCTACGGCTGGTATGATCCCTGGTTCGATGGCGGCGTGGACAGCTACACCGTCTACACCAGCGGCATCGAGATGAAGATCGACAGCCGCACCGATGGCCGCCGCCTGTTCGAAGGCAAGGCAGAGGCGGTGTCATCGTCGAACCGTCTGGGCTACCTCGTGCCCAACCTGGTCGAAGCGATGTTCACCGACTTCCCGGGCCGTTCGGGCGAGACGGTGCGCATCACGGTCGCTCCGGAAAAGAAGCGCATGTAAGCCCGCTACAGGGCCGGATTTCAAACGGGCTCGCCACTGCGGCGAGCCCGTTTTCGTTTGTGCGCCAGCCACTTGCCAATCCGGTTTGATGGTATAGTATTACATCAAACAGCGGGAGAGTCGGGATGAGCAAGTTCCCTGTGGTTACCGGACCATGCCCTTACAAGTCGCAGCTTGCCGAGCTGATGAACGGCTCCATGTGCCGCATGTGCCAGCGCGAAGTTCATGACCTCACCGCGATGAACGAGCCCGATCGCCGCGCGTTTCTGGCGGCGTGTGAAGGATCGGTCTGCGTGAGCTACAAGGTCCCGGCCCGCGCCGCGCTTGCCGCGCTCGCCATGGGTGCGGCGACCCTTGCCGCCCTGCCCGCTGCGGCGCAGGACGCACCCGCTGTCACCGAGCAGGCCGTGCCGGAAGAGGATTACGAGATCATCGTCGGTGCCGTGAAAGACCCGGCCAAGGCCAAGTGGACCAAGGCCCCTCGCCAGACAGCGCCCAAGTTGCCAGTCGTTTACGAGGATGAGGGCGCCACGGATGCCCCCATAGGCAAACCGGCCAAGTAACCACCGCGGCGGAAATCAGCCCGCCTGGGCTTCCAGCTCGTCGCGGTTGCGGATCACGATTTCCCGCCGCGAAGGCAGGTCGATCACGCCTTCGCTCTTCAGCCGGGTGATCTGGCGGCTGACCGTCTCGATCGTCAGCCCCAGCACGTCGGCAACCTGCTGGCGCGAGAACGGCAGTTCGAAACGGGACAGCGACGTGCCATCGCCTTCGCAGCCCGTGTCCACCAGCCGTTCGGACATGTCGATCAGGAAAGTCGCCACCTTTTCGCTCGCCGACTTGCGGCCAAGCAGCAGCATCCAGCTGCGGGTGCGTTCGAGTTCGGCCAGCGTGCGTTCGAGCAGCTTGTGTTCGAGCGCCGGGTGGTTGCGGGCAAATTCGTCAAAGTCGCGGCGGCCGAACACGCAAACCTTGGCGCTGGTCAGGGCCGTTACCGAATGGCCAGTGCGCCCACCAAAGGGCCGTCCGATGAAATCCGCCGGATAGACCACGCCGACAATCTGTTCGCGCCCGTCTTCGGTGCCGGTGGAGAGCTTGAGCACACCTTCAACCACATTGGCGACGAGGATGGACTCGTCATCTTCCCAGATCAAGGACTGCCCCGGTTCGAGCGTGCGGTGCCGCCCGATCGTGTTCAGCGCCTCAACCTCCGCGCCCGAAAGCGCAGAGCAGATGGCGCGATTGCGGACAAGGCAGGTATCGCAGGAGGACATTGCCCGGCGGGCGTAACAGAGTGGACCCTAAGCGGCAATCACAAGTGCGCCGGAGCGATTATAACAATCGCCCCGGCAGGCGCAATCAGAAGCCCAGATCCTCGATGATCGCGCCGTCGAAATTGTAGGCCAGCTTGTGCACCGCCCGCGCCACCTGGCACAGCGGCTTGCCTTCGATCAGCGCGTCGATGGTGCGGTGGTTGTTGCTGATCAGCCCCTCGCGATCCTTCGACAGGCGCATGTAATCGAAGCCCGGCGAATGCATGCCCTTCTGCTGGATCGGGATGTTCGAATAGTCCTGCTGAGGAATCTTGGGGAAGTCCTTGGAATCGAACGGCAGGATGATCGGGTCCATCGGCACCGGGGTTTCGGTGCCCGGCGCCATGTGGGTCAGCGACCAGATCTCGAACAGGCAGGTTTCCGCCGTCAGCGGCCGCACGCGGTAGCTGGTCATGCCGGTGAAGTAGATCAGCAGGAAATGGTTGGGGAACAGGAACTGCAGCGCCTCGACCGGGTGCGACTGGCACACGGCGTTGAGGTCGGGCACATTCTCGCCCGCTGCCTTGAGCTGTTTGCTGATCGCATCCTGCACCATGCCGAACCACATCGGCACGCCAATCGCCGGGTCCTCGGGCAGATCGGCATCGACGAGGCTGCGGGCGATTTCCACTTCCTTGGTGTGGATCAGCCCGGCCATGCCTTCGTTGAGCAGCTCCATCTGGCGGAAATGCTGGTCGATGTGCTGGCGGGTGGTGAGGTCCGGATCGATGCCGGGGCCGAGGCCGCCGGTCTCGTTGCCGTAGCGCGCGTTGTAGAGCACCGGCGTTGCATGCTGGAGCTGCGGGTGGGTTTTCATCACGTGGTAGCCTTCCTGGAAAGCTTCCATCGCGATCTTCCAGTTCGACGGGAGCACGGTGCCGTACCACCATTCGGCGCGCATATCGGCCATGTTGCGCACGTCGAGCGCATCGGCGATCGGCCCCATCCACTCGCGCAAGCTTGGCGCTGAATCATCGAAGTTGATATAGGCCTCGCCGCCCAGCGTTTCGCAGCGCACCGGGATCAGGTTGAGCTCTTCGTGATTGAGCACGTCCTGGTTGAACAGGTGCTTGCCGTAAACGAAGGTGTTCTCGCCATCCATGTTCCAGCGCCAGCCGTGGAACGGGCAGATGAAGCCGGTCTTGGCGCAGTTGCCGTGTTCGTTGCCCTTTCCGCCGGCAACGGGAACGCCGCGGTGGCGGCAGTGGTTGGCAAAGGCTTTCACGCCGGACTTGGTGTTCACCACCAGCACCGACTTGCCGAGGATGGTGTATTCCGTCCAGTCGCCGACATTGGGGATGTTCTCCAGCCGGGTCGCCATCTGCCACGAATGGTTCCACACCGCCTCGCTTTCGAGATGGAAGTATTCCTCGTCGTAAAAGCGCTTCGCCGGAATCTTCTCCGGATCGGTGACCTTGAAGGGGTTGCCGGCGGCCATCAGGCTACCCTGCGCGTCGAAATCGGCCATCTTGGTATCCTCTCAGATTATGCTCTGAACCTGCGGGAGCCGCCCCGCCGAGGCCTTGATCTTCCGCAAATCGCGGCAACGCCCCGGCGATTGGCTCGCCTGTTTCAGTCAATACGCTTCAGGTGCCCCGTGCCCATGAAGTGGGCGAGGCCGCGGTGCAGGTTCGTGACCTTGCGTTCCTGCCAGGGGTTGGGGAGGTTGTCCTTGAACCCGCGCGATTTGTAACCGCGCTGCATTTCGACCATGTTCGAGATGTCCTGCGCGATAACGTAGGGCCACTTGTCGAGATCCTGCTCGACGAAGGTCCACTCGGTCTCGGGCTCATCACCCTCGCCGAAGCGGTCGAGCGCGACGGCTTCGAAAATGCACTTGTCGGGATCGGTGCCCCATGGCCGCACCCGGTAGGCAAGGCTGAAGGTCGGCCCCGGGATGAAGTTGACGTTGGGGAAGATCGACAGGGCCAGCCCCGCCGCGGCGACCTGCGCGTCGGTGAGGTCGGGCCAGATCACTCCGCGCGCCGCGTCCGCTTCCTTGGCGATCTTCATCCAGTACTGATGGACCTCGTCCGCCGGCGTGCCTTCGAGCAATTCGAGCGGCAGGCGCTGGGCGGTCTTGACCAGCGTTTCAGAGGTCGATGCGCCGATGGTCTCCCAGTACTCGGCCTGCATCTGCGCAATTGTCGTGCGTGGATCGCCATCGCCAGCGGCACGGTGGACCGATGTTTCGACGGCGGTCCCGGCATCCCGGTGGGCCTTCGAATCGAATCCGGTCTGGCCGTGGAAGCCGAAGGCCTTCGAGAACGAGTAGAAATCGCCGTACTTGATCAGCTGCGGATGCGTCCCCTGAACATGGTAGGGTTCGAGAAACGCCTCCAGCGCCACTTTCCAGTTGCAGTCGAAAATGCCCCAATATCGGAACCGGTAGCGCATCTTCTCGAACTCGAACGGGTCGATCAGCGAGGCGACCGGCTCCAGCCATTCGCGCAAAGGCCCGGCGTCTAGATCCATGTTGATCCAGATCCACCCGCCCCAGGTATCGACCTGCACCGGGGTCAGGCTGGTGCAGACATTGTCCAGCGCGCCCTGCCAGTCTTCCTTGTCTGGGATGTAAACCGCATCGCCGGCAAGATCGAAGGTCCAGGCGTGGTAATTGCAGCCGAATTTCATCTGGCTGCCCCGGGCCGAGTGCGCGCCCTGATCCTGCGCCACGGTCTTGGGTCCGCCACCGGTGTTGTTGCCCACCAGACGCCGTCCGCGGTGGGTGCAGACGTTGTGATAGGCCTTCAACGTGTCGGGCGTGTCGCGGACGATCAGGATCGAATCGTGGCAGATGTTGTAGGTGATGTAGTCACCCACCGCCTTCAGTTCCTCGACCCGGCCGGCCTGCTGCCACACCTTTGACCACAGCTTGTCAGGCTCCGCCTCTGCATATTCGCGGCTGATGAAGGCCTCGGGCGGATAGGTGACGGCTTCAGACAGGTCTTCCGCAACGATCTTTTCGGGCTTGTTCATGGCTCTGCCCTCACTCAGCCGGTTCGGCGACGGGTTCGAACGAGAGGTTCAGCCCTTCGAGCTCGCCCGCCTCACGCCAGGCGGCGAGCATATCGGTGAAGGCGTAATAGCCATGCCCCCACGGCTCGCCGAAGATGCCGCGCTTTTTCTTCTGGTCGCCCTCGTTGTTGAAATAACTCGGCGTGCATTCGTTGGCGAAGCTGGAGGTATCAACCGCGATCGAGCGCAGCAGGGTGATATAGTCTTCCTGCGCCTGCGCATCGGGCTCGATCCGCACCGCGCCGCGCTTGAGGGCCTCGCTGGCGATATAACCGATGTGGAACCCCTGATCGATGAAGGTCTTGGAGTTCGACGAGTTCGCCCCGGCCTGAGTGAAGCCGGTGAAGAACATGTTGGGGAAACGGTACGCGGTCATACCCTGATAGGTCTGGAAGCCGTCGCGCCAATAATCATAGATCGACAGGCCGCCCTCGCCCTCGATCGTCTTGATGCCCCAGCGCCGGTCAAGGTCGTTGGTCACTTCATAGCCCGAGGCGAGGATCAGGCAGTCGATCTCGTACTCGACGCCGTTGTGGACGAAGCCGTTCTCGGTCAGCCGTTCGAGGCCCTGCGTTTCGGCAACGTCGATCAGCGTGACGTTGTCCTGATTGAAGCAGGGGTAGAAATCGTCGTTCGAGGCCGGCCGCTTGCACAGATAACGGTAATAGGGCTTGAGCGCTTCGGCCGTGGCGGGGTCCTTGACGATGTCGCAGCGGGCGCGCAGCCGCTCCATGACGCGGTAATCCATGGTTTCGCGGCGAGCGAAGAACTGTTCGGCGGTTTCCTCGGGCCAGCCCTCGGCTTCCAGTTCGGCGTTCACGTTCTTGGCTATCTCGGTCCAGATATCTTCGACCAGATCGGGTTCGCCGGGGGCCAGCCGTTCCATCGCGGCATGGTGGAAGTTGCGGATGCGCGCTTCCTGCCAGCCGGGCTCCTGGCTGGCATACCAGTCGGCATCGATCGGGCGGTTGTTGCGCACGTCGATGGTCGATGGGGTGCGCTGCACGACATAGGTCTGCGCGGCATATTTGGCGAGGTAGGGCACGACCTGTACCGCCGTGGCGCCAGTGCCGATGATCGCCACCCTCTTGTCAGCCAGCTTGGTCAGCGCCGGATTGCGCCATTCGCCCCCGGTATAGTCATAGTCCCAGCGCGCGGTGTGGAACACCTTGCCCTTGAACTGATCGAGCCCCGGAATGCCGGGCAGCTTGGGCTTGTTGAGCGGGCCCATCGCCAGCACCACGAAGCGCGCCTTGATGTCATCGCCGCGATTGGTGCCGACGTGCCAGCGGTTGGTCTCAGCGTTCCACTTCAGGCTTTCGATCAGCGTGTGGAACAGGGCGTTTTCGCGCAGGCCGAACTGATCGGCGATCATCTGGCAATGGTCGTGAATCTCATAGCCGTCAGCGAACTTCTTCGACGGCATGTAGCCGGTCTCTTCCAGCAGCGGCATATAGACCAGGCTGTCATTGTCGCACTGGATGCCGGGGTAGCGGTTCCAGTACCAGGTGCCGCCGAAATTGCCGCCGTGATCGACGTTGTAGAACTGGGTAATGCCCGCCTTCTTGAGCTGATGGGCAACCATCATGCCGCAATAGCCGGCGCCCAGAATGACGCAGTCGGTTTCGCCGGTGATCGCATCGCGCGGGGCTACAGGAGTATAGGGGTCGACCTCGTAGATGTCCTTCCACTTGCCGCTGGCGGGCACGTACTGGTCGTTGTGGTCCTTCTTCAGCCGCCGATCGCGCTCAGCGAGGTATTTCGCGTGCAGCGCGACTTTCTGCTCAGGCGTGACTTCAGGGCAGACAGTGGGCTTGTAGATCGACATGACAGCTCTCCAGCAAGACTAATCAACAGTGTTGTTGATTAGTGGCTAGCGAGTCGCGAGGCGGGCCGCGTTGATTTGGGTCAAACGGCGATAGGGTGACAGTGGTGACACCGTGTCACCCACCGCGTCACCGCTGAATGCCTCAGGTTTGCGAGGTTTTTCGGGTGGGCGACTGGGTGACACGTGCGAGGCGTGTGCAGGATCGACGATTTGAAAGAGCGAGCCGGGAAATTCGCAGATTTAAGGCTTGTAGGACAGGGGTTTGCCCACCTCTCGTCATCCCGGCGCAGGCCGGGACCCAGTCCAAACAAAAAGTAGTCGTCGCTGCGCGACGTCGTTATTCTCTCCGCTGGGTCCCGGCCTGCGCCGGGATGACGAGTGGGGTGGCTGGATCAGCTGGCAACTTCCGGTGCCCCCGTCCCCATGTATTTCGCCAGATTGCGATGCAGGCTCGTCACCGCACCCTCGTTCTTCGGGTTGGGCATATTCCCCCGGAAACCGACGTTCTTCATCCCCTGCTGCACCGCCGCCATGTTGGAGAAATCCTGCTGCAGCACGTGCGGGAACTGGTCCGGCGCAAGGTAGCTCCACTGCGCTTCGGGCGCGCCGCCCTCCGGATAGAGCTCATAGACCGCGACCTCGAAATAGCACTTGTCGGGATCGAACCCACACGGCCTGGCCTGATAGCAGAGCATGTTGTTGACCGCGTGGCCGATCTGCTGGTTGGGGAAAATCTGCCAGCTGGTGCCGCTGGCGCCGGTATGCGCCGCATCAACCGTCGGCCAGATCACGCCCCGCGCCGCATCCTTGGCCCGCGCGGTTTCCAGCCAGTATTTCAGCACATCCTCGGGCGGGGTGCCTTCGGGCAGGACATCGGGCAGCGTTTGCGCGACTTCGTACAGCGTCTGGGTGGTGTTGGTGTTGACCCCTTCCCACGTGTATTTCTGCATCTCCGCCGTGGCGACACGCGGATCGCCGCTGCCGAGCCGCAGTTTGCCCTTGTTCTCATCCAGCGTCGGGTCGGCGTCCTTGGGAAGGTCATAGCCGATATGGCTGTGCTTGCCCTGCTGACGGCCCCAGCCGGTGAAATCACCGAAAGCCATGAATTCGGGGTGGGTGCCGGCCACGTGATAGGTCTCGTTGAACGCCTCGAGCGCCACCTTCCAGTTGCAGTCGAACACCGTCCAATACCGCCAACGCGTTCGCATGTTCTGCAGCTGGAACGGGTCGAGCATGGTCGCCGCGGGTTCGAGGTAATTGCGCAGCGGTTCGGCAGCCGGATCGAGGTTGATCCAGATGAAGCCGCCCCAGGTGTCGACCTTGAATTCGCCGAGCCGGGTATTGGAATCGCTGAGCGCGCCGCCCCATTCGTCCTTCTGCTGGATGTAGGAGCAGACCCCGGCATTGTCGCCGGTGACATCGAAGGTCCAGGCGTGAAAACCGCAGACGAAATTGGCGCGGCTGCCGTGGGCATTGCGCTCGCCCTTCGGCGTATCGACCAGCCGCCGCCCGCGGTGCGTGCAGACATTGGCGAAGGCCTTGATCGCGCCGGAACCGGTGCCGTCCTTCGCCCGCACGATCAGCACGGAATCTGTCAGGATGTCATAAGTGATGAAGTTGCCGACCTCGGGAATATCCTCGAGCCGGCCGGCCTGCAGCCAGCACTTGCGCCACAGCTTGTCCTGTTCGGCGCGGGCGTATTCGGGGCTGATATAGGCTTCCACCCCGTGGCGCTCGGCGGGCTGGGTCTCGTTCGACCGGTCCACGAAGCTGGTCATCTCGTTCATCGCATCCTCCACGTGCCGCTATGGCTTGGAGAGGAGAATGAACGGTGCGGGCGCTTCTGTGCTTTGACCCCGCGCAAAAAAGCGAAGGACGCGCATCGCATGCGCGATACGCGTCCCCGCTTGCGGGCCGGAGTGTCCCCCTGCCGGCCCGCAAAGGCCTGTTACCGGTCAGAAGCGGTAGGAAACGCCGCCGCTGATTACCCAGGGATTGAGCTTGTGCTGGGCGCTGAGCACTTCGACGGCGCCGGCATAGAAGTGCGAACGCGGCTGGATGAAGTACTTCTTGGCATCAAGGCTGATGCCCATGCCGCCTTCGCCCACAGCGATGTCGACGCCGCCCTGAAGGACCGCACCAAAGGTGTTGTCGAGCTTGGCCGAAGTTACGGCAGCAGGCAGGCTTGAGCCCGGCTTTTCACCGAAGACGAAGAAGTGGGCAACGCCCGCGCCGACATAAGGCTTGAACGCGCCAACCGGCATATGCGCCTTCAGCGTCAGCGTGGCGGGCAGGATCATCACGTGGTCCATCGCGTTCGACAGCGACGGCGTGCCGGTAACCGAAACGTGGTGCGAGGTGAAGCAGCAGATCGTCTCGAGCGAGAAGTTCGGCGAGACGAAGTATTCGACCGCCAGCGTTGGCACGACATTGTCGTTGGCCTGCGTGTCGTTCGTAGCGTTGAGCACGCCGGCGTTGATCACGGGTTTGCCGGTGTTGATCTTGCCATCGGGCAGGACGCCGGTGGCCAGCACCTTGACCTGCCACTTGCCGGCAGCGTCGCCGGCCTGGGCGGGCGCAGAGACGGCAGCGGCGGCGAGCAGCGCGGCGGTGATCGCGATCTTCTTCATGATATCCCTCATTGTTGGCCGCTCCCCGCCCCATGCGAGGTTTTGTGCGGCGTCGGGGCCGTCTCTTGCCCAGAACGCGCACCCCGGCATTGACCGAGATCAGGCATCTTCTTGATCGAGCGCAAAATCGTGCGCGAATGCGAAATATTCTTCCGCGTCCCGGCAATTTGATCCGGGTCAATGTTGCAGCGCGGCAAGGGGCGCAGGGCCGATGCGTGCCGACGGGATATTCCCATCGGGGATCGCCCGCCGGCACTGTCATATTGTCCTGAGAGGGAAGGCCTCATGGAACGTGTTGTGTCGCGCGCCGGCTTATGGCTGGTCGTGCTTTTTCTCGCCATCGCCGCAGTAGCCGCATCGGCTGACTGGGGCTTCGCTGTCCACATGGGAATCGTCGCGCTGGCCGCGCTGATCGCCCTCGTCTTCGCATTGCGCGGGGCGGACTATACGGGCGCGGCGCCTGTGCCGGAGGATCGCGGCAAATATTACGACGAAGTGATCCGCTGGGGTGTGATCGCCACGGTGTTCTGGGGCATGGCGGGCTTTGCCGCCGGCCTGTTCATCGCGCTGCAGCTCGCGTTCCCCGCGCTCAACCTCAACATGGAATGGACGACTTTCGGGCGGGTCAGGCCTCTGCACACTTCGGCCGTGATCTTCGCGTTCGGAGGCAATGCGCTTATCGCCACGTCATTTTACGTGGTGCAGCGCACTTGCCGGGCGAGGCTGGCCTTCCCTGGCCTCGCCCGTTTCGTCTTCTGGGGCTACCAGCTGTTCATCGTGCTCGCTGCGACCGGATACCTGCTGGGCATCTCCCAGGGCAAGGAATACGCCGAGCCGGAATGGTACGTCGACCTGTGGCTGACCGTGGTCTGGGTGGCTTACCTTGTGGTCTTCGTCGCCACGCTGGCCCGCCGCGCAGAACCGCACATCTATGTCGCCAACTGGTTCTACCTGAGCTTCATCTTGACCGTGGCGCTGCTGCACCTGGTCAACAACCTGAACATTCCGGTCAGCCTGATGGGATCCAAGTCCTATCCCGTGTGGGGCGGCGTTCAGGGCGCGCTGGTGCAATGGTGGTACGGCCACAACGCGGTGGGCTTCTTCCTCACCGCCGGCTTCCTCGCCATGATGTACTACTTCGTGCCCAAGCAGGCCGAACGTCCGGTCTATTCCTATCGGCTGTCGATCATCCACTTCTGGGCGCTGATCTTCCTCTACATCTGGGCGGGTCCGCACCACTTGCTCTACACCGCGCTGCCTGACTGGGCGCAGACGCTGGGCATGGTCTTCTCGATCATGCTGTGGATGCCGAGCTGGGGCGGGATGATCAACGGCCTGATGACGCTGAACGGCGCCTGGGACAAGATCCGCACCGATCCGATCATCCGTATGTATGTGATGAGCCTGGCCTTTTACGGCATGAGCACCTTCGAAGGTCCGATGATGTCGATCCGCTCGGTCAATGCGCTGTCGCATTATACCGACTGGACCATCGGCCACGTTCACTCCGGCGCGCTGGGCTGGAACGGCATGGTGACCTTCGCCACGCTCTACTACCTCGCACCGCGCCTGTGGAACCGCGAGCGCATCTATTCGCTGCGGATGATCAACTGGCACTTCTGGCTCGCCACCGTTGGCATCGTTTTCTACGCCGCCTCGATGTGGGTCGCCGGGATTACCCAGGGTCTGATGTGGAGGGAATACGGAGCCGACGGCTACCTGGTGAACTCCTTCGTCGAAACCGTTGCCGCGCTGCACCCGATGTTCATCCTGCGCGCTGTCGGCGGGCTGATTTACCTCGCCGGGGCGGTGATCATGGTGATCAACATCTGGCAGACGATCGCCGGCAAGCTGCGCGTGGAAGTACCGATGGGCGATGCCAGCTTTGACGCCGCCCGCGATCACCCGCTCCCTGCAGCCGCCGCCTGAGAGGAACCGAAACCATGTCTTCTGATAAAGCCATGTCCTCTGAGAAAAAGGACATCTTCTCCGGCCACAAGAAGCTGGAGCGCAACATCACCCTGATGGCCGTTTTCAGCTTCCTTGTCGTCACCATCGGCGGCATCGTGGAAATCGCGCCGCTGTTCTGGATCGACAACACGATCGAGAAGGTTGCCGGGGTCCGTCCCTATACGCCACTCGAACAGGCAGGCCGCGACATCTTCGTGCGTGAAGGGTGCTACACCTGCCACAGCCAGATGATCCGCCCCTTCCGTGACGAGGTGGAGCGCTATGGCCACTACAGCCTGGCGGCGGAATCGATGTACGATCATCCGTTCCAGTGGGGCTCAAAGCGCACCGGGCCGGACCTTGCCCGCGTCGGCAAGCGCTATTCGGATGAATGGCACGTACAGCACCTGACCGATCCGCGCGCCGTTGTGCCGGAATCGATTATGCCGCCCTATGCCTTCCTCAAGGCCCGCGATCTGAAGGTCGGCGATGCTCCGGCTGACCTGACCGCGCTGTCCTACGTCGGCGTGCCTTACACCAAGGACCAGATCGCCAAGGCGAACGAGGACCTTGTGGGCCAGGCCGATCCCTTCAACGCCGGCGACGTCGCCAAGCGATACCCCAAGGCGCAGGTGCGTGACTTTGATGGCGATCCATCGCGGCTCACCGAAATGGACGCGCTGGTCGCCTATCTCCAGGTGCTGGGCACCATGGTCGATGTGGGTGCCGTCACCGCTCAGGAAGAGCTGGCAAAGGAGAAGGGCCGGTGATCTCCCCGCATTCGACGTACGAAACCCTTCGCCAGATGGCTGACAGCTGGGGCCTGCTGGCCATGGTGGTGTGCTTTGGCACCTGCGCCCTATGGCCGTTCCGCCCCGGCGCGAAAAGCCGCAACCATGACGCTGCGATGAGCATCTTCAAGGAAGACGACAATGGTTAAGACAACTGGAGCCGGCCAAAAGATCGATGAAGCCACCGGCACGGCAACCGTCGGCCACGAATGGGATGGCATCGAGGAACTGAACACCCCCCTGCCGCGCTGGTGGGTGCTGACCTTCTATGCCTCGATCCTGTTCGCGATCGGCTATGTAGTTGTATATCCGGCCATCCCGCTGCTGTCGAAAGGTACCGAGGGACTGTGGGGCTGGACCAGCCGCGGGCAGCTCGCCGCCGAGAAGACTGCAGGCGATGCCATCCACGCCAAGGTCCGCGCCGATCTCGCCAATGTTCCCATCGAGGAACTGGGCGGCAAGCCCGAGCTACTGGCGGCAGCGGTTGCCGGCGGCAAGGCAGCCTTCCGCGTCAACTGCGTGCAGTGTCACGGCGCGCAGGGCGGCGGCAGCGCGCCCGGCACCGCTGCCGGCTATCCCAACCTGGCCGACAACGACTGGCTGTGGGGCGGTGACCTGAAGGCCATCGAAACCACGCTGATCAACGGCATCCGTTCGCCTGACAATACCGCCACCCGGATGAGCCTGATGCCCAATTTCGGCAAGGACGGCATCCTGACCCCGGCACAAGTCACTGACGTTGCCAACCACGTGCTGTCACTGACTGGCAAGGCTGCTCCGACCGGTTCGGGCGCCGCGCTGTTCGCCGCCAATTGCGCCACCTGCCACGGTCCAGAAGGCAAAGGCCTGCGCCAGTTCGGCGCACCGAATCTGGCTGACGCCATCTGGCTCTATGGCGGCAAGCCTTCGGAAGTTCGCGCCAGTGTCACCGTGGCCCATGCGGGGCAGATGCCGGCCTGGGGCACGCGCCTCGATCCGGTGACGATCAAGATGCTCGCCGCTTACGTTCACTCACTCGGTGGGGGTGAAAAGTTCGCCCCCGTCCCCGCAACCCCTGCCGCCGCCCCGGCTGCAACCGCAGCACAGGGCAAATAAAGGCCAGTCAAATGTCCACCCCGGTCCCGGTCGCCGCTGGGCTCTACGAGAAGCGCAAAGCCGTCTGCCCCAGCAAGGTGGACGGCAAGTTTCGCCGCCTGAAATGGCTGGTAATGCTGGGCTGCCTTGCGGTCTATTACGTCACCCCATGGCTGCGCTGGGACCGCGGGCCCTATGCGCCCGATCAGGCCGTGCTGATCGATATGGCGAACCGCCGGTTCTACATGTTCTCGATCGAGATCTGGCCCCAGGAATTCTACCTCGTGGCGGGCCTGCTTATCATGGCGGGCATCGGCCTGTTCCTGATCACCAGCGCAGTGGGCCGGGCATGGTGCGGCTATGCCTGCCCGCAGACGGTGTGGACCGACCTTTATCAGCATCTCGACCGGCTGCTGGATGGCGACCGCAATGCCCAACTTCGCCTCGATGCCGCGCCATGGGGACCGGCCAAGATCGCGCGGCGTGGTTTCAAGTGGGCCCTCTATCTGGTCATCGCCATGTCAACCGGCGGCGCATGGATCCTCTACTTCGCCGATGCGCCCACCCTGTGGCGCGAATTCTGGAGCGGCGAGGCGGCTTCCATCGCTTATTCGACCGTCGCCGTGCTGACCGCGACGACGTTCTGGTTCGGCGGGTTCATGCGCGAACAGGTTTGCATCTACATGTGCCCATGGCCGCGCATCCAGTCGGCCATGCTCGATGAAAAGAGCCTGATCGTCACTTACAAGGACTGGCGCGGCGAGCCCCGTGCCTCGATCAAGAAGGCCGAGAAGAGCCCCGGCGCTTTTGGGGACTGCATCGATTGCCGCCAATGTGTGGCCGTCTGCCCGACCGGGATCGACATCCGCGAAGGCGCGCAGATCGGCTGCATCACCTGCGCGCTGTGCATCGACGCCTGCGACCGCGTGATGAAGGACATCGGCCGCCCGCGCGGACTGATCGACTATGCCACGCTTGAGGATTCGGAGCGCGAAAAGGCCGGCGCCCCCGCCACCCCGCATTGGAAGCTGATCTGGCACCCGCGCACGCTGGTCTATCTCGCCATCTGGTGCGCCATTGGGCTGGGCCTGCTGTTCGCGCTCGGCACGCGCAAGCACATCGATCTGGCCATCCAGAAGGACCGCAACCCGCCCTATATGCTGCTCAGCCAGGGCGAGGTGCGCAATGCCTGGACCTTCAAGCTCAAGAACATGGAAAACCGCCCGCGCCCGATGAAGGTGACGATCGAAGGCCTGCCCGGCGCGGTAATGTGGACGGACTCGATGCCGCGCGAAAAGGCGGCGCGCGAGCTGTCCATCGACGTGCCTGCGGACACCACGCTGCCGGTCCGCGCCTATGTCATGGTGCCCCCCGGAACTTCCAGTCAGGACTTTGCCTTCGCGCTCGCCGCGCAGGATGCCGAAGGCGGCGGCGACCGTTCGAAAACCCACTTCAGCACCCCCGGAGAATGACCATGAGCAAGGCAAGTCGCCACCTTCTCACGAACGCGCCTCTCAAGAACGTCAAGCATTTCACCGGCCGCCACATGGCAGCAGTGATGATCTGTTTCTTTGGCGTGATCGTCGCGGTGAACTTCACCATGGCCACTCTGGCATCGCGCAGTTTCGGCGGACAGGTGGTCGACAACTCCTATGTCGCCAGCCAGAAGTTCAACACCTGGCTTGACGAGGCCGCGAAGGAAAAGGCGCTCGGCTGGACATCGAAGGCGCGCCGGCTGGACGACAACCGGATTGCGATCGCCTTCGCCGGCAAGAAGGACGTGGCAATCTCTGCCACTGCGCGCCACCCGCTGGGCCTGGAGAAGTCGAAGGATTTCACTTTCGAGCGCGGCGCGGACGGCACCTTCGTGTCGCGTGAAACCCTGGCACCGGGCCGCTGGACTCTGCGCATCGAAGTCGCCGCCGGAGCGGAACGCTTCCGCACCGAACAGGACGTGCGATGAACGCGCACCTCCAGACCGGGCCCCAGTCGCAACCGTCCGAGGACCTGCTCGAGACGGTTCTCGTCGTGCCCGGCATGCATTGCGCCGGCTGCATGGGCAAGGTCGAGGGCGCCTTGCGCGCCGTTGAGGGTGTGGCCTCGGCCCGCGTCAACCTGACCGCGCGGCAAGTGCGCGTCAGTCATGCCGGCAGCGTCACCACGCCCCGGATCGTCGCCGCGCTCTCCGGAGCGGGCTTTGCCAGCCAGCCGCGCGAGGACGACGCCGCCCCGCCGCTTTCTGCCGCCCGCGCGCTGTTCGCCCCGCTCGCCGTTGCCGCCTTTGCCGCGCTGAACGTCATGCAGATGTCGGTGGGCGTGTGGAACGGTGCCGAAGGCGCCACGCGCGAGATGTTCCACCTGCTTTCGGCGCTGATCGCGGTTCCGGCCATCGCCTATTCGGGCATGCCGTTCTTCCGTTCGGCCTGGGGCGCAGTGCGGAACTGGCGCACCAACATGGACGTGCCGATCACGATCGGCGTCACCCTTGCAACGGCGCTCAGTCTCTACGAGACGTTCAGCGGCGGCCACACCGCCTGGTTTGACGGCGTGCTGATGCTGCTGTTCTTCCTCCTTGCCGGACGCACGCTCGATGCGATGATGCGTGACCGGGCGCGCGCCGGGGTCGATGCCCTGATGCGGCAGGCGGCTCCCGGCGCGCTGGTCGTGGGCCGGTCCGGCACAATTGAATGGCTCGCCGCGCGCGATCTCGTCCCCGGCATGGTCATGCGGGTTGCTGCCGGCGAACGGCTGGCGGCGGACGGCACGATCAGCGCCGGAGCCAGCCGCTTTGACCGCTCGCTGCTCACCGGCGAAAGTGCCGCGATCCCCGCCACTCAGGGCGACGAAGTGCTCGCCGGCACGCTCAACCTCGACGCCCCGGTGGACGTGAAAGTCAGCCGCGCGGGCAAGGGCACGGCGCTGGCCGAGATCGCCCGCCTGATGGAAGCCGCCGGGCAATCACGCTCGGCCTATGTCCGCATCGCCGACCGTGCTTCGAAGCTCTATGCGCCTGCCGTCCACACGCTGGCGCTGGTCAGCGGCATCGCCTGGCTGGTCATGGGCGCGGGCTGGCATCAGTCGCTGGTCATCGCGATTTCCGTGCTGATCATCACCTGCCCCTGCGCCATTGGCCTAGCTGTACCGGTCGCGCAGGTCGTCGCCTCGGGCGCGCTGATGAAGCAGGGCGTGATGGTCAAGGACGCGACTGCGCTTGAACGCATGGCGCAGGTTACCCGCCTGCTGATCGACAAGACCGGCACGCTGACGCTGGGCCGCCCGGTGCCAGACACCCGGGCGCTCGACGCCTTGTCACCAGAGGCCGCAGCCATTGCCTTGTCGCTCGCCTCGAACAGCTCGCACCCGCTCAGCCGCGCACTGGCCGAGGCGCTGGCGCAGCGCGGGGTGACAGCCCTGCCGCTCGAAGACATTGCCGAGATCGCCGGCCATGGCATGTCCGGCACCCGAGCCGGCTGCAAGGTCGCGCTGCGCCGCCCGGACGCGAGCCAGTCGATGGCCACCGCGCTCGACATCGCCGGGGAGCCGGTGCGCCTGATCACTTTCGCCGATGCTCTGCGCCCCGACTGCGCCGCCGCCATTGCGCGCCTGAAAGCTATGGGTATCGAAGCCTCCATCCTCTCGGGCGACAACGCTGCTGCCGTGGCGATGATCTCCCGCGAAACTGGCCTCATGGCCCAGTGCGCTGCCAGTCCCGCCGACAAGCAGGAGGCTATCGCCCGGCTTCAGGCGGCCGGTGAACGCGTGCTGATGGCCGGCGATGGGCTCAACGATGGACCCGCCCTTGCCGCCGCCCATGCCTCGATCGCACCGGGTTCGGCGAGCGACGTTGGCCGCCACGCGAGCGATATGGTGTTCCCCGGCGAATCGCTGCTCGCCCTGCCGCGCGCGGTGGCGGCATCGCGCCGGACAATGGCGGTGGTGCGGCAGAACTTCGTGCTCGCCATCGGTTACAACCTGCTAGCCGTGCCGCTGGCCATGGCGGGATATCTGACCCCGCTGATGGCGGCGGCAGCCATGTCGTCAAGCTCGGTGATCGTCGTCGCCAATTCGCTCCGTCTGGCAAGGGCCGCCCGATGAACTCGATCGCTCTCCTTCTGCCGCTCGCCCTGATTATGGGCAGCATCGGCCTCGGTGCCTTTTTCTGGTCACTGCGGCGCGGACAATACGAAGACATGGACGGCGCGGCCAACCGCATCCTGATCGACGAGGACGGCCCCCTGCCGTGATGGCGCTGCGTTCCTTGTTAGGCCTCGCCGCCCTCATCCCTGCCGCTTTCGCCCCGGCACCGGCGCGGTCCGCCAGCATGACCATGCTCATCTGCACCGGCAACGGCGCGGTCCGCTCCATCGAACTGCCGTTGCCCGGCAAGTCCGATCCCGCCCCGTGCTGCGCCAAGGCGTGTCATTCCGGCGGCAATCGCAAGAAGGTTCAGCGCCAATTTGATGCGCCGCAATGAACGGCGCGCGCCGACCTGCGATGTAGCCTGCATGTGGCCTTACCATCCCGAACTGCTCAGCGTGCCGGTGCCGCGCTACACCTCCTACCCGACGGCGGTGGAGTTCAATGACCGGGTCGGTCTGGCCGAGCAGGAAGCGGCGCTGGCGCAAGTGTCCGGCGACATCTCGCTTTATATCCACATTCCGTTCTGCGAGCAGATCTGTTGGTACTGCGGCTGCAACACAGCAGCGGCGAACAAACGCAGCCGGCTTGAGGCCTATCTCGACGCGCTGCACCACGAAATTGCGCTGACCGGGGTGAAGCTGGGCAGGCAAGCCCGGGTACGGCGGGTTGCGTTCGG
This sequence comes from Novosphingobium sp., assembly GCF_031424035.1. Taxonomy (GTDB): domain Bacteria; phylum Pseudomonadota; class Alphaproteobacteria; order Sphingomonadales; family Sphingomonadaceae; genus Novosphingobium. The sequence continues at coordinate 21,710 of NZ_JANPGP010000109.1, forward strand.
TGGCGGCAGTCCGAACGCCTTGCAACCGACCGACTTTGTCCGCCTCGCCGATGCGCTGACGCTGCACATGCCGCTGGAAAGCCCGGAGTGGTCGGTGGAGATCGACCCCCGGCACCTGACCTCGGCCTGGGGTACGGTGATGGCCGTGGTCGGTGTGACGCGGGCCAGCCTTGGTGTCCAGACCTTCGCGCCAAACCTGCAGGCCGCCATCGGTCGCATCCAGCCAGCCGAGCAGATCGAGCAGGCCACCGCCCTGCTGCGCCGCGCCGGGGTGACTTCGCTCAACTTTGATCTCATGTACGGCCTGCCCGGTCAGACGATGGACGACCTCAAGGACAGCCTTGACCGCACGATCGCGCTCGGCGCGGACCGGGTCGCGCTCTTCGGCTATGCCCACGTGCCGCACATGATCGCCCGCCAGCGCCGCATCGACGCGACTGCGCTTCCGGATCAGGCCGAGCGCTTCGCCATGGCGCATTTTGGCTACGACCATTTCACCAAGGAAGGCTATGTCCCGGTCGGCTTCGACCACTTTGCCTTGCCCGGTGACCCGATGGCGGAGGCAGTGCGCGCCGGCACGCTGAGGCGCAACTTCCAGGGCTTTACCGATGACAGGTCTGACGTTCTCGTCGGGCTTGGCTCCACGGCGATCAGCTGCTTCCCGCAAGTCATCGTCCAGAACGAGAAGAACGCCGGGCGCTATGGCATGATGATCAGTCAGGACCGGCTGCCGGGCATGCTGGGCGTGATCCGCAGTGAGGATGACCGCCGGCGCGGCGCGGTGATCGAGGCGCTACTGTGTCGCGGGCGGGCGGAAGTCGGTGCGGCATGGCTCGCATCATTGGCCCCCCAGCTTGCCCCCTTCATCGAACGCGGGCTGGCCAGCATCGACGGCGCATGGTTGACGATCGCCGCCGACGGCCTGCCCTATGCCCGCACCATCGCCGCGCTGTTCGATGGCTACCGCGGCCAGAGCCAGCATCGCTTCAGCTCGGCGGTCTGATACAAAAATAGACCAATCGTATATTTGAAATCTCTGCGGACCTTGCTATCAGGCTTTGGTCAGGCCGATTTCCTTTAGATTCGGACTAGAAATAGAATCAAGATTCTGTTTATTTGGCCGACAGGGAGAATCGATGCTGCGCAAAGTCCTCAAGGTCGTGATGTGGCTGCTGCTGGCTTTGCTGGTGGTGTTCGCCGTGCTGCTCTGGCGCAATTGGGATATTTTCCAGCGCGTAGCCCTTGGCGGGGTGAAGGTTTATGAAACGACCCCGCCCGCCATCCCGGCCAACCTGCCGCGCCCGGCAATCCTCGTCTTTTCCAAGACCAATGCCTTCCGCCACGAAGAATCGATTCCGCCTGGCAATGCCTTTTTCGCCGATCTCGCCAAACAAAAAGGCTGGGGCTATTTCCAGACCGAGAACGGCGCGGCCTTCTCGCCCGAAGTGCTGGCAAAGTTTGACGCGGTGGTGTTCAACAACGTCAGCGGCGATGTGTTCACGCCCGCGCAGCGGGCCGCGTTCAAGGCCTGGCTCGAACAGGGCGGCGGCTATGTCGGCGTCCATGCTGCGGGTGACAATTCGCATCAGGCCTGGGGCTGGTACATCAATGACCTGATCGGCGCGACGTTCATCCAGCACACCATGGACCCGCAGTTCCAGACCGCGACGGTCAATGTCGAGGACAAGACGCATCCCGCCACGCAAGGCTTGCCCGCATCGTGGAAGCGCGTGGAGGAATGGTATTCGTTCGACAAGTCGCCGCGCACCACCGGCGCGCAGGTCTTGATCACGGTTGACGAAAAGACCTACAATCCGGTCGGCATGTTCAAGAAAGACCTGCGCATGGGAGACCATCCGATGGTCTGGTCACGCTGCGTCGGGCCAAAAGGCGCAAAACAGGGCCGCTTCCTCTATTCCGCCTTCGGCCACCGCGCCGAAAGCTGGGCCGAACCGGAAAACCGCCAGCTGATGACCAATTCTGTTGGATGGGCACTCAAACTGAATGGCAACGAGTGCGGCGTCGGGCCATCCAGTGCGGCAAAACCAGCAGTGGGAGAGCAAGGCAAGTGAAGCCTATTCGGTATGGCATGATCGGCGGCGGACAGGGCGCCTTCATTGGCGGCGTCCACCGCATTGCCGCGCGGATCGCGGGCAATTGGGAGCTGGTTGCCGGGGCGTTCTCATCGACCCCGGAAAAGTCGCGCGCGTCGGGTATTGAGCTCGGCGTCGATCCGGCACGGGCCTATGGTTCTTTTGCCGAGATGATCGAAAAGGAACTCGCCCTCCCCGCCGACCAGCGGATCGAGGCCGTCTCGATCGTCACGCCCAATCACATGCATGCCGCGCCTGCCATCGCCGCGCTCGAAGCCGGGTTCGATGTCATCATCGACAAGCCGCTGGCGGACTCGATGGAGAACGCCAAGGCCATTGCAGATGCCGCCATCCGCACCGGGCGCCGCATTGCCGTGACCCACACCTACACCGGCTACCCGCTGGTCAAGCAGGCGCGCGAGCTGATCACCTCTGGCAAGTTCGGCCAGGTCCGCCGCGTCGCGGTGAAGTACACGCAAGACTGGCTGAGCCGCGCTGCCGACCTTGAAAACAACAAGCAGGCCGCATGGCGCGTCGACCCAAAGCAGTCGGGCGATGCCGGCGCCTTTGGCGACATCGGCACTCACGCCGCCAACCTTGCCGAATTCATCACCGGCGAACGCATCACCCGCATCTGCGCCGAACTGACCATGCTGGATGGTCGTTTCATCGACGATGACGGCGCGGCGCTGTTCCATCTTTCGGGTGGCGGCAAGGGTACGCTGACGGCCTCACAGGTCTTGGTCGGCGACATCAACGACCTCGCCATCGACGTCTACTGTGACGAGGCCGGGCTGCACTGGCGGCAGGAAGAGCCGAACACCATGCGCATCGGTTACCGCGACCGCCCCACCGAAATCTGGCACGCCGGCGCCAACCGCGCCTACCTGTCGGATGACGTACTTTCGATCCAGCGCACACCGGGCGGCCACCCCGAAGGCTATCTCGAGGCCTTTGCCAATATCTATCAGGCTTTCGGAAACGAACTGCGCGGCGCTGCCAGCGACGAGCCGGGCTATGCCACGATGGAAGACACGCTCGCCGGCATGAAGTTCCTTGCCTCCAGCCTTGAATCCAGCCGCCGCGGCGCGGTCTGGGTGGATTTGTGAACTTGATCGCTACCCTGCCCCTTCGTCACCCTGAACTTGTTTCAGGGTCCATTTCGCCTCTAATCCGGCGCAATCAGGCTGGGCGCAGCGGAGAGGTCGCGCTGCGATTGTGTGAGCCAGAGCCTGGGGCACGATGGATGCTGAAACAAGTTCAGCATGACGAGTCAGACATTGAATACACAAGGATATTCGCATGAAGGGTCCCGCCATCTTCCTCGCCCAGTTCGCTGGAGACGAAGCGCCGTTCAATTCGCTCGACGCGATCACCAAGTACATGGGCAACCTTGGCTACAAAGGCGTGCAGATCCCCACATGGGATGGCCGCCTGTTCGATCTCGACAAGGCGGCCGAGAGCCAGGACTACTGCGACGAGATCAAGGGCGTCTGCCACGCCAACGGCGTCGAGGTGACCGAGCTTTCAACTCACCTGCAGGGACAGCTCGTCGCCAGCCACCCGGCCTATGACGCGCTGTTCGATGGCTTTGCCCCGGCGTCGGTTCACGGCAACGTCAAGGCGCGCACCGAATGGGCGGTGGACCAGATGAAGAAGGCGGCGAAGGCCAGCCAGCGCTTTGGCTGCACCAGCCACGCGACCTTCTCGGGCGCGCTGCTATGGCACACGGTCTATCCGTGGCCGCAGCGCCCGGCCGGTCTGGTCGAGGAAGGCTTTGCCGAACTGGGCCGCCGCTGGAAGCCGATCCTCGACGTGTTTGACGAATGCGGCGTCAACGCCTGCTACGAACTGCACCCGGGCGAAGACCTGCACGACGGCGTGACCTTTGAACGCTTTCTTGAGGTGGTGGACAACCACCCGCGCGCCAACATCCTCTACGATCCGTCGCACTTCGTGCTGCAGCAGCTCGACTACCTGCAGTTCATCGATTTCTACCATGAGCGGATCAAGGCTTTCCACGTGAAGGACGCCGAGTTCCGGCCCAACGGCAAGGCCGGCGTCTATGGCTCCTACTCGGGCTGGACCGAACGCCCGGGCCGCTTCCGCAGCCTTGGCGACGGGCAGGTCGATTTCACGCAGATCTTCACCAAGCTGGGCCACTACGGCTACGATGGCTGGGCTGTTCTGGAATGGGAATGCGCCTACAAGCATCCCGAACAGGGCGCGGCCGAAGGCGCTCCGTTCATCGCGAAACACATGATCCGCAAGGCCGACAAGGCGTTTGACGATTTCGCAGGAACCGGGACGGACCTGGGCTTTGTCCGGCAAGTGCTCGGGCTGGACTGATAAAAGAAGAATAGGGGAGAGTGACTATGGACAAGCAGGCAGGCCCACCGGCCAATCACCGGTCGATTTTCTGGATCAGCGTGCTTGCGCTGTTCACCGCGGCGCTGGCCAATTCGATCCGCGCCGGCGCGGCTGGCGCGCTTAAGACCTCGCTGCTTGATCCCATCGACGCGCAGCATTCGGGCGCGATGATCGGCACGGTACTGGGCAACAGCTTTCTCGGCTTTGCGCTCAGTCTGCTGGTGATCAGCCCCTTGCTTGACCGCTTCGGCGCCAAGAAGGTGATCCTGTTCGCCGCCGCCTGCTTCATCGTCGGCCCGGCGCTGGTGCTGATGTCGGCCAATGCCGGCGGATCGGTCTATACCATGCTCAACATTGCCATGATCATCTGGGGTTTCGGCTGGGGCGCAACAGAGGCCTCGATCAACCCGATCACCGCGACGATCTACCCCAATGACAAGACCGGCAGGCTCAATACACTGCACGCCTGGTGGCCGGCGGGCATTGTCACCGGCGGCCTGCTTTCGGTGCTGTTCTTCAAGCAGCTGAACCTCAACTGGCAAGTGCTGATCGGCCTGCCGATCATCCCCGGCATCGTCCTTGCCTTGTGGACCATGCGCCATGAATTTCCGAAGACCGAAAGCACCGCGCAGGGCGTGACGTTCAGCGAGATGATGGCCGAACCGTTCAAGCGCCCGACGTTCTGGATCTTTTTCGCCATCATGTTCCTCACCGCCTCGGCCGAACTGGCTCCGGGCGCATGGGTCGATGTGACGCTGACCGAGACGGTCGGGTTCTCGGGCATCCTCGTGCTGGTCTATGTCTCGGCGATCATGTTCGTCATGCGGCATTTCGCCGGCGCGCTTGATCACCGGTTCTCCGACATGGGGCTGCTGTGGTTCAGCACGATCCCGGCGGCTATCGGGCTTTACCTGCTGAGCACGGCCAATTCGGCGGCGACGGCGCTGGTTGCGGCGACCTTCTGGGCCTTTGGCGTGTGCTTCATGTGGCCGACCATGCTCGCCGCCGTATCGCGCCGCTTCCCGCGCAGCGGTCCGTGGGGGATCGGCCTGATCGGCTTTGCCGGCGCACTGGCGATCCGCTTCGTGCTGCCCAAGCTGGGCGAGATTTATGACAATGCCAAGCTTGCCAAGGCAGGGTCGAAGGAGGCGCTCGACGCTCTCCAGTCCGGCACGCCGGAAATGCACAGTGTGCTCGCCTATGCCGCCGAAACCTCGTTCCAGACCATCGCTATCATCCCGGTCGTGCTGTTCATGATCTTCGGCCTTGTCTGGTTCTTCGAACGCAATCGGAACACCAAATGAAGATCGGCATGAACCTGCTGCTGTGGACCGGCCATGTGACGGAAGATCACGTGCCGGTGCTTAGGGCGCTCAAGGACACGGGCTTCGACGGGGTCGAAGTGCCGGTGTTCGATCCCTCGGACACGTCGCATTATGCGAAGCTCGGCGCAGTGCTCGACGATATCGGCCTGCAGCGCACCGCCGTGGCGCTGATCCCGGACGAGGCGCATTCGCCGATCTCGCCCGATGCAGCGGCGCGGCAGGGCGGCGTCGATCACCTCACCCGCGTGATCGACTGCTGCGAGGCACTCGGCGCGCAGGCGCTGGTTGGGCCGTGGTTCCAGCCGCTCGGCGTGTTCTCGGGCGAAGGGCCGACCGGCGATGAGCTGGAACGCTGCGCCGGAGTCCACCGGCAAGTGGCGCAAAAGGCCCGCGATGCCGGGCTGATCTGCGCGCTGGAGCCGCTCAATCGGTTTGAGTGCTATCTGCTCAACACCTGCGAGCAAAGCTCAAGTTACCTTGAGCGTCTGGGCGAAGAAGGCTTCGGCATCCTCTACGATACGTTCCATGCGAACATCGAGGAGAAGGACCCGCTGGCAGCCCTTCGCTCCGCTTATGGCAAGGGCCACGTCAACCACGTCCACATCAGCGAGAACGATCGCGGCACGCCGGGGCGCGGCCACGCCAAGATCCGCGAGACGATCACCGAGCTGAAAGGCCTTGGCTATGACGGCTGGCTGACCATCGAGGCCTTTGGCAAGGCCCTGCCCGAACTCGCCGCCGCCACCCGCGTGTGGCGCGATTTCTTCGCCAGCCCCGAGGAGGTCTACTCCGAGGGCTATTCCTATATCCGTGACTGCTGGGAGCAGGCTTGATGACTGACGCATTTTCTATCCACCGGCGCGGTGCGCTGGCATCGATCGCCGCGCTGATCGGCGCGACCGCGCTCCCGCTCGAAGCGCTGGCCGCTCCGAAAAAGAAGGCCAAGGGTAAGCCGGCGACGAAGAAGTTCTTCAGCCCGTCGCAAATGGCGCTGGTCACCGCTCTGGCCGATACGCTCATCCCTGCGACCGACACGCCCGGTGCCGTGTTCACCAAGGCGCCGCAGCAGCTCGAAAGCCTGATGGTCAACTGGGCCTCGCCCGCCACCAAGGCGCAGATCCTCGGCGCGCTTCCCGCTATCGAGAAGATGGCGCTGGATGCGGACAAGAAGCCCTTCGCCGCGCTGACCCCGGCGCGCCGCAAGGAACTGCTCATTGCCTATGACAAGGCCGCGCTCAAGACCGTGCCGCGCAAGGAAAAGCTGATGGGTCTCGCGGCGATGCTGGCGGGTCCCGCCGTTGCCGATCCCGCCTATGCCAAGCTTAAAGACCTGATCGTCACCCTCTACTACACGTCCGAAGTCGCGATGACCCAGGAAGTCATTTACGAACACGTCCCCGGACCGTTCGTCCCCTCGCTCAAGATTACCCCCCAGACCCGACCCTTTGCTGGCGTCGGCGGTCTCGGCTGAACGGAGAATATTTCCATGGCATTCGACGCAATCGTCATCGGTTCGGGCATGAGCGGCGGTATCGCCGCCAAGGAACTGTGCGAGCGGGGGCTCAAGGTCCTCATGCTCGAACGGGGCTACGACATCGATCCCGCAAAGGACTACACGGACATGACCATGCCGTGGGAGTTCCCCAACAACAACCGCGTGCCCGAGGAAGAGGTCGCGCGCGATTACTACGTGCAGAGCCAGTGCTATGCCTTCAACCACGCCACCAAGCACATGTGGGTGAAGGACAGCGACCACCCCTATTCGACGCCGGCGGACAAGCCGTTTACCTGGATCCGCGGCTATCACACCGGCGGCCGCTCGATCATGTGGGGCCGTCAGTCCTACCGCCTGTCCGACATCGATTTCGAGGCCAATGCCAAGGACGGTTACGGCGTCGACTGGCCGATCCGCTATGCCGATCTCGCGCCGTGGTATGACCACATCGAGGACTTCATCGGCGTGGCCGGCAGCTATGAAAACCTGCCCCAGCTGCCCGACGGCAAGTTCCTCAAGGCGTGGGAAATGAATGACGCCGAAAAGATGCTCAAGTCGGCGGTGGAATCGAAGTTCCCGACCCGCAAGGTCATCATCGGCCGCAACGCCAACCTGTCCGAAGCCAAGCCGCACCACGAAGAGCTGGGCCGCGGCCCTTGCCAGAACCGCTCGATCTGCGAGCGCGGCTGCTCGTTCGGTGCCATGCACTCGACGCTGACCTCGTCGCTGCCGGCAGCGCGCAAGACCGGCAACCTGACGCTGATCACCAATGCCATCGTCCATTCGGTCGTCACCGATCCAAAGACCGGCAAGGCCACCGGCGTTCGGGTGATCGATGCCGTGACCAAGGTCGGCAAGACATATGAGGCCAAGATCGTCTTCCTCAATGCCTCGTCGATCAATTCGGCGACCATCCTGCTGAATTCGGCCAACGATGCCAATCCGCGCGGCCTCGCCAACGGATCGGACCAGGTCGGCCGCAACCTGATGGACCACATGTACGCGCTGTCCACCGCCGGCATCCTGCCGAACGGTCCGAAGGATTCGTACTACAAGGGCCGCCGCCCGACCGGCATCTACATCCCGCGCTTCCGCAACGTGACCGAACCCGGCGAAGGCTATGTCCGCGGCTATGGCTATCAGGGCGGTGCCATGCGCATGACGGGCAAGGGCCTGAACCAGCCCGGCACGATCGGCGCGGAATACAAGGAAGGCATGCACAAGTTCGGTCCGTGGATGGCCTTCATCTCGGGCTTTGGCGAAATGCTGCCCAACCCGGAAAACCGCGTCACGCTGAACGCCACCCGCAAGGACAAGTGGGGCATGGCCATCCCGCATATCGACTGCGCGATGGGGCCGAATGAGCACGCCATGGTCAAGCACATCATGGACGATGGCAAGGCGATGATCGAGGCTGCCGGCGGCGTGGTCGTCAGTCAGGCGACCGAGCCGGGCACTCCGGGTCTGGGCATCCACGAAATGGGCACTGTCCGAATGGGCAAGGATCCCAAGACCTCGGTACTCAACAAGTACAACCAGGCCCACGAAGTGCCGAACCTGTTCTGCACCGATGGCGGCGCCATGGCCTCGTCCGGCTGCCAGAACCCGTCGCTGACCTACATGGCGCTTTCGGCCCGCGCCGCGCACCATGCGGTGGAGTTCCTCAAGGAAGGCAAGATCTGATGCGCACGGTTTTGAAACTCGCCGCTGGCATCGCGGCTGTCGCGCTGTCGGCTCCCGCAATTGCGGGTCCGGTCACCGACTGTCCCAACCGCGACGTGCCGTTTTCGGCAAAGTCGCCGCTGATCGACATCTTGCTCAGCCCAGCCGCGAAAGGCGTGATCGACAAGTACGCCCCCGGCCGGATGGACAAGATGCCGCCGACCTTCATCGGCACCAAGACGCCCAGCTTCGCGTCGATCCTCACCGCCGAAACCGCCTCGCGGTTTACCGGGCTCGATGCGGCCAGCGTGGCGAAGATCGATGCCGAACTGAAGCTGCTTCCGGTGACGGCGGCGGACAAAGCGGCCCGTTGCCAGCGCTTTGACAATAACGTTCCCGCATTCTCGATGCCAAAGGGCAAAGTGCGCCTGCTGGTGATGGAGAAGATCAACGGCTTCAAGGACGTGCCATCGGTCGAAGCGGCTCACGCTGCACTGACTGCCATGGCCGACCGCAAGGGCTGGGCCATCGCCTTCACCGAACAGGGCGGCGCGATCAATGCCAAGACGCTGGGCCAGTTCGATGCGGTGATCTGGAATAACATCAGCGGTGACATCCTGACGCTGAGCCAGCGCAAGGCATTCCAGGGCTTCCTGGCCAAGGGCGGCGGTTTCGCGGCGATGCATGGCAGCGCTGGCGATCCGGCCTATTTCTGGGACTGGTACGCCGACAAGCTGATCGGCGCCCGCTTCACCGGCCACCCGATGCAGCCGCAGTTCCAGGAAGCGCGTGTCGTGGTCAGCACCGACCATCCGATTGCCAAGGCAGCAGGCCTGCCGCGCGAATGGCGCATGACCGACGAATGGTACTCGTTCAAGACCAGCCCGCGCGCAGCCGGTGCCCATGTCATCGCTTCGCTCGACGAGGGATCCTATACCCGCAAGAGCCCGATGGGTCCCGACGGCTACCTCGACATGGGCAATGACCATCCGATCGCCTGGACCAACTGCATCGGAAAAGGCCGGATGTTCTATTCGGCCATCGGCCATATGCCGCAGACCTACAGCCAGCCGCAGGCGCTCGCCCTGCTCGAAGCGGGAGTCGAATGGGCAGCGAGCAACAAGAAGGCGTGCCCCGCACGATAGGCAGAAAAAAGAGAGCGGCTGTTCACGTGAGACAGCCGCTCCTTAGGCGGGGAGATACGAGGTCCTGAAAGGACCTGCCATGTCGGGCTAGGCCTCCCCACCGGCGGCAACCTTGACTTGCGTCAAACCTGTCGAAATTTTCTGAATTTCAGATCGAAAGGGCCTTCGCGCCCGGTTCGCCCAGCCAGCGGGCGCTGACTTTCCACACCGCGCCGATCAGGTCTGGCGTCAACGCTTCGGCTGGCATGCCGTCAGCCGCAATCCTGCCATCTGCCAGCACCACCACGCGGTCGGCATGGTTCATCGCCGCGGCCAGATCGTGCAGCACGACAACCACGCCGCGTCCTTCGCGCGCCTGCCCGCGCAGCTTGCCCATCAGCGCGGCAGCGTGGGCAAGATCGAGGTTGGCGAGCGGCTCATCGGCGAGCAGCCAGCGCGGTTCGCCGGCCAGCACCCGCGCCAGCAGCGCGCGCGCGCGTTCGCCGCCGGACAAGCGCGATGTCCGGCGTGCGCGCAGGTGTTCGAGGTCCATCACCGCGATCGCCGCCTCGATTGCTTCGCCGCCAGGAGCCCCCGGCCAAGGCAGCCGCCCCAGCGCGACCAGCGTTTCGACCGTCACGTCCCACGCCACTTCCGGCGTCTGCGGCAGGAAACCGATGGCCTGCGCGCGGTCGTGCGGGTGGACCTCGTCCAGCGGCATACCGTCCAGCCGGACTTCGCCACCATCGAGCAGGCCGGCAAGGCAGGCCAGCAGGCTGCTCTTCCCCGCGCCGTTCGGGCCGACGATTGCCGTCAGTTCGCCGGGCCTCAGGGTGAGCGATATACCGTCGAGCCGCCCGGGGAGCGCGAGTGCATCGGCGAAAAGCGTCATGCCCAGCCTCCGTCCGCCGAAGAACCGCGCCGCATCCGCAGCAACAGCGCGAGGAAAAACGGCGCGCCGATCAGGCTGAGCGCGATACCCAGCCGCAATTCGCCTCCGGCCAGTGGCAGCACCCGGCACAGGCAATCGGCAATCAGCAGCAGCAGTGCTCCGGCCAGCGCGCTTGGCACGATCAGGCTTGAGGGGCGGCGGTCGGTCAGCGGGCGAACCAAATGCGGCACCACCAGTCCGACAAAACCGATGATCCCGGCTACGGCCACGCCGGTTCCCACGGTCAGGCCCACACCGATAACCAGCAGCGCCTGCAAGCGCGCAAGATTGATCCCGAGCGAGCGCGCGACCGCATCGCCGAGCAACAAGGCATCAAGCCCGCGTCCCGCAAGGCGGAGCATGGCAATGCCCAGCAGCGCGCCCGGCACGGCAATCCACACCTCGTTCCACGACCGGTCGGCAATCGCGCCCATCAGCCAGGTGACGATCTCGGACAGCGCGAAAGGTGACGGTGCAAGGCTGATCGCCAGGCTCATCAGCGCGCCGGCGAGGCTGGCAAGCATCATCCCGGCCAGCGTGAATGTCGCCACACCGCCGTTCCTCCCGGCGATCAGGCTGAGCAGCAACATGCCGATCGCCGCCCCGGCCAGCGCGAACAGCGGCAGGGTCCAGGCGCTCACGGCATAACCGGTCCACAGCGAAAGGACTGCCCCCAGCGCAGCACAGGGCGCGATCCCGAACAGCCCCGGATCGGCGAGCGGATTGCGCAGGTAGCCCTGCATCGCTGCCCCTGCCGCACCGAGGCCGCTGCCGACCGCCAGCGCCAGCACGGCGCGCGGCAAGCGCAGTTCGAACAGGATGGTCGAGGCATTGGGCACCGCCGGATGAAACGGATCGATCCATACCTGCCCGGCGAGCAGCGAGAGCGGCACGGCCAGCACAATCAGCGCCAGCAGGGTCATGTTGAGACGCGTCATGTCCCGCGCACCTCGGCGAAACGGCGGGCGGCGCGGATGATCGTCGGGCCGCCGCAGTAGAGCAGCGAGGGGTCCACAGCCTCGCGGCGGGTCTTCGTCAGCCACGCCAAGGCAGGATGGCCCAGCAGGCGGTTTTCCTCGGCGCGGGGATTCCCGGCGGTGAGCACCAGTGCTGGCGGATCGGCGAGAAGGCGCTCAAGCGGCAGGTAATCGGCCTGCTTCATGCCCTTCCCGGCGGTGAAATTGGCCAGCCCTGCGCGGCGCATCACATCGGCGACCAGTGTATTATCACCCGGCACGATGCCGCCCGGCTCCCACAGAACGGTCTGGACAGGGCGAGCGCCCGCTGGCGGTGCCGCCCGCGCCAGTGCAGCGATGATCTGCGCAACCAGCGCTTCGCCCCGCTCCGGATGGCCCGCCAGCGCGGCGAGATGACGCACTTGGGCAAAGCTGTCCTCGACCGTCGCGGCGATGCCCACTTCCTCCAGCCGCAGCCCTAGCCGGGCATAAGCACTGCGCGTGGCCGGCGGGGTAAACGTACCGCCGACGATCAGGTCAGGCCTCAGGACCAGCACCTCTTCGACCGAACCGTTGGTGGCGCGGAAGCGGCGCGCCTCTGCCATGTCCATCGAACTCGACGCCGGATCGTGGCTCCACGCCGATATGGCGAGGATCTGCACCGGATCGGCCACCTCGGCCAAAATCGCATCGGTGCAGGGGTTCAGGCTGACGATGCTCGGCAGCGAAGTGGCGGGCGCCCTGCCCGTCTGCACCGGGGAGCAAGCCCCCAGCAGCAGAGCGAGAAGGACGCCCGCCGGCTTCATCAGAACCGCGCCCGCACGCCGGCGTAGGCACTGCGTCCCGGCGTGTTGTATCCGGCAATCGCCTGATAATCGGCATCGCCGACATTCTCGACGCGGCCGAACAGTTCGATCTGCTCGGTCACTGGCAAGCTGGCGCGCAGGGTGAGCACGACATGGCCCTTCAGCCGCACGTCGTTGGCGAGGTTTTTATCGCCGAACGGATCGTCCATGCTCGGCCCGACAAGGCGGGTATCGGCCCCGATCACCAGCCCGCCCAGCGGCGTGGTCCAATCGCCCGACAGGCTGAGCGCATGGCGCGGGCGGCGATAGAGATCGCGGCCCGTGGTGCGGTTCGTGGCCTTCACATAGGAATAGGCCGCGCGCAGTTGCAGCACTTCCACCGGGCGGACATCGGCCTCCAGCTCGAAGCCGCTGGCGCGGGTCTGGCTCTCGTTCATGTAGCCGCCCCAGCCGCCATTGGCATTGGCGTCATAGACGATCAGGTTGCGGCTATCGCGGCGGAAGACCGTGGCGGCAAAGTGCAGCGGCGATGCGCGGTCGCCCTTTTCGATGCCCGCTTCGTAGGATTGGCTGCGTTCGGGTTCGAGGCCGAGGTTCCCGGCGAAACCGAACAGCTGGTACAGCGTCGGCGCCTTGAACCCTTCGCCGTAAGATGCGCGCAGCCGCCAGCCACCGCCAATGCCGACCGATCCATTGGCCCCCATCGTCCAGGCATCGCCAAAGCGGCTGTGGTGATCGATCCGCGCCCCGGCGGCGAAGTTGGCGCTGCCGGACGTGAAGTCAGCCAGCAGATAGCCGTTCGCCTGCCGCGCGGTCTGGCGGGTATCGAAGGTGCCTTCATAGCGGTCCCACACGTGACCGGCGCCGAACAGCACGGCGACCGGCCCGGCCAGCTTCCACTTGCCGCGCAGTTCGGCCTGCTGGTTGCGGCTGTCATAGGCATAGCCGAAGAAGGCGCTGTCATAGGCGCGGTTGGTATCGGCAAGGCTGTAGGCCGCGGTCAGGTCGAGAACCTCGGACGTATAGCGCAACCCGGCCCGGCCCGATGCCTGCTTGGTGGTCTGCACGTAATCGTTGGCAAAGGAGAAATCGATCCCCGCTTCCGACTGGGCATAGCGCGCATCGACAAAGGCCGAGAGGCCGCTGCCGATGTCGAGCGCGGCGCGCGCGCCGGCCTGCCACTGCTCGAAACCATCGGCTTCGGCATCGGCGGCAAGCGCGGAGAAGCCATCGCTGCGGGAGTAGCCGCCGTTTACCGAAAGCGAGAGCGCGCCGGTTTTCACCCCGCCCGAAGCCGATCCGGTGAAGCTGTCATAAGCGCCGTATTCCGCCGATGCCTCAACACCGTCAGTGGCCTTGGTGGTGATGGCAATCACGCCGCCGATGGCGTCGGAACCCCAGATCACGCTGTTCGATCCGCGCAGCAGTTCGACCTTGTCGACATTGCCGGAAAGCAGCGTGCCGAAATCGAAGCCGCTGCCGGGCGAGGACGTATCCGCCACTCGCGCGCCGTCGATCAGCACCAGTGTCTGTTCCGCATCGGCCCCGCGAATGCGCACCCCGGTGAATGAGCCAAGCCCGCCATTGCGGGTCAGCGTTACGCCGGGCAGGCGTTCCAGAACGCGGGTGATGTCAGGCCCCTGGATCGAGGCAAGCTCTGCGGCATCGACCACGCTGATCGCTTGACCGGTGCTATCGACCGGCTGGCTCAGACCCGTGGCGAGCACGGTGATTTCGGACTCACGATTGGCGTCGTCCCCTTCTACGGCCCATGCAGGCGCAGCGATGGCAAACGAACAACTCAGCAAAAACAGATATTTCACGTAAAAAACCTCCACACATGAACGAACGTCGTCCATGGCGAGGCCACCCGCCCTTATTGGCGAGCCCACGCTGCATCCGGTACACCCCGCCCGGCTGCGGAACGACCATCATCGGCAGGTCTCCTGGCTCCCGGATCACCGCCTGCGCCCGCCTTCC
>NZ_JANPGP010000110.1:0-106681 GCF_031424035.1 Novosphingobium sp.
TACAAGGACCCGCTGGGCAGCGGCCGCATCCCGTTCAACGGCTATACCAAGCTGGGGATCGAGGCGAACCTGCGGCACGACATTCCCAGATCGCAGGTCGCATGGGGTGTGGGGCTGGGCCACTACGAACAGTCGATGAGCTATCGTCTCACCGAGTTTGGTCATGACTACGAAGGCCCGTTCTGGGGCTCGGCCTTTATCGAGCACAAGGACGTGATGGGGCTGACCATGCGGCTGCAGGCCAACAACCTGCTCGGCGCGCGCCAGCACTGGAACCGCACCGTGTTCACCGGCCCGCGCACCACCGCGCCGATTGCCTTCACCGAGGAGCGCAACCGGCTGATCGGGCCGATCTTCACCTTTCAGGTCAAGGGCAGCTTTTAGACCCGCGAGCCCGAGTTTCCGGCGGCAATTGATCCGGATCGGTACAGCCTCCAGCCCCCTATTGCTCAATGGAGTGGCACTCCCTAAGCAACGCAAAACAAGACGGGGCGTAGGGAAATGGCGGTTGTCGGCGTGTTCAGCGCCAAGGGCGGCGTTGGGAAGACGACCCTTGCGGTCGATCTCGCCTGGCGCTCGGCCATGCGCGGCGGTTTTCGGACATTGCTGTGGGATCTTGACCAGCAGGGCGGCTCGGCTTTTCTGCTCGGCATCGATGATCGCCCGCGCGCTCATGCCGCCTCGGTGTTCCAGCGCGATGGCCGCCCGCGCGACCTGATCGAGCAGACGCCCTATCCCGGTCTCGACTTGCTCAAGGCGGACACCAGCCTGCGCTCGCTTTCGGTCTCGCTGGCCCGGATCGGCCAAAAGCGAAGGCTGGCGCAGCTATCCGGCCAATTGGCATCAAGCTATGACCGCATCGTGCTCGATTGCCCGCCGACGCTGAACGAAGTCAGCGAGCAGGTGGTCAATGCCGCCGATGTCCTCATTGTCCCGCTGCGGGCATCGCCAATGGCGCTGCGCACGCTCGATTCGGTGCGGCGGGAAATCGCTGCGCTCCATGGCCGGCACCCGCCGATCCTGCCCGTGCTGTCGATGTACAACGCCCAGCGGCCGAACCAGCGCGCCTTGCGGGCGAGCGACATGTTCGGCTGGCCGGTGATACCCATGGCCAACCAGGTTGAAACTGCGGCGGCCGAGCGCCGGCCCGTCGGTGCAGGGGCGGGCGGCTCACGCGTGGACATGGCGCTCGACCGATTGTGGGCCGGCATCGAGGCGAAACTGGCTGAGCGAACAGACTTCGTTCCATCTGAAAAGGTGCCCGTACCGGCGTGATCTTACCCTTGCGTTCAGGCACCTGAAAGCAGCACCTCGCCATGACCGCGCGCTTGTATCCGTCCCGCTGACAGGAGGTTCGGCATGATTTCGCGTATCACTTTGGCCGCCGCCGTTTCGCTTGCGGCGCTGGTTCCTTCGTCTGCAATGGCGCGCCCGGCCAGCCATGCGGCCCGACACGATTCACGCGTGGCTGAACGGTTGACCGATCCGGCAGTTCAGGCGCGCGCTTCGGGCATGGCCGCGATCATGAGCGAGATGCTGCTCGACCTCAGGGTTGGCCCGCTTGCCCGCGCTGCTGGCGAATGGGGCGACGAAGACCTGCGCGACGTTCCCTATGATGCCCGGGTTCGCGATTTCGCCGGGCCGGGCCTGCGCGGTCTGCCCGGCGACCTTGCACGGGAAATGCCGCGCGCGATGGGCCAGATGGGCCGTACCGCCGGCGCCATCGAGGACATGATCCCCGAATTCGAGCGCATGGCCGAACAGATGCGCCGCGCCATCGACCGTGCGGACCGCCGTGCAGAGCGCCGTCCGGACCCCCGCGACTACTGATCCGGCTTTTGCACAGATAAAATCGCCCTGTTTCAGGTCTTATGGCTTGGAGCAGGGCGGTGCTATGCGCCATTGGGGCAGGTCATGTGGCAGCTTTACCAATTTCCCCTGTGCCCCTTCAGCCGCAAGGTGCGCCTGCTCATGTCCGAAAAGGGCGTGGGCTATGAATTGTGGCGCGAAAATCCGTGGGAGGGCCGCGACGAATTCCTCGGCCGCAACCCGGCCGGGCGGGTGCCGATGCTCCACGATCCAGAAAAGAAGCTGACGCTGTGCGACAGCCGGGCGATCTGCGAATATTTCGAGGAAACCTCGGAAAAGCCGCAGATGATCCCCGGCAATGCCTCGGCCCGCGCCGAAGTGCGCCGGCTCGTCGCGCTGTTTGACGAGAATTTTTATGAGGACGTCTCCGGCCCGCTGCTGCTTGAAAAGATGAAGAAACGCGTCATCCTGCGCCAGCCGCCTGACAGCCGCGCGCTGCGCCAGGCGATGAAGCTGGCGCACGAGCACTTGTATTACATCGACTACCTGCTCGACCGCCGCCCATGGATCGGCGGCGCGACGATGAGTCTCGCTGACATTGCCGCCGCCGCGCACGTTTCGGTGGCGGATTATCTCGGCGGGATCGACTGGGCGGGACACGATCAATCGCGTAGCTGGTACGCGGTGATGAAAAGCCGCCCGAGCTTCCGCCCGCTGCTCGCCGAACGGCAGGACGGCATCCAGCCGCCCGAGCATTACGGGGATGTCGACGGGTAAGCTGGTCTTGCCGGGCTGACGCCCGAGGCAGGATTTACACGCTGGCCTTGCTGCCAAAGCGCCCGTGCTTGCGGTAGGACACCATCCAGCGGTCAAGGAACAGCGAGAGCGGGCGCGGATCGACGCCCAGCGCTTTGATTCCCGGGCCGCCTGAGGCGACGTTCCCCGCCTTCAGCAGCTTCCACTGATCCGTGCTCAGCGGCGCACCCGGCAGCCAGCCGGTGGCCGCCGCGATCAGGCCGGACACGGCATCGGGCAGTTCCGCAAACAGCGGCTTGCGGTGCTGCGCGGCGGCGATGCGCTGGTTGAGTTCGCCCATGGTGATCACGTCTGGACCGGCAAGGTCATAGGTCTTGCCGCCAAAGACCGCCGGATTGGCCAGCGCATTGCCTACGGCTTCAGCCGCATCGTCGACGAAGACCGGCTGCAACTTGGCCTCAGGCCCGAACACCGGCAGGAACGGCAGGCGCGAGATCAGGCCGGCGAACATATTGATGAAGGCATCGTCCTGCCCGAACAGGATCGACGGGCGCAGGATCGTCGCCTGCGGGAATTCGGCGCGTACAGCGGCTTCGCCCTCGGCCTTGGTGCGGGCGTAATCGACATCGCTCTCGGCATCGCAGCCGAGCGCCGAAATCTGGACAAAGGCGCCGACGCCGGCTTCGCGGGCGGCGCGGGCCAGCGCGGCGGGCGCGCGGACGTGGAGCGTGTCGAGATCGCCCTTGAACGCACCGACAAGGTTCACCACCCCGTCGGCCCCGGCGACGATAGCCGGCAGGACCGAACGGTCGGCCAGGTCAGCACGGACGAACTGGATCTGTCCCAGATTGGCGAGCGCCTTCAGCCGGTAGGCCTTCTTCGGCGTGCGGCACACCACCCGCAGGCGCGCGCCGCGAGACAGCAGGTCCTGCGCCACATGGGCACCGAAAAAGCCGCTGCCGCCCACCAGCACCACCAGCTTGCCGTTCAGCTCGTTTTGCGAAGTCGTCATGTCGGTTCCAAGCCTCAAGAATCTGATCGCGCCCCTTTGCCCCAAGCCGGCAATCTGGGCAACAGGGCAAGCCTCGCAGTCAGTCAGCTTTTCGGGTAGCAGCAAGCGCATGGAAACGCGCAGGTCCGGCCACCGGACTAAAGTCTTCTTCGATGGCGGCTGCCGTCCAAATCCCGGCACGATCGAGGCTGCGGTGGTGATCCGCGGCGCGGCTTACCTGTTCGACGATCTGGGGCAGGGCACCAACAGCGATGCCGAGTGGTTAGCGCTGATTTGCGCGCTAAAGCAGGCTCTGTCGCTCGGTCTGAAAGACATCGTGCTGATTGGTGATGCGCGCGAAATCATCGACCACGCTGGCGAGGCCTTGCGAACCGGCCATGCCCCGCACGCCCATGCCGCCACCTTGCTGGACCTTGCCAAGCAGGTGCCCGGTGCGCGAATCCGCTGGATCAAACGCGCGCAAAATCTCGCGGGGATTGCCCTGGCCGCGCGGCATCCGCGATAGACTGGACTGCGTTAGCGCCCGTCCTTGGCGCGCGTCTGGCGGAATTCGGAGTCCTGACGCCACTGCGGCCAGCGCGTCGATGTGGCGAGATCGCGGCCCACGCGGTAGGCCAGCGTAACGTCCTGCGCGGCGCTGCCGAAGTCCAGCGCCTCGCTCCAGGCATCGCAGGTCTGGTGATAGCAGCGCATATAGCCATCGAGCCAGGCCTGACCGGCAGTGCGGCCACCCTTGGCCAGATCAGGCGCGCCGCTGATCGCCATGAACAGCAGGGTCGGCACCCCGCGCTTGGCCAGCGGGAAGTGATCGGCGCGGTAGAACAAGCCGCGCTCAGGCAGGGCTTCGGGCGTGACCCTGCGCCCCTGCCGCGCCGCAGCGGCGGCAAGATCGTCCTCCAGGCTGTTCTGGCCCTGACCGACCAGCATCACGTCGCGGGCGGGGCCGCCGGTCTGGAGAATATCAAGCGTGATGTTGGCGACCGTGTCCACCGCGCGGTAGACCGGCCGCGTCGCATAGGTTTCCGAACCGAGCAGGCCGCGCTCCTCGGCGGTCCAGAAGGCGAAGACCACGCTGCGATCGGGCGCTTTGCCCCGCTTGAAGGCCCGTGCAACCTCCAGCATTCCGGCCACGCCGAGCGCGTCGTCATTGGCACCGGGCCGCACGGTGCGCCCCTGCGCGTCGGGCGCGCCTTGGCCATAGGCGTCCCAGTGGGCCCCGAACATGACCACTTCGCTCGCCCGCTTCTTGCCATCGATCCGCGCCAGCACGTTGCGGCTCATCAGCGCCTCGTGCGTGACGGGAAGATCGGCTGAAAGCGCTATGCCCAGTTCGACGGGCCGGAACTCAGCTGACCGGGCCTTGACCCTCTGGGCGGCAAGATCGAGGCCCGCAGCGGCGAACAGGCGGTTTGCGGCATCGCCTTCGAGCCAGCCTTGCAAGGCGACCCGGTTCGGCGCACCGGCAACGTCGTAGTTCTCGCCGCCGGGTGCCGTGACCGTGCTCCAGCCATAGCCGGCGCCGGGGGTATCGTGGACGATCAGCGCGGCAATCGCGCCGCGCCGGGCGGCTTCCTCGAACTTGTAGGTCCAGCGCCCGTAATACGTCATCCGGCGACCGCCGAAGCGGCCTGCGACCGGCTCGCCGGCCTTGGCCTCGAAATCCGGGTCGTTGATCAAGAACACCGCGACCTTGCCCTTGAGGTCGGCGTCCTTGAAATCGTCCCAGCCGCGTTCGGGGGCGGTAACGCCGTAGCCGACGAAGACCAGCGAGGACGAAGCAATGCGCACCTGATCAGCGGCGCGCACGGTGCTGAGGTAAATGTCGCGCTTCTGGGTGAGGGTCAGGCTTTGCCCAGTGCCAGCAGCCGTGCCCGCAGCGGTAATCGTGCCGCTGCCAAGCTGGGTGCGGACCAGCGGCACAGGCTGGGTCCACGTGCCGTCCGGGCCGCCGGGCTTGAGTCCGATCGCTTTCAGTCGGCCGACCAGCCAGTCGATGGTCTTGTCCTCACCAGCCGTACCGGGCGCGCGGCCGGCAAAGCCATCCGATGCCAGCGTCCGCACGTCATCGGACAAGCGCTGCGGCGAAATCGCCGGGGCCTCGGCGCGCGGCGGTTTTGCGGCGGCGCCGGCAATCGGCAACAGGGAAAGGGCAAGGACGCACAGGGTCAGGAGCGGTCTGGTCATCGCCGCTGTCTAGCCCATCACGCCAGCCAAGCCATCCCCCGCTTTTGCAATCTGACGCGCCTGATTGCCTTTTCGCCCGTCGACCTTCGTGTACCCTCTGGACAGGAGCCAGCCGTGGGCTTCAGAAGTGTCCGAGGATCGCCGTTCAGGCCAGCTTGAAGGCCGCAAGGTTGAAAACCCGGGCGGCACCGGCTTGACGAAGTGAACGTTATCATTTAGGTGAACGTTCACAACAAGCATGACGAGCGCACAATCGCGCCGTTTTCTGGGGGAGAATCGTTGATGAAGGCCTTCCGCAATCCGATGATCGGACGCTTCCTTTTGGGTACGTCGATTGTTGCGCTTGGCACTGCCGCTCAGCCCGCCATGGCCCAGAGCGCTGAGGCCGAAGCCGATCTCCCCGATGCCATCGTCGTCACCGGCATCCGCGCCAGCCTTGCCAAGTCGCTGGAAATCAAGCGCGATGGCCAAGGCGTCGTCGATGCCATTTCGGCTGAAGACATCGGCAAGTTCCCCGATACCAACCTCGCCGAATCGCTGCAGCGCATCACCGGCGTATCGATTGACCGCAACAGCGGTGAAGGATCGACCGTCACGGTTCGCGGCTTTGGCCCTGATTTCAACCTCGTCCTGCTCAACGGCCGCCAGATGCCGGCATCCAGCCTTGGCGGTAGCAGCGGCGCTCCGGCATCGCGCAGCTTCGATTTCGGCAACCTCGCTTCTGAAGGCATCTCCGGCGTCGAAGTCTACAAGTCCGGCCGCGCCACGCTGGCCACCGGCGGCATCGGCTCGGTGATCAACATCAAGACTGCGCGCCCGCTTGATCGCAACGGCTTCACCGGCAGCATCGGCGTCAAGGCAGTCTATGACACCTCGCGCTTCGAAGGCAGCAAGATCTCGCCCGAAGTCTCGGGCATCATCAGCGACACCTTTGCCGACGGCCGCATCGGCGTGCTGGTCAGCGGTTCGTACCAGCGCCGCAAGGGCAGCCAGGCGCAGTTCAACGCCGGTTGGCGCGAAGGCTATCTTGGCAATGAAAACAACTGGGGCTCGCTGCCGGTCGACGCCAACGACTGGCGCGGCAACTTCGCCCAGACGAAGAACCGTCCGGGTCCGACCACGGTCTATCAGGTGACGCAGAACGCCGGTTATGACTTCACCAGCTTCGATCGCGAGCGGATCAATGGCCAGGCCGTCCTGCAGGTCAAGCCGACCGACACGCTGGTCGCGACGATCGACTACACCTTCTCGCAAAACACCATCGACGCGCGCACCAACTCGATCGGCGTCTGGTTCAACCACGACCAGACCAGCAGCAGCTGGACCGATGGCCCGGCCGCCGGCCCCAATTTCTATGCCGAGAACTTCGGCCCGGGCAAGGACCTCGCCATCACCGGTGCGGTCGCGGCCAACCGGTCAGTCAACCGCTCGCTGGGCGGCAACCTCAAGTGGGACGGCCCGGGCGGCCTGCGACTTGAGCTTGATGGTCATCACTCGACCGCCGAAAGCAAGCCGACCCTGCCTTATGGCAGCGGCATTGCCGTGGGCAGCGCGATCTTTGGCGTGAAGTCGCAAAAGGTCGATTTCACCACCGACATGCCGGTGATCTCGGTGTCGATGTATCCGGGTTCGGAAATCAACGCGGGCAACATCCGCCCCGCAGGCAACGCTTTCCGCAATGCCTATATGCGCGACGAGCTCAACGAAGCTTCGCTGCGCGGCGGTTTCGATTTCGACGCTTCGTTCATCGACAGCCTCGACTTCGGCGTGACCTATACCGACAATCACGTTCGTTCGGCCTTCGGCGTCATCCAGAATGATACCTGGGGCGGCACGCTGACCGCCGCGAACACCCCGGACAGCCTCTACTCCGCCACGGACCTGCCCAATGACCTCAAGGGCATGGTCGGTTCGAACGGCGCGGGGATCATCCCGACCTATTTCAAGGTCGACACGGTCAGTCTGATCACCCTGCTCGACAAGCAGATCGGCATCTGTGCCTCGTCGCAGGCGGCGGGCACCTGTCTTGCCAAGTACACCGCCGACCGCACGGTGAAGGAACGGACCTGGGCGCCCTATATCCAGAACTCGCACACCTTTGACCTGTTCAGCAACCCGGCGCACCTGCGCATGGGCCTGCGCTATGAAAACACCAAGATCGATTCGTCGGCGCTGGTGCCGATTCCGAACCGAACGGTGTGGACCGGCGGCAACGAAACCGCGATCATCTATGGTGCGACATCGGCTTCTGCTTCGCTGAAGGGCCGTTACCAGAACTGGCTGCCGGCGTTCGATTTCGACATGTCGCCAGGTGGCAACATCAAGTTGCGCGCATCCTATAGCCACACCATCACCCGGCCCGACTATGGCTCGCTACAGGGCGGCACGACGCTGGACTCGCCGATCCGTATCGGCGGCAGCACCGGCGCCAGCGGCAACCCCGGACTGCTGCCCTACAAGTCGAAGAACATCGATCTCTCGGCCGAGTGGTACTACAGCAGCGACAGCTACATTTCCGCCGGGTTCTTCCACAAGAAGGTCCGCAACTTCATCAGCCAGACGCAGGTCAACATGCCCGCGTTCGGCCTGACGAATGCCGCAGCCGGTCCGCATGCGGCTGAAGCCCGCACGGCTCTGGGATCGGGCGCCTCGGCGGCGCAGATTGTTGCCTATATCGCCGCAAAGTATCCTTCGACCTATGACGCCGCCAATGGCGGCATCATCGGCACTTCGGGCGATCCTCTGGTCAACTTCATCATCACCCAGCCGACTAACAGCACCCAGCAGGCCAAGCTGTGGGGCTGGGAGTTCGCGGTGCAGCATCGCTTCTGGGAAACCGGCTTCGGTGCGATCCTGAACTATACGATCGTCAAGAGCGACACGAAGTTCGACAACGCCTTGCGCTACACCGTCCCGCAGTTCGCGGTGAACGGGGTCAGCGACAGCGCCAATGCCGTGCTTTATTACGACAAGAACGGCCTGCAGGCCCGCGTCGCCTACAACTGGCGTGACGGCTTCCTCGCCGGCTATGGCTTCGATCCCTACTACGTAAAGCCCTATGGCCAGTTCGACGTCAGCATGAGCTACGAATTGCGCAAGGGCCTGACGGTCTTTGCCGAAGGGATCAACATCACCAACGCCGATCGCCGTGGCCATATGCGCAACGACCAGACCGTGTTCTTCTCGGCTCCCGGTTATGCGCGCTATGCAGCGGGCGCGCGATTCTCGTTCTGATGTGACGCCATTGTCTCCTCCCTGAGACACCTTGAGCCGCACTGCCCCATGGCAGTGCGGCTCTTTTATCCTTCGAGATGCACTCTAAGGTGCCCCGGTAATGTCCAGCGCGGTTGAACATGTCGTGATCGTCGGCGGAGGCACCGCAGGGTGGCTCTCGGCCGCATTGCTCGCGGCGCGGCACCCGGAACTGGCAATCACCCTCGTCGAGGCGCCCGACATTCCCACCATCGGCGTTGGCGAAGGCACCTGGCCGACCATGCGCGAGACGCTTGCGACCATCGGCATCGCCGAAAGCGAATTTCTGCGCGAATGCGATGCCTCGTTCAAGCAGGGCTCGCGCTTCGATGGCTGGCTGGATGGCAGCGCCGGAGACAGCTATCTCCACCCGTTCACCCCGCCGCCGCCCGGTGACATGCGCGACCTCCTCGCCGCGTGGCAGGCAACTGCCGCTGACCGCTGTTTTGCCGAAGCGATGACCGCCCAGCACGCCGCCTGCGCGCGCAACCTCGCCCCGCGCCAGCGCGCGATGCCGGACTATGCCGGCGCGCTGAACTATGGCTACCACCTCGATGCCGGCAAGTTCGCCGCCCTGCTGGCGCGGCACGCCACCCAACGGCTGAGCGTGCGCCATGTCTCAGCCGCCGTCACCGGCGTGGTGGCTGGTGACGGCGGGGACATTGCCGCGCTCGAGCTGCGCGGGCACGAACCGCTGGCCGGGGACCTGTTCATCGATTGCTCGGGACAGGCGGCGATCCTGATCGGCGGGCATTGCGGGGCGGCGTGGATCGACCGCTCCGACGTGTCGTTCAACGACCGCGCGCTGGCCGTGCAGGTTCCAGTTGCGCCAGACAGCGCGGTTGCATCGCAGACCACCGCCACGGCGCACGAAGCCGGCTGGCTGTGGGACATCGCCTTGCCAAGCCGCCGGGGCATCGGCTGCGTTTACAGCTCGCGCCATCTGTCTGATGATCGGGCCGCGCAGATCCTGAAGAACTATGTCTCCGCGCATGTTCCGGGCGTTGATCCAGCAAGCCTGCAGCCCCGCAAACTGGCCTTCGTCACCGGGCACCGCGACCGCTTCTGGGCCGGAAACTGCCTCGCCGTGGGCCTGTCCGCCGGGTTCATCGAACCGCTGGAAGCATCGGCCATCGTCATGATCGAACTGTCGATCAAGGCATTGGCCGACAACTTCCCGCAAAGCCGCGCAGCGATGGATATCCATGCCGGGCGCTTCAATGAGCTGTTCCGCTATCGCTGGGACCGCATCGTCGAATTCCTCAAGCTGCATTACGTGCTGAGTCGCCGCCGCGAGCCCTACTGGCTGGCGCAGCGCTCGCCCGAGACGATTCCCGCCCGGCTGGCTGAATACCTGACGCTGTGGCGCGACCAGCCGCCATCAACCTGGGACCTGCCGCGCGTCGACGAGATATTCTCTGCCGCCAGTCAGCAATACGTGCTCTACGGCATGGGCTTTGCGCCGCCTGCCCATGCGGGGTATCCTTCACCCGCCGCGCTGGCCAAGCTGGCCGAAGTGCGCGATCGTTCCCGCGCACTGGCAGCGGCGCTGCCGGCCAACCGGGACTATTTCATTGCCGCAGCCGCACAGACGCGCGCGGCTCAGGGAGAACTTGCCAGCCAATGAGCAACCACCAGCTTCTCAACAGTGGCGACCATGCCGGCTTGCGCGTCCATGTCGATGCCGGCGCGGCTTACGGCGATGCCACCATGGCCTGCCTCACCGTGCCGGCCGAATTCCGGCAGGTGCAGGCGCATTTCCCCATCGTCTTTCGCCGCGACATTACCTCTGGCCGGATGTCGGCGCTGGCGCTGTTCGGCTTCGAGGACGGGGAAAACCTGTTCCTTGCCGGCGACCGCTGGGATGCCGGCTATCGCCCGGTGGCGCTGTCGATCCAGCCCTTCCTGATCGGCCGTCCGGCGAGCGAAGGGGCGGAGCCGCAAGTCCATGTCGACATGGATCACCCGCGCGTATCGTCCAGCGGCGAAGGCACGCTGGTGTTCGATGAAGAGGGCAAGCCGACCCCGCACCTCGAAAGGATCGCCGCCATGCTCGGCGATCTCGACCATGCCCACCGCGAGGGCGAGGACTTCTTTGCCGCGCTCGAACGCCATGCGCTGATCGAACCGTTCACGCTCGAAGTGCCGCTGGGGGACGGATCGAAGCATTCGCTGGTCGGCTTCCAGACGGTCAACGAGGAGAAGCTGGCGACGCTCGATGGCGATGCCCTGCGCGATCTGCTTGCCGCCGGGCACCTCGGCCCGCTGTACATGGCGCTGGCCTCGCTCTCGCAGTTCTCGAAACTGGTCGACCGCAAGAACGCGAAGGTCATGGGTGGCTGAGGCCGACGCCTCGATCTATGCCGCGCTGACGGCAGTGCAGGAGCGCGAGGCACCCGATGCCGCTGCGCTGGACGGCCTGCTGCGCGGTGCGACCACGCCTTTTGTGATCCGCGGCCTCGTGCGCGACTGGCCGCTGGTTCAGGCCGGCCTGCGCTCGGCAGCAGACGCGCGGGCCTACCTCGTCGATCATGCCCGCCCGGTGCCTTTCGCTGTGTCGATCGGCGCGCCCGGCGGCGATGGCCGGCTGTTCTACGACGCCGCCATGCAGATGAATTTCAAGATGGCGAAAGGCAAGCTGGCGGATATTTTCTCCGGCATCGACGCCAATGAAGGCCGCGCCGACGCGCCGATGATCTATCTCGGTTCCATCGACGTGCCGACCCATTTCGACGGGCTTGAGGCGGATAACCATCTGGACCTCGGCACCCGCGAGCCGCTGGTAAGCCTGTGGATCGGCACGCCGACACGCATCGCCGCGCATAACGACTTTCCCGACAATCTCGCTTGCTGCGTCGCCGGCAAGCGCCGCTTCACGCTGTTCCCGCCCGGCCAGTTCGGCAACCTCTACCTCGGCCCGATCGATAACACCCCCGCCGGCCGCGCGGTGAGCATGGTCGATTTCCATGCACCGGACCTTGCCGCCCACCCGCGCTTTGCCAATGCGCTGGAGCACGCGCTGGTGGCCGAACTGGAGCCGGGCGATGCCCTGTTCATCCCGTCAATGTGGTGGCACCATGTCGAAGGACTGGCCCCGTTCAATGTGCTGATGAATTACTGGTGGCGCGAAACGCCGCGCTTTCTTGGCCAGCCGCAGGACGCGCTCAATCACGCGATCCTCTCGATCCGCGATCTGCCCGCTGCCGAAAAGGCGATCTGGCGCGATCTGTTCGATCACTATGTCTTCGATAACGGGCCAGAGGCCACCGACCACATCCCGGCAGGCGCGCGCGGTGTGCTTGATCCGCTCGACGCCGAATCCGCCGGTCGCTTGCGATCCTTCCTCCTGAGGGCATTGAGCCGATGATGAGTGAATACAAGAAGCGCCGTGTCGTCGTTGCCGGCGGCGGCACCGCCGGCTGGATGACCGCCGCTGCGCTGGCGCGCACCATGGGGGATTCGATCGAGCTTACCCTGGTGGAATCCGATATGATCGGCACGATCGGCGTGGGCGAAAGCACGATTCCGCCGCTGGTCAACTACAACCGCCTGCTCGGCATCGGCGAGGCGGAATTCATGGCTGCCACCCAGGCCACGTTCAAGCTGGGGATCAATTTCGAAAATTGGAAGCTGGACGGCGACACCTACTTCCACTCCTTTGGCCTCACCGGGCGCGATCACTGGTCGGCGGGCTTCCAGCACTTCTGGTTGCACGGCCTGACCAAGGGCCACCGGCACAGTTTCGACGATTACTGCCTTGAGCTGAAAGCCGCCCATGCCGGCAAGTTCGCGCACCTTCCGGAAAACCGGATGAACTATGCCTACCAGCTTGATTCCACGCTCTACGCCGCCTACCTGCGCAAGCTCGCCGAGGCGGATGGCGCCTTCCGGATCGAGGGCAAGATCGGCCGGGTCGAACTTGATGGCGAGAGCGGCAACATCGCCGCGCTGGTGCTCGATTCCGGGCAGCGGCTCGAAGGTGATCTGTTCGTCGATTGCACCGGCTTCCGCGCCCTGCTGATCGAAGGCGCGCTGCATGTCGGCTTCGATGACTGGACGCATTGCCTGCCCTGCGATTCGGCCATCGCCGTCCAGACCGCCTCGGTCAGACCACCCATTCCCTACACCCGCGCGATTGCCCATGATGCCGGTTGGCAGTGGCGCATTCCGTTGCAGCACCGGCAGGGCAACGGCATCGTCTATTGCAGCCGATACCTTGAAAAAGATGCCGCACTTGACCGATTGTTCTCCACGATCGAGGGCGAACGCCTTACCGAGCCGAACTTCATCCGCTTCACCACCGGCGCGCGGCGCAAGCAGTGGCATCGCAATTGCGTTGCAGTCGGGCTGTCGGGCGGCTTCATGGAGCCGCTGGAATCGACCAGTATCCACCTCATCCAGCGGGCCATCCTGCGCCTCATCCGCATGATGCCGATGGGCGAGGTGAGCGAGCGCGACGTGGCCGAATTCAACGAGCAGCAGCACACCGACATGCTGCAGGTCCGCGATTTCCTCATCCTCCACTACAAGGCCACCGAGCGCCGCGACAGCCCGTTCTGGCGTCAGTGCGGCGATATGGAGATCCCCGAAAGCCTCACCCAGAAGATCGAACTGTTCCGCGAAACCGGCCGCGTCTTCCGCAAGAACGAGGAGCTTTTTGCCGAGAACAGCTGGGTTCAGGTGATGATGGGGCAGGGGATCATGCCACGCGCCTACCATCCCATCGCTACGAAGCTTTCGGACAAGGAGCTGGATCACCTGCTCTCCGGCCTGCGCGACAGCGTGGCGAAAACGGTCGCCAGCCTGCCTGAACACCAGGCCTATGTCGCAAGCTATTGCGGTGCGCGCGCGGCGGAAGCGGCATGAACGCGCGTGTTCTGGGCTTGCTTGCTGCGGGTTCAGTGCTGCTCTCGGCCGCACCGGCGCTTGCCGACGACTGGAAAATGGTCTGGTCCGACGAGTTCGACCAGCCGGCCATCGACCCAGCCAAATGGGGCTTCGATGTCGATTGCTGGGGCGGCGGCAATGACGAGCGGCAGTGCTACACGGCGCGCCCCGCCAATGCCGCGATTGTCGATGGCAAGCTGGTGATCACCGCACGCCGCCAGCGTTACACCGGCCCGGCCCTCCCCGAAGCGCAGCGCAAGACCGCCGCAGATCCCCGCGCGCAGGCCACCCGTGAGTTCACTTCCGCGCGGCTGACCACGCGGGGCAAGGCCGCATGGCGCTATGGCAAGATCGAGGTTCGCGCGCTCCTGCCGCAAGGGCAGGGCACCTGGCCGGCGATCTGGATGCTGCCCGAAAAGGACACTTATGGCCCCTGGGCGGCATCGGGCGAGATCGACATCCTTGAGGCAGTGAACCTCGGCGTCCCCTGCAAGACCTGCAAGGGCGGGCGTGAAGACACGATTCTCGGCACGCTGCACTTCGGCGAGAAATGGCCGAAAAACGTCCACTCGGGCGACGAGGTCCACGCCCCGCAGGTGCTGGAAGGCTTCCAAACCTATGCCATCGAATGGGCCCCCGATCGCATCGTCTGGTTGATCGATGGCAAGCCCTTTGCCGAGCGCAAGGCCAGCGACTGGTGGTCCTCCGGATCGAAGACCCGCGGCGCGCCGTTCGATCAGAGGTTCCACCTGATCCTCAACCTCGCCATCGGCGGCAAGCTGGCTGAAACGCGCGGGCTTGGCGGAGTTTCGCGCAAGGATTTCCCGAAGCGCTATGCCATTGATTGGGTTCGCGTCTGGCAAAAAGACGCAAAGCCCGTTACCGCCGCCGTGGATCGACCCACGGGGAAGGGCGAATAGGGCATGGCGAGGCGCCGGCAGGCAGTCACGATCAAGCATGTTGCTGCGGATGCGGGGGTTTCCCTGCAGACGGTGAGCCGCGTCATCAACAATGAGCCCAACGTCCGCCCGGAAATGAAGCAGCGGGTGCAGGAAGCGATTGACCGGCTTGGCTATGTCCCCTCGATCGCCGCCCAGCGCATGAGCGGATCGCGCTCCTACCTGATCCTCGCGCTCAATGACCGCGACCGCACCATTGCCGACTGGCGCGCGCGGCAGGGTACCGACTGGGTCGACCAGATGCTGCTGGGCGGCATGCTCAAGTGCGCCGAACACGGCTACCGGATGATCTTCGAGCTGGTCGATACGCACAGCGACCATGTCGAACGCGAAATTCTGGCGGCGATTGCCGCGCTGCAGCCCGACGGGATCATCCTCACCCCGCCGCATTCGGATAACCCGCAGCTCGTGCGCTTTCTTGCCCAGCAGAAGATCCCCTTCGTCCGCATCGGTTCGCAGGAGAATGGCGAAGGCATCCCGATTTCGATGGACGACGAAGGCTCTGCCCGGACCGCCACCCGCCACCTGATCGGCCTCGGCCACCGCAAGATCGGCTTCATTTCGGGCGATCCGGACTATGCGCTGAGCGGCTGGCGCGTCGATGGCTGGCAGGGCGAGATGGCAGCGGCGGGGCTGCCGACCGATGGCTTCCTCGAACCCGGCGATTTCACTTATGCCTCGGGCGAGCGGGCAGCACGCCGATTGCTGGAATCGTCCAATCCGCCCAGCGCGATCATCGCCAGCAATGACCAGATGGCGCTGGCCACGCTTGAAGTCGCCCGCTCGCTGGGGCTGGAAGTGCCGCGTGACCTCTCAGTCATCAGCTTTGACAATACGCCGCTGGTCCACTTCACCCAGCCGCCGCTGACCGCGATTGACCAGCCGATTGCCGCCACTGCGTCAATGGCGGTTGAACTGATCATCGCCGCGCAAAAGGGTGATCCGCGGCCGGATGCACTGACGGTGATCTCTGCAGACCTCGTCGAACGCGGATCAGTCGCCGCCTGCGCTGCCGGCCCCCGTGGCTGACCCGCTGCCGGCTGACCGGCAGTCGCAGCGCTTCCTGCTTCTCTATGCGCTGGCCTGGGCCGGAGGATCGGCTGCCTACGTTCCCTTCCTGACGATCCTGTTGCCGGTGCGGGTTTCCGTGCTGGCCGGGGACGCGGCGGGGGTCAGCTGGCTGGCCTATATCGCCTTTGCCGGAGCCATTGCCGCCAGCGCGGCCTTCATCGGGTTCGGCTATCTCAGTGACATCACCCGCCGGCGCAGGGAATGGGTCTGGCTAGGTCTCGTGCTGTCCTGCGCCCTGCTCGCCCTGTTCCGCGAGGCTGCGACTTTGCCCGCGCTCATCGCGATCATCGTCGCGTGGCAACTGGCGCTCAACATGATGCTCGCGCCGCTGGCGGCATGGGCGGGGGACTGCGTGCCTGACGCGCGGATGGGATCGCTGGGCGGCCTGCTGGCCTTTGCACCGGGGCTGGGGGCACTGGCTGGAGCCCTAGTCACCATGCCGGGGTTGGCTTCGGCTGATACGCGGCTGGTGCTGGTCGGGGTACTGGTCGCCTGCTGCGTGGTGCCGGTGCTGCTCGTCTCGCCGCCAGGCAAGGAGCCCGAGCCGGACCTTGCCTATGCCGCATCGAGGGAAAGACCAAGCCTCACCCCGGCACGGCGCGGGGCCATGCGGCGCATGTGGCTGGCGCGGCTGGCCGTCCAGATTGCCGAGGCAGCGCTGTTTTCCTACCTCTATTTCTGGTTCCGCTCGATCGATCCGGACATGGGCGACAACCGCACCGCACGCGTGTTCGGCGTTGTGCTGATCCTGTCCGCGCCAATTGCCTTGTGGGCAGGCCGCTGGGCCGACCGGACGAGCCGGCCTTTCACCCCGCTGGTTGTCTGCGCTTTCGCTTCGGCGGCGGGGCTGATCGGCATGGCATTGGCACCGAGCCTGCCTTTCGCCATCGCGACCTATGCCGTGTTCGGCTTCGCCGCGTCGATCTTCCTCGCGCTGCATTCGGGCCAGACCCTGCGCGTTTTACCACGTTCCGACCGGCGTGGGCGCGACCTCGGGCTGTTCAATCTGACCAATACTGTGCCCTCATTGATCATGCCCTGGTTGACCATGGCGATTGTCCCGGTGGCGGGTTATCCGGCGCTCTTCGTGCTGTTGGGCGGCCTGGCTGCCTTGGCCGGCCTTCTGCTGCGGAACATGACACAGGCCAACTAAGCCTGCTGCTTGACTTTCCCTTGCGGCTCATGTCAATGAGAACGTTCACAAGAAGAATGCGGCGAGGGGTTTGATGCGCATTGGGATGCTGACGGTTGCTGGCTTCATGCTGGCCACAGGCTGCGCGCAGGGGCCGGATGTTTCCACCGTGCCGGTTGCGGTGTCGCAGCCGGCGCCGCAGACCGAAGACGCGCGGATTGCCGATCTGCTCGCGCGGATGAGCCTTGAGCACAAGGTCGCGCAGCTGATCCAGCCACAGATCAACTCGTTCACCGCCACGGACATGGAACGGTATCGCTTCGGCAGCTACCTCAACGGCGGAAACGGCGGCCCTTATGGCGACGAGTTCGCGCCGGCCTCCCAGTGGCTCAAGCTGGCTGACGAGATGTGGGATGCATCGACCAGGCCGCTGCCGAATGGCGAGCCCGCCATTCCCGCGATCTGGGGAACCGACGCGGTCCACGGCCATGCCAATGTCATTGGCGCCACGATATTCCCTCACAATGTTGGTCTGGGCGCGACCCGCGATGCCGATCTGGTTCGCCGGATCGGTGCGGCAACCGCGCTGGAGATGCGCGCGACCGGGATCGAGTGGGACTTTTCGCCGACGATCGCCGTGGCCCGTGACCGCCGCTGGGGCCGCTCCTATGAAAGCTATTCGCAGGACCCGGATATCGTCGCCCCGCTCGGCGCCGCGCTGATCGAGGGGCTGCAGGGCAAAGCCGGTACGCCGGAACACCTCAGCGCAAACCGGGTCATCGCCACGGCCAAGCACTTCTTCGCCGACGGTGGCACGACTCAGGGGGTCGACCAGGGCGATGTCAATGGCAAGGTCGCAGAGCTCAAGGCGCTGCATGCCAAGCCCTATCCTGCCGCGATTGCCGCCGGCGTGGAAAGCATCATGGCGAGCTTCAACTCGGTCAACGGGGTGAAGATGCATGGCAACCGCGACTTGCTGACCGGCGTCCTGCGCGATGAATTCGGCTTCAAGGGCATGGTCGTTGGTGACTGGAACGCTCATGGTCAGGTCGCCGGGTGCAAGGTGGACGATTGCGCGCAATCGCTGCTCGCCGGGCTCGATATGTACATGGTGCCCGACGATTGGCGCGCGCTGCATGCCAACCTGTTGCGCGATGTGCAGAGCGGCACGATCCCCATGGCGCGGCTGGACGAAGCCGTGGCCCGCGTGCTGCGCATGAAGCTGCGGCTGAGCCTGCTTGATGCGGGCGCGGTCAAGCCGTCACTGCGGCCCCACGGCGGCAATTTCGCGCTGCTCGGCGCGGCCCAGCACCGCGCAGTGGCGCGCGAAGCGGTTGCCAAGTCGCAGGTCCTGCTCAAGAACGATGGTGTGCTGCCACTGGCTGCAGGCGCTCGAATCCTGGTTGCCGGCCGCGCGGCCGACAGCGTTGCCCAGGCGTCCGGCGGCTGGACCCTGACCTGGCAGGGCGGGCTGGAGCTGACCAACGAGAAGTATTTCCCCGGTGCCACATCGATCTGGACCGGCCTCAAGCAAGCGGCTGAGGCAGCGGGCGGATCGGCCGAGCTGTCAGTTGACGGCAGTTTTGCAGCCAGGCCCGACGTGGCCGTGGTGGTGTTCGGGGAAGAACCCTACGCCGAATTTGAAGGTGACCGGAAAAACGCGGTTTTCACCGACGAGGAAGGCTTGACCCTGCTACGCAAGTTCAAGGCTGCGGGCCTGCGCACCGTTGCCGTGTTCCTGTCGGGCCGGCCGCTGTGGATGAACCGCGAAATCAACGCCGCCGATGCCTTTGTCGCCGGCTGGCTGCCAGGTAGCGAAGGAGCGGGGGTGGCCGACGTCCTGTTCGGCAAGCGTTCGGCAACCGGGCGGCTGTCGTTCAGCTGGCCGGCCGGGTGTGATGGCAAGCCGGTCAACGGTCCCGAGGGCGCATTGTTCAATCTCGGTTACGGGCTAAGCCTGGGCGAGCGCGGCACGATCGCCAGGCTCGATGAGACTTGTCCTTACCTCAACGCCGGCTCTGCGGCCGATTGGTTCGTGGATGGCAAGCTGGCGCCAGGCACGGTGATTACTGGCGATGGCGCTCCGCTACCCAATTTGCGCGGCCATGCCGGCGGGATTACCGCGCGCGGGGTAGACCGCAAACGGCAGGAAGATGCCCGGGAAATTACCTTTGCCCCTGGCGCCACCCTGTCCTTTGCCCAGCGGCAATCGGGTTCGGGCGCATTCCGGATCAGCTATTTCCTGCCGGATCAACCGACGGCACCGGTCAAGCTGACCCTGGGCAAGTCCACGTTCGATATCACCCGCCAGCTTGCCCTCAGCGCTGGCAAGGGCTGGCGAGAAATGATTATTACCGATGCCTGCGCCCCGGGGCTGGGACCGTCGCTGGCGATCACCTCCAGCGGATCGCTGAAACTGCAGATCGCGGCAGTGTCGCGCCAGGCCATGCCGGCTGGAGCAGACTGCTCGTTCTGAACCCCTGGCTCCGCGCCGGACCCAAACGTGAGAGGATAACTGAGGTGGCTATCATAACCGAAGGCAGCGCACCGGCGCAGGGTGAAAATATCGATGCACCGCAGCTGCGCCTGTTTGTCATGGGTCTGTTCTTCATTTTCGGCGGCATCACCAGTCTGAACGATGTCATCATTCCCAAGCTGAAGGAGCTGTTCACGCTCAATTACACGCAGGCGATGCTGGTGCAGTTCTGCTTCTTCACCGCCTATGCCGTGATCGGCATCCCGGGCGCGCGGTTGGTCAAAAGGATCGGCTATATGCGCGGGGCGGTGGCCGGTCTGCTGATCATGATGACCGGCTGCCTGCTGTTTATCCCGGCGAGCCAGACGGCGACTTACGGCGTCTTTCTTCTGGCGCTGTTTGTGCTGGCGAGCGGCGTGGTGATCGTCCAGGTGGTCGCCAATCCGCTGATCTCGATGCTCGGCAAGCCCGCTACGGCCCACAGCCGGCTGACCTTCGCGCAGGCGTTCAACTCGCTCGGCACCACGATCTTTCCGATTTTCGGGGCCATCCTGATCCTCGGTAGCCTGGCCTCGGTGAGTGTCGGCCAGTTGCAGGGCGCGGAGCTTGATGCCTATCGCACCGCCGAAAGTCAGGCGATCGTCCAAGGCTACCTTGGCCTTGCCTTCGCGCTGGCATTGGTTGCGGGCGCGGTATGGTACTTCCGCGACGCGCTGAAGGATGAGCGCCATGAGGAGAGCCAGGGCCTTGCCGGGCTCGACCTGCTGAAGCGCCCGCGCTTCGGCCTGGGCGCGCTCAGCATCTTCCTTTACGTCGGCGCGGAAGTCTCGATCGGCTCGATCATCGTCAATTACTTGCAGCTGCATGACGTCATGGGCCTCAATTCCGAAGCGGCTGGAAAGATGATCGGGATTTACTGGGGCGGAGCCATGGTCGGCCGGTTCATCGGTTCAGTCCTGCTGCGCTTCCTCAGCCCCGGCAAGGTCCTCGCCGGCGCGGCCTTTGGAGCCGTGACCCTGCTCGCCATCTCTACCCAGACAACGGGCCATGTTGCCGGATACAGCCTGCTGGCAGTCGGCCTTGCCAATTCGATCATGTTCCCGACGATCTTCTCGCTCGCCTGCGAAAAGCTGGGCAGCCGCGCGGCTGACGGTTCGGGCATCATCAACGTGGCGATCTTCGGCGGCGCGGTGATCCCGCTGATCACCGGGATGATCGCTGACCTCACCGGCAGCCTTGGCATGTCTTTCATCCTGCCGGCGATCTGCTACGCGGTGATTGCCGGCTTCGGCTGGTACGCTCGCCGTCCGGCGGTCGGAGAACAGGGCTAGACGTCCCCGATGACCAGCGCGCCTCCCGTTACCGAGCTTTTCCTGCTGGCGCTGATCCTGATCTTCAGCTTGCCTTATCTGGTCTGGCGGCTGGGCAGGACGGATCACTGGGCGCCGTTGGTGGTGGTGCAGATCTTGGCGGGCATCCTGCTTGGCCCGGGCGTGCTCGGCGCGGCACTGCCGGGTTATTACACGCTGATCTTCACGCCGCAGGTGATTGGCGCGCTGAACGGCATCGCCTGGTGGGCGGTCATGCTGTTCGTCTTCGTGGCTGGGCTGGAACTGGATTTCCGCGAGGCGTGGCGCAGCCGCCGCGACACGGTGGTCACCGCAGGTCTGGCAATGGTCGCCCCGATGGCGCTGGGCGCGGTGGTCGCGGCTGCGCTGTTGCAGTTTGGTGACCCGGCGGCGTGGATGGGGGCCAAGGGGCAGGACTGGCAGTTCGTCACCGGCATTGGCATGGCCTGCGCCGTCACGGCCTTGCCGATCCTCGTCCTGTTCCTGACCAAGCTGGGCATCCTGCGCAGTCCATTGGGGCAGCGCATTTTGCGCTATGCCAGTCTGGATGACGTGATCATCTGGGGCGTGCTGGCGGTGATCCTGCTCGATTGGGAGCGGATGGAACGGCAAGCCGGATTCGTCATCGGGTTCGGCGTCGCCGTCTGGGCTGTGCGCCGCCTGATGACAGCCATTCCCAAGCGGGACCGCTGGTATTGTGCGCTGGTCTGGTTGGCCGCTTGCGGGTTTCTTGCCGATTGGTCCGGCCTCCACTTCATGGTGGGTGCGTTCCTCGCCGGCGCGGCGCTCGACGCCAGCTGGTTCGATCTGGACGAGATGGACCAGTTCCGCGACGTGGTCCTGCTGGCCTTCATGCCGGTCTTCTTCCTGTCGACCGGGCTACGGACGAGCTGGGAAATCGGCGGCTATGCCATCTTCGGCGTTGCCCTGATCCTGCTGGCCGCGATGGTGATCGGCAAGCTGGCCGGCGTTGGCCTGGCGGGCCGGATCCTCGGCTGGAAAAAGGGTGATGCCAAGGTCATTGGCTGGCTCCTGCAAACCAAGGCGCTGATCATGATCATCTTCGTCAGCGTATTGTTCGACAAGCAGCTGATCACCAGCGGCACCTTCACCGCGCTGCTGCTTGCCGCCTTGGGTAGCACTATGCTGACCATTCCCATGGTGAGTTCACGGATCTTGCAGATGCGGTCCGAGGCGTAGGTTCGCCCTATCCGGACGGGTCCTTGATTGTTTCCATCGCGACGAAGGTTGAGGTGCTGGCCACATGGGGCAGGCTGGTGATCCGTTCGCCCAGCACGATGCGATAGCGCCGGATGTCGGCGGTTCGCACCTTGAGCAGATAGTCGAAGCTGCTGGCGATCATGTGGCATTCCTCAATCTCGGGAATGCGGCGCACGCCGGCGTTGAACGCCTCAAGCGCCTGTTCGCGGGTGTCGGACAGCTTGATCTCGGTAAAGGCGACATGATCGAGGCCCAGCTTTGCCGGATCGACAACCGCGCGAAAGCCGAGGATGACGCCGCTGTCGATGAGCTTGCGCAAGCGCACCTGGCACGGCGTTTTTGAAAGGCCGACCCGCTGTGCCAGATCGGTGACGGTGATCCGGCCATCTTCCATCAGGACGGCAACGATCTTGCGGTCGAAATCATCCAGTTCGACTATGTCTGATGGTTTTGGCATAATTCCTACCTATCAGAACGTCAAAATTAAGTCGATATGGCTGTTCATCGGCCTACATTAGGTCAGGTTGACCAAGGCAAATGGGTTAGGATGGCGGCATGACCCAGCCCGCCGCGTTCTCCGCCTTCGCCCCCGCCATCCGCGCGTCCTCGCCGCAGCGTGCGGCGATCACCGCCGCCTATCGTCGCGATGAGGCGCAGTGCCTTGCGCCGCTGCTGGAGGCCGCCACGCTGGACGATGCCTTGCAGGCGCGGATTCGTGAGACCGCGCGCCAGCTGGTCACAACCCTGCGGGCCAATCACAAGGGCAGCGGCGTCGAAGGGCTGGTCCACGAATATTCGCTGTCGAGCGAGGAAGGCGTGGCGTTGATGTGCCTTGCCGAGGCGCTGTTGCGCATTCCCGACCACGCCACGCGCGATGCGCTGATCCGCGACAAGATCGCCCATGGTGATTGGGGCGCGCATCTGGGTGGTGGCAAATCGCTGTTCGTCAACGCCGCTACGTGGGGACTGGTCGTCACCGGCAAGCTGGTCGGCAGCGTCGATGATCGTGGGTTGGGCGCGGCGCTGCAGCGTCTTGTCGCGCGGGCCGGGGAGCCGGTCATCCGGCGCGGCGTCGATCTGGCAATGCGGATGATGGGCGAACAGTTTGTCACCGGCGAGACGATTGGCGAGGCGCTGAGGCGCGCGAAGGTGCTTGAGGCGAAGGGCTTCCAGCACAGCTATGACATGCTGGGCGAAGCGGCAGCGACCATGGCTGATGCGGCGCGCTATTACCGGGATTACGAAGCCGCGATCCACGCCATCGGCAAGGCATCGAAGCGGCGCGGCATCTATGGCGGGCCGGGGATTTCGATCAAGCTTTCGGCGCTGCATCCACGCTATACACGCAGCCAGGCCGAGCGGGTGATGAGCGAGCTGTTGCCGCGGGTGAAGGCGCTGGCCGTGCTCGCCAAGGGTTACGGTATCGGCTTCAACATCGATGCGGAGGAGGCCGACCGCCTCGAACTGTCGCTCGACCTACTGGAAAGCCTCGCCCGCGACCCCGATCTCGGCGGGTGGGACGGGCTTGGTTTCGTCGTTCAGGCCTATGGCAAGCGCTGTCCCTTCGTCATCGACTGGATCGTCGATCTGGCCCGCAGCGCCGGCCGCCGGATCATGGTGCGGCTGGTCAAGGGCGCCTATTGGGATGCCGAGATCAAGCGGGCGCAGGTCGATGGGCTGGCCGATTTCCCGGTCTATACGCGCAAGGTCCATACCGACGTCGCCTACATCGCCTGTGCAAGCAAGCTGCTTGCTGCAAGCGATGCCGTATTCCCGCAATTCGCCACGCATAACGCGCAGACACTGGCCACCGTCTATCATCTGGCGGGGCCTGATTTCGCAATTGGCGACTATGAATTCCAGTGCCTCCACGGCATGGGCGAGCCGCTCTATGAACAGGTCGTCGGCAAGGGCAATCTTGATCGGCCATGCCGGATCTATGCGCCGGTCGGCACGCACGAAACGCTGCTCGCCTATCTGGTGCGGCGGCTGCTGGAGAACGGAGCGAATTCTTCCTTCGTCAATCGCATTGCCGATCCGGACGTACCGGTCGAGGCGATGATTGCCGATCCGGTCGAGGTTACCTTGGCGATGCCGCATCCCGGCACCCGGCATCAGGCTATCGCGCTGCCGGGCGATCTCTATCCGGGCCGGCGCAATTCGGCGGGGATCGACCTGAGCGACGAGACCGCGCTGGCAGCGTTGACCGAGAACCTGCGGCAGAGCGCCGAGATCAAGTGGGAAGCTGCCCCGGCGAACCGCGAGGGGCTATCGCGGCCCGTGCTCAACCCCGCCGATCACCGCGACATGGTCGGCACGGTGATCGAGGCATCGCCCGAGGCGGCGGCACTGGCCGTTGCCCGCGCGGCGGCCTCGCGCTGGCCTGAAACCCCGGTTGCGACGCGCGCCGCGATCCTCGAACGCGCTGCCGATGCATTGCAGGCGCGGATGCCGCTGCTGCTCGGCCTGATCGTGCGCGAAGCGGGCAAGTCTGTACCCAATGCAATCGCGGAGGTCCGCGAGGCGATCGACTTCCTGCGCTATTACGCGCAGCAGGCCCGCGCCACGTTTGGTGCGGCACAGGCTCCGCTGGGACCGGTCATCTGCATCAGCCCCTGGAATTTCCCGCTGGCGATCTTCACCGGACAAGTCGCCGCAGCGCTGGTCGCCGGCAACCCGGTGCTCGCCAAGCCGGCCGAGGAAACCCCGCTCATCGCTGCCGAGGCCGTGCGCTTGCTGCACGAAGCGGGCGTGCCAGCCGATGCCCTGCAATTCATGCCCGGCGATGGCGCGATTGGCGCGGCGCTGGTGGGTGCGGCGGAAACGGCAGGCGTGTTGTTCACCGGATCGACCGAAGTTGCGCGGCTGATCCAGCGCCAATTGGCTACCCGTCTCTCGCCAGCGGGCAAGCCGATCCCGCTGATCGCCGAAACCGGCGGGCAGAACGCGATGATCGTCGACAGTTCGGCCCTGACCGAACAGGTCGTGGCCGATGTCATCGCCTCGGCCTTTGACAGCGCCGGCCAGCGCTGTTCGGCGCTGCGTGTGCTGTGCCTGCAGGAAGAGGTAGCGGACCGCACACTGGACATGCTGAAGGGCGCACTCGCCGAGATGAGCGTCGGGTGCACTGACGCGCTCAAAATCGATATCGGCCCGGTCATCACCGCCGAGGCGCAGGGGGCCATCGAACAGCACATCACGGCGATGCGCACGCTCGGCCGCAAGGTAGAGCGGCAGGCGCTGCCCGATGCCACCCGGCACGGCACCTTCGTGGCCCCGACGATCATCGAACTCGATTCCATCGCCGACCTCACCCGCGAAGTCTTCGGACCGGTACTGCATGTCGTGCGCTTTTCCCGCGAGCGGTTGGGGCAGTTGATCGACGCGATCAACGCCACCGGATACGGGCTGACCTTTGGCCTCCACACCCGGCTTGACGAGACGATTGCCCATGTCACCGCGCGGGTGAAGGCCGGCAACCTCTATGTGAACCGCAATGTCATCGGCGCGATTGTCGGCGTCCAGCCCTTTGGTGGGCGCGGGCTGTCAGGCACGGGACCCAAGGCCGGCGGGCCGCTCTATCTGGGCCGGCTGGTCACCGTGCCCCCAGTGTTCGGCGCGCGCGCCGAACATCTCGAAACGCCGCTGCACGATTTCATCGACTGGCTGGACATGGCGGGCGAGGCCGCTGCGGCTGCAACCGCGCGCCGCTATGGCGAGGCTTCGGCGCTGGGTGCCAGCATGGAACTGGCCGGGCCGGTCGGGGAGCGCAACCTCTACCAGTTGCATGCGCGCGGGCGGATCCTGCTGCGGCCGGCAACCCGCGCAGGGCTGTTCGCCCAGATCGCCGCAGTCCTTGCCACCGGAAACCGCGCGACCGTGGAGGGTATGGCCGTTCCCGAGGGCCTCCCGGCGAGCGTGGCTGCTTTGCTTCATTGCACTGGCAGTGAGCCTTACGCCGCTGCCCTTGTCGAAGGAGGGCCGGCGCGCGTGGCCGCCATGACCGAAACGGCGGCAGCAATGCCGGGGCCGATCTTCTCGGTCCATGCCGCGCGCGATGACCAGCCGCTGGCTTATCCGCTCGAATGGCTGGTCGAGGAAGTATCGATCTCGATCAACACCGCTGCCGCCGGGGGCAATGCCA
This sequence comes from Novosphingobium sp., assembly GCF_031424035.1. Classification (GTDB taxonomy): domain Bacteria; phylum Pseudomonadota; class Alphaproteobacteria; order Sphingomonadales; family Sphingomonadaceae; genus Novosphingobium. Next base: position 26,253 of record NZ_JANPGP010000110.1, read on the forward strand.
GCCTGATGATGATCGGATAGACCAGCCTTCCAGAAATCGTTGTCCGCCTTGTATGCAATCGATTGTTGTCATGCGCCTCAAGCTGTGAGAAAAGGTGCCGTCGGTGCCGCAAGACGCATCGGGGGAGAATGCCATGTCTGCTCATCGTCCGCAGCTTTCGCTGCCGCGTATCCTCGAGATGAACCTCGGTTTTCTGGGCCTCCAGTTCTCGTTCGGACTGCAGCAGGGCAACATGGGGCCGATCTATTCCTACCTTGGCGCGGATGAATCGCAGCTGCCGATGTTGCAACTGGCAGGGCCGATCACCGGTCTGCTGATCCAGCCGCTGATCGGGGCGATGAGTGACAAGACCGGCGGCAAGTGGGGGCGGCGCATGCCCTATTTCCTGTTCGGTGCCCTGCTGTGCTGCATTGGTCTGTTTGCCATGCCCTTGTCGTCCTCGCTGCTGATGGCAGTCTCGCTGCTGTGGATTCTCGATGCCGGCAACAATATCACCATGGAGCCTTACCGGGCCTATGTGTCTGACCGGCTGAACCCGGGCCAGAGGCAGGCGGGTTTCCTGACGCAGAGCGCCTTTACCGGCCTCGCCCAGTGCCTCGCTTTTGCCACGCCTGCCCTGCTGGTCGCACTCGGCATGAACCAGGACTGGGTCGACAGTCACAACATTCCCTACACCGTGCGAATCGTGTTCTGGGTGGGCGCGGTATTGTCGCTGGCCACGATCGTCTGGTCGGTCATGCGGGTTCCGGAACTTCCACTGACCTTTGCCGAGCGGGCGCATATCGATGCTCAGCCCAAGGGGATCGGCGCAACCTTTGCCGAAATTGGCAGTGCTATCCGCGATATGCCGATCGCGATGCGCAAGCTTGGTGTGATGAGCCTGTTCCAGTGGTTCGGTATGTCCGGGTACTGGACCTATGCGGTCTATTCGATCGGTCGCAGCGTCTACGCGACGGCGGAACCAAATTCCTCGGCCTTTCATACGGCGGTTCTCACCAATGGCATGGTCGCGGCCTTCTACAATTTCATCGCCTTCGCCTCGGCCTTCATGATGGTGCCGCTGGTTCGACGAGCCGGACCCGGGCCGCTTCATGCCGCCTGCCTTGCTGCCGGGGGCGCCGGGATGCTGATCCTGCCGCACGTGACCAGCGTCGGGCTGCTGTTCCTGCCGGCGATTGGCGTCGGGCTGGCCTGGGGCAGCATCATGGGCAACCCCTATGCGATCCTGACCAACTCGATCCCGCCCGCGCGGACAGGCGTCTACATGGGCATCTTCAACATGATGATCGTGATCCCGATGCTGGTCTTCGCGGTGGTGATGAGCCAGCTTGATCTTGGCTTCGTGAAGCTTGGCCTTGGCGCCTATGCTGGTCTGCTCGGCAACGATCCGCGCAACATGCTGAGCGTTTGCGGCGTCTGTCTGCTCCTTGCCGCACTGTCGGTGCTGTGGGTGCGCGAAGGCCGGGCGTCCGCGACCGCCCCTGAGCTTGCCTTGGCCTGATGACGGCCGAGCTCGCCTTCCTGCACAGCGACGAGGCCAGCCTCGTGCTCGAATGCAGTGCCGATGGCGCGCCCCTGTGGCGTCACCTTGGCGCGCGCGTCGATGCTGGGGAACTTGCGGCGCTGGCTGCAACGCGGACGGGGGCGTCGTTCTCGCTTGATGCCGACGTGCCGTTCTCCACGCTGCCGCCCGCCGGGCTTGGCTGGTTCGGGCAGCCCGCGCTTGTTGCACGGCAGAATGGTGCGGCGCTGGTGCCGGTGTTTGGCGAGATTTCGGTTGAGGCGGAGGGGATGGCCATCCGCATCACCGCGAAGGATGCCGCCAGCGGGCTGGAGGTCATCCAGCAGATCAGCCTCGCCCCCGGCGGCGCGTTTCTGTTCGATAGCCGCGTCAGCAATCGTGGGGCGGCGCCCGTGGCGATCGACTGGCTGGCGAGCGCACTGCTGCCGCTGCCCGCAAGTTCCGCGCAACTGATCTCATGGCGCGGGCGGCACAATGCCGAGCTCACCGAATACCGCGAGCCGATGCCGCAACACGGCTGGCTGCGCGAAGGTCGCCGGGGCATCCCGGGGCACGGCGGACCGCCGGGTGTCGTCGTGCTGGATCAGGGCGCGGTGCGGTTCACTGGCCTTGTCCATTCGCTGCAGCTGGCCTGGTCAGGTGACAGCCGCGTGGCCATCGAGCGCGACGACGAAGGCATGTGGGTGCTCTGCGCCGGAGCGGTGCCGGCGGCAGGTGAAATCGTCCTGCAACGCGGCGAAAGCTGGTCTGCGCCGCAAGCGATTCTCGCGATCTCGACCGGCGGCACGAATGGCGCGATGGCGCAGCAGCACGCCGCCATGCGCCAGCGGATCGGCTGGCCGGGAGGCGCCATGCGCCCGCGCCCGGTCCACGCCAATTCGTGGGAGGCCTGTTATTTCGATCACGACGAGGAGCGCGTCATCGCCCTTGCCGAGGCCTGCGCCGCCGTCGGCATCGAGCGCTTCGTGCTCGACGATGGCTGGTTCAAAGGTCGCAATGACGACCGCGCCGGTCTGGGGGACTGGACGACCGATCCGGTCAAGTACCCACACGGCCTGAAGCCGCTCGCGGACCGCATCATCGGCATGGGCATGGAATTCGGCCTCTGGGTCGAGCCCGAGATGATCAACGCCGACAGCGACCTCTACCGCGCCCATCCCGACTGGACGCTGGCGCTGCCGGGCCGTGATCGTCCGACCGCGCGCAACCAACTGGTGCTCGACATGCACCGCGGTGACGTGCGCGATTACCTGTTCGGCGCGCTCGATGCGGTGCTGCGCGATCTGCCGGTGTCCTATCTCAAGTGGGACCACAATCGCGATCTGGCCCCTGCCGGCGGCGCGGCGCAGGTGCTGGGAAGTTACGAGCTTTTCGCCCGCCTGCGCGCTGCCCACCCCTCGGTCGAGATCGAGAGCTGCGCCGGCGGCGGCGGGCGCAGCGATGCGGGGATCCTTGCATTCACGCACCGCTTCTGGGCGAGCGACAACCTCGATGCGGTCAGCCGCACTGCGATCCAGCGCGGGTTCCTGAACTTCCTGCCGTCCGAGGTGATGGGATCACACATCGGCGCCAGTCCCGCCCATGCCACGGGCCGCAGCCAGAGCCTCGGCTTCCGGGCCGCGATTGCCATGCCGGGGCACTTTGGCATCGAACTCGATCCGCGGCGGCTGGATAGCGATGAGACGGCGCAGCTGGCTGACTGGATCGCGTTCCACAAGCAATGGCGCGGCTTGCTGCATGAGGGGCGCGTCTGGCTGGGCGAGGGCGCGGACGGACTCGTCTGGCAGGCGCAGGGCAGCGAGCGTGAATTCCTGCTTTTCGCCATCCGCACAGCCCCTGCGCTCGATCGCCGTCCGCAGCCGCTCAAGCTGCCGTTCCTGGCCCATGCTGCGCGCTGCGAATTGGAACTGCTGCGCATCGCCAGCGGCCGCCAGCAGCACGCCAGCCCCTTGCCGGAGCTGTGGCAGAAAGGCGCCTCCTTCTCCGGATCCTGGCTCGCCCATGCCGGCCTGCCGATGCCGCCGCTCGGGGCCGAGACGGTCGCGATATTCCACGCAAAGGTTCAGGCATGACCCTCGCCGATCTTCCGCACCGCAGGCAGAACCTGCTGACCGGCGAATGGCTGCTGGTCTCGCCCCACCGCGCCAAGCGGCCGTGGCAAGGCGATGCCTCGCCGCCCGATGCCGCGCGCTCCGCCGCGCATGATCCGGCTTGCCACCTGTGCCCCGGCAACACGCGCGCCACGGGCGAGGCGAACCCGGCCTATGACGGCACCTTCGTCTTCACCAACGACTTCGCGGCCCTGCTGGGCAAGGGCGGGGTGGCAGAGGCCGCGCATCCCGTGTTTCGTTCCGCGCCTGCAACCGGCGAGGCGCGGGTAATCTGCTTCGCCCCCGATCACGGGGCTACGCTCGCGCGGCTGCCAATCGAAGGCATCGCCCGCGTCGTCGATTGCTGGTGCGATCTGTCCGCCGAGCTTGGCGCGCGGTGGGCCCATGTGCAGCTTTTCGAGAACAAGGGCGCGATGATGGGCGCGTCGAGCCCGCACCCGCACGGCCAGGTCTGGGCGAGCGATTTCGTTCCCGAACTGCCCGCCAAGGAAGACCTGCGCCAGCGCGAATGGCTGGCCGCCCATGGCACGAGCTTGCTGAGCACGGTGATCGAGGCCGAGATCGCCAGCGGTGACCGGGTGGTCGAGGTCAATGAGCACTGGCTCGCCGTGGTGCCGTGGTGGGCGGCCTGGCCGTTCGAGACGCTGCTGGTGGCACGCGGACCTGCGGCGCGGCTGGAGGACCTTGGCGCCGATGCCCGCCGCGCGCTGGCCGAGATCCTCTCGCGCCTGCTGCGCCGCTATGACGCACTGTTTTCCTGCGATTTCCCCTATTCGATGGGCTGGCACGGCGCGCCGCACGCGCTGGGCGAGGACACTGCGCACTGGCGGCTGCACGCCCACTTCAACCCGCCGCTGCTCCGCTCGGCCAGTGTGCGCAAGCACATGGTCGGTTTCGAACTGCTCGCCGAAACCCAGCGCGACATCACGCCCGAAAGCGCCGCCGAACGGCTGCGCGCCGCAGGAGGCCCCCTGTGAGCCTGCTCCGGCGCACCCGCGAAGGATATGCCCGCGCCTATGGCGTGGAGCCCGATGGGGTGGTCTTCGTTCCCGGCCGGGTGAACCTGATGGGCGAACATGTCGATTACAACGAAGGGCTTGTCCTGCCGATGCCGATTTCGGCGGGGACGGCGGTGGCCTGGGGGCCGGGTGACGGCCATTTGCTCGAGGCCGTGGCGCTGGATCTGGACGAAGCGCGCGACAGTTTTGATCCGGGCAAGGTGGCGCCGCACCAGCCGGTCGACTGGCGCTCATACCTGCGCGGGACCACGGCGGCTCTGGCTGAAAGCGGGCTGGCCAGAGGCGGCGTGCGGCTGGCCATTGCTGGGTCAATCGCGCGCGGCTCTGGCCTCTCCTCATCGGCCTCGGTCTGTGTCGCTATCGGGCGGGCACTGGCGGCTGCGGCCGGTGCCGAGACGAGTGTCGAGACTTTGGCGCGGGCGGCCCAGTCGGCCGAGCATGATTGGGCAGGCGTGCGCTGCGGCATCATGGACCAGATGGCGGTTGCCGCCGGGGAAGCTGGCTCTGCGCTGCTGCTGGACTGCGCCGATCTGGCCCACCGCAATGTGCCGATGCCAGGGGAATGGGCGGTCATGATCGTGCAATCCGGTGTGCGGCGCGGGCTGGTGGACGGACACTACAATCGCCGCCGCGAGGACTGCGAAGCGGCTGCAAGGGCGCTGCGATTGCCTTCCCTGCGTCTGGCCACTGTCGAGGATTTGCAGAGCGACAGATTCGATCCCGTCACCGCCCGCCGCGCGCGCCATGTCGTCGATGAAATTGACCGGGTGCGCCAGGCGGTGACCGCCATCGAGCGGTGCGACATCGTGGCTTTCGGCGAATTGATGCGCGCCAGCCACGCGTCCTTGCGCGACCAGTTCGAAGTGAGCGAGGCCAATGTCGATCGGCTGGTCGACCTGCTCAACGAGACTATCGGTAATCACGGCGGAGCCCGCATGACGGGTGGCGGATTTGGCGGCGCGGTGGTTGCCGTGCTGCCTTTGTCCCAGACCGCTCGCGTGCGCGCCCGGATCGCAGCAGACTATGCGCCGCCCAGCGGTGCGCCCCTGGAAATCATGGTTGAACAGACTGGCCGCGTGCTGGCCGGAGAGTGCGAATGAACATGCCTGAAGTGAACCTTGCCGCCCAGCCCGCAGCCGTGTCCGCATGGCGGCCGCAAAGTTATGCCCCAGCCGAGCGAGCCCCCGAACTGGCGCTGGTCACTGCCGCCGATGCCACGCCGATCCTGCCGGGCATCGACCTGTGGGACAACTGGCCGCTCGCCCATGAAGACGGGCGCACCGTGGAGCATGAAGGCCGCCAATACTGGTTCATGCTCAGCGCCCCGCACTTTGCCGATCCCGGCCTGCGCCACGATGCCGCGCGCATCCGGTTGTTGTCAACGGGCGCTGATGGCTGGCGCGATCATGGCAACGTGTTGCCCGACAATGCCGGTCCGGGATCGCGTGAATGGGCCGGTTCTGCCGTGCTGCACGATGATGGCCGAACGGTTACCCTGTTCTTCACCGCCGCTGGCCGATTGGGCGAAGCCCATTCGTTCGAGCAGCGCCTGTTTGCCGTGCGCGGCGAACTCGGCAGCGATGGTCCCGGCAATTGGGGCATACCCGCAGAGATCGTCAAAGCCGACGGCAGACGCTATGTCATTGCCCGCGAGACCGATGGCAAGCCCGGCCTGATCAAGGCTTTCCGTGATCCGGCCTGGCTACGCGATCCCGCCACGGGCAAGTGCCACGTACTGATTACCGGCAGCGCCGCATGGTCGGACGATGAGTACAATGGCCTAGTCGGCATCGCGACCTTGGCTGACGATGGCAGCTGGACACTCGGCGATCCGCTGATCGAGGCGGTCGGCGTCAACAACGAGCTTGAACGGCCTCACGTGATCGTGCGCGATGGGCTCTATTACCTGTTCTGGTCGACCCAGAGCCGCACCTTTGCGCCGGGCTGGCCGGCTGGTCCGAACGGGCTTTACGGTGCGGTGGCGGCTCGGCTGGAGGGGCCGTGGACGCCGGTCAACGGATCGGGCCTTGTTGCGGCCAACCCGGCGCAGGAACCCACCCAGTGTTACAGCTGGTGGACCACGGGCGAGGGCGAGGTGTGGAGCTTTATCGATCACTGGGGCCTGCAGGGTCGCAGCCTGAATGATCATCCCCATCTTTTGCGCGGCCAGTTCGGCGGCACACCCGCGCCCACCTTCCGCCTGCACTTCGCGGGCGATCAGGTCACCATCGCTGATTGAGACGGATCCATGCGCCCCCGCTATCACTATGCGCCGGCCAGCAACTGGCTGAGCGATCCGAACGGCCTCGTCCATCATGATGGCGAATGGCACCTGTTCTACCAGTACAACCCGCAAGGCGAAGACTGGGGTCACATGAGCTGGGGCCACGCGGTCAGCCGCGACCTTGCCCACTGGGAAGAACTTCCCGTGGCCCTGCGCGATGATGCGCGGCACATGATCTTTTCGGGCAGCGCGGTGATCGATGTGGCGAATACCGCCGGCTTTGGCGCCAATGCGATGGTGGCGCTTTACACCGGTGCGATGACCGGCGAACCGCCGCGGCAGGTGCAATGCATCGCCGCCAGTACCGATGCGGGGCGCACTTTTGCTGCCTATCCCGGCAATCCCGTGCTTGACCTTGGCCTTGCCGATTTCCGCGATCCCAACGTGTTCTGGCACGATGCCAGCCAGCGCTGGATCATGGTCGTTGCGCTATCGGCGGATAACAGCGCGCTGATCTATGGCTCGGCAAACCTGAAGGATTGGGACCGCCTCTCCGCCATTTCCGGTGCCGGCGCGCCCGGCGAGGTCTGGGAATGCCCGCTGCTGATCGAACTGCCGGTAGCAGGCGGCGGCACGCGCTGGCTGTTCAAGGTTGACGTGTTGCAGGGCGGCCCGGGGTCAGGCGCAATCTACCTGACGGGCAGCTTCGATGGTGAGAGCTTCCAACCCGATGGCGAGGGCTGGAAGGTCGCCGACTGGGGCGCGGATTTCTATGCCGCCATCGCCTGGCACGAACCGCGCGATGCGCAAGGCAGGCCGCTGTGGATCGGCTGGATGGGCAACCATGCCTATCAGGGCCGCCTGCCCGCCAAGGGCTGGCGCGGGGCGATGAGCCTGCCGCGTCGCATTGGACTGCGCAAGACAGCTGCGGGGCATGTCCTGTGCCAGGAAGTTGTCGCTGAGGCCGCGGCGGACTTGCCGGAGCTGCGCGAATATTCGGGCGCGGTGCCGATCGCCTCACATGCCCGGATGGAGGGTGAGGACTGGCGCATCGTGCTCGAAGACGGGAACGGGCGTGCGATCGATCTGATGCGTCAGGGCGGCGTGCTGCGCGCCCGGCGCATGGATGAAAGCAACCCGTTCCTCGATGCGATTCGCGACGTTCCACTTGCCAGCCATGCACCGGTCGAGCTGTGGCTCGATGCCGGATCGATCGAGGTAATGGCCGATGATGGCGCTGTCTCGCTCACCCTGCAGCACTGCTTCAGCGGAGAGACAATCGACTGCCGCGTCGAGGTCTGAGCATCCGTTCAGGCGGTATCGCGCAGGATCAGCTGCGGTGCCATCTCCACCGAACCGGTTTCCTCGCCGGCGATCCGCTCGAACAGCAAGCGGACCATTTCCTTGGCCCCTTCGGCGATGTTCTGGCTGATCGTTGTCAGGCGCGGCACCGTCTGTTCGGCCAGCGGCAGGTCATCGAAGCCGGTCACCGAGATGTCGCCCGGCACCGATATGGCCAGATCGGCAAGCGCCCGCACGGCATACATGGCGATCAGGTCGGACCCGCAGGCAATCCCGTCAATCCCGGCGCGGATGCTATCGATATGCCCGGCGATCTCTTCAGCCATCGTGTCCGAGGCGAGATGGACGTGGAACTGCTGCGGCGCGGGCAGGCCGGCGGCCTTGGCGGCATCGCAGAGGCCCAGATAGCGGTCGCGCAGTTCGGGCACGTCAGTCTCGCCTAGAAAGGCAAGGCGCTTGCGGCCAGAGCGGATCAGGCATTCGCCCGCCAGCCTGCCACCCGCCCGGTTGTCCACCCCGACGGTGCAGTGGCGCTGTCCGGGGTGGAGGCTGCCCCAGACGACCATCGGCTTGTAATAGTCCGCCACGCGTTCCAGCGCCTCGATCTGGTTCGACTGGCCGATCACCAGCACGCCATCGAGCATGCCCGATTCGACGATCCGCTCCAGCCAGTCATCGGCATTGGGGATGACGCGGCTGAGCATGATGTCATAGCCGCTTTCGGTCAGCGCATCGGCAAGGTGGCCAAGGATCGCCATGAAGAAGGGGTCGGACAAGTGCTGGCGCTGTTCATGGCCCAGTGGCACGACCACGCCGATGACTTTCGTTTCCTGCACACGCAGCCGCCGCGCCATCTGGTTGGGACGAAAACCGTGTTCGCGGGCGATCGACTGGATGCGCTCGCGGGTTTCCTTGTTGACCAGCGACTTGCCGGCAAGCGCGCGCGAAACGGTGCCAGCCGAAACACCTGCGATCTTCGCCAGTTCAGCAATATTGCGGATCTTTGCAGGTGGATTGGACGCTTCAGCCATGCCCCTTGGAATACCCTTCGTCGCCCGAAAATCTGCGACGCTTTGATTCGTCGCCAATTGAGAACATGTCAACTGTGCAGCACCCGGAACGCTGCCATCGCCGAGACTGGCAGATAGGGGCTGTATTCGGCCTGTCCCGGTCGGTGATGGAAGCTCGGGCGGCCTATCAGGCAACATTACGCAATCGATTGCGATTATATATTGCAATCGATTGTTGTTTGTGCGAATCCAAACTTGACTTGCTGCATGCAAGCGAATCGAAAATTGGGGAGAGGTTATGAACAAGTCCGTCTTGAAGAGCTGCGTGTCGCTCGCGTCGCTCGTGATTATGAGCGCATCCATGCCAGCCATGGCTCAGGATGCTGCCGATGCGGGTGCTGACGGCGAAGCCACCGGCCTTGACGTGATCGTCGTTACCGCATCGGGCAAGGACAAGACCCAGCTCAACAGCTCGGTGTCGGTCACCAGCGTCAGCGCCGATTTGATCGCCGCGGCCAAGCCCAGCTCGGAAGCCGAAATCTTCCGCATGATCCCTGGCATCCAGGTTGCTGGCACCGCCGGCCCTGCCGGTAACTCAAACATCGCGGTTCGCGGCCTTCCGGTTGCCACCGGCGGTTCGCCGTTCGTGCAGATCCAGGAAGACGGCCTGCCGACCGTATTGTTCGGTGACATCCAGTTCGGCAACAACGATTACTGGACCCACTTCGATGCATCGGTCGCCAATGTCGAAGCCGTTCGCGGCGGCTCCTCGTCCACCTTTGCTTCGCAGGCTCCCGGCGCGGTGATCAACTACATCAGCCACACGGGCAACCGCGAAGGCGGATATATCCAGCTCAACAAGGGCATCAACTACGACGAAAACAAGATCGATTTCCGCTATGGCAGCAGCCTTGGCAACGGCCTGACCTTCCACGTCGGCGGCTATTTCAAGAGCGGCCGCGGCCCGCTGCATTCGGGCTGGAACGTCAGCGATTCCTATCAGGTGAAGGCCAACATCACCAAGGAACTCGACGACGGAAAGGGCTACATCCGCTTCCTGTTCAAAGTCGCCGATACGCAGGAACCGAACTACACCGGCGGCCCGGCTTTTGCGACAATCGCCGGCGGCAAGGTCAGCAATATCCGCCCCTTCACCAACTATGATGCGCGCCGGCAGTCGAACATCTCGATCTACAACCAGAACATGCGCGTGATCGGCTATGACGGGTCCAATTCAATCCAGCCGCTTGATGGCATCACGACCAATTCCAAGTCGATCCAGAACCAGTTCCACTATGAATTCGATGGCGGGATCAAGATCGACAACAACATGCGCTGGACCGACATGAGCGGTGCCTTCGCCACGGCGTTCCTCAACCTTGGCAAAAGGTCGGACGTGATCGGCACGGTCGTCAACGGTGGCACAGTTGCTTCGCTGCGTTACACCAGCGGGCCCAAGGCCGGTCAGACCTACACCGATACTTACGTCAACAATAACGCCAACTTCCGCACCAATATCCGCGACATCGGCAGCTTCACCAACGATCTGGCCCTGTCGGGCAAGTGGGATGCGGGTGCCGGCCGGGTAACAGCGCGCGCAGGTTGGTTCTTCATGAACCAGAAGATCGCGATGGACTGGCACGTCAACAAGGCCTTTGCCGAGATCAATGGCGATAATCCGTCGAACCTTGATCTGTTCACGGCTGCGGGCGCGAAGCTGACGCAAGATGGCATCGCCGGTTACAACAACAACTGGGGCGATTGCTGCGCCCGCACCTATGACCTGGCCTATGCCAACAACGCCGGTTACCTGAACCTCGATTTCGACACGGATGACTTTGCCATCGATGGCAGCGTCCGCTTTGAGAACGTCAAGGCGAGCGGCACCACCCAGCAGGGCGGCGCGGAATTTAACACGGTTGTCGGCGGCGTTCCGATCGGCACCATGCTGGCCAACGGCAAGAAGGAAGTGCTGGATTACTCGCGCAATTACGTCTCGTGGTCGGTCGGTGGCCTGTACAAGGTCAGCTCCAACACCAGCCTGTTCGTGCGGGCATCCAAGGGTGGGCGCTTCAATGGTGACCGCCAGACCGTTGGCGGCAAGATCGCCAGTGACGGTTCGCTGTGCACCGGTGCGATGGCCAAGGCGGGAACGCTCGGCTGCTCGGCGGACGGCGTCACGCCTTCGGTCGATTTCGTCAACCAGTACGAACTCGGCATCAAGACTCGCGGCGATCTGGCCGGCGGCCGGTTCACCGGTGAACTGACGCTGCTGAAGGGCAACTTCAAGCAGAGCACTTTCGAACTCTCGGCAACGAAGTGCCCCGGCGGCGCGGGAGGCTGCGTGATCGATGCCAAGTACAAGTCCTATGGTGCGGAACTGTTCGCGACATACCAGAACGGCGGCTTCTCGATGGTTGCCAACGCAACCTACTCGAAGGCCACGCGCGCCGGGGCCGGTTCGACCGTGTTCAGCCGTTCGCCCAACCTGCCTGACCTCAGCTATACGTTGTCGGCCAACTACGACTTCGGTGATATGGCCACCTTCGGCATCAACACCACCGGCCAGACGAGCGTTCTGGGTGATGACGGCAACGTCTATCCTGGCAGTGCCACGATCGGTGCTGTCTTGCAGGTGCGTCCGGTCAAGAACCTCGAACTTGGGGTCCAGGCCTATAACCTGTTCAACAAGTACGATCTTCGCGGTGCGGGCAACAAGGTCGATACCGGCCTGATCGCCGGCGGTGCAGCTTTGGGCCGGACGTTCACCGCTTCGGTTCGCTACAGCTTCTAAGGAAAACTCCGCCTTGGCCATCCACCCAGAAGGGCAAGGACACTCGCGGGCCGGAAGGAAACTTCCGGCCCGCCTTTATTCAGGCTATCCAACGCGGTGAGAGGGACGGGATGACGATGAACGCCAGCCAGGATCGCAGCATTCGCGAAGTGCTCATTGTCGGGGGCGGCTCGGCCGGGTGGATGACCGCCGCCGCGCTGGCTCAGGCCTTGCGTCAGGATTGCCGGATCACCGTGATCGAATCCGAGGAGATCGGCACCGTCGGCGTGGGTGAGGCGACGATCCCGCCGATCCGCACATTCAATGAATCGCTGGGCATCAGCGAGGCTGATTTCGTTCGCGAAACCAAGGCCTCGTTCAAGCTTGGCATCGAATTCGTCAATTGGGGCAAGCAGGACCACCGCTATTTCCACCCGTTCGGCGGGCATGGCCGCAATTTCGACTATGTCCCGCTGCACCAGTACTGGCTGAAGGCCAGGGCCGAGGGTGAATCAGCCCCGATCGACGATTGGTCGATGGCCTGGCAGATCGCCCGCCTCGGCAAATTCGCCCGGCCCACGCAGGACCCGCGATCGGTCCTGTCGACCTTTGAATATGCCTATCACTTCGATGCCGGGCTCTATGCGCAGTATCTGCGCTGCTATGCCGAGGACAAGGGTGTGGTGCGGATCGAAGGCAAGATCGGCGATGTCACGCTTAATGCCGAGACCGGCTTCGTCGAGAGCGTGACGATGGCAGACGGTCGCATCGTTTCGGCCGACCTGTTCATCGATTGCTCGGGATTTCGCGGTCTGCTGATCGAAGGCGCGCTGAAGACCGGCTATGAGGACTGGTCGCACTGGCTGCCGTGTGATCGCGCCGTGGCCATGCCATGCGAAAACGCCGGAGAGCCGACACCCTACACCCGCTCCACCGCGCACGAGGCGGGCTGGCAGTGGCGCATCCCGCTGCAGCACCGCACGGGCAACGGCTATGTCTATTGCAGCAGTTTCCTTGATGATGACAAGGCCGCAAATCTGCTTGCCAGCCGGCTCGATGGCAAGGCGCTGGGCGATCCGCGCCCGCTGCGCTTCACCACCGGGCGGCGCAAGCAGCACTGGAACAGGAACGTTGTCGCGGTCGGCCTGTCGAGCGGCTTTCTTGAGCCGCTGGAATCAACGTCGATCCACCTGATTCAGGCGAACATTTCCAAGCTGATCGCGCTGTTTCCCGACAAGGATTTCGATCCGGCGACGATCGCCGAATTCAACCGCATCGCCATTACCGAGACCGAGCGGATCCGCGATTTCATCATCCTTCACTACAAGCTGACGCAGCGCGACGATGCCGAACTGTGGCGCTATTGCGCGGCGATGGAAGTGCCCGAAACGCTGCAGCTGAAGATCGACCATTTCCGCCGTTATGGCCGGCTGGTGGCGCGCGAGATGGACCTCTTCGCCCCGGCGAGCTGGCTGGCGGTGCATATCGGCCAGCTCAACTATCCCGAACGGCTTGAACCCCTGATCGCCTATCGCGGCGTCGATGCGCGGGACTGGCTGGCGAAAGTGCGCGGCGCGATGGAGCGCGAGGCGCAAGCCATGCCGGGGCACGCGCAGTTCATCCGCAGCCTGATCGGCTGAGCGGCCCGGTGGCGCAGATGCCTGACGAGGTGCGCGGGCTGCTCATGCAGGTGCAGGCACTTCGCCAGGCGCAGCGTCTTGCCGATGCGGATGCGCTGCTGGGGCAGGGGCGGATGCGCTTTCCGGCGGACCCGGTGCTGGCCTTCCTTCACGCGCAGACCCGCTATGAACTTGGCCACCCCGCCGCCGCGCTGTTTGGCGAGGCGGCGCGTCTCGATCCGGCAAACCTTGAAGCCATGCGCAACCGGGCGCTGGCGCTGATCTCCGAAGGTGCGGCGGTCCAGGCGCGCGAAGTGCTGGAGGCCGAACTGGCCGCGCGGCCCGATTGGCTCGATGGGCATAAGGTGCTTGCCACGCTGAAGTGGACGCACGGCGAAGGCAGCCATTTTGCCGATCATTATGCGCCTGCCTGCCGCGCCCTGCCGGAGCGGCTGGAGCTGTGGCTCGCCTGGTTCCGCATGGCGGCACAGGCGCGCGACTGGCAGGTGGCGGCAGCGGTGCTGGGCGAAGCCGAGAGGCACCACGCCGGATCGCCGGCGCTGCTGGCCTGCCGGCTGTTCGTCGCGGTGGAATCGCACGACGATGCCGCCGTACCGGCGCTGCTTGCCGCTACGGCGCATTTGCGCGGTGACGTCACCAGCCTGTGCCGTATCCGCCATGCCCTGCGCAGAGGTGAGCCCCGTGCGGCCGAGGCTGAGGCGTTGGCGCTGGTCGGCGGACCCTCAGCGCCGCTCTATTGGCCCTACCTGTCGCTGGCATGGCGGCTGCTGGGCGACGAGCGCTGGCTGTGGCTCGACCGGCCGGACGATCTGATCGCGGAGCTGGACAGCGGCATCGCGGCAGGTGAACGGGAGGAACTGGCAGCGCTGCTCCGCACGCTTCACACCACCCGCGCGCCCTATATCGAACAATCGGTGCGCGGCGGCACCCAGACCGATCGTTCGGTCCTGCTGCGCCACGAAGTGCCGCTGCAGCGCCTCAAGGCACGGATGCTGGAACTGGTGTCAACCTATGTCGCCGCCCTGCCGCCGATGGATGCCGCCCATCCGCTGCTCTGTGCGCCGCGCGGCGGGCCATACCTGATCGAAGGCAGCTGGTCGGTTCGGCTGGAGCGGCAGGGCTACAACGTGCCGCACAGCCATGCGATGGGCTGGCTGAGCACGGCCTTTTATGTCTCGCTGCCTGAACAGATGGGGGCGGAGCCGGCGGGCCATATCGCCTTCGGCGCGCCGCCTCCGGAACTGGGCCTGCCGCTGTCCGCCTATCGCACGATCCGGCCCGAACCGGGGCGGCTGGCGGTCTTTCCGTCGACCACGTGGCACGGCACTGTGCCGTTCGACGATGGCGAGCGGCTGGTTGTCGCTTTCGATATCCGCCGCCCGCAGGCCTAGCCGAGCGCGCGTTTGCCCAGCAGCACCGCACCTGTGATCCCCGCCTCATCGCCAAGGCCCGGGGCGACGATGTAGCGCTCCAGCCCCGGATCGAGCTGCGGTGCCTGCACATAGCCGCCCAGCCGGCGCTCGGTCGCCAGCCGCAGCGCTTCGATCAGTCCCGGCGTTTTCATCACACCGCCGCCGAACACCAGCCGGTCAGGCATGTGCAGCAGCACGAGATTCGCGGCCAACTGGGCAAGGTATCCGGCGATCAACTCCACTTGCTCAGCCGGGCTGGCCAGCTTGGACAGGCTGGCACCCCAGCGCTCTTCGATGGCGGGGCCGCTCGCCAGACCTTCAAGGCAATCTCCGTGGAACGGGCAACGTCCGGGAAAGGGATCAAGCGCCGGAACGCGGGCGACGGCGATATGGCCAGCCTCGAAGTGCGAGAACCCGGCGAGCGAATGCCCGTCCTGCAGCACGCCAGTGCCGATGCCGGTGCCGACGGTGGTATAAGCCAGCGTCCGGGTGCCCTGCCCCGCGCCTTGCGCCCATTCGCCCAGAGCCGCGCCGTTGACGTCGGTATCGACGACGATCGGTGCGCCGAATTCTCCCAAGGCATCGTGGAACCGTGCGCCGGCCCAGCCGGGCTTGGGCGTGGTGGTGAAGCGGCCATAGTCGCCTGAGTCCGGGTCAATGTCGATCGGGCCAAAACTCGCTACGCCGAAGGCTGAGATCGCCCCGTGGGCCTGCGCGGCATTGTGAAAAAAGGCCGCCATTTCGGGGAAGCACTCGTCCGGAGTGCGGGTGGCGATGCGTGTTTCGGCGATCACTTCGCCGTTCTCGCGCGCTACGGCGAGCACGAACTTTGTCCCGCCAGCCTCAATAGCTCCGATCAGACGTCCCGTCATTTCCGCTCCAGCCATAGCCGGTCCTCATAGCCGATATTCACGCCGCGTCCCATCAGATGCGGCCGACATAGGCGGAGAGCACCGGCCACGCGCCGCTACCGGGTAACGCGCTGCCCAGTGCAGTGATTTCCTCGCATCCGGCCGGCAGCAGGAACTGCCCGGTTTCGTGGCCAAGATTGAACAGGCACAGCAGTGTTTCATCGCCAAACCGGCGGGTGAAGACGAGCAGGTTTTCGTCGGCGTTGATCAGGGTGAAGTCGCCCGTTCGCAGGGCGGCGGATTCGCGGCGCAGGGCTATGGCCCGCCGGGCGAATTGCAGCACCGAATTGCCGTCGGCCTCCTGCGCGGCGACCGACTGGGCGAGGTGGCGCGGATCGAACGGCAGCCACGGCTCGGCTGTGCCGAACCCGGCCTGCGGCTCTGCACCGTGCCAGACCATCGGCGTGCGTGCGCCATCGCGGCACTTGGTTTCCGGCCAGTTGCGGATCGCCTCCGGATCGAGCAGCCTTTCGAACGGCACCTCGGCGTGGTGCAGACCCAGCTCTTCGCCATAATAGACGAAGGGATTGCCTCGCAGGCAGAGCAGGAGCAGCAACATCAGCTTGGCATAGGCCGCTGGCTCGCGCCCCTGCGCGCAGCGGCTGACGATTCGCACGGCATCGTGGTTGGAAAAGGCCAGGCTCGGCCAGGTGCCTTCGGGCCAGCGCGCCATGACTTTGGCGACATAGGCCGGGGTGATTTGCGGCCCGTCGAGGAAATCGAAATTGTAAGCGGTGTTAAGCCGCGCATTTCCGGCGGTCACCAGCTGCATCTCCCCCGTAGCATCGGCGCCGCCGATTTCCGCTACAGTGAAGCGCGCGTCATAGAGGTCAGTCAGCGCGCGCAGCCGTTCGACAAAGGGCACCAGCTCGGGCTGCGACATGTTGTTGATCAGCTGCTGGAAATCATGCGGGCGCGTGGGATCAGGATTGGCGCGCGGCGGATTGTCAGCCAGCGAAGCGTTATGAAACCCGAAGTTAAGCGCATCGAGCCGGAAGCCGTCCACACCCATATCGAGCCAGAACTTCGCGACATCGAGCAGGGCCTGCTGCACCGCTTCATTGTGCAGGTTGAGCTGCGGCTGCTCGGGCAGGAAATTGTGCATGTAATATTGCTTGCGGCGCGCGTCCCAGGTCCAGGCCGGGCCGTAGAACACCGATTGCCAGTTGCTGGGCGGTGAGCCGTCTGGCTTGGCATCGGCCCAGACGAACCAGTCGGCATAGGGATTGTCGCGGCTCATGCGGCTTTCGGCAAACCACGGATGGGCGTCGGACGTGTGGGCATAGACCTGATCGATGATCACCTTGAGTCCCAGGGCATGGGCGCGGTCGAGCAGGGCACGAAAGTCATCCAAGGTGCCGAACACCGGATCGACATCGCAGTAATCGGACACGTCATAGCCGTAATCGGCCATCGGCGAGGTGAAGAACGGCGATAGCCAGATGCCATCCACGCCCAGCGAGGCGACATGGTCCAGCTTCGCGGTAATGCCGGGAAGATCGCCCACGCCATCACCGTTGCTGTCAGCGAAAGAGCGCGGATAGATCTGATAGATCGTCGCGCCGCGCCACCATTCCTCCTTCACGTCCACCTCATGTCCCATGGCCACCTCCTGATCACCGCCAAGCTGAAGTGCCCTGTCATAGGCACAGAAATTTGCTTTATGCAATCGATTGTATTAGGATTGGACGGCGAGGGGAGAGGTCAATGGAAAAGCCGCGCAAGTCGCTTGGTGGACTGGTCAACATGCAGATCATGGGGCTGGGCGTTGCCAGTTCGTTTGCGCTGCAGGAATCGAACACAGCCCGCATTTTCCAGACCATGGGGGTGGAGCTTGCCAGCTTGCCGATCCTGATGCTCGCGGGGCCGGTCACCGGCCTGATCATGCAGCCGATCATCGGCCACTATTCCGACCGCACATGGTGCCGGCTGGGGCGGCGGCGGCCCTATTTCCTTGGCGGCGCGATCGTTGCCACGCTGGCCATGCTCGTCCTGCCCAATGCCGGATCGCTGTGGCTAGCTGTGGCCATGCTCTGGGTTCTCGATTTCGCGCTAAACGCCGTGATGGAGCCGGGCCGCGCCTTTACCAGCGAAATGACACCAACCAGCCAGCGCACCTTTGCTTTCGGGCTTGGCATGCTGATCGGCGGCGGCGGACAAGTGGTCGGCCACATGGCGCCCTGGGTGCTCGAACAGCTCAACGTGTCCAATATCGCCCCGGCTGGCGTGATCCCAGATACGGTACGCCTGTCCTATTACATCGGCGCGCTGTTCACGATCCTCGGTGTCGGCTGGACGGTATTCATGGTCCGCGAATACAGCCCGGCCGAACTGGCATCGTTCGGCGATCAGGAACAAGCCGAGGCGCGCCCGCACGAGGCCCTGGTCCGCCCGCGCGGCGGGACACGAGTGGTGGCAGCCGGACTGGCGCTGACCGCGCTGATCCTCGTCTTTGCGCGAGACCAGTATTCGCTTTACGTGCTGGGCCTGGGGGCGGTGCTGATCGGCCTGGCACAGATTGCCAATGCCTGCGGCTCGCGCGATAATTTCATCGCCCACGTGTTCAGCGATCTGGCGCAGATGCCGCCGGTGATGAAGCAGCTGGCCGTGGTCCACTTCTTCACCTGGATCGCGCTGTTCATCCGCTGGCCGTTTACCACGCCGGTGATCACGCAGTACGTGTTCCATTCGACCGACCCGACCTCCGCCGCCTATAACGAGGGCGCGAACTGGGTCGACCTGCTCAACACGACTTACAGCGTGGTTTCGGCGCTGGCGGCGGTGCTGGTCTTTCCATGGCTCGCCCGGCGCTTCGGCAATGTCCGGACGCACACCGCGTTCCTGTGGCTCGGGGTGGCCTGCTATGTCTCGATCCTGTTCATCCGCGACAAGTATCTGCTGTTCGTTCCCTATGTCGGCTTCGGGCTGGTCTGGACCTCGCTGAACCTGCTGCCCTTCGTAATCCTGACCCGGGTGCTGCCGGCCAACAAGCTCGGCATTTACCTGGGGATCTTCAACTTCTTCATCGTCATCCCGCAGATTATCGTGTCGACCACGATGGGGCCGATCCTGCGCACCTTCTTTCCCGGCGATCCGATCTGGACCTTCCTGATCGGCGCCGTCGCCACAGCTTTCGCAGCCCTTGCGATGATGAGGGTGAAGGCGGATCCGCCCAGCTAGGCCGCGTCGGCCCCAGCGCACTTGACACAGGTCCGGGAAATCCGGCCAATGGGCAAGCCAGTTCGCCGTCCAACCAATACCCTGTTACGCGCTTGGCTTGCGCCCGGTCGGACTCCATTCAACTTGAGGTTCTTATGAATATCCCCGCCGCTGCTGTTTTCGAAGCGAAAAGGCCGCTCGACATCGCAGATCTGGACTTCTCGATCCGCTCGGTCGAGGTGGCCTGATGGAACAGGTCTTCACATGGCGCAGTCACGGCGGCACGCAGGGCGTCTACAGCCACCAATCGAAGACCACTGGCACCCCGATGACCTTTTCGGTCTTCGTGCCTGACCACGCCCCGGGCACAAAATTGCCTGTGCTCTTCTTCCTTTCCGGACTGACCTGCACACACGCAAACGTTACGGAAAAGGGCGAATTTCGCGCCGCCTGCGCCAAGCACGGCATCATCTTCGTCGCGCCCGATACCAGCCCCCGCGGAGACGATGTCCCCGATGCCGAAGGCTATGATTTCGGGAAAGGCGCAGGCTTCTATGTCGACGCGACCGAGGCCCCTTGGGCGGCCAACTTCCGCATGCGCAGCTATATCGAACAGGAATTGCCGGAACTGTTGGCAGAGCAATTCCCCGTCGATCTGGACCGCCAGGGCATCACCGGCCATTCGATGGGCGGCCACGGAGCCCTGACCATTGCCTTGCGCAATCCTGACCGGTTCCGCTCGGTCAGCGCCTTTGCCCCGATCGTCAGCCCTCTGAATTGTCCTTGGGGTGAAAAGGCGTTGGCCGGCTATCTTGGCCCGGACAGGGCCACATGGCGAGAATACGATGCCTGCGCCCTGATCGAAAAGGGCGCCCGCCTTCCCGACTTGCTGGTCGATCAGGGCGAAGGCGACTCCTTCCTGGCAGAGCAGCTCAAGACCCACCTTCTCGCTGATGCCTGCGCAAAAGCAGGACAGCCGGCGACAATTCGCCTGCATCCGGGATACGACCACTCCTATTACTTCATTTCGACTTTCATGGCCGAGCATGTTGCCTGGCATGCCCGGCGATTGGCGCTATCGCACGTTCAAACCCAGCTCGCTTAGAAGTTGCCCGGCCTGATCGCGGGAAATCGTCGCCCCGCGAAACAGGTTGGCGTCGACCAGCTGAAACCCGCCGAGATCGGCGCCGCGCAGATCGGCCCCGTCAAACCGCGAACCATCGACAATCGCACCGCGCAAGCTGCACTCGATCCAGGTGCTATGCCTGAAATCGCATTTGCGCAGATTGGCGTCAGAGAAATCCACCCTTTGCATGGTCGCCTTGAGGAACGAATGGCCGGACAGATTTGCGTTGATCAGAAGGGTCTCGTCAAATGTGATGTCCAGTCCCTTCACGTCGCAGAGATTGGCCCCGGTCAACTTGCACTGCGTGAACTTCGCCGCCTCCAGAGCCGCCCGCGCGAAAGATGCATTGTTGAAGTCACTGGACGTGAAGGTTGCGTCAGACAGTTCGCAGTCGTTGAAGGTGGCAAATGCGCCCCGGCACGATTGCCATGTCGTGCCTTCAAGATCGGCCCGGTGAAGGTCCGCCCGGCGCAGATTGCATCGCTCGAACGTCCAGCCGGACAGATCGAGCCGCGACAGATCGGCTTCCTCCAGATCGCAGTCGACCAGCGATCTGGGTGATCCGGACAAGCGCGCGAGGTCGCCGCGCGTGAGCGTTTCGGCACATATCGAATGATCAGAAGCGGGTCGGTCCATAACCGTCCCTAGCGCGCATCCAAGGCTATTTGAAATCTAAAGCATAACTCTCGATCATGCTTATGGGCGGCGGCCGTGCGCGGTCAGCAGGGCGCGTAAATGTTCTACCAGCGATTGGGCGCAGGCGAGAGTGTTCGATTGCGGCGGCAGATCAGCGCGACCTCGCTCTCGATATCGGGAAAATCGTCCACCTCGAGCGGTGCCAGCCGGCCTGCGGCAATATCCTCGGCAAGGACGCTCGGGGCCGCCAGTCCATATCTTCAACCGCCTAGCCGCCGAGCAATCTTCAATGCCTGGCTTTTTGAATTGGGGTCTGACGGCACATTGATCACGGCGAAACTGGCATCATCGATGAAGACATTCAGGCTGTTCACCTTGGCGACCCAGAACGCAGCCTTGCCGGTGCCAGTGACGGTTTCGACTGTGCCCCCGAAGGCCTTGATGGTTTGGTCGAGCGTGTTTCGCGTGCCGGCAATGGCGGCGTCATTATTGTCCGCAATCGGTGACCAGCGCAGCATTACCGACGCGCGGCTGCCATTTTCGAGGATGTAGGTGCATTCCGACGTCGCCGATTCCGCGTCACTTGCCTGGTGCACGAATGCGACGCTGGTGTCCGCAACACGCGTGCCTAGCAAGGTGCTCATGGCGGCCTTGTCGATGACCGCGCAAGCATTGGTCGCATCCCATCGCTTAGCTGGACCGGTTGCCGCAGCATCGGTGGCACCGGCGGTGTTGCCTGGTGAAGATGAACTGCAACCGCCCAGCAGCAAGGCGGCGAACACTATATGACGGGTCATCGGCAATATCCTCTGTTTCAAGTTCCATCGTGAGCAAAGACGAGAACCGACGACAAAAGCGGACAACACCTGAAATCTTGATGGTTTCCAATTCTGCCGCACTGCCTATGGTTGAACGACTGGAGGGTAAGCATATGGCAGATCGGGACAATTGGGGCGCGGTTCAGTCGCTTTTTGACGAACTGGTCGATCTCGATGCCGATGCGCGCCGGTCACGTCTTGACCGCGGCGACTTGGATCAGGCCGTCGTCGCCGATGTCAGATCCCTGCTCGCGGCAAGCGATGCCGAAGGCGTTCTGGACACTGACGGCGCCGGAAGCCTCGCGCCCGAAGCGGTGGCTGGATACAGCTCCCTGAGCGCCGGAACCGTGATCGGAAAGTTTGCGATCGAACGGCTTGTCGGGCGCGGGGGCATGGGGGAAGTTTATGCCGCGCGCCGGACGGATGCCGGATTTGAACAGCGGGTGGCGCTCAAACTCCTGCGTCCGGAAGCGGCATCACGGATCGATCTGTTCGAACGCGAGCGGCGACTGCTTGCGGGCCTTGAGCATCCCGGTATCGCGCGCCTGATCGATGGCGGCATAGCGCCCGACGGTCGGCCCTACATGGCCATGGAATATGTCGAGGGTCTGCCCATCGACCTGTGGTGCGCCGCCCAAACCGCCGATCTGGACACGCGCCTGCGGTTGCTCCGCGAAATCTGCGATGCCGTCGGTTATGCCCATACCCGCCTTGTCATCCACCGCGACCTGAAACCATCCAACATCCTGGTGGATGATCGCGGCCGGGTCCGTCTGCTCGATTTCGGGGTGGCGCGGCTGCTCGACGAATCGATGACGACGGGCGCCCCGACCCAGACAATGGTGACGCCCGACTATGCAGCTCCCGAGCAGCTGGGCAACGAGACTTCCACTGCGGTCACTGACATCTATGCGCTTGGCGCGGTCATGTACCAGTTGCTGGCCGGACGAGGGCCATGGGCGGGTGGCAGCCGTTCGCTGCCTTCGCTCATCCGCCGCGTCTTGAACGACGATCCGGCATTGCCGAGCGCTGTTTCGGAAGGTCCGATACCGGCGGCGCGGCTGGCCGGCGATCTTGATGCGATCGTGATGAAGGCGATGCGCCGGTCGCCCGACGAGCGATATCGCAGTGCGGCCGAGCTTGGTGACGACATTGCCCGGCACCAGCGACTGGAACCGGTCATCGCGCGCGATGGATCGAGGCGTTACATGATCGGGCGCTTCGTCAGACGCTACCGCTGGGCCGTCGGTGCCAGCGCCGCTGCAGTGATTGCCTTGATGATCGGTGCGGGCGGTATCTTCTGGCAGGCGCGCCAGACGGCAATCGAGCGCGACATTGCCCTCGCCGAGGCGCGGCGGTCTGAATCCATCGTGCGTATGCTCACGGTGATGTTTCGCGATACCGGGGCGAAGACAGGCGAGGAAGCAACGGTCAGTGAAATGCTCGATCAGACAGCCGGACGGCTTGCCGGATCGCTCGACACCAGCGCAAAGTCGGCAACGCTGATCGCCACATTGTTTGATTTGTACATGAATCTGGAGAATATTGCGGGCGCTGACTCGGTTGTGCGCAAGGCGCTCGCTCGCGGGATTGGCAAGGGCGATCCGGTGGCGACCGCGCAACTTCAGATGCGCCTTGCCTCGTCGTCTGCCGCGACAGGCAAGATCAACGACACAGGCCACCTGCTCGATGCGGCGGAAGCCGTGTTTCGCACCGATCCGGACCGGTATCGCAGTGAGCTTGTCGACATCAACACGCACCGGGCGCAGATGTTGCGGCGGGCGGGCAAAGCCGATGAAGCCATCCGGCTGCTCACCGCAACCTTGCCCCAGGCCAATATCGCGCTTGCGGAAAATCGCCGTGATCTGCTGACCATCTACAACAACGTTCTGGTCTATATGATCGAGGCCAACCAGCTCGGCGAGATGCCTGCGGTTTTCAGTCAGGCCGATGCGGTCATCGCGCGCGAGCGAGGGGAACTTACCATGCCAGGGCTGGCCATCGAACAGCTCAAGGGCATGCGCCTGTTGAAGCTGGGGCAGCCGGCGCGGGCAGAGAAGATCTTTACGGATGTGGTCGCGCAGCGCCGTGCAGCTTTCGGACGATCGGCAAGTCTTGCCGTCGATCTGGCCCAACTCGGCCGCGCGCAGATTGCCCTCGGCAAATTTGACGAGGCCGCCAAAGTCCTCGGCGAAGCGCGCCCGATTGCGGCTGAAAAGCTGACCCCGGCGGCAATGCCGACGCTGATCATCGGGCTTAATCTGGCAGAAGCCCTCGCTGAAAGCGGGAAGCTGGCCGAAGCGGATCGCGTAGTTGGGGAGGTCACCCCGTTGATGGCGGCCTTTCCCTCGACCAGTGTCCCCATGGGCGTCCTGGCGCGAACGCGGGCGGTCGTCCGGCTGAAGCAAGGCCGAACCGCCGAGGCGCGCGCGGCGCTTGATGAGGCGAGAGGCATATTTGTCGGCGCAGGTCCGTCGGGCGAGACTTATATGAAGGGTATCGGCGCCCTGGCTTCGCGCATAGCCGCGATGCGTTAGGCAACCGCCATTTCGCGATGGATCCACGCCCGCGCCTGAATCCACCAGCGGCGAACGGTGCGGTCGCTGACGCCCAGTACCTGCGCGGTCTCGATTTCGTCGAGCCCGGCAAAGAACCGGCAATCGACGACTTGCGCAAGCCTTGCATCCATTTCCGATAACGCCCTGAGCGCATCGCCCAGTCGCACGATCTCGCTGTCCTCGGGCATGGCGGCGGCGACATCGAGACTGCGGGTATAGCTTTCCACCTCCGCGTTGCGCTTGCCTGCCAGCCGCGCACGCGCCGCGTCGATCAGGATGTGCCGCATGGCGGTGGCGGCGCAGCCGAGGAAATGCGACTTGCTTTCCCACCCCTCGCGCTTTTGCAGCTTGATGTAGGCCTCTCCGATCAGGGCGGTCGCCTGAAGCGTCTGCGGTGATCCGGCGCGGTAGTGTTCGCGCCGCGCGATCACGTGCAGTTCGTCATAGAGCAGCGCGACGAATCCATCAGCGATCGCAGGGTTCGTCGGCGCGCCTTCGGTGTCGCAAATCAATGCCATGCCCATTTTGCTACCTGCGAGGGACCTTCGAACAGATGTGGACGGCCAAACGAGTTGAAGCAAGATCGCTTTAGAGGTCGTCGTCTATAAGGGCGCGCAACTTTTCTCCACAAGGCCTGTCCGGATTTGCCTGATTCCTCCGTCTCATTGGCTGTCAGCACAACTTTCCAGCCAAGGATGACATCATGCGCTCTCGCACTCGCCTGCTCCTCGCCGCCGCCGCGCCGCTTGCACTTGCCGCTGCCGCCACCCTTCCGTCGCCCGCGCGGGCAGACGCAACCGTCGATTGCAATGTGAACCTTGGTCCCGACGGCCTTGCCGGCACTGCCGATGACCCTGTCGAGACCACGGAGTGCGGCATCAATGCGATTGCAGATGGATTAAACGCTACCGCCATAGGAAATTCGGCTCGCGCCGGTGACTTTGCGACAGCGGTCGGCCGAAATGCCCGCGCGCTGGGCACCTCCGACACGGCAATCGGTCGCGGCGCCCTGGCAAGCGGATCGCAAAGCACCGCCCTCGGCTATCAGTCAGTCGCAACGGGTAACACCTCTACCGCTCTCGGCGTCGCTGCTAACGCTACCGGGGAAAGGAGCGTCGCGACCGGAGCATTCGCCACGACTCTCGGCGATTTCAGCGCGGCCTATGGCTTTGATTCGCGCGCCAGTGGACTGAACAGCGTTGCCGTCGGCTCGCAAGCGCGAGCCAACGTCGATCAGGGGACGGCAATTGGCGCGTTGGCGACCACAGGTGGTGGTTTGAGCACGGCGGTCGGGTATAACTCAAAGGCGTTGGGTGTCGCGGATACTGCGCTTGGGCGTGGTGCGCTTGCCAGCGGCTCGCAAAGTACCGCTGTCGGCTATCAGTCAGTGGCGACAGGCAACACGACGACGGCGCTTGGCGTCGCGGCGACCGCTACCGGTGAACGGAGCGTCGCCACCGGCGCATTCGCCACGACCAGCGGTGATTTCAGCGCGGCCTATGGCTTTGATTCCCGGACTGCCGGGCTCTTGAGTGTTGCCCTCGGCGCAAGCTCGCGGGCCACCGTCGAGCGGGCGACGACGCTGGGGGCGAATGCCAGCACCATGGCCGTCAACAGCGTGGCGCTGGGGGCAGGGTCCGTGGCCGACCGCGCTAACACCGTTTCGGTCGGGGCGGCCGGCAGCGAGCGCAGCGTCGCCAATGTCGCTGCCGGCACGCTCGCGACCGATGCGGTCAATCGAGCACAGCTTGATCTCGTCAGTTCTGCAGCGACGGGCGCTCAGGCGCTGGCAACCGTCGCCGCCGCCAATGCAACATCGGCACAAGCCGCCGCCGCGCTGGCGCAAACCTCGGCCAATACAGCACTTGCCAATGCCGTTACGGCTCAGGGAACCGCAAACCTTGCTCGCGCCGAGGCCGCTGCGGCCCTTGCCGCGGCCAATGCCGGCGGTGCTGGCAGTGCTGCGGCGCAGGCCACTGCCAACTCGGCGCTCGCCAATGCGGCGGCCGCCCAGACCGCTGCGAATGCCGCCATCGCTAACGCCGCAACCGCCCAAGGGACGGCAGACACAGCCCGCGCCGAGGCTGCTGTCGCCCAATCCACAGCGACGACCGCGCTTGCCAATGCAGCGACTGCGCAATCCACGGCCAATACCGCGCTCGCCAATGGCGCCTATTTCCGGTCGAACAGCACGGGTCCGGGACCGCAGGCGACGGGGGCAGATGCCATTGCGGTAGGTGCATCAGCCGTGGCAAGCGGCCCACAGTCCGTTGCCATCGGCCTGGGCGCACGGGCAATCACCGGTCAGGCCGTCTCCATCGGGGCGGGCAATACCGCATCGGGTAATGGCGCAGTGGCCATCGGCGACCCGAACACAGCCACCGGAACGGGTGCAGTTGCGCTGGGCGCGAACAACACGGCCACCGGAACCGGGGCGGTCGCGCTCGGCAACCTCAACACCGCTGTCGGCAACGGTTCGATCGCGATCGGCAATGGCTCGAACGCATCGCAGGCGGGGGCGATCGCCATCGGCACGGGGGTAACGACCGTCAGGACCAATCAGGTTGCGCTCGGTTCGGCAACTTCAACCTACACGCTGCCGGGAATCGCTGGATCGCAAAGTGCGGCGGCACAATCGGGCGGGCTCAGCCTGGTTACGACCGACCTCGGCGGCAACCTGGCAGCTTCGAGCCTCGACATTGGTGTTTTGAACGGCCTGAACGGCCGTACGTCGACGCTCGAGAGCAAGGTCGGCGCCTTGCAGGTCAACCTGATGGACACTGCCCGGCAGGCCAATGGCGGCATTGCGGCGGCCATGGCGCTTGGCGGGACAATACTCCCGCCCGACGCCAACTTCGCCATCTCATTCAACCTGGCCACTTACCGTGGCGAGCAGGGCTTCTCTGGCGCGGCGATCGCCCGGGTTAGCGAACGTGTTTACCTGAGCGGTGGTTTTGCGGGATCGACCGTCAAGGGATCGACCGGGGGACGGGTCGGCGTGACCTTCGGCTGGTAGTCGCCAAGGCCATTATCCAGTCAATTTCGGACATGCGGTGATCAGCTGGCCGCAAGTTCGCGAACTCGCCGCAATCAATGTGCCTTATTCCGGCCTCTCACCATGAGTGGGGGGCCGGAATGGTATGATTTCCTTGCCCCTTCAGCCATGGCTAATGCGAAGCCTCTGTTCGCCTCGTCCCCATCACCGAAAAGGACGGCGGTGCGGAGGACTATCTATACGTCGCGGACGTAGCGGGTCTGCTCGCCTGGGTGCAGATGGGGACGATCGAGTTCCACGCCTGGGGTGGCCGGGCCGGTGACGTCGAGCAGCCCGACTTCATGATCTTCGGCCTCGATCCAGACGAAGGGCTCGATTTTGAGGCGGTGAAGTCGGCAGCGCGGCGCATTCAGGACCGGCTGGCTGACATCGGCCTCGTCAGCTTCGCAATGCTTTCAGGCGGCAAGGGCGTTCATGTCATCGTACCGTTTACGCCGGGTCACGCCTTGGAAGCACATAAGGATTTCGCGCATCGCTTTGCTGAAGCGCTCAGTCTTGCAGAACCGGACCGCATCCTCGCGACGATGAACAAGGCCAAGCGCAAGGGGAAGATTTTGATCGACTGGCTCCGCAACCGGCGGGGCGCAACGGCCGTTCTGCCGCATTCTTCAAGGGCGCGCGCCCATTCTCCTGTTGCCGTTCCCATCACCTGGGGCGAACTGGCAGAACTGACCAATGCTCATCCTTTTGGCGTTGGAGACACTAAAGTGCTTTTGCGCCGCAGCCGCAGCAAGGCTTTGCCGGGTTGGGGATTGCCGCCTGCGCGCAAGATTCAGCAGATGAAGATGCTGAGGATGCGCACCCGGGCCCGGCCTGGTCGCTGTCGCTGTCAGGCGGGGCGTCGCTGCCCGATGACGGTAGCAGCGAAACCTTCCAGCAAGTGGGCATCACCCGCGCCTGCGCAGGAGGATAATCGTGTCGAACCAACGATTCACAGGTCGAGCTGAATTGCCCACAATCAGATGTTCCCTGAAATCCTTGCCTTTTGCCCATGCAAGTTAAGGCTAAGACTTTATTTGTTTTTTCGAAAATTCCCTGCGGCATCTACGCATACATGGCGAGCCACGATGTTAAATCCGGACAAATAAAATCACGGAATGAACCACGAATTCCGGGATTAGGCGCAGATGATTCAGGCACAGGCACGCAAAGGCTCGCGAACGCTTATTGCGTTGCTTGTAGTAGCTTTTGCCATAATCGCGATTGTCGTTGGCCAGATCCGCTTCGGTGGTCCGATTTCACGAGCCAACACGCTTCAGGATGCGTTGCTCGCCGATATCCTGCCGCCGCCGGCCTTCGTGGTCGAACCCTACCTCCACGCCACGCTGATCGCGGTCGATCCCGACCGGACCGATGCCGAGCTTGCGCTGATTGCCAAGAACCGCGGCGAATTCAATGACCGCCGCGCCTATTGGAAAACCGCACCGCTGCCACCCGAACTGCGCGGCGGGGTCGAGAAGACGCTCGCCGATGCCGAAGCGTTCTGGCACGTCATGGACACGCAGTTCATTCCGGCCGCCAAAGCCAACGACAGGGCCGCCCTTCGCTCGATCACCACGGGTGAGCTGCGCAACCGATTTGAAGCGCAGCATGCCCAGATCGACCGGCTGGTCGCCCAATCGAACGCGTACCGCGCCAGCTTCCTGGCGTACAACAACCGCTTGACGGCGATCGAGATCGGCGCGGTTGGGCTGATCGCCCTGCTGTGCATCGCCGCCGCCTGGATGGCCGGCAAGCTGATCCAGAGCCGTATCGTCGCCCCCCTGACCACGACCGCCGAAGCCATCAAGGCGATGGCCGAGGGCAATTATGAGCGGGAAGTCAGCGGTCAGGATCGCAGCGATGAAATCGGCGTGATGGCGCGCGCCATGGAAATCTTCCGAAAGGCCGGAATCGAGCGGGCACGGATCGAACAGGACCAGCGCATCGTGGTTCAGGCGCTGGGTGCGGGACTGGAGCAGCTGGCCGATCAGCATCTTGAATACCGCATCAAACAGGCGTTTCCCCCGGTTTACGAAGGGCTGCGAGCGACCTTCAACCAGGCATTCAATACGCTGTGCCAGCGCATCGGCGCGGTGCGTGTGGGGGCGGGTAACCTGATGGTGTCGATCACCGAGATTCGCGAGGCAACTGACGATCTGGCCAGCCGCAACGAGGACCAGGCAGCCCGCCTGGAAGAGACCAACGCGGCCATGGGCTTGGTCACCGCCAGCGTCAGGCAAACGGCTCAAGGCGCCGCCGATGTTCGTGCGGCAATGGCGCAGGCGCAGAACGAGGCGACCGAGGGCGGTGCCGTGGTTTGCGATGCCATCGCGGCCATGGCCCTGATCGAGCAATCGACCGGCAAAATCACCCAGATCACCGATCTCATCGACGGCATCGCTTTCCAGACCAACCTGCTTGCGCTCAATGCCGGGGTGGAAGCGGCGCGCGCGGGCGAAGCAGGCAACGGCTTTGCGGTAGTTGCCACCGAAGTGCGGGCGCTGGCGAAACGCTCTGCCGACGCCGCCAGCGAAATCAAGACGCTGATCGCGGCCAGCTCGCGCCAGGTGACTGCCGGGGTGGCGCTGGTAGGCCAGACCGGTGACAAGCTTGGTCAGATCGTCACGCGGGTTGATGCTGTTACCAGTCTCGTCAACGAAATTGCCGACGCTGCCAGCCGCCAGGCCGAGCAACTGCGCGTGGTCAACGATGCGGTTGGCGAAATGGACGGCATGACACAGCGCAATGCGGCAATGGTCGAGGAAACCTCCGCCGCCACCCGCAGCCTGGCCAGCGAAGCCGGGCAGCTGAACGCGATCATCTCGGCATTCCACACCCGCGACATGCTCAGCAGGCCAAGTACCGTGAATAATCCCGAACATCTTCGCCGCAGCAGTATCAACGACTACGTTGACTTCACCCCGCACAAGACAGGGGCTTCCGCCAGCCCGCCGAAGCCTGCTCCCCGGTTGTCGGGCAACCTCGCGTTGGCACTGGTGGACTAGGATCAACCATCACGCGGTTGGACGGCAGGGTGTCGTGAGGCCCGACAATCACGCTTTAGCTGGCTAACGACGGGATTGTTGTCGTGTCCGGAAAGGCGCCTTCTTATAGTGCGCCGGAAAGCGGTTATTTGCGCCAGGCCTGAACGAGCCGAGGCTATCGATGCCTGTGCGCCTCCTTCCTCGATAACTGGAATGTCGTGGATTGGCGACTGACAGCTATCAGGCGGCACCCTCTGGAAAGCTGCCGTTCGACTACGCAGCACCCATCGTGCGGAGCAGAAAACTTGCGTCGACCCATTCGGATCAATGCGAAGGAGGTATCGGTCTTACCGCGCAATCAGCAGTCTCGCCGACTCGTCCCCCCGGTACGGTGATGATCGCGCGGCGATAGCGGGTCAGCGTTGGCGTGCCGTCGTCGCTTACCTCCAAGATCACGTGAACCTTGTAGTTGGCAGGTGGCGTGAACTGGTCGACGTTCACCTCACCGCTGACCTCGACAGTCGCGGAGTCGGCGCTGTCGGACGAAAGCTTCACTTGTGGTGCAGCCAGTCCGCTCGCTTCGCGATACCACCACCATCGATAGCTCAAGCGATTGCCGTCTGGATCGGTCGAGCCGGCTGCTGACAGGCTGATTGGCTTGCCGGGACAGGCGGCGAGTTCAACTGGTGCGAGGCCTCCATGCAAATTCAACTGCGGCTGCGGCGGGTGATTGGCCTGCTTGTAGGTCGGGGTGACAGACCAGGTCATCCGAG
Source organism: Novosphingobium sp. (assembly GCF_031424035.1). Lineage (GTDB taxonomy): Bacteria > Pseudomonadota > Alphaproteobacteria > Sphingomonadales > Sphingomonadaceae > Novosphingobium. The sequence continues at coordinate 57,268 of NZ_JANPGP010000110.1, forward strand.
CGGCGAAGTCGTTCTGAAATGCGGAGCGCCAGCGCCAGATGGTGGCCTGCGGACTGAACTGCATCTTGCCATCAACGCCGGCAACCATGTCACTCGTCGACGCCCAGAGGCCAAGTTCATTGGTGAGCTTCTCATAACGCCCGCCCCAGCCGCCCCAGTCGGGTCGCTCAGTGGTGGAAAGGCCGTTCGGTATCAAATTGAGGAACGACGGCGTGTCCCCCTCCATGATGTAGGGTGGCAACGGGTAAAGGGTGCCTAGCGGACCCTTGCTGCGGATGTTCGCGCTCAGCCAATCCTTGCTGACATGCGACATATCCGTGCCAGACAGCGGTGCGGAGATGCCTGTCCAGGTGGCGAGGTTATAGCGCGTGAAGCCGTGGACGCTTGTGATCCAGAACAGTTTGGGGAAGTAGGCCCTCGCCCACGGCCCCGCGTCGTCTTGGTCCGAGATCGAGTAGACCCTGAGCTTAGCGACGAAGCGATCGAGCTCAGCTGGCGTACGGGTCGCCCGCACGGTCCATAATGCCTGAGCAAGATCGGCCGCACCGCCCCAAACCGCCACCCAGACAGGCCGGGGGTCGTGCCTGTCCACTGCTGCGATGATCAGCCGCGAGGCGGCGGTGTCCTTGTTCTTTCCGACCCCGGTCATGCCGTAGACCGGGCTGCCACTCAGCACCACCCGTCGCACAGTCTCGACTTCAGGGTAGCGCTGATCATGTTGGCGCAGGTTGCCGAGCACTTGGCCGTAAGCCGCGACACGCTCGTCGATCAGATTGCGCATCGGATTGTTAGGATGATGCCGCGAGGTCGTGGCAATCAGACCTTCGATGTCGATCTCGTTGGTATAAAGCAGCAGGCGGACCATAGACTCGGAATCGTCGGGTTCATTGCCGATGTCGGTCAGCACGATCAGACGTGAGCGGGCTTGCTCCGCAGGAGCTGCCATGACGGGCATGGCACTGGCACAAGCCAGAGCGAAGGCGAGGCTTGCAAAGCGGCGGTACATGGGTTCTCTCGCGGTAAGGAAATGGCCGCTTAGCAGATTGGCGCGGCGGCTCCCATACGAAGGATTTATTGTCGTACCCGGAAAGTTCGCTGCCGGTTCCACAATTGGTAACCGGCCCCACCAATGCAAAAGCGGCGGGCAATCGCTTGCCCGCCCCCCTTTGTCTGTCGCTCAAAAAGCGCCGCGCGAATTACTTCTTCGCAGCAGCCTTCTTGGCCGGAGCCTTCTTGGCGCCCTTGGCCGGGGCCGGAGCGGCGTCTTCGGCTTCGATTGCCACCTGCAGCTCGTCCTTGGTCACGGTGCGTTCGGTGACTTCGGCCTTGTCGAACAGGAAGTCGACGACCTTGTCCTCATAGAGCGGCGCGCGCAGCTGGGCGGCGGCGAGCGGTTCGTTCTGGAGGTATTCGGCGAAGCGCTGGCGATCTTCGGGGCGGTACTGCTGCGCTGCCTGCTGGACCAGCATGTTCATTTCCTGCGCGGAGACTTCGACGATGCGCCGGCATGGCGTGTGTCGGCGCATGATCTTGAGCGGCTGAGCTGCGAACGGCTGTCCGACCTGCTGATGGGTACGCAAGTCATCTGCGATCATACCGAAGGCGGCTCAGCTGACATCATCACCGCCATCGTGGAGGGCCGGCAGCCGACCTCGTTGACTGCTCGCACCCTGCACGACATCGACCTGCCGCTCGCCTGGGCTGACCAGCGCGCGCTCCTCGGGTTCGCCTGAGGCCAACCTTCCCATTCTCCACTGCAGTCAGGATTTTGGCGCCAGAGACGCGGGGCATTCTGCGACGATATGTTGGGGCGAATGCGGGAGTCTCTGACTGCACTCGACATTAGCGGATAGGCTAATTGCCGCAGAACTGCGCCATTCCGGCCGCCTGATCTGCAGGGTGCCCCTTCAGGGGTAGTTATTCAGGACTGATTGGTGCGCGACGCAGTCCGGAGCGAGTCAGTCTCAAGTGGCGTTTTCCCTGTTTTATGGGAATTTACAGGGAAAAATGCAAATTCGGTTGTTTTTAGCGCGTTATGGCACTCGCAAGGCCTCAGAACTCCTCAGGTTTTCGCTGTAAATTCCCTGCGTGACGTAACAGGGAATTTTTTCAACTGAACAAGGAATTCCACCTCCGATCTGGGCGCATAACTGGGAATTCAATTCTCCCGATTTGCCCAAAACCTCCCGTTGCGTGGGATCGACGGAGGTGATTGTTGGATCTGGAGAGCCCGCGGTAAAACACGGGCGGCCTATCGCAGGATGGGCTGCGCAATCGTGGGACGGGTTACAGCTTGCATGGGATGAGCGTGGGACCTGCAGTGATGGGAAGGTACGCATGCTGGGGGCAGGGCACGCCCGGTTTTGCCCTGGTCGAGATCGACGCGTTGCTTGATGTTGCGGGAATCGTGTTCACCGATTTTCATGCGGTTCGGCACTCATGTTTCGCACTGCTACAGCCTCGATCGCTAGCAAGCTCCGTTGCTCCAGGCAGGCGCCCGGTCAAGGTAAGGTCGTGACGGGTTCCCAGGCGGTTCTGTCGAATCGAGGCATCCGCCAGACATTGGCTCATCGGCCACTGGTGGCTTGCGAATCAAAATCAAAATCCGATATGTGAGAAATATATCCATATAATGGGAATCTGTTTTTCAGAGGTGAGGGGCGATCACGGTCATGGACGTGCTATTACGCCGATGCTCCACCGTGCGTCTGAATGGCTGCCTGACTGACCGTCAATGAGGTCACAATAGGGATAAAGACAAATGCAGAAGGGCACGCTTTCACGCCGTGGATTCATTGGAGCGGTCAGCAGTTCGGCGGTCGCCGCCAGCCTTTTTGATGCTTCAGTGGCGGCGCAGGTCATACCTTCCACCAGAACCAACATTCTGTATGTGCACTCGCACGATTCAGGGCGTTTCTGGTCGCCTTACGGCGTTGATGTTCCAACGCCGCACATAGGAGCGATGGCCCGCGAAGGTGTCACGTTCCGGTAAATGCATTGCACGTCGCCTTCCTGTTCATCGAGTCGGGCAGCAATGTTGACCGGTCAATCGTCGCATAGCAGTGGTATGCTTGGTCTGGCGCATCGCGGATGGAAATTTTCGCATCCAGAGCGGCACATCGTCCATACCCTGCGCGCGAATGGCTACCGTACCGCCCTTGCGGGCTTGCAGCATGTTGCCATCGACGCTCGTACAATCGGCTACGATGAAGTTCTGCCGCATACCAGCGATCACGTACCGGATGTCTGTCCGAATGCGGTAGCTTTCCTCTTTCGAGCGGCAAGTCAGGACAAGCCGTTCTTTCTCGACGTTGGCTTTTTCGAAACCCACCGGGAATTCCCGAAGCCAACCGACGATCCTGCCTTTATTCAGCCACCCTACCCACTTCCAGATACGCCGGAAACGCGCCAGGATATGGCCGGCTATCACGCCAGTGTCCGCTTGTTCGACGATGGCGTCGGACAGCTGCTTCGCGCGCTGGACCAGGCGGGTCTTGCCGAGAATACGCTGGTCATTGTCACCACAGATCATGGAATCGCGTTTCCAACCATGAAAGCCGGGCTCTATGACGGCGGTACCGGTGTCGGGATGATCATGCGAGGGCCGGGAGTTTTCTCGTCCCCACAAGCGATTGACGCGCTCTTGTCGCAAATAGATCTGTTTCCGACGCTGTGTGATTACATCCGCGTCAACAAGCCGACATGGCTTGAAGGCAAATCCATGTTGCCGGTTATTTCCAAAGGTAGCCCAGGTATCCGGGATGCAGTTTTCAGTGAGCTCAATTTTCATTCGGCATATGAGCCGGTACGGGCCGTGCGCACTGCAAGATATAAGTATATCCGGCGGTTCGATAAGCGAAAATATCCAGTAGTTACCAACTGCGACGATGGCCTGACCAAGAGGTTATGGGTCAGAAATGGCTGGCAAACCCTTCCTCTTTGCGCCGACAAGCATGGTGAGGAACTTTACGACTTGATGTTTGATCCCGCAGAACGAAACAACATCGCCAGCCGGGCGGATATGAAAGCGGAAATGCAGTCCATGCGGCAGCGCCTTGGAGACTGGATGCGTGAAACAGATGATCCGTTGCTCCGTGGCCCAATTTTGGTTCCCAAAGGCGTACGTACCGACGACCCTAACGCCGTGAACTCTACCGCAGTTAAGGCTTACTGAATTGCTGCCGGCTGATGCCGGAAGGTTCTGACCCTAGGCGCCGTGCGTTCGAAGGAATGACAGGGCCAGGACGGGCCAATCCCAAGCAACGCCGTTTGCTCGGTTCCAGCCGAAGCCGTGGCCGCCGCTTTCCTGTACGTGCAGTTCTGCGGGAACTCCCCCGGCGCGCAAAGCCGCGAAATAGGACAAACTGTTTTCGACCGGCACCACCTGATCGTCGAGGGCATGGCCAAGGAAGGTGGGTGGGGAGATCGTGGAGACACCTGCCTGAGCCGCATAGGCTGCCGCTTCTTCATCACTGCGGCTCCCGAGCAGTTGCTGTCGCGACTGCGCGTGCGCGTGGGGACCGGTCATGTGATTGACCGGGTAAAGCAGGATTGCGGCTTTCACGCCCAGCGCCAGGCCATCGATCGCGTCTGTCGCCGCATATGCCGCAGACGCAGAATTGGCGAGCCGGGCGGCAAGGTGTCCGCCGGCGGACCCTCCCCACAGGGCGATCCGGCTTGCGTCGTAGCCTTCGGCCCGTGCCATTGAACGGATCACCCGCAAGGCGCGCTGAGCGTCCTGCAGCGGGGCATCGGGGCCTGCCTGCCAGGGATCGCCGGGTAGTCGGTACTTTAGCAGGTAGGCGTGATAGCCTTGCGCCGCAAAGGCGCGCAAAAGCTCTGCTCCTCCCCGGCCGATCGCCACTCGCGCATAACCGCCTCCCGGAACCAGCAACACCGCAGCGCCGTTCGGCTTTGCGGGGCGGCAATGCAGCAGCGTCGGCCGGGTGACGTGGAGGAAGGCGGTGTCGTCAGCCGGGCCGGTCGGAGATCGGGGAATTTCCTGTTCAACCAGCCCCCCCGGCACACCTCCGGGCGGCGCATCGTTCCACACTGGCAGCACGGAGATCAGGGCTGGAGCCGGTTTGGCGCTCCTGATCTTTGCCGATACCGCGCCCGAACCGAGAAGGGCCGAGCCAGCCATCCCGGCGAGCAGTGAGCGGCGCGGCAGTCTCAATGGCATGCGCCGCTTCCGACCGGTGTTCCGCGGGTCAGGTCCGGCCGTTCCTTGGCGACCAGTCCCGCCGCCGGTGCCGGCAGGGCGGACAAGGCACCCGCCACCAGCTCGGCGATCCGGCGCGCGCCGAGCTCGCTGAAATGGGTGTCGTCGTCGATGCCCTTGGGATAGGCTGGCCAGCGGCCCGGCGGGTAGTGCAGGTAAAGATCACGCGATTTTTCGGCGCCCATGCCGGCGATCAACTGCCGCGACTGCGCTTCAAGCTCGATCAGCGGCGTTCCCGTGGCGGCGGCGACACTGCGGATGACGGCGCTGTATTCGGCAAAATCGGCGCGGGTCTGGCCATTGTCCCAGAAAGATCGGCGCGCCACCGGTGTTACCAGAACCGGCACGGCTTGCCGTCCGCGCGTCTCCCAGACCATGCGCAGCAGGTTGTCGCGGAAGGTCGTGGTCGCGTCGGCAAAGCGTTCGGGCTTTTCATAGGCGGCATCGTTGTGACCGAACTGGATGAGCACGGTGTCGCCGGGGCGGGTCTCGGCCATGAGGTCGTCCCAGCGGCGTTCGCCGATAAAGGTGCGCGTGCTGCGCGCCGCCTTGGCGCGGTTGAGAACCTGTGTCCCCGAGATGAGGCCGCAGGCAAGGAATTGCCCCCAGCCGGCCTGCGGGTAGCGATCCTGTCCATAGCCTTGTGCCGTCGAGTCCCCGGCGATCAGGATGCGACCCTGACTGGCCGGTTCCGCCGCAGCAACGGTGGAAACGGCCAGTGAGGCAAGGAACAAGGACATTCGCTTCATCTATCGTCCGATCTGATTGTTGCCCCAAAGCTGGTCATAGCGCCAACCAGACAGGTCTTCGACCACGGCGCGGCTGGCCTCGCTGGTGGGTGCGCGGTTGCCGGCGCGCAGGTGTTCGATCTCTGCCATCAGGACGGCGTGCGTCTGTGGGCTGAGCTTGAAGCGCAGTGAGGCGAGCACGCCGAGCAGCAGGACCACGACCGTGCCGACGCCCAGCAACAGCACCAGCGTATGGATCGCGCCATCGCTTTGCACCGGTGCCTTGGAAACGAACCCGCCCGCGTCCATCAGCAGGCCGACACCGGCTACGGCGGCGGCCTGGGTTGCCTTGCGCACAAAGGTCATGACGCCGGCGAACGATCCCTCGCGGCGTTGGCCGGTGACGATCTCGTCGATGTCGGCCATGTAATTGTAGGTCGCCCAGGGAATGTAGTTGAGCGCGCCCCGGCCAAGTCCAGCCAGGCCGATGCCGATCCAGATCAGCGGCGAGGTCGCCGTGATCCCCAGCGACCATTGGCCGATCAGGGTTATCACGCCAAGCGCGAAGCAGGCGGCGGCAATGCGGTAGGCGATGGCAGGATTGGCCTTCAGCGCCACCTGGATCGCCAGCAGCACGGCCAGGAACTGGACGATGTACATCGTGCCCAGCAGGCCTGAGGCAATGGCGGTTGATCCGGCCAGCGCGAAGATCACGAAGAACGTGAACGCCGCATTGAACACGTCCTGGCTGATATAGCCGCCAAGATAGAGCCCGAGATGCAGCCGGAACGCGCGGATCTTCAAGGTCGAGCCAAGGTTGCGATAAAGTCCGGCAATCGGTGATCCACTTCTTGCCGGGGGTTCCTCACCAGTTGCCTGTCGCTCCCACGAGAACGCATAGAGCAGGCCCGCCGCCGCCATGAACAGCACGGCGAAAATAGTGCCCATGTAGAGGAACGTGTCAGCACTATCGCGGCCCAGCCATTCGATCAGCCACAACGGCAGAAAGCCTGCCAGTACGGCCGAAGCCTGGGCAAAGGCGATGCGGAAGCCGGCGAACTTTGCCTTGGCCGCATAATCCTTCGACATTTCCGCGGCGAGCGTTTCATACGGGATGATCTCCATCGCGTAGACCAGTTCGAACAGCACATAGCTGACGAGATAGTACCAGAAGGTCATGCCCGGCAGCCACATCAGCGCAAAGCTTGGCAGCAGCGGGATGGCGGCGAGGATGAAGAAGCGCCGTCGTCCAAACCGCTTACCCAGCCGCGTGGCGCCGAACTTGTCCGAGACGTGGCCGATGGTTGGCGAGGCAAAGGCATCAAGGATGCGCGCGGTGGCAAAGATCAGTGCCGCTTCGCCTGCCGTCAGCCCGCAGAACTGGGTGTAGAACACCAGCACCCAGGCGGAGATGACTGCCATCGAGCCCGCGCCGAGCACGTCGTTGCCGCCATAGGCAAGGAAGTTGACGAGGCGGACCGGGCGTTCTGCCCCGGCATTTGCGGCTTGCACCATTCCTGCTCTCCCTAACCCAGCCGCCGCATGTATTCAGCCAGTGCGCAGATCGCGAGGCTCTGGCCATAAGGCATCGAGGTCAGCGCAATATCCTTGTAGAATTGCAGTGTGTCACCCATTGCGGTGCCGAAGCTGACTTGCTGCAATTCGCCGGCATCGTCGATATTCGCCAGCACGCCCAGCACGGCGCGGCGGCCCACGGCTTCATAGTTTGCCGGCAGGTAGCCAAGGCGCACCGCCTTCAGGATGCCATAAGCGAACCCGGCGGTGGCCGAGGCTTCGAGATAGCTGGTCGGATCGACCACCAGCGTATGCCACAGCCCGTTTTCGTGCTGCGTTGCGGCCAGTGTGCGGACCTGTGCGGCAAGCGTATCGATCAGGAAAATGCGGAAGGCGTCATCCTCCGGCAGGTCGAGCATCTCGAGGATCTCGGGAATGGCGATTGTTACCCAGCAATTCCCGCGCGCCCACAGGGCCTCGGCGAAATTGTGGCGTCCTTCGAAGGTCCAGCCGTGGTACCAAAGCCCGGTCTTGCGGTCGAACAGGTACTTGATGTGGACGAGGAACTGGCGCTTGGCCTCCTCGACATAAGCCGGGCGGTTCAGCAGCAGGCCGATCTTGGCCAACGGCAGCACGCTCATCATCAGCGTGTCGTCCCACATCTCGCCGGGGTTTTCGTCGTTGTAGACGATGTGCTGGAAGCCGCCGTCCTCGGTCTTGGGCAGGCCACCCACAGGGGCCATCAGCCATTCCATCCACTCGTCAAAGCGCGGCAGATTGCTGGCATCGGGTGCCATCTCGTGAAGGTAGGCCAGCGTCAGGAACGGCGAGACCGTGTTGATGTTCTTGGTCGTCTCGCCCTCGGCAAAGCGGTCGGCAAACCACTGGCGGATGACGGACAGCGCCTTTTCATCGCGGCTCTGCTCGTAATAGCGCCACATGCCGAACAGGCCGACGCCGTGGGTCCATTCCCAGCCGGCCCAGCCCTTGGTGTCGATAACGCGCCCGTCTTCAAGATGCAGCAGGAACTCGCCGGTCTCGTCGGTGATGTTGACGAGGTTGTCGATCAGGCGGCCGATCGTATCGGTCACCTTGGCGAGGCTGGGTTCCGGCGAAGCGGCGGCATTGACGGCTGATTGAGCCAAGATCACAATTCCTTGTCTTGAGATAGAAGCGCGCTGACCTGCATGAAGGCAAGCCCCCATTGGGCAGCGTCGTTGGTTGAAATGCCGACGATCTCGTCGACCGGTTTGAGAACGGCAGGGCCGGCAATCCTGCGCACCTGCGATGCCGCAACGCGGTCCGGCCGGTCGCCTTGCGAGGCCAGCTCATCGCGGGCGCGGGCGGCGAGTTCCGGCTTGCGGCGCGCGGCGGCGGCATAAGCCGTGAAGCGGGCGTGGCCTTGCCGCAGCCCCCGCGAAGCCCAGGGAGCGCCGGTCTTTGCCGTGAATTCTGCTGCGGGGGCGTTGTAGAATTCGCAGTAGTCCAGCCATGCCTCGCGATAGGCGGGAAGGTCGACCAGTTCGAGCAGTTCGGCGTTTATCTCGAACACGCCAAAAGCGCCGTTGAGGTGGCTGATCCGCACCTTGTCGCCACTGGAGAAGCGGCTAGTCTTCAGGTCATAGAGCGCATAGCCCGCGAACCACTGTTTCGGCAGCGCGGCGATTGATTCCATGCCGGCGACTATGCGGTCGCGCCACTTGCGATTGCCAGTGCGCTCCCATTCGGCGAGCCAGCCAGCGAGCAGCGATCCCCAGACCGTGCCAAAGGCCATTTCAACCTTACCTTCAGGCCATCCGGTCCGAGGTTCCCCCGGCGCATCGACCGAGCCGGTCTTGCGCTCGATATCGATGGCGGGGAGCAGCATTTCCGCCCCCAACCCTTCGCGCATCAGGTCGCCCGAACGCTCATCGGCGGTGAGGAAATAGTGGATACGGCGATAGGCGGCATTGGCGATGCGCGGCTGTTTTGAGCTGTCGCCCCAGTGCTGCACGCCGTGGCGGGTGCCGTGGCCCTTGAAGCGGCCGGCATGATAGACGTCGACCTCTCCGGTATGGCGACACATTGCCTCGGCCATGCGGAACAGGTCGGCGCGCCCGGTGCGCAGGTACGAATACCAGAGCCACAAGTCAGTGGAGAGTTCGCTGTTGTCCCATGCGAAGCCGCCAATGTCATAACGCCAGACGTGCCGGTCGTTGTCATACGAATGCATGACATCGCCGTAGTTCCAGAATCCGTACCAGCGGCGCTGCTCGACCTGGTCGAGGTAGAAATCAAGCTCGCGCTTTGCCCGTGCCTCAAGCGGATCGCCGCCCTGCGGCTTGTTCCAGACGCCGAACATGCCCGCTTGCTTCACGGCTGCCGAAGTGGCCATCAGCCGCGCCGGAGTGGCAACGCCCCGCGCCATCGCGGCAAGATCGTCTCGCGACGGTGTGGCGGGCAGGGCCCAGAGGCGGAATTCGAAGGTGCGGGCAATGCCCTGGGCCGTGCCCCAGCCCGGCTCGTAATCCTCGTAAGTCGCATCGAGCCCCTGATTCTGGCGGAACCAGTCATCCTGCCCCATGCCGTCGTGGTAAAAGCGCAGGTCCATCGCCGGGGCATCGGGGGCGTGGTGCCACAAGGCGAAGCGTGCCGTGTCGCTGGCGGCATCGCGGATATCGAGCCGCACCGGCGGGCGCTGCCAGAATTCCTGCATGGCGAAGGCGACCCCGCCGCTCGCCCCGCCGACATAGCCAAGGCCCGGTGCGCGGCCTGCCGTATCGACGTCGATCCAGCCGTGGCCCGCCTTGGTCCGCTTGGTGATGGTGAAGCCGTCACTGTTCGGCTGTGACAGGGTGAAATCGCCCCAAGCCGGAATATAGCCCAGCCTGTCACGCAGAGGCTTGGCCATGGTGTCGAGCGAGGGGACGGCGCGTCCTTCGATCTGTGCCTGGCGAAAGGGTTCACCGGCATTGCGGCGCAGGCCGGTAAGCGGGCGCACGGCCTCGCCCCAAAGTCCGCCATCGGGACCGCCGAAGCGCAGATGACGATCGTGCATGGCATCGCGCATCGGCACGGCGCCGGTCAGACCCAACCCGCGCAGAAACAGCTTTTCGGGGTCGAAATCGAAAATCAGCGAATGGACAATCCGCACCGATTGCGACCCGGCGTGGAAGCACAGCCGCAGCGAGAACGGCAGCACGCCATCGCCATGCGTGCCTTCAAGGCGGACGACGGCGCGGACCGGCCCTGACTGTTCGACGGTCGCCTTTGTCACCGTCCCGGAAAGGCGCTGGCGGCTGGACGGCGTTTCCCCCTCGTCGTCGGGCTGGTCCTGGGCCCTGGCGACCAGCGCGACCTCGCTCAGGACTTCGCACCCTTCGGCGCTTGCCGAGCGGATCAGCGAAGTCCCAGAGCGGGCAATGTGCCATTCGACCCCGGCACAGGCTACGACGATCTCGTCCCCTGTCTCGCGCAGGGACAGGATCGCAGAAACTGCTCCGGCCCCCGGCTTGACCTGTCCGTCGCGAGCTTTGAGCGCGCCGGCCGGCAGGGCATGGCCGGTCCATTTGACGGTCCCGTCGGGCCACCAGGCGAGCGGCCAGGTCTGCACAGCAGCGCCGGAGAGGTTCCAGGCCTTTGCCATCTTCGTACCGCGCGGCCATGGCTGGCCCCAGACTTGGCCTTCGTCGCGGACCGGGGCCTTGCCATCGAGCCAGTGGACGCTGCCAGCCTCACTGGCGCCTGTCCTTTCGGGCGCCGCCGCAGCGGGCGCCGCAGACAGTGCCGCACCGGCCAAGGCCGAGCCTTCCAGAAACCTGCGGCGATCGAGGATGAAGTGGTCCTTCACCTCAGTTGCCCGTCTTCGCCACTTCCACGGCATAGACGCCGGGTCGGCCTTCCAGGTTCGATCGGAACACCAGCCACTTCATGTCGGGCGTGAAGCGCGCATTGGGTTCGAGGCGGTAGTCGTGCTTGCTCATGTCGACGAGCTTTTCGGAATCGAGCGTGCCCGGAGTTATCAGGCTCTCGGCGCCCGGCGCATGGATGCCCGCGACATCGGGAATCTCGCGTGGGCTGAAAAGGTAGAGCCACTTGCCGTCGGGCGCATGGGCGACCATTTCGTTGTCGCCGCCGTCCCCGATGAACACCTTCTGGTCGGGCGAAATGTTGAAGTGTACCGACCATTCGTTGCGGTCGACCGCGTACCAGCGGCGCTTGGCGGTGGCGAGATCATAGCTTGCCAGCCAGAACACCTCGCCGCGTGGGGTCTGCAGGTCGTACCATATGGTCTTGCCGTCGGGTGCCCAGAATTCGTGCCCGGCGATTTCCATGTTGATCGTGCGGGTGTGAATCTTGGTGGGCTTTCCGCCGCGCAGGTCGACAGTCCAGATGCGGTCGACTTTGTGCCATGGGCCTTCGTGGCAATACATAAGCAGGTTGGGGTCGGTGGGCGAGAACAGCAGGTGGTTGAGCCAGTCGGTCGACTTGGTCACCGTCCGCCGTTCCCCGGTGCGCACGTCGATAGTGAAAATTTCCATCGGAATCTTCGCTTCGAGCCGGTCATTGAGCCGTACTTCCTTGGCCTCGGCAAAGGTCAGCGGCTTGCCGTCGGGTCCATTGGCGGCATAGGCGGCTTGCCCGAAAGCGGCTTCACGCGGAGCGGCGCCAGGCTGAAGCTGCATCGCCCGTTCGGCGGAGACGCCGGCGAGCAGCGTTTCATCGGCATTGAGCGCCGAAACGGTCGCGCCGCGCAGATCGGCGATCTTGCGCGTCTTTCCGCTGTCGAGATCGGCCAGCCAGACCTGCATCGGCCGGGTATCGCCGTCCTTGCCCGAAGGACCGCCGGCTTCCGGCGCACCGCGTACAGCATAGTAGACGGTGCGATTTTTGCGGCCGGTGAATAGCAGTTGCAGGTCCTTGCCAGGGACCAGCAGGCGTTGTTTCCAGCCGGGAAGGTCGACCGACCAGATTCCCCGGTCGGTGCGGTAGACCATTTTGTCACCCTGCGGTGTGTAGGCGTTCTCGTTAAAGTAGAGCGCGCTCGCCCCGGGCTCATCGCTGAGCCGCATGATGCGGTGGCCTGTTTTGGCATCAATCCAGCTTGCCATCGCCGGCACGCCGGGCACTGCCGGGGGTGCCGACAATGCTGCCTGTGCCGGTGCCAGCAGAAGCAGGCAGGCAAGCGCCATAATATTACGAGCCTTCAGCATGGACATCCCCCGCCTTCGCAGTCGTTGCTGCATTGATCGAAACGCCGCGAGTATCGATTTCGCGGAATCGCGTTTGACTTCTAATTTCCAATTTGTAACACTCAGCACCACAATGTGAACCCCCTAAATGCAGGTTCGACGATGGAGAGGTTTCAAAATGTCAGGCCGACTTGGGCGGCGTGTCTGCTTTTGCTGGCATCGCCCGGTGCAGCTGTGGCGCAGTTGCCTTGTGGGCCTTTTGCAGTTCACCAGTTTGCCTCCGACGCGATTCCGCGCATCGATGGCGATACCTCCGACTGGGCAAGGGTCGGTCCCGATGCGACCATTGGTGTGAACCGCCTTGCGGCAGACGATGGCTCTGGTCGCAAGCCCGACCCGGCCAGTATTTCAGGATCGGTGAAGGTTGGCTGGGTCAAGGGATTGAACCGGCTCTACTTCCTCTACGAAGTCAGCGACGATTACTGGGATTTCGGGCATTCCGGCCTGCGCAACGACATCTTCGAACTGGTCGTGGATGGCGACGCATCGGGCGGGCCGCTGATTGCCCGGTTCCATCCGGAGCTGGGCAAGGGGCTCAGCGACAGCGATGCGTGGTTCCGTTTCCAGAACATCCACGCGCAGAATTATCACATTTTCACGCCTCCAGGGAGCAAGGACCAGGCCATGGCCTGGGGCCCGCAGGCGAGCTGGATCAAGCAGTTGCCCTGGTCCAACTTTGCCTTCACGCACAGGCTGAAGCCCGGTGGGCGCGGCAAGCTGGTGATGGAATTCTGGATTACGCCATTCGATCATGCCGATCCGGATGGGCCGGAAAAATCCATTGAGACCAATCTGGTAGAAGGAAGCAGCCTGGGCATGGCCTGGGCTTTGATCGACCGCGACGGGGCGGATGGGAAGGCGAATGCGTTCTGGAATCTTTCTCCCCGGCACACGATGTACGGGCAAGCGTCAGACCTATGTGCGTTCCGCCTGATGCCTTTGCAGGCATCGCCGCTCAAGGTGCAATGGTCCTACACGATCACTGACCGGGTGACCCGCACTGTCGCCTTTCGCGATGACACTGCCGGTGCGGTCGTGTCCCGCCGCTGGACCTTTGGCGATGGCACGGAATCGCGCGAGGCCGCGCCGGTCCACTCCTATGCCGCACCGGGTAAGTTCGTTGTCGCACTGGAAGTCGACGGTCCCGCCGGAAAGTCGCGGCTGGAAAAGGTGTGGGACGTTTCGTTCACGGGAGATCCGCCGAAATGATCAGACGCAGGATGATCGCCGCCTCGGTGGCGGCACTTGGCATGATGGCTTCGCAGGCACTCGGTGCCAAGCCGCGCAGGCGCGTGTTTCCGGTCGAGCGGTTTGGTGCGCGAGGTGACGGCAAGACCAACGACACTGCGGCGATCCAGCGCGCGATCGATGCGGCCGCACGGGTGGGGGGAGGCGCGCGGGTGCGGCTGGCGTCTGGGCGGTCTTACCTCGCCGGTGCACTGACGTTGAAAGGCGGGATCGACTTCCATCTGGCGGGTAACGCGCGATTGGTCGTCAGCGCCGACCCGATGGACTATAATGCCGGCGAAGCACCTTCGGGGCTCAAGGCAGAAGGGATTTCCGGCCCGGGCGCGTTGCTCCATGCCTTTGCCGCCGATGACCTGACGATCAGCGGCACTGGCACGATCGACGGCCGTTCGCTCGAGTTCATGGAGCGCTATGACAAGGCGGATGAATGGTGGATCCCCAAGGGCTTCCGGCCCCGTTTGCTGGTGCTGGAGAACTGCGCCAATCTGACCATCACCAATGTGACCTTCCACGATGCCCCGAGCTGGACGGTCCACCTGCTCGGCTGCCGCAAGGTGCTGGTAGAACACGTCACCATAACCAACCGGCCCGATGTGCCCAATTGCGACGGCATCGATCCGGATCACTGCCAGGACGTCATCATCCGCAATTGCCGGATCACCTGCGGTGACGATGCCATCGTGATCAAGTGCACCGCCGGTCATGACCAGTACGGCCCCTCGCGCGGGATCCGGGTCTCGGACTGCGTGCTCGAAACGCAGGACAGCGGACTCAAGATCGGCACCGAAACGCATCAGGACATTCATGACGTGGTGTTCGAACGTTGCCGCATCGTCAGCGGCTGCCGGGGCCTGTGCATCCAGTTGCGCGACAAGGGCACGGTCAGCAACATCACGTTCCGCGATATCACCTTTGTCTCGCGGTATCACTCCGCGCCGTGGTGGGGGCGGGGTGAGGCGATTTCCTTCACCGCCATCCCCCGCGATGCCGCGACCAAGGTCGGGACGATCCGCAACGTCCGTGTCTCAAACGTGCGGGGAACGGCGGAAAATTCGATCCGGGTCGAAGGGCTTGGCGGCGGACGCATCAGCGACATATCGTTCGACGGCGTGAACGTCGTGTTCAAGCGTAGCACCCGCTACCCCGGCGGCGTGTTCGATAATCGCCCGACCAAGGTGGTGGAACCGATCGAACCGCGCGGAACCCCGGCCGTCAGCATCCGCCATGCCAACCGCGTTTCGTTCCGCAACTGCGCGATGCGCTGGGCATCCGATCCGCCTGAATACTACACGCACCTGCTGCAGGCGGAAGACGCGCCTTCGCTTGATCACGCAGGTCTTTCGGGCACTTCGGCCCATCAAGGGCGCGTGGCCGAACGCCTGATCCGCAACTGAACCGAACGGAGAGATTATGTCCATCAAGGCCCTCATGCTCGGCACATCGGCCGTGCTCCTCACAGCCATGGCAGCACCCGCCATGGCCGAACGGCCGCCGGCTCCGGCCAACATGATGGATGCGAAAGCGAATGCCGCCGCCGATGCCGCCGCCGATCGCCTGGATATCGAGCGCTTTAGCCACGAAGCCGCGCTGATGAAGGACCTGGGCTCGGCCCAGATGAACGTCACCAAGAATCTGCCGATTGCGCGGTTCGAACTGGACCGCGATGATCCCTATCCCGCCTGGTTCGCGCACCACATCGCGCTGTTCAAGGTCTTTCCGCCTGCTGTCCTGCAGCCTTACATGGACATGGACCATTCCCGGCGCTTGCAGCGACTGGTCGCTGCCCGCTGTCAGGCGATCTCCGCCAACGGCATGACCGCTGTCTGGACGGCGAACGAACCGTCGGTCCTGCCAGAAGACTTCTACGTCGCCTATCCCGAATATCGCGGCGCGCGGATCGATCACATGCTCCGCGCGCGCAAGATATATTTCGCGCCCAACGTCGATCACCCTGACGTGCTGGCCATGTACCGCGAATCGGTGACCCAGTTGCTCAGGCTGTGCCCCAGCATCGACACCTTCATCTGGGTGACGACGGACGCGGGTTCGGGCTTTGCGTGGAATCCGGGGCTCTATCCCGGGGCGAACGGCAATAGCGATGGCGCGGCGCGTCCACTGGCCGACCGGGTTTCGGGCTTCATGATCAACATCCAGCAGGCCGCCGCAGCGGCGGGCAAGCAGGTGCGGATCAACATCAACCAGATCGAACCGCGGCGCTGGATGATCCCGACGTTCGGGCCCGACGTGGAAGAGAATATCGTCCGCAAGCTGCCAGCAGGCCTCGCCGTGAACGGCAAGGAAGGCCCGGACGGCAAGGCGTTCGAAACGTCCATTGCCCGCCCTGCGGCAAGCCCGTTCTATCCGGTCGTCGGACTGGTGGTTCCCGGTTTTGCGCCGGTGAAGGCCAATACCAGTCCGCGCCGCGCTTATGAACTTGGCCAGCCAGACACGGTGCAGTTCAATTACCGCCTGTTCAAGGCGACCGCCGGCCAGCCGATGGGCGACCGGTTACAACGCCTCGCCGCGTTGAGAGGCTTCGCTGTCAGCGAAGTGGGCGAGGATCAGGCGAGCAACCTGATCGAGGCGTGGCAATCGCTCGACCGCGTCGCCCTGCTCATGCAGCCGCTCGATTTCGGCGGAATGCTGCGCTTCGGCCACGTGCTGAACCGCTGGATCGCCCGCCCGATGGTGCCCTATCCGCAGGAGTTGAAGGACGAGGAAGTCGTCGCCTGGAAGCCCTACCTGTTTCAGGCGCGGGGTGAGGAGCAGGCGAGCAATCTTGCGGACATCCAGGCCATGCGCATGTACGAGGGCTGGGGCGCGCGGTTGCTATTCCAGCAGACCATCGAAACCGCGCTGCCTGAGGCCGAGAAGGCTCACAAGTTGATGGTGGATATTGCCGCCAGCCGCACCGACCCTGAAGCCCGCGCCTATTGGGACCTCACCGCCCGGCGCGTGCAGGCGCTGATCTACCTGCTGCGGTCGGCCAACAACATGGTGCTGTTTCAGGCCCAGCTTGACCGGGTGAACGGCATCGCCGCCAAGCCCGAGGCCAATCCGGTGCTGGGCGTGCAGGCGGACTGGCCGCGGCAGGACATGGTCAACCTTGCCCGCGCCGAAATCGACAATACCGTGGCGCTGGAAAGGCTGTTGGCCGGCACGTCAGGCCCTCTGCTCGATCTGGCGGTGGCGCCCGCCGATGAATATACCATGCGGCTTGGCCCCGACCTGCGCGCGGCGATGCGCCAGAAGATCAGGACGATGAACGCCCATTGGCGCGATTACGACCGCATGTTTACCATTCCCAATCCCTGAGCTGAGGCTTGGCCCTTGGCCGGAGGCTTCCTCCGGCCCGCAAATTGGCAAAAAAAGAGGCCCGCCGGATCGCTCCGGCGGGCCTTCAGTTCAGGGAGGGTATTCAGATCAGAAGGTGTAGCTCGCCCCGAAGAAGAACTGGCGTCCGGTCTTCGAGAACACGCGCTGCGACTGGCGCAGGGCACCCGAGTACTGGTCACCGGCCTGGTTGGTCAGGTTCAGGGCGTCGATCGTGACCTTCAGGTTGTTGCTGAACTTGTACGACACCGAAGCATCGACGTTCGTGGTGGCGTAGGAGTAGTTGCCGTCAGGCACTTCCGCCTTGAACGGCAGCGCGGTCAGGTAAGCGCCGCGGTATGCCACCGAGACACGGGCCGAGAACTTGCTGTCGTCATAGAAGAACGTGCCGTTGACCGAGTGCGGCGAGACGTTGACGAACTCGTCGTAGGTTGAACTGGGCGGGGTCGTCGCAGTGCCGGCCGAGAGGTAGTAGAACACGCGCGACTTCACATAGGTATAGTTCGCCGCGATGCCGAAGTGGCTGAACACGCCCGGCAGGAACGAGAACGGCTGCTGGACGTTGATTTCCAGACCCTTGATCGAACCGCCCGAGGTATTGCGGAAGCGGGTCACGGTGTAGAGCGTGGTCGCGTCCTGACCCGAAGGCAGCAGGCTGAGCGGCAGGCCGGTATTGCCGAAGGCTTCCTGCGAAGCGAGGTTCTGGATCGTGCTGCCGACGTCCTTGTAGAACAGCGCAATGCCATAGAACGCGCCCTTCTGCGGATACCATTCAAGGCTGAGATCGTAGTTCTTGGCACGATAGGGCTGGAGCAGCGGGTTGCCGATCGTCGCCGTCTGCGCACCGAAATTGGTGTTCAGCGAGCCGCCTGGGGTGAGCGCCGAAAAGCCCGGACGCGCCATGACCTTGGCAAAGGCGGCACGGGCCATGAGGTTGGTGCCGAGCTCGTAGTTCAGGTTAACCGACGGCAGCCAGTCATTGTAGCTGTTCGGCACAGTGATTTGGGAAGTGAGCGAGGTATAGCCCGTCGCCGCAACCTTGGTGCGGACATAGCGCAGGCCGATGTTGCCCCTCAGCGCATGGCCGCCCAGATCGACATTGAAATCGGCCTGTCCGAAGAAGGCGAGATCCTTTTCCGAAACTTCGCGGTTGTTGCCGAGTGCCGAGTTGATGGCGAGCGTGAAATCGCCGTACTTGTTGGCGCAATTGCAATCGACCCCCAGCTTGCTGATGAAGGCGTTGACATCAGGAACCACCCAGCTGGTGACCGAACCGGCTGGCAGGCCAAGCTGTCCGCCCCAGTTGGTGATGTTGGTGCTGAGGCCAGTCAGGTTCGGGAAATCGGTCGCAAACTGGCCGAAGTTGAAGGTCGTATAGCCAGTGCAAGCGGCCGGCGGACTTCCCGCAACGGCGGCCGTGCTGGTCGAGCTGACCGTGCAAGGCGCAGCGTTGTTGGCGAACAGGCGCTGGACCTGCGTCGTCTTGAACGTGAAGTCCTTGTACATCATGCCGGCCTTGAAGGTCAGGGCATCGCTGGCCGTGAACTTCAACATGCCGGCGCCGGTCTTGAGCTGGTTCTTCACGGTCTGCTTGGTAACGCGGATATCAGGCGTCAGGCCGGTTCCGGCGTTGGTGAAGGTGACATTGGCCGGATTGGTGACGTCATAGCCATAGTTGATGAAGGGGCGGCGCACGTCATTGCGCGCATCCCAGACATAACCGTCGCGGTTGAACGCGTCATAGGAAACGAACACGTCGAGCGGCTGGTCATAGTCCGATCCGGCGATCCCGCCGCGCAGGTCAAGCTCCAGCGTGTCGGAGAACTTGTGCTCCAGATGCATCGACGCCGAATAGGTCTTGGTGATGGTGTGCGTCTTCTGCTGGATATGCTTGATGTCGACATTGTTGAGCTTCATGTAGTCGACCTGGCCCGAAGGCGTGACGTGGACGTCCATGATCTGGCTGTCGACGCGGCCGGCGAACAGCGGGAAGGCCGCCGACGCGCCGTTGACGTTGCGGTTGTTGGAAGCCAGCGACAAGGCATAGTCGGTACGGTCCTGCACGAAGCGCGAATAGACGCCGTCGATCGTGAGGTGCGTGTCATCGGAAGGCTGCCACTGGATCGCGGCAGTCAGGCCGAGGCGCTCCTGGTCCAGCTCAAAGCGGCCAAGGCCGGGATTGCGCGGCAGGAACACGTTCGGCTTGTTGATCGCCGCATAGGCGACCGGGTCCGAAGTCTTGCCCGAGAAGCACTGCCCAGCCGGGCGGTTGCCCGCGCCTGACAGCGCGTTGACGAAAGGAATTGCCGTGTTGACGACCTGGCTGCCGGCCTGGTCGGCGATATCGGTGGCAACACCGCAGAAGCCGTTGAGTGCGTCGGAATAGTCAGACTGCGACGTATCAGAATAGCCGTCTTCCTGCGCCTTGCGCTTTGAATAGGCGGCGGAAACCAGGACACCGAAGTCACCCCAGGTATTGCTGATCAGGCCGGCCACGCGCGGTGCCCAGGACTTGTTGTTGTCGTAATAGGCGGCGTTGGCGGAAAGGCCCGCGCGGAAGCCCGATTTGTCGAACGGCTTGGCGGTCTGCAAGTCGATCGTCGCGGCCAGTGAGCCTTCGTCCATTTCGGCCGACTGCGATTTCGATACGGTGATCGAATTGAACAGTTCGGAGGCGAAGGTCGAATAGTCGAATCCGCGGGTGCGGTTGATCCCGGCGACGACGCCGAGCGTGGATCCGGTTGTGGCAGAGAACGCCTCGACACCGTTCAGCAGGGTGCGGACGAAATCGCCGCCCAGACCACGCACCGATACGTTGCGGCCTTCGCCAGCATCCCGCTGGATCGAGACGCCGGGAATGCGCTGGATGGATTCCGCCAGATTGGCGTCAGGAAAGCTGGCGATATCGTCGGCCTTGATGACATCGACGATGTTGGTGGACTCTCGCTTTGCCCCGATCGCGCTCTCGAGAGAAGCACGGTAGCCGGTGACGACAATGGCGTCTTCGGTTGCTTCGCCTTCGGTCGACGCAGCAGCATCACTGCCTGCCGACTGAGCGAATGCAGCGCTGGGAACAAGCGCGCCAAGTGCAAGTGCGATGGCAAGCGTTGCGGTCGAAACCTGACCGAACTGCGTGCGCGAAACGGAAACCCCCGAGCCCTTCATTAAATCCTCCCTCAAAAGTGCAAAGCAGAGAGTGGACGCCAACGAAACCAGTCATCCAATCCCCCGCATCGATGACTTGGCCACCGATTGCGCAATCTATCTGAACCGTGATTCGCTCACTGTAAAGGAAAATGTGAAGCCACATCCCAATATATGGGACTTTATTCGATCCATTTTGCTTCCTGTCCCACGCTGTGAAACAGGATGACCAAATCGGACTTCCAATAACTCAGGGCAGGTGGAAGACTTGCTCCAGCGGCCACTCAGCCGGGCGGTTGGTTTCATCGACGATCATCAGTTCCGCCATATGGTCCCACCAGCGCTGCATGACGGGGTGGAGAGGCAGGGAATCCCGGTTGTTGGGTTCTGCCAGCGTAAGTACGGCAAACAGCGCGTCTGATCCGCGATCGACGAAAATGCGATAATCGCTGATTCCGGCTTCCTTCAGCAGCCGGATCAACTCCGGCCAGATCTCATCATGCCGGCGGCGATATTCGGCAATTACGCCTGGCTTGAGCTGCATCCGAAAGGCATGGACAGACATTGGCAATTCCCCTTCAGGTCCGTGATATGTTCGGTTGTTTCATATAAAGGGACGATTACAGAGCGAAAGACCAGTAGCGCGCGGTTCGTTTCCGGGCGTGACTCAAGGAAACAGATGTTCGATATGGCCATCATGGAAAACATTACCGACCCCTTTGAAACGCTCGAGCCGGATGCCCGTGTCGGCGTCAAAGGTGCGCAAACCCTAATGCGCGCGCTTGATATCCTTGACGAGGTGATTGCCGGCCCGATCAAGGCAGTCGATATCGCCCGCAAGCTGGGCATGAGCAAGACGACTGCCCATCGCCTGGCCCATGCGCTCAAATCGCGTGAATATCTGTCGATCACCCCCGACGGTTTTGCCCTTGGGCCCAAGTTGCTCCAGCTCGGTGCGCATGCCGAATCCCAGACCGATTTTGTCCGCCTTGCCCGGCCGGTCCTTGAAAGTCTCTCGTCAGAAACCGGGTTCTGTTCCTTTGCTGGTCAGCGTGAAGGTGACTGGTCGAGGCACCTTGACCGGGTCAATGGCCGTCAGCGCCTGCGCGTCGCGACCATCCCCGGTGACGTTCGCCCCATCGCCGAGACGGGCCTTGGCAAGGCGTTGCTGCTTGATGAAGGTGAAGAGACTTTGCGACGCCTCTATGCCGCGTCTCGCAATGGACGTGTCACTGAAGCAGAAATGCAGCGCTGGATCGAAAAGATGCGCGATGCCAAGGCGCGTCAACTGGTCGACCACGACAGCGAACTGGGTGACGGCGTTCACTCGATCGCTGCCCCCGTACGAAATGCGAAGGGCAAGATCGTCATGGCCATTTCGATCGCTGGCGCGGCGCAATATTATGCTGAGACTGACGTAGCCAAGCTGTGCGCTGAAGTATCGAAGTCTGCCCGAAGCATAAGCGCCCTTACCGGATACGTTGCCTGAAGGCGAAGGAGGGCATTTCCCCGCCGAGATCGGGGTCTGTTGCAAGCGCTACACACACAAGGTCAACGTGCAACAAGTCGAAGGCTCTCATAGGCGCGTTGGCCTCCTCAGGTGCCAATGTTGGCGTGATCTAAAGTGCATCGGGCCTCTCAACGGACGCGCTGGCTGTCCGCCGTCAGAACATTTGGCGCAGGCCGGGGCGGAGATTGGCGGAGTCTTGGTCTCGTCCTGGGGTTAGGTATGTGCCCGAACCTCTTGGTAGCGGACGCTGACAAAGCAGTCCTTACCTGTTGTAAGATGGCCTGCTGAAACCCGCCGTCCATTATTGGAAAGTGTTACCACCGTGCTGTCATCGCCTCTTCAGGTTCACGCATCTCTCGTCTCCCACGAACCAACCACCTCTCTCACTCCACGAAGAGATTATGGGGCTATTCAGTCAATCTCTTATTGAGGGATCAAACCATCAGCAATCGCACTTGCCTTGTCGAAACTGAGTTACCAGCTGCCTAGACAGACCAAGTAGTGAAGCTCGGGATTGTGACCTAAAAGCGACATTGGCTTTCTGGAGGCTTGTGGCTCCAGCCAGTTCGTTTGCTTTCACAGTGCTCCATCAGAACTTCATCGAGAACGGGTCGCGCCGGTCGCCGGAATAGTCGATGAAAACGGTCTTGGTCTGCAGCCATTCCATGATGCCGGCAGCCCCTCGCACCCGGCCATAGCCCGAATCTTTCATGCCGCCGAAGGGGACCTGCGGTGCCGCCTGCCGGTAGGTGTTGACCCAGACGACGCCCGATTTCACCGCGCGCATCAACCGCATGCAGCGATCGATGTTCTGCGACCACACGCCCGAGGCGAGGCCATAGGCGGTGTCGTTGGCGATGCTCACCGCCTCGTCCTCGTCATCGAAGGGGATGATCGACAGGACCGGACCGAACACTTCCTCACGCGCGACCATCATGTCGTTGCGCACGTCGGCAAAGATCGTCGGCTGGACGAAGAAGCCCTTTTCCAGCCCTGGACCATCGGCCCGCGCGCCGCCGGCAACCAGACGCGCGCCGTCGCTTCTGGCCGCATCGATGAAGGACAGGATCTTGTTGAACTGCGGTTCGTTGGCCGCCGTCCCCATCTCGGTCGCGGCCAGCCGCGGATCGCCCATGACAATCTGCGCAGCGCGCGTAGCCAGCCCTTCGACCATGCGGTCATAGATGCCGCGCTGGACCAGCAGGCGCGAACCGGCGATGCAGGTCTGCCCGGTCGCGCCGAAAATCCCAGCCAGGGCGCCGATCAGCGCGCGGTCAAAATCGCAATCTTCGAACACGATGTTAGGCGATTTGCCGCCCAGCTCAAGGCAGACCGGCTTGAGGTTCGCCGCGCCTGCCGCCGCGATGGCGCGGCCAATGCCGGGGCTGCCGGTGAAGCTGATCTTGTCGATGCGCGGGTCCGAAGTCAGCGCCGCGCCGGTATCGCCCGCACCGGTGACCACCTGAAATACCCCGGCGGGGAAACCCGCCTTCTCGGCCAGCCGCGCGATTTCCAGCGTGGTGACCGAGGCATGTTCGCTCGGCTTGGCGATCACGCAATTGCCTGCCGCCAACGCGGCGGGCATCGTGTTGCACAGGATCGCGACCGGCGAATTCCACGCCGTGATGCAGGCCACCACGCCGAACGGTTCGTGCAAGACAAGCCCCGCCGTATCGGCAACATCCAGCGGCACGACATCGCCGGTGACCTTGTCAGCCCAGCTGGCGTAATAGCGGAACAGGCGGGCGGCATAGCCCATCTGGTTCGACGTCTCGCGGATGACCTTGCCGTTGTCGGTCGTTTCCAGCAGCGCGAGCCGCTCGGCATCGCCCTCGATCAGGTCGGCGAGCCGGTTCAGCAGCTTTGCCCGCGCGCCGGGAAGCGACCGGCCCCATGCAGGTGCCGCCCGCCGTGCCGCTTCGACGGCATCGGCTACGTCACCGGGAGCCGCAACGCTAATCCGGGCGTGAACCTCCTGGTTGTAGGGATTGACTGCAGGCATGGTCTCGCCGCTCGCGCCGGCGCGCCACTTGCCGTCGATAAAAAGCTGGTAGGTCTGCGTCATGCCGCACCATCCAGCGCCGCAGTGCCGACGCTTGCCACCATGTTCTTTTCACCGCCCTGCTGCGTCCAGACCTCCGCGCCCTCCTCGCCAGGATTGCCGCAAACGTGCAACGGCGCGCCCGAGAAGGCGGGGACCTGTCCGCGAAAGGCAAAGCTGGTGACCGGCGCGGAGAGGTTCCGGCTGGCAATGTCGATCAGCAGGGTCGCCTGCAAAGGTCCGTGAACGACGAGCGCGGGATAGCACTCCTCGCCCATCGCATAGGGGCGGTCGTAATGGATGCGGTGCCCGTTCATGGTCAGCGCCGAATAGCGGAACAGCAGCACCGGATCGGGCTCGATCGTCTCGGCCCATGCCGCAGCGGGCGCGGGTGCGGCGACGGGCAGAGGCAGCATGGCCGATGCGGGATCGCGATAGACAAGGTCCTGTTCCTCGCTGACCGACAGCCCAGCATCGGTGCTGAGGTCATGGCGCACAGTAACGAAGACGAGCGTGCCGCTGCGCCCGGTCTTTTCGGTGACCGAGGTAATGGTGGAGGTCTTGGTGACCATGTCGCCAAGGCGGAGCGGAACTAGGAATTTCAGCCGTCCGCCCGCCCACATCCGGCGCGGCAGCGGCACCGGGGGAAGGAACCCGCCCTTGGCCGGGTGGCCATCGCTGCCGAGTTCCGCTTGGGGCTTCACGTTCCAGAAGTACAGCCAGTGGTGCAGCAGCGGCAGGGCATCGCCCGCCTGCAGGTCGCCCTTGCCGCCCAGCGCCACGCGCAGGGCATTGCTGCGCGCCGGTTCCAGCACGTCGGTGACGGTTTGGCTGCGGCCGACCCAATCGTTGAATGCGCTCACTGTGCTGGTTCCTTGGATGTGCGTTGATGGAGCAGGGGCAGGCCCGGGCGCGGCCAGTCCACCGCGATCAGCAGGCCGTGGCCGGAAACGGTAATATAGGCGGTGCGCATGTCGGGCCCGCCAAAGGCGATGTTGGTGCAATAAGGCTCTGGCCCCTGCCAGTATTCGAGCTTTTCACCCTCGGGCGAGAACACGGTGATCCCGCCGGTGACGAGCGTGCCGACGCAAATGTTGCCGCATTCCTCGACTGCCATCGAATCGAACCGCTGGTAGCCGCTTGCCTGCCCGATCATCGTGCCGCCATTGGGCGATGGCCAAGCCAGCTTGCCGACCTCACCCCGCCCGGTGACCGGCCATTGCCACAGCCGCCCGGTCTCGGTCTCGGAGACATAGAGCGTGCGCTCGTCCGCCGAGAGGCCGACGCCGTTGGGCGTGAGCATCGGGAACACGGCCTGCCGGATGCGCGAGCCATCGATGGCCGCGTGATAGATCACGCCCTGATCCATCACCCCGTCATAGGTCTTGCCGTGATCGGTGAACCACATGTCGCCCTGGGCATCGAAGACGATGTCGTTGGGGCCGTTGATCGGCTTGCCATCGCAGTGGGTGTAAAGCGTGGTGACTTCGCCCGTCGCCAGATCGACCCGCTGGATCGAACCGCCGATGTAATCGTGCGCGCGGCCGTGTGGGCGGTCGTAGCCCTTTACGCCGAAGATGTCTTCCTTCAGCCAATGGAAGCCACCGTTCTGGCAGACGTAGCAGGCCCCGTCCGGGCCGATCGCCGCGCCGTTCGGCCCGCCGCCGAGTTCGGCGACAACCTCCTTGCTGCCATCGGGCTGGACGCGGATCAGCCGCCCGCCCTTGATCTCTACCACCAGCACCGATCCGTCCGCCATAGCGATCGGGCCTTCGGGGAAAATCAGCCCATCGGTGACGACGCGGTAGTTGAGCGTCAGGTGCTTCACGCCTTCCCCTCCACCAGCTCGATGATAGCGGGAAAGTACTTCGGGCCGATCCCGGCATCGATCGCCGCCTTGTAGTATTCGGCCGCCCGGTTCGCCATGCGCGGTTCGACGCCCATCTCGCCGGCAAGTTCGATGGTATAGCCCATGTCCTTGAGCACATAGTCCATCGGGAAGGCCTTTTCCGGGAACATGCGCGGGGCCATCGCCTTGCGTCCGTGGTTCTGCAGCGCAAAGGAATTGCCCGAGCCGAGGCCCACCGCCTCGATCAGTTTTTCGTTCGTCACGCCGGCCCGCTCGGCCACGACCATCATTTCGGCGAGCGCGGCGACCTGTTCGAACAGCAAGGTGTTGTTGATCAGCTTGACCACCTGCCCGCAGCCGACATCGCCGCAATGGGTCACATCGCTGGCCATATAAGCGAGCAGCGGCTGGATGCGGGCGAACAGAGCTTCGTCCGCGCCGACCATGATCGACAGCGTACCGTCGATCGCCGCCTGCCGCGCACGGGCCACGGGGGCGTCGGCAAAGGCGATATCACTCTGGGTTAGCCGCGCAGCGACGGCGCGGGCATCGGCAACCGCTGTCGTGGAGAGGTCGATGACCACCGCACCGGGCTGGGCGTTCACCGCGATCTCCTCGCAGACCGCCGCCACCTGCCGCCCGCCGGGGAGTGATAGAAAGGTCACCTCCGCCTCGTGCACCGCCGCGCCAACCGAACCGGCGGCCGATGCGCCATGCGCAACCTGCGCCGCGACGGCCTCGGGATTGAGGTCGAACACCGCCACGCGCCCGCCGTGCTTGCGGACCACATTGGCGCACATGCCCGATCCCATGGCACCCAGGCCGATGAAGGCGATGGGGGACTTGCTGTTCATATGCCTCATCTCTCCGTCGTCCCGGGCTTGACCCGGGACCGCTGGCCGAACCAGCGCAACCTCTCCACCGGTCCCGGATCACGTCCGGGACGACGCTAATAAATCACTTCGGCCTCTTCGAGGGCCGTTCGTTCATCCCGCCCGATCCCGAGCAGCTCGCCGAAGACATAGTCCTCGTCCTGCCCCAGCTGCGGCGTACCGCGATGGATGCCCACTTCGGCCCCCTTCGACAAGCGCATCGGCACGCCGACCGCGGCGCGGGTGCTGCCGCCCGGTTCGGTGACATCGACAATCGCCCGCCGCGCGCGCAGGTGCGGATCGGCGGCAATTTCCGGCGTGGTCCAGCTGGCATGGGCAGCGATGCCGGCGGCCTGCAACAGCGCCGCCGCTTCGTTGGCATCGCGGGTGGAGGTCCAGGCGGTGATCGCTTCATCCGACAGGCCGCCGACGATGCCTGCAAGCGCCGTCCGCTCGGCATCGCTGCGCACGGCGATCGAGAGCCAGCGCTCCTCGCCCTTGCAGGCGAACACCCCGTGCGGCTTCAACCCTTCGGCCTCGTTGCCCATGCGCCGGGGCTCTTCGCCAGCGGCACTGAGCAGCAGCGCCTCGCCGCAGAGCATCGAGGCAACCTCGCGCGCGGCAACGTCGACATGGCCGCCCTCGCCCGTCGCGCGGCGGCGGTGGAGCGCGGCCATCAGCGCGACGGCGGCGTGCATTCCCGAGGTGTGGTCCATCACGTGCCGCATCTCGACCGGCGGGCCGTCCGCGAACCCGGTGAGGTCCGAAAGTCCACCCCATGCGCCGAACAGCGGGGCATAGCCGGCAAAGTGCGAATCCGGCCCGTCCTGCCCGCAGGAGGATACCGAGAGCAGCACGATATCGGACTTCACTGCTTTCAGCGCCTGATACCCCAGCCCCAGCCGCGCCAGCACGCCGGCGCGAAAGCTCTCCGCCGCAACGTCCGATACCGCTACGATCCGCTTGGCCAGCGCCACGCCTTCCGGCTTCTTGAGGTTGATCCGCACCGACAGCTTGGTCGCCGAGACCTGATCGAAAGTCGCCGGCCCTTCCCGGCCATAGACCGGGTGCGGCTTGCGGAAGGCATCGGGGCGCATGGCGCTCTCGATCTTGATGATCTCCGCGCCAAGCTGGCTGAGCAGGTGCGTGGCGAAGGGTCCGGCGTTGTGCACGGTGAAGTCGGCAATGCGGATTCCAGCGAGGGGCTTCATGCCGAGCCCTTTCCGTCGTCCCGGGCTTGACCCGGGAGCGCTGGCCGGATGCACGTGGGCTTGCGGCCAGTCTCCAGCGGTCCCGGATCAAGTCCGGGACGACGAGATGCGGTTGTTCTCACGCCGGCGGCCCCCCGGCCAGCACCAGCGGCGTGCCGTCAAAGTGATACGGCGCAACGATCACCGGCAGATCGCCCGCACCCGGCACGGCCACGGTCTGGAACAGCCCGCGATGGGCCTCGTGCGGATCGGCCAGCACTTCAGCGGGAGTGTAATAGCGTGCCAATGGCACCGACAGTTTCTGCCCCGCCGCGACGACATCATCGACCCAGCGCTCGCGGAACCAGGCCCGGATATGGCGGTTGATTTCCGGCCCCCGGCGGCTGCGCGCCACGCTGTCCGCCAGGTCCGGGTCCTGCGCCCATTCGGGCTTGCCGAGCAGTTCGACCAGCCCCGTCCACTGGCGCTGCTCGAGCGTCAGCAGTTCGACGAAGCCATCGGCGCATTCGATCACCCCGCCGAAGCGGAAGCTGCGTTCATAACGGTCCTCAACCTGCCCGTCGCCCAGCCGCTGTATGGCGAATGCGCCCACCGCAAGTCCCGCGTCCTGACACGAAATATCGACATATTGCCCGCCCAGCTCCGGCTGCGCCCATAGCGCCGAGAGCGCGCCCAGCGCCGCCGCCGTGCCCCCCTGCATCTCGGTAAAGTGGCCGTGGATCTTGACCGGCGGGCGGCCGGGAAACAGCTCTGTGGTGAGGCCATTGGGCAGGAGATAGCCTTCGCCCGAGGCGTGGAGGACGTTGATCTCCTCGCCCTTCCAGCCGGACTTTGCGCCGAAGGCTCCGAAGGGCAGGACTGACACGTGGATCAGGTCCGGGTGCTGGTTGGCGATCGTTTCCTCGTCGAGGCCCAAGGCGGCGCGGTTTGCCATCGGCGTGTCATCGATGAAGATGTCGCTTCGCGCGAGCAACGCGCCAAATTTCGCGCGGCCCTCTGCCGAGGTGAGGTCGTGCGTCTCGGCGCTAATCCCGGCGCAAAGCGAAGCGAAGGCTGCCGAGGTCTGCGTGCCTGGCAGGAACGGCGCTTCACGCCGCAAGGGCGAGCCCAGCGCCCCCTCGACCAGCACGCAGGCAGCACCAAGGGTCGCCAGCTGCCGCGCGGCATAGGCCGCCGCCACGCCGGAGGCGTGGACGACGACCTTGATGCCGGCAAGAGGAGCGAGGGACATGCCTTCGGCTCCGTTTCGGCTCAGCGCACCACCGGCAGTTCAAGGTCGCAGTTGCGGCCATCGAAGAACACGTTGTGCTGCGGATTGAGGCTGGGCAGCAGGACCGTGGCCAGGCCCGGCGTGGTCAGTTCGCCGCGCTGGTTTTCGCCGCGGATCTCGATATCGACCAGCGCATTGCCGTCCTTGATGTACTTGCGTGTCACCTTCCCGCGCGCCCAGGTGCAATCGCCCATGATGTTGAAACCGCGCATCTGGGTACGGACGCGCTTGAGGAAGCCGGCATCGCCCATCCAGTTGGTGACCAGGCTGGCCATCCACGACGAACGCTGCGGGCCGTAATCGTAGACCCCGGGAACGCCCACTTCCTTAGCGGTCGATTCGCGGTGGTGGCCGATGCCGGTATATTCGATGCCGCCGCCCGCTTCCGGATTGCGGAAGAAGTGGCCGGGGTGTTTGACCGCGTTCTTGAAGATCACCCCGTGAGTGTGGCCCCGTCCCGATGCGACGAGGAAGCCCATGGTGTCCATCAGGCTGAGCGGACCGCGCACGATTTCGGGCAGTTCCTCGCCTTCCTGCACTTCGTCCCAATAGCGGACGTTGGTGCCGCGCATGTTCTTTTCTTCCATCAGGATCGCGTTGTCGATCCTGGCGAAATCCTCGGCCGAATATTCGTGGGTCTTGATGTCGTCATACTTGCCGGCATCGCGCGCCGCCTTGCGCTCGTGGCGGGTGCAGGTGCCAAGCGCGCGGGCAACGACATCGCCGAACTGGTTGGCGAAAGTCGCTTCGACATACTGCATGACCAGCGTGCCAGAGAACTTCGATTCCTTGACGTCGATGCCGACCACACGCTCGATCGCGGTGATGCGGTCGCCCGGGCGGACGTGACGGAAGAATTCCCAGTCATTGCCGGCATAGAAGCCGTGAACGCCCGGCAGGCCCCAGCGGGTGCGACCGATCCAGC
Organism: Novosphingobium sp.; assembly: GCF_031424035.1. Taxonomy (GTDB): domain Bacteria; phylum Pseudomonadota; class Alphaproteobacteria; order Sphingomonadales; family Sphingomonadaceae; genus Novosphingobium. The sequence continues at coordinate 87,366 of NZ_JANPGP010000110.1, forward strand.
CGAATGCCATCGGAAAGTTCGGGTGGGCGACGATCGAGCCATAGCGCGACAGGCGGCCATGCTCTTCATCGCGGTAGAGCGGATTGAGATCGCCGATGCCGTTGCACCAGTTGCGCATCGTGTCCGCCGTGGCGTCCTGCAGATAGGGCCCTTCGGGGCGTAGCTGCATGCCGATCATGTTTTCGGCCGCCTTGATCGCCTCCGGGGTGATCTTGCCCTCTGCCGGCGCGCCGCCGACGTCGTTGTCACTGGTGCTCATGTCATGGTTCCTTGTTCTGTTGAATAATGGATAATGCATTATTCTGACACGGGTCAAGCCGCGTGGGCGATGGCGGTCCGCGCAAACGTTGCGGCCGCCTTGCGTCTGCGTTGCAGTGGCGTTGCAAATGGGGGCGCTATTTCGCCTTGGGCTTCTTGGGTTTCGGCATCGGCAACTCATCTGCCGACAGGCGGATCAGTTCCGCCAGCCAGTCGGCATCTTCCAGACCATCCACCGAAATCATGAAGCTGGGCTTCGCGCCCGGGTACGGAGGCGCTTCCTCGGGCGTGCCAATGAAAGCCCGTCCCGCCTTGGTTGGCTTGACGAACAACTGGTCATCACAGATCAGAGCGACGATCTTGCCATCGCAATAGACGCCATATTCGCCGAACATGGGCCGAGCGGAAATCGACCCGGCAGCGGCCATCTGCTCAACGATAAATGCGACCGTGCTTGCCTGTGAAGACATGTGTTTTCCTGTCAGCTGGACCAGAGGAATTCGCGGCTGTTCACGATGCCAGCGTAGCGCCCGAGGCAGGCAATCGCATGGCTGTGCTCGTCCGCCGTCACCCCGGCGCAGCAGTCCTCGAGGATCACCACCTCGTAGTCCCGGTCATGCGCCTCGCGCGCACCGGAGTGAACGACGCCATTGGTCGAAACGCCGCAGAGAACCAGTCGTTCGATGCCATTGGTGCGCAGGATGGCTTCGAGCGAGGTGGCGTAGAACGGGCTGACGCGGTGCTTGACCACGTCGAAGTCCTGAGGCTGCGGGGCAAGTGCCGGATGGACCTCCGTCCCCCAGGTGCCGAGCTGGAAAATGCCGTTGGTTCGGGCGCCCGAAAAGATCGGCGAAGCGGGCGGACATTCGCGGTAATCGGCGGAAAACCCGACGCGAACGAAGCCCACTTGTGCCCCAGCAGCCCGCGCGGCGGCGATGGCGGCGGCGGTGTTTTCCAGCACGCCGCGCTGCTTCACCTGCACGCCGTAAGTCGCCTTGCTGAAGCCGTCTTCGGCGACAAGATCGTTCATCATGTCCATGACGAGGAACAGGGTCTTTTTCATTTTCCCACCTTTGACACGTCGGCTTTGAGCGAATCCCTGAGTTCGACAAACCCCGCCTCGATATGCTGGCGTGTGGCAAGCATGGCGGCGGCGGTATCGCCGGCAATAATCGCGGCGAGCATGTCGTCGTGTTCCTGCGCGGCGCGGCTGACCCGGCCCGACAGGCGGTTGATCAGGTCAAAGGGATAGCGCGCCCACAGGATCTGCACGAAATGCAGCGTCTGCGGCATGGCGGCCACTTCAAACAGGCGGTGGTGAAAGCGGTAATTGGCGGCGCGCGCAGTCTCGTTGTCGCCTGCGTCAAAGGCGGCGGCGAACTCCTCGGCCATGACCTTGAGCTCGGCAATGTCGGCGCCCTTGGCGCGTTCAACCGCGCCCTTCACCAGCTGCGTTTCGAGCAGGATGCGAAGGCTCAGGACCTCGCTCGACGCCTCGATATCGAAGGGCGCGACGACCGCGCCCTTGAAGCTGTCCCCGGCGACGTAGCCTTCGGCCTCAAGCAGCTTCAGCGCCTCGCGCACCGGGGTGATCGAGGTGTTGAGCAGCGTGGCAATCTCCTGCTGCTTGAGCCGAGCACCGCGCGCAAAACGGCCCGAAATGATCCCTTCGCGCAGGAAATCGGCGACCTGTTCTTCCTTGGTCTTGAACTGCATCGCGTACTTGCTCCTTGCGCGCCGTCAGGTCCGGCTGCTGCGCATTCCGGGGATGACCTTGACGTCGTCGCTCTGCGCCAAAGCACAGTATTCCGGGCTTTCCACGCCGTAGAGCGCCACTTTGCCATCCTTGTCAAAATGGAGTCCCCAGCCATGCTGCTTGACCAGCGGCGACGCTCGCAGGCAGGCCTTGGACTTGGCCAGAAAGGGCTCCCGTGCCGCGCCCTTTTCAGCGCCATCGATCCCGCTGCGCTGGCAATGAACGTCGAACAGCAACTCGTCGCTCGTGCGAGCATAGGGGTGCTTTGACAGCAGGGCATATTGCTGCCCCGCGATCGTATGGGGTTTTGCCGGCGGCACACCTTGTGCGGCCGTTGAGTCAGGAGAGGCGGTGATGAAGGTCGAGAAATAGTCGGTCGTCATCGTCCCTCAATTCTTGTCGCGCACCGGCGCCCAGGCGAAGTCGCCTTCGTGATGGCCGCGCGCCGCGCCCGAGGCAAGCAGGGCTTCGGCTTCCGCAGCGGAATAGCCGAGTTCGGCGAGCAGAGCTTCGGTATGTTCGCCCAGTTCCGGCGGAGGTGATGCGGGCGTGGCCGCACCGGGAGTTCCGGCGAATTCCGGGACTTCGAAGTGCAGGCCGCGAAAGTCGACATCGCGCAATTTGCCGGGTTCGCGGGCCTGCGGAATTTCGAGCACGCGTTCGAGCGGCATCACCTCGTTATGGCCGAGTCCGGCGGCCTTGAGCCTTGCCTCGGCCTCGGCAAAGGTCAGCCTGGACACCGCATCGCGCACCGCTTCCTCAACCACGTCGCGCGCCTTCTTGCGGTCGCGCAGCCTGGCGAATTCGGGGGCGCCGTCCTCGGGCATGGCGAGCGCCTTGGTCAGCTTGGCCCAATGCGCGTCGGTGAGCACCAGCAGATAGAGCCAGCGCCCGTCGCTCGTCAGGTAGGAGCCATAGCCCGGCATCGAAAATTCGCCGCCGCCTTCCTTTTCAAGCCGGCCGAGCAGCTGTGTTTTGAGCTGCATCCCCGCAAGATCGCGAGCGGCAAGGTGGAGGCCGGTTTCGTAAAGCCCGATCTCGATCCGTCGGACTTCCTCGCTGGCATTGGGGTCAAGCATGGCGGCGAGCACGCGGATCACCGCATAGGTGCCGGCGAACTGGTCATGATAGCTTGGCCCGAAGCGCATCGGACGGCCATCGACACGGTGATCGTCCATCGCCCCGGTCGCGGCTTCGGCGATGGGGTTTGTCATCAGGTCATCCGCCTGCGGGCCGTAGGTATAGCCCTTGATATGGACGTGGACGATGCCGGGGTTCACCGCCATGCAATCGTCCGCCGTGACCGCCAGCTTGCGCGCGGCGGACGGCGCGAGGTTGTGAATCACGACATCGGCACTGGCGACCAGCTTGCGGAAAATGTCCTTGCCGCCGTCGGTTGTCAGGTCGAGGCAGATCGCCTGCTTGGAATGGCTGTAGGCGACGATCGTCCCGCTCGGCCCGCCGCGCACCAGCGCCCGCGTGGTATCCCCGCTGGGTGGCTCGACCTTGATCACTTTGGCGCCAAGCTGGCTGAGGATGTGCGTGGCAAACGGCGCCGCAATCATGGTGCCAAGCTCAATGACACGTTTTCCGCTTAGAGGCTTGTAAGTCATGGATCGGATCTTAGAGATAATGCATTATCTGCTCAAGCATTCTTATGACCCGCTGTTCTCGAAAAGCATCTCGCGGTGCCGCACGGCTGACATCAATTTCAATGCCCGCTTACAACGATGGGCACATTGAGTCCGGGCAATCGCAAAAGTCCGGCGTCCCCGACATCAGGAAGAGAGGTAAGGTGGCTCCACGGATGTCTGGTCTCGGCGTAACCTGACGTTTCAAGAAGCGACGCCTAACGGCAGGAAAGTCCCAACGCAAGTCGCCTCGTCCAAAGCGACCTGGGGTTAACGAAATGCGGGTTTCAGTGAGCAGCGCTGGGCGGTCGAACAACCGCTTTGTCAGCGATCCCTAACATCGATGTCAACGGGGTCGAACGAGGCGAATATTTCGCAACGAATTCGCGCGCGGGTAAAAAGGACGTTCAGACGTCGTTCGCCACCTTCGGCATTGACCGGGCCAAAAGTCATGCTCGTTAAGCGACCACCAGGGATGGTGGGACCATATCCGACACTGACGAGGATGGACTGGAGCAGGAGTTCAACAGTCTCGATGCCCAGTACGAGGCCTGTGCTGCATACGCCCTTAGCCAGCGCCATGAAGGCTGGATGGTTGTGCCTGAGCGGTACGACGATGGCGGGTTCTCAGGAGGCAACATGCAGCGTCCTGGCATGAAACGCCTGATGGACGATGTTGCTGCGGGCAAGGTCGACATCATCCTCGTTTACAAGATCGACCGATTGACCCGCAGCCTCGCCGACTTCGCCAAGATTGTCGAAGTGCTCGACAAGGCAGGGGCGAGCTTTGTGTCGATCACCCAGTCTTTCAACACCACGACCAGCATGGGCAGGCTTACCCTCAACATGCTCCTCTCGTTCGCCCAGTTCGAGCGCGAGGTCACTGGTGAGCGCATCCGTGACAAGATTGCGGCCTCAAAACGCAAAGGCATTTGGATGGGCGGGCCAGTTCCGCTTGGTTACGATGTTGATGCCCGCAAGCTGGTGGTGAACAGCAAGGAGGCCGATCTCGTCCGCCATATTTACCAGCGCTATCTTGAACTGGGCTCAGTGGTTGAACTGGCCGATGATATCAACCGGCAGGGTCATCGCACCAAGATCCAGCACCGGACCAGCACCGGCAACCGCGGCGGCTGCATTTTCCGGCGGGGCACGCTCTATCACCTGCTGTCGAACCGCATCTACCTTGGGCAGATGGTTCACAAGGGTGAATACTTCGCGGGCGAGCATCCTGCCATTATCGATACCGAACTGTGGAATTCTGTACAGGCCAAGCTCAGGGACAAGGCCTGCGGAACATCCCGCCGCCTCAAGAGCCAGCAGCCGAGCCTGCTGGTTGGTCTGGTGTTCGATGGGGAGGGCAGGGCGATGACTCCGAGCCATTCGACCAAGGTGGGCAGGCGGTATCGCTACTATGTCACCCGCAGCGATCAACTTGACGATGCGCCGGCATGGCGAGTGTCGGCGCATGATCTCGAGCGGCTGGTCTGCGAACGACTGTCCGACCTGCTGTTGGATAAGCAGCTCATCTGCGATCTTGCCGACGGCAGCCCAGCCGAGATCATCCAACGAGCGCTGGCCGAGGCAGATCTTTCCGCTGCCTCCTTGCGTAGCGGACCAGCGCACGCCCGCGCTGAGCTACTCGCCGAAATGATCAGCCGCATCAATCTCCACGAGGCCGGAGTTGATCTTACCGTCGATAAAATGGGCCTCTTTGCAGCTCTGAAAATTGAACCGACGACCGAGATGACAACCCGATCCATCATGCTGACCTTGCCGGCGACAAAGGTTCGTCGAGGCCACCAGCTACGCCTGGTCATCCCGGGACCGCAGGTCATCTCGATCGCCGAGGCCACGCGGGACTCCAAGCTGGTCGCGCTGGTGGCCGAAGCGCATCAGGCCAGGCAGCTCCTCCTTGCCAGCTCTGATCAATCCATCGCGGCCATCGCATCCCGGCACGGGCGGTGTCGGACCCGGCTTGGAAAGCTCGCTGCGCTCGGCTGCCTTGCACCTGATATCGTCACGGCCATCGTGGAGGGGCGGCAGCCGACCTCGTTGACTGCTCGCACCCTGCAGGACATCGACCTGCCGCTCGCCTGGGCTGACCAGCGCGCGCTCCTCGGGTTCGCCTGAGGCCAATCTCCCCAATCTCGACTGCAGTCAGGATTTTGGCGCCAGAGACGCGGGGCATTCTGCGGCGATTTGTTGGGGCGAATGCGGGAGTCTCTGACTGCACCTGACATTAGCGGATAGTCTCATTGCCGCAGAACTGCGCCATTCTAAGGACAGATTCGCTGGGAGCCCCTTCAGGGGAAGATATTTAGGACTGATTGGTGCGGTCAAGAAGACTCGAACTTCCACGGGCTTTCGCCCACAACGACCTCAACGTTGCGCGTCTACCAATTCCGCCATGACCGCTAAATCATCGAAGTGCCGTATCGCTGGGATTCGGGCGCCCCGGGGGGGTAGGAGCGCGCCACTAGCAAAAGGGGGGGCGGGGGGCAAGCGGTGATCTTGATGTAGCCGGGCCCGATCGCGATCAGCCCGGTTTCCAGCCGACATCGGCGTATTTGGCTGAGCGCGGGACGCCGGTGACGGCTTCGTTGATCGTCACGCTTTCGCCGGGATTGAGCTGGCGTTTGGGCGCGATGACGACCCAGGAATAGACGATACGTTCGCGCGAATCGCGCAGGACGATCAGCACCGGCGGCACTGTGCGACGCTGCTTGCCGATATTGGTCACCTTGCCGCTGGCGCCGAAATATTCGACGCCGTTGGGCAGCGTGCGGCGGTCGAGGCGGTTCGGCGGGAAATCGAGCTGCAGGTCGGCCTGGCCCTCGGCGAAGGTCTGGTTGCCGAAGGGCACCCAGTCCGGCAGGCCGAACCAGTAGACCGCGCCGATCGCGGCGGTGGCAACAGTAGCGAAGACGGCGGCAGCCATGGTGTACATCTTGAGCGGGTTGCGGCGCGGGCGGAACGGCGGCTCATGCTCGAAGCTGGAATAGTCCTGCTGATAGGTGCCTGCGGTATCGTCGTAATAGGTCGACTGTGTTTCGGGGATCGGCGGTTCGCCGGCGTCCTCAGGCTCGTCCTGAACCGGCGGGGCCGGCTCGGGCTCGGCCAGCGGCGCAACTGCCGTTACTGGCGATGCTACGGCGGGCTGGGCAGGCGCTTCCGGCTCAGAGACAGGCGGTGCAGGAACGGGGGCCTGTGCCGGTGCTGGTGCGAATGCCGGTGCCGGCGCAGGTATCGGAGCAGGCGCGGCGGGCGGCGCGGAAACCTGCGGGCCATCCTGGAACCATGAATGGCGGCACTTGGCGCAGCGCACGGTCCGGCCTTCGACGCCGATCGCTGCGTCGGGAACGACGTAGCGGGTGGTACAGGCAGGGCAGGCGATGATCATGAATCCAACGGTTAAGCGCGGTGGGCGCGCCAGACAAGGGGCCAGACAAGGCCCTGTCCACGGCTTTATGGGGCAAAGACATGGACGGACGCCCTTTTTTCCACATGGGATCGCGGCTATGGACCGCTGTGCAACCTCCAATCGGGATATTCAGGCCAGCGTGACCAGGACCGCAGATCGATGAACCAGGCAGTTCGATGAATCAGGCTGGCAGCGGCGAAATTGTCCAGTTCGACAATGTCGGGCTGCGCTATGGCACCGAGCGCGAGGTGCTGACCGACATTTCGTTCACGCTGTACCCGGGATCGTTCTACTTCCTCACCGGCGCGAGCGGCGCGGGCAAGACCTCCTTGCTCAAGCTGCTGTACCTCTCGCAGCGCCCGTCGCGCGGAGGAATCCGCATCTTCGGCACCGATGCGATCACCCTGCCGCGTGAGAAGCTGCCGGCTCTGCGGCGGCGACTGGGCGTGGTGTTTCAGGACTTCCGGCTGGTGCCGCACTTGTCAGCGTTCGACAATGTCGCCCTGCCCTTGCGTGTCGCCGGTTTCAGCGAGAGCGATCTGACGCGGCCGGTGGCCGACATGCTCGAATGGGTTGGCCTGGCCGACAGGATGCAGGCCCGCCCCGCCACGCTTTCGGTCGGGGAGCAGCAACGCGTTGCTATCGCCCGGGCGGTGATCGGCCGGCCGCAATTGCTCGTTGCTGACGAACCGACCGGCAACGTCGATCCCGACATGGCGGTGAAACTGCTGCGCCTGTTCGAAGCGCTCAACCGGCTGGGGACGACCGTGGTGGTGGCAACGCACGATGTCCACCTGCTGCGCAAAGTGCCAGAAAGCCTGATCATGCGGCTGGACAAGGGGCGGCTGTCCGACCCGACCGGCGCGCTCAAGTACCCGCCGCGCCGCCCGGCGATGCCGGCATGAAGCGTCCGCTGAAACTTTTGCCGATTGGCAGCCGCAAGGCGGGCGGCACCGGGGATCTGGTGCCACAGTCGCGGCTTTCCGGGCCGATTCCATGGGTCATCGCAATCATGGTCATGCTTACGGTGATCGCCGCTGCGGGCGGCCTCGCGCTGCGCAAGCTGGCCTCGGTGGCGGAAAATGAATTGTCCGGCGGCGTGACGATCCAGATCGTCGAAGGCCGGCCCGAAGTGCGCGACGGCCAGGTGAAGCAGGCGGTAGCGCTGCTTTCCGCGCTGCCCGGTGTCACGAAAGTTGCCGCCGTGCCGCAGCAGGAAGTCGATGCGCTGGTCGAACCGTGGCTGGGCGAGGAAACCGCCGAGGCGGATATCCCCGTTCCCGCGCTGATCGATGCCCGGCTGTCCGGCCCGGTGACGCGCAACCGGCTCGAAGACCTGCGCGCTGCGTTGCGCGGCAAGGTTCCCTCTGCCCGGGTCGATGCCCAGTCGACCTGGCTGAAACCGGTGTTCGGCGCGCTCTCATCGCTGCAATTGCTGGCGCTGGCGCTGGTCCTGTTGCTCGGCCTCGCCACGACATCGGCGGTGCTGCTGGCGACCCGCTCGGCGCTGGGATCGAACCGCGAGACAATCGAGATTGTCCACCTGCTCGGCGGAACCGACAGCCAGATCGCGCGGATATACCAGCGCTCCACCGCCGTTGCCGCGACCGAGGGCGGGGTCGCGGGCTTTGCTGCGGCGGTCATTGTGGTGATGCTGCTGGGGCAGCAGTTCGCCAATCTGGGGGCCGGAATGATCAGCGGCGGCTCGCTCGGCTGGCTCGAATGGTTGCTCCTCGCACTGGTCCCCGTGGCCGGCGTTGCCCTTGCCACGATCACGGCAAGGCTTACCGTGCTGCGTTCGCTGGCAAGGATGCTATAACCGCAACCATCGATGAATCGTCTCAGCCGCCTCTCTGCGAGCGTCCTGCTTGCCTATGTCCTCGGATTTCTCTGGTTCGCATTCATGCCGCCGGGGCCGGCCGGCAATGCCCGTACCGACGCCATCGTCGTCCTGACTGGCGGTGAGGGGCGTATTCCCCGCGCGCTCGACATGTTGGGCAAGGGCACGTCCAAACGGTTATTCGTTGCCGGCGTCGACAAGAGCGTGAAGCCGCGCGAATTCGCCGCGGAATACAAGGTCAGTGGCGGCACCATGGCCTGCTGCGTGGTGCTCGATTTCAAGTCGGTCGATACGGTCAGCAATGCCAGCGAGGCGGCATTCTGGATCGCTGCCAACCGTATCCGTTCGGTGCGGCTGGTCACGTCGGACTGGCACATGCGGCGCGCGGCGCTGGAACTGGCGCGGGTGGCGCCCAATGACCTTGAAATCGTGCGCGATGCTGTGCCCTCGCAGCCGAGCTTTGAAACCATGCTGCTTGAATATCACAAGCTGCTGGCGCGGATGGCATTGAGCGTGGTTGGAAAATGAAACTGCTGATTGCGGTGGTGCGCAGCATCGCCTTCTACCTCGCCTTCTATCTCGGTTCCTTCCTGCTGGCCCTTGCATCGATCCCCGCCAGTTTCATGGCGCGGCGGCACATGGCCGGGCTGGGCGCGGCATGGGCCAAGTGGCACCGCTGGTGCACGCGTTATCTGATCGGCGTGAAGATCGTGATCGAGGGCACTGTGCCCAGCGGCAAGGTGATCGTCGCCGGCAAGCACGAGAGCTTTTTCGAGGCGATCGACCTGCCCAACCTGCTGCACCGGCCGGTTCCCTTCGCCAAGTCCGAACTGCTCGACATCCCCTTGTGGGGCAAGGTAGGCGCAGCTTACGGTATGGTCCGGGTCGAGCGCGATCAGGGCGCCAAGGCTTTGCGCGCCATGCTGCAACAGGCGCGGGCCTTTGGCAAAGAAGGCCGGCCCTTGGTAATATTTCCCGAAGGCACCCGCGTGGCACCGGGCGAATGTCCGCCGCTGCGTTCGGGCTTTGCCGGGGTCTACAAGCTGGTCGGCCTGCCGGTCATTCCGATGGCGGTGCAGAGCGGCCACGTCTATCACCGCTGGATTAAGCGCAGAGGCACCATCAGGGTGCAATTCGGACCGGAAATCCCGCCCGGCCTGCCGCGTGACGGGATTGAGGAGCGCGTGCGCGTGGCCATCAATGTCCTGAATTCCAGTCCCCGCACGTGACAAGGCCACACCAATGACAGACCCCGCTAGCCAAAAGCCAGACCTGCTCGCGGCGCTTGGTCCGGGGCTTGTTACCGGGGCAGCGGATGACGATCCCTCGGGCGTCGGCACTTATAGTCAGGTCGGCGCGCAGTTCGGCTATTCGATGGGCTGGACACTGGTTTTTGGCTTCCCGCTGCTCGCCTCGATCCAGGCGATCTGCGCGCGCATCGGCGCGACGACCGGCATGGGCATTGCCCAGAACCTGCGCGAACATTACCCACGCACGCTGCTGCAGGCCGTGGTCCTGATGCTGCTGGTCGCCAATGTCATCAACCTTGGTGCGGACCTTGGCGCCATGGCTGCGGCGCTGGCATTGCTGCTACCGGGGCCGATCATGGCCTATGTTGTGGTCTTCGGCGTTGTCTGCGTCCTGCTCGAGATATTCCTGAGCTACACCGTTTATGCCCGTGCCCTCAAATGGGCGACCCTGTCGTTGTTCGCCTATGTCGGGGTGGTCTTCGTCTCGGGCGTGCCAGTGGGCGAGGCGCTGAAGGGCATGCTGGTGCCAAGCTTCACCTTTGACCGCGAACATTCGATGGCGCTGGTGGCGATCTTCGGCACGACGATCAGCCCCTACCTGTTTTTCTGGCAGGCCGGGCAGGAGGTCGAGGAGCAGCACCGCCGCCACGTGAAGCCGCTGATGGTCAGCCCGACAGAGGCCGGACCCGAAATCAACCGCATCCGCACCGATACGCTGGTCGGCATGGGATTCTCGCACCTCGTCGCCATTTTCATCGTCGTCGCCACGGCGGCAACGCTCCACGCCCACGGTGTGCGCGACGTGGCCAGCGCGGCGCAGGCGGCCGAGGCGCTGCGGCCGATCGCCGGCAATCTCGCCTTTGCCCTCTTCGCCATCGGCATCATCGGCACCGGCCTGCTTGCCGTGCCGATCCTTGCCGGCAGCGCCGCCTATGCGGTCAGCGAGACCTTCGGCTGGACCGAGGGGCTCGACCGCCGCCCGCGCGAGGCCAAGGCCTTTTACGGGGTCATCACGCTGGCCACGCTGGGCGGGGTCGCGCTCAACCTGACCGGCATCGATCCGATGAAGGCGCTCTACTGGGCAGCGGTGGTGAATGGCTTGCTGGCCCCGCCGCTGATGGTGGTCACCATGCTGATCGCCCGCAATCCGAAAGTCATGGGCGAGCTGGTCATATCCCGCAAGCTGGCCTTTGGCGGCTGGCTATCGACCGCCGTGATGGGCGGCGTGGCGGCGATCTTCCTGCTGAGCTGACACAGTTCGGCCCGGACCGCTTGGGAGGCGCGGTCCGGGCCGAATGTATCCGCTGACGCGGAAGCGGGATCAGAACTTCTTCGAAGCGCCGAGGATGAACATGCGGCCCAGCGTGAAGCCATTCGCGAAGCCGTTTTCGGCCTGGCCATTGCGGCGCAGGACAGGCGGTTCGGCATCGGTCACGTTGTTGATGTTCAGCGTGAAGCTCAGGTCCTTGAACATGCCGTCACCGGGGACGTCATATTTGAAGAACAGGTTGAGCGTGTTGAACGAGTCCACTTCCGACTGCGGCGTGAGCGCGGTGGTCAGCGCGATCGGATAACCCGCGCTGTGGTTCCAGGTAGCCTGGGCGCGGAACTTGCCGATGTCGAGGCCGGTCGTCAGCTGGAACTGCAGCTTGGAGGTATCGCGCACCAACTGATTTGCTTCGGGTGCAATCGGGCTGGCCTGCTGCGTGCGCTTGAGCGGGGCATTGAAGTTCATGCCCATGTCAAAGCCGCCCCAATCCGTCTTGTGCTGATAGTTCAGCGCAAAGTCGATGCCTTCGACCTTCAGCACGCCGAAGTTGCCGACGCGGAAGTCCACCAGTTCGACGATACGGCCACCGCCGGCAGAGGCGATTGCGGCGGTGAGCTGCGACTGCAGGGCAGGGGCCAGCGTTCCGAAGAAGCTGCTGATCTGGCTGTTGGTCAGTCCGTTGACATCATAGGCAACGCTGCTCGGGAAGTTGATGAAGATATCGGTGCCCGGCGTCGGCGTGCCGAGGATGTTGGTGAACTTCACGTTGTAGTAGTTGGCGCTGACGCGCAGGCCGTCCATCGGTTCGATATCGACACCGATTGACCAGGTATCGGCTTCCTGCGGCTTCAGGTTCGGTTGTGATCCCTGGAAGGCGATCGTGTTGTTGGTGCCCGCCAGCGTCGAGGTTCCCGGCTTCACGAAGGGAACGAATGGGAAGAAGCTGATCGATCCGGACAGCGAGCCCAGCTGGTCAAGCGGAGTTGGCGCGGTGAACGACGTGCCCCAGTTGCCACGGATCGTCAGCCAGCTCGCCGGCTTGAACGTGGCGCCGATCTTCGGATTGAAGGTCGATCCGAAGTCGCTGTAGTGGTCGTAACGGCCCTGTGCCGACAGGGTCAGCATCGAACCGCCGTTGCCGTCGCTGATCAGCGGCAGCACCATTTCCCCGAACAGCGAATGCACGTCGCGGCTGTAAGGCGTGTAGGCAAGGCTGCCGAGTGTGCCAATGCGGATGTCATTGCCGAACCGCTTCTGCAGCTTGTCGTTCATGAACTCGTAGCCCATGGCCACGCGCACGTCGCCGCCGGGCAGTTCGAGCAGCTTGCCTTCAGCGATAAGGCGCGCGTTGAGCAGGCGATCGATTGCCTGCCCGGCCAGCATGCTGTCCGTGATGTCCTTGATCAGTGCAGGGCTGTTCGAAGCGAGGTTGAACGGGTTGAAGCTATTGGCCGCAGTCGCCGCTGCAGCAGGCGCGCCGGCCGCATTCAGGCGGGCGCTGCTGACGCCGGTCAATTCAAAACGGCTGTCGCTCTGGCTCCAGTTGAGCAGGCCGCGCAGCTGCCAGTCGTCGGTCAGGTCATGCTTCAGTTCGGCATTGCCGCCCCATTGGCGGATCAGCGTGTCGGAACGCTGGCTGTCCTTGCCGAGCAGCGGCTCGAAGCTGAAGTTCACCGCCGCAACAGTCGTCACCGGCAGGAAGCCGAACAGGATGCCCGGTCCAAGCGCCACGCCAGCCGGTAGCGAGCTTGCTACGGTCGGGTTGTTGCCGTTGATGTTTACCGAGGCATTCAGGATCGAGGAGGCATGCGTCTTGCGCTGGCTCCAGTAGGCACGCACGTCGATCGAGGTGCGATCGCCGAAGTCCCAGGTCAGCCCGCCGGTCACCCCGTGGCGTTCGGCCTGAGGCACGATGGTCGCATCTTCGCTCAGGTCGCAGCGGTTTGCGGTGCCGGCGACAAGGCCCGGGAATGCGTAAGAGTTTGAAGAGAACACGCCGCCGGTGGCGTTGATCACCGTGTTCACCGCCAGGTTGGGCTGGGCGCAGTTCAAGTCACGGCCCGGCAGGCTGGCGACGCTCCAGTCGACATTGCGGATATAGTCGCGGTCGCGTCCGTAAAGGGGATCGCTCTTGGTATAGGAATAGGCGATCCACGCCGAACCGGCGTCCCAGGTCTTGCCCGCGGTGATCGAGCCGTCCCACTGCTGGTAATTGTCGGCAAAGCCATAGTGACCGCCAACCTTGATGCCGTCATAGCGCTTGTGCGTGACGAAGTTGATCACGCCGGCGACCGCATCGGCGCCATAGATGGCCGAACCGCCTTCAGTGACCACATCCACCCGGGCGATAGCTCCGGTCGGGATCAGGTCGGGATCGACCGAGGCCTGGTTGACGCCTGCCGAGGCAACGCGGTGACCATCGACGAGGATCAGCGTCGGCGAACTGGCAGCATTCGGCGATGACAGGTTGCGGATGTTCGGCCGCGAAATCTGGATCTGGTTCACCGCGATGCCAAGGTCGGCGATCGGAACGCGATTGAAGTAGTTGGTCACCTGCGGGATCGAGGCGAGGAGTTCGTTCGAAGACTGTGCCCCGATTTCCTCAAGCTTGCTCTCGCCAAGCGAGATCGAATTCGATCCGACCGGGGCCTGCCCGCGGATGTTGGTGCCGGTGACAACAATTTCGGGATCACCCGACTTGTCGTCTTCATTGGCGTTCTGCGCCTGTGCAGCCACCGGAAGCGTGAGCGCCAGTGCGAGGCTGGCGCGAGCAACTCCAGCGCGAAATGTCGTTATTGCCTTCATGAGGTCCCTCCCATTTTGGTTGCCAGAGCGATCTTGCGCCGTCCTGACAGACTCATGGATGCTACGACTGGTCATGCCAGTCAAGATAAGTCGACGCATTCGTCTATTTATTATGACTGCATCGCCAGAGCGTCATTATCGCATTGCGGAACCAGCACGTCTCATGCAGATCGGCGCCATGTCAGATGTCGATACTATTGTCCGCCTGCGTCGTGGGCGTCCCAGCAAGGCCGATGCCGCGCAGATCGACCGGCGCGTGATTGATGCGGCGTGGGACGTCTTTCTTGAATCTGGCTATGAATCGGCGACGATGGAACAGATTGCTGAGCGCGCCGGCATCACCAAGACGACGCTCTATCTGCGGCACAATGACAAGTCGGCCCTGCTCCGCGCCACGGTGAACGACCGGATGAGCACCTGGGCGATCGAGAATACCCGCGACGGCTGGACGGTCGGAGACACCCTTGAAGAGCGACTTGTCAGTCTTGCCTGCAAGATTCTGGCGGTGGGAAACCATCCCGACATTCTCGCCACGTCACGATTGATCCACGGCACCACAGGTGAAGCTGGCCGGATTGCCCGCGAACTGGACCGGTTCATGCGCGAACCGATGATCGAGGAAGTCACCGGCGAGATCGCCGAATACGGCCACATCGAAGGCTTCACGGCGAAGGACCCGCAGGCCATCGCCCGGTTCTTCATCGCTATGCTGGGCAGCATGATCGACCAGTACGCTGAAGACTACGGCAATCCCGAGCAGCACGAAAAGCTGGCCCGGCAAGTCGTCGCGGTCCTGTTCCGCGGGCGCAGCGAATGGTGATGCCTGGGCGCTGAGGTGCCGGCTATTACACTTTGCGGCCATTACACCTTGCGGTGTTCGGCCTTCACCCAGCGCACAGTGCCGGTGCTGGCGCGCATCACGACCGTGTGCGTCGTCATGGTGCCGTCCTTGCGGCGCTTCACCCCGTCGAGCAGCGAACCGTCGGTCACGCCCGTAGCGGCAAAGATGCAGTCGCCCTTGGCCAGTTCGTCGCGGGTGTAGATCTTGTTCAGATCGTCGATGCCCCACTTGCGGGCGCGGGCGCGCTCATCCTCGTTGCGGAACAGCAGGCGGCCGTTGAACTGCCCGCCAACGCAGCGCAGCGCGGCTGCGGCCAGCACGCCTTCCGGCGCGCCGCCCGAACCCATGTAGAGGTCGATCGTGGTGTCTTCGTTGGTCACCGCGATCACGCCGGCAACGTCGCCATCGCCGATCAGCACGACGCCGCAGCCGAGGCCGCGCAGCTCGGCGATCAGGTCGGTGTGGCGCGGACGGTCAAGCACGCAGACGATGATTTCGCTCGGCTCTACGCCCTTGGCGGCGGCCACGGCCTTGACGTTCTCGGTCGGGCTCTTGGCGAGGCTGATGATGCCTTCGGGATAGCCCGGTCCGACCGCCAGCTTGTCCATGTAGACGTCCGGCGCGTTCAGCAGGTTGCCCTCTTCGGCGCAGGCGAGAACAGCGAGTGCGTTCGGGCCGGCTTTGGCAGTGATGGTCGTACCTTCCAGCGGATCGAGCGCGATGTCGATCTTCGGACCGGTGCCCTGCGCGCCGCCAACCTTTTCGCCGATGAACAGCATCGGCGCTTCGTCGCGCTCGCCTTCGCCGATCACCACCGTTCCGTCGATGGCGAGGTCGTCAAAGGCCAGTCGCATGGCTTCGACAGCGGCATGATCGGCCGCCTTCTCGTCACCGCGGCCAATGAGCTTGCTGGCGGCAATCGCGGCGGCTTCGGTGACGCGCACCATTTCGAGGACGAGGACGCGGTCGAGAACGGTGCTTGCGGGAGTTGCGGTCATGTTCAGTCCGTGTTCAAATGATGAAGGGGAATGCGGTTTTGTACGAAAGTGTTGGGCGCGGCGCTTAAAGCGGGGAAGATCGTTTGTCGAGAATGTTGAACTGGCGGCTGGCACTCCTCGCTTTCGCGCTGTCCCTCTGGACTCAGCCGGCACTGGCGCAGCAGGCCGATGCGCCTCAGGATCAGGCGGCTGAGAGCAGTGCCGATGCTAACGCCGAACCCACCGGGCCGATGAACCTTTCGGTCACCGCCACGCGCAAAAGGCGCGCCTGCTCGGGACTCGGCCCGAACGGCGAAATTCAGGTCTGCGGCAAGGACGATGGCTCGGACGTGCGCGTGCCGGACGAGGAAGAGCGCACCGACGATGGCTTGCCGCGCGCGCCCGATGTCGGCCCGCCTTCATGCAAGAAGACCGGCAACAAGGGCTGCATTGGTTTTGGTTCGGCGCCGCCGCCGATCTATTATATCGACGTCAAGGCGATCCCGCTGCCGCCCAAGGGTTCGGATGCGGAAAAGGTCGCCAAGGGTGAAATCCGCGACCGCTGAGGCTCGGCTAAGAACCCAGCAGGTGCATCACGAGCGGCGGCTGGGTCAGGCTGGCTGATCCTTCGAGCAAACGCAGCGCTTCGCTGACTGCGCTTTCCGGCCCTTCGTGGGTGACCAGCGACACCAGAACTTCGCCGCCGCTGTCGGCGCGGCCGGTCTGGATCAGGCTTTCGATCGACACCCCGGCATCGCGCATGGCGGCGGTGATCTCGGCCAGCACGCCGGGACGGTCGGCGACGAGGAAGCGCACGTAGGAGCGGCTGCGGCGGTGGCCGGTGTGGGCCGCCTCCATCTTCAGCAGTTCCTCGACCGGGACCGAGAAGGCCGGTCCAGCCTCACCGCGGGCAATATCAATAAGGTCGGCCACGACCGCGCTGGCCGTCGGCCCATCGCCAGCGCCGGCGCCCTGGAACAGCAGCCGGCCAGAGAAGTTGCCCTCGGCGACAACCGCATTGGTCGCGCCGTCAACATGGGCCAGCGGATGATCAAACGGCACGAGGTGCGGCTGGACGCGCTGGAACAGGCGCTCGACGCCGTCTCCGTTGGTATCGGTCTCGGACATGCCGATCAGGCGGATAACATAGCCCAGCGTCCGGGCCTGCGCGATGTCGGCGGCAAGTATGCGGGTGATGCCGGTGGTCTCGACCGAGCGGAAGTCCACCGCCGTGCCAAAGGCGATGGCGGCGAGGATCGACAGCTTGTGCGCCGCGTCGGTGCCCTCGATGTCAAAGGCGGGATCGGCCTCGGCGTAGCCCTTGGCTTGAGCCTCGGCGAGGACATCGGCGAAATCGCGGCCGGTATCTTCCATGGTTGAGAGGATGTAATTGCAGGTGCCGTTGAGGATGCCGTAGACCCGCTCAAATTCGTTCGCTGCCGCGCCTTCGCGCAGGCCCTTGATCACCGGGATGCCGCCGGCGACCGCTGCTTCGAACTTGAGCGGCACCTTGGCCGCCTCGGCCTTGCTGGCGAGTTCGAGGCCGTGGTGGGCGATCATTGCCTTGTTGGCGGTGACCAGCGCCTTGCCGGCTTCGATCGTCGTGCGTGCGCAGGCGAGGGCCGAGCCGTCGGACCCGCCCACCAGTTCGACCACCACGTCGACATCGGCACGCTCGCCGAGGATGACCATGTCGTCTTCCCAGGTATAGGGCGTGATATCGACGCTGCGCCGCTTTGACCGGTCACGGGCGGAAATGGCGACGATCTGGATCGGCCGTCCGGCGCGGCGGGCAATCAGGGCGGCATTGGCCTCAACCAGACGAATGACGCCCGCGCCAACCGTGCCAAGTCCTGCCAATGCGATGCGAAGCGGCTCTGCCATGAGTAATCCCTGCCTTTTCGGCCCGCGCCCTAGGGCAGAGCGGACGCGATTTCTAGCCCCGCTATATTACCTGCGAATGCGGGGGCAGGATCCGAGGTCAGATAACACCTTGACGTAGTCACTTACTGCCGCCGTCTTGTCAGTGTCCGTGGCCGAAAGGTTGGCACCCGGCGGCAGGCTGCGCGGCAGGAAGCAGGCAAGGCGATACCATACCAGCGTGTCGCGCTTGGGCGGCAGCCCGGTCGTCGCGACGATCTCGGAAAACGAGACGCCCCAGTGCGTCGGCGCGCCGGCATGGTGCAGCACGGTTATCGAAGCAGGCTCGCCATCATCGGTCTTGAGGAAGATCTGCGTCTCACCCTCGCCAGCCAGAGTGCCAGGGACGTGGATCGCTTCCTGCACGCCGGTCACGCGGCGCGGGGCATCAGGACCGTAAAGCTCGCGCAGGACCTGCCGCAATGTTGCGTCAGTCGCGGGGTCCCACAGGATCTGAGCATCAGGCGCGACGAGGCGAATCTCGCCCGGCCGGTCCTTCACATGGCCCGCGAACAGCAGCACCGATTGCTTCGCCAGTTTGGGCACCTTGCCCTTGGCATCAAGCCTGACGTCCGCGAGATACCGCAACGCTTCCCCCACTGCCGCTGGACCGGTGAGCAGGTTCTCGGTCACCGCCTCGACATAGATGCGCGCCATGCCCGGACGGGATGCGGCGCCCTGCTCGGGCTTGAGCACGGCCACCTTCTTCACTTTCGCACGCAGTACCAGCTGGGCGTGATCGGCCAGGTCGGCGATGTCGGCATAGCTCGGCGCAGAAAGACCAGCCGTGGACGCGATGGGCTGCGGTGATTCGGCGGCGCGGGATTCGGCAGGAAAGGCTGTGCAAAATCCCAGGCAAAAAGCGCCGGCGAGGGCCAACCCGGTACGCGTTCCGTGCTTCGTCATCATTGTAATACCTCCAGCCGATTCGACGGACCTACGCGATTCCGGCGGTTTGCGGCACCGGCCCATTAGTTTTGCCCTTAACTTCCGTGAATCATGGGTTAACACATAAACAGGATGGATTAAGGCGTTGCGCACCCTTGGACTCGGCGTTAAAGCTCGCGGAAACGTTGGCCTAAGAAAACAACAAGGCCACAAGGTTCGCCCGTCGGGGCTTCGGGACCCGACTGGGGTACCGTAATGACCGGCAGGGCGGAAATTAACGATTCGGCCCCGGTGTGTCCGCTCTTTGCGGGCCTGCTGGGGAGGAGAGGGGTGTCTGGCTTCAGATGTCCTGGGACAGTAATTTTGGAGTGATGCGTCTGAATGGCTTACGCTGACCAACAGGTATCCGGTAATCGGATCACCGCTTTCATCGTTGTCGCCCTTCTGCATGTCCTC
>NZ_JANPGP010000111.1:0-2177 GCF_031424035.1 Novosphingobium sp.
TTCCCTTACTATGAGAACGTCGACGAAAAGGAACATCTGCCCGCCATCGTCATGCAGCAGATCGAGCATTTCTTCACCCATTACAAAGACCTGGAGCCCAAGAAATGGGTCCGCGTCGGCAAATGGGGCGATGCCGACGAAGCGCGGCAAGTGGTGCTTGAGGCAATCGCAGCGTACGACGCGGCGAAGGCCTAACCTGCGAGCGTGGTCAGCGCGTTGCCGGTCACACGATTGACCGCCCATCCGTCCATCGTCTCGGCACCGAGCGACCGGTAGAAGCTGATCGCGGGCTCGTTCCAATCGAGCACTGACCATTCGAGTCGCGCACAGCCGCGGTCGAGCGCAAGTTGCGCCAGATGCCGCAACAGTGCCTTCCCGGCCCCTGATCCGCGCGCCTCGGGCGCGACAAAAAGATCCTCGAGATAGATTCCGGGGCGACCCTCGAACGTCGAGAAATTGTGAAAGAACAGCGCAAAGCCGACCGGCGCGTGATCGGCTTCGGCAATGACGACCTCGGCCTTGGGCGCGTCTCCGAACAGATGACCTTTCAACACCGCCGGATCGAGCCGTACTTGGTCGGCCAGCCGCTCATATTCGGCCAGCGCGCGGATAAAGCCGATGATCAGGTCGAGATCGGCCGGCCCCGCGCGCCGGATGGTCATGGTCATACCGGTTCCCCTTGGACAAAACGCTGCGCAATGCGTGGCCACAAGATGCCAAGCGCGAGGCCAGACATGACCAGCGCCGCCGCGATCAGTTTCCATGCCTGCATCGGCTCGCCCAGGATAATCGCCGACGCGGTCATCCCGAACACCGGCACCAGCAGCGCGAGCGGTGCAACGCTTGCTGCCGGGTAGCGCGCCAGCATCCAGCCCCATACGCCATAGCCGAACATCGCGTTGCCGACGGCCTGCCACGCGACCGCTGCCCAGGTCACGGCATCGGCGTCGCGGACGCCGTTGAGCATGGCGGTTGGTCCTTCGAACACGAAGGCGAGCGCGAAGAGCGGTGGCACCGCGAACAGGCTCGACCAGACGACATAGGCGAGCATGTCCACTTTCCCGGCCGCGCGCGACACCATATTGCCGCCCGACCAGCTGAGCGCGGCAATCAGGAGCAGACCCAGCCCCAGCAGCGTAATGCTGCCGCCGGTATGCGTCAGAATCACGGCGATCCCCGCCACCGCGAGCAACAACGCCACGACCTGCACCGCCTGCAACCGCTCACCGGTCAGCCACATCGACAGTCCGATCGTGAAAAAGACCTGCATCTGCATGATCAGCGAGGCGAGCCCCGGCGTGACATCGGCCCGCAGGGCAATGAACAGCGCGCCGAACTGCCCAGCGCCGATCAGCACGCCATAGGCGGCAAGATTGGCCCATGACGCCTGAGGCCGCTTCAGGAAAAACGCGGCAGGCAGGAACACAGCGGTGAAGCGCAGCGCACCCAGCAACAGCGGCGGCAAATGCGCCAGGGCGAACTTTATCACCACGAAGTTGCTGCCCCACACCGCCATCACCGCAATGGCGAGCAGCAAATGGGCGGGCGTCAGCGTCGTGCGCAGCGGCGTCACAAAGCCGCTTCCAGTTTCGCCGTGTCGGGTCGACCGCCACGTGCCGCAATGATGCATCCCGTCACGATAAGCACCGCCCCGGCAACCGTACTCGCCGTCACCGCCTCGCTATAGAAGATGGCCCCCATGATCGCCGCCCAGACGAACGCGGTGTATTCGACCGGCACCAGCACCTGCGCCTCCGCCCGCGAATAGGCCCAGCTGAGCAGGAAAAGGGAGCAGTATGCGAGCGCCGCCGACAGGATCAGCATCGGCCAGTGAGACGCATCCGGAACGTGAAAGATCGATGGCGCGACCAACAACACAATTGGCAACGCCAGCAGCAGAAAAAGGCCCGCCGTGATGTTCTGAAAGAACGCGACTTCGCTGGGTGGCGCAAGCAGCGCCTGTTGCCGCATCAGGATGATGTTCCACGCATAGAATATTGCGGAAATTAGGATCGCCGCGACCCCGTCCAGATGACGCTCGCCCCCCGCCCCGATTCGAGCGGCCAGCAGCACCGCCACACCGCAAAGGCCGAGCATCGACGCAATGATGCTATGCCGCCCAACCGTTTCGCCAAGTAGCACCACCGCCAGATAGAGCGCGATCAGGGGCGCAATGA
>NZ_JANPGP010000112.1:0-17490 GCF_031424035.1 Novosphingobium sp.
TTGAATGTTTGCCGGCGGAAGAGTGGCGTGGCGCGAAGGCATGTTCTTGCGGCCACAACATTTTCAGCAGCAGGACCGGTTCAACGACTGGAATCTTAATCTGCGCATTGAAGGCAGCCATCCCTATCCTTGGGGAATTACCGAGCTGCAGATCGATGAATCGATGGCCCCCCTGGGTAAGTTCGCCGTTTCACGCTGTTCAGGCGTGTTGCCGGACGGAACGACGTTTTCGTTCCCGGACCAGATGCCCCTGCCGCCGCCGATCGACCTGCCCGCCGATTCGCGCGATGCCATCGTCTATCTGACCGTTCCGGCAACGCAGATCGGCTCGGTCGAATTTGCCGAGAGCGACAGCGCCGGGGCCGATGTCCGCTTTCTGGTCGACGAACACGAGGTGGCGGACAGCTTTTCGGGCGAGCGTGTGCGCGAAGCGGTGGAGTTCGGCCGTCCGAACCTCAACTTCGGCGTCACCCGCGACCAGACCTATGGCCGCGTCTGCCTCGGCCTTGCCAAGGTGCGCGAACTTCAAAACAAGAAGCTGATGTTCGATGATCGGTACATTCCGCCGACGCTGGACATCCGCTCGAGCCCCCAGCTCAAGGGCTACCTCAACGATATCGCCAACCGCAGCGACCAGCGCTCGCAGGAACTGGCGCTGCGCGCGGTTGAGGCGACCGATGGCGGCGCGGAAACCTTTGCCAGCTTCCTCCTGCTGCAGGCGCTCAACCGCTGGGGCCCGCTGCTGCGCCACCTTGAGGCGCTGCCTTCGGTCCATCCCGAGCGGCTCTACGAACAGCTCGTGTCCATGGCGGGAGAGATCGCCACGCTGGCCCGGCCAGAGCGCCGCGCACCGCCCTTCCCGGCCTATGATCACGAAAACCTGCAGGTCACTTTCGAACCGGTGATCGACCTGCTGCAGACCATGCTGGCCTTCGATGCGCCGCGTTCGGCAATCCAGTTGCCGCTGGAACAGAGCGAGCCGGGGTCTTTCGTTTCGGTGATCCGCGACCATGCGCTGTATCAGTATGGCTATTTCTACCTCGCGGTGAACACGGCCGGCAACCTCGAGCAGGCGCGCGCGATGTTCCCCAACCTCGCCAAGGTCGGCGCGGGGCAGAACATGCACGCCATCGTCCATGCCTCGCTGCCGGGCATCCCGTTGCGCCACACGCCAACCCCGCCGGCACAGCTGCGCGTGCTGCCCGGTTACGTCTATTTCGAGCTTGATCGCGGCGTGCCCGAATGGCGCGATTTCGCGCGTGCCTCCGCGCTTGGGCTGCATGTCGCCGATCCCAATAATATGCTACCCAATCTCAAGATAGAGCTGTGGTGCGTCAAGAGGTCCGAGCGATGACCGGAAGCGACGACAACAACAACGGCAACCGCACGGTCTTTCGGCCATCGCCGTTGCAAGGCCTGAAACCCGGCGGAACCGAGCTACGTCAGGGCGGCAGCCCGCTGGGCGCGCCGGCTGGATCGGGCGTTCCCGAACGACCGTTCGGCAGTCCGCTCGGCTCGCCGATGCCTCCGCCGCAGGAGAATGCCGGCTGGGGCGCGGCCAACCCTGCCGCGCCTCCGGCGGGCGGCTATATGGCCAATGCCGCGATCAACCCGGCGCGCTCCCTCCTTTCGGACGACGTGCCCAAACCGCAAGTGCAGCAGCAGGTCCGCAACGGCCTGATGCTGGAAGCCGGACCGATCCTCGCACTCGCGGCAAGCATCCGCTGCGGCCGTGCCCGCGCGCCGCTCGAACAA
The DNA here is from genome assembly GCF_031424035.1 of Novosphingobium sp. Classification (GTDB taxonomy): domain Bacteria; phylum Pseudomonadota; class Alphaproteobacteria; order Sphingomonadales; family Sphingomonadaceae; genus Novosphingobium. Next base: position 1,756 of record NZ_JANPGP010000112.1, read on the forward strand.
TTCCACGCCAAGGCGACCGAAGCCGTCGTCAATTTCGACCGCGCGATTGCCGGGCTCTACCCTGATGAAACGCGCCAGCGCGCCAAGTATGCAGTCTGCTCCGCGCTTGACGATATCGTGCAGAACCTGCCCGGCGCCGAACAGGAAGCCGCCAGGTGGGCGCGCAATTCGATGGTCGTCCAGACCTTCCATGAAAACATCGGCGGCGACCGCTTCTGGCAGCTGGTCGATGACATGCTGGCCCGCCCGGCCCAGCACGGCGAACTGATCGAACTCTATCACGCCTGCCTCGCCGCCGGCTTCGAAGGCCGCTTCCGCCATCTGCCCGATGGCAAGCGCCGCCTGCATGAAATCATGCAGCAGCTCTATTCGGCGATGGACCATTCGCGCAGCCTGTCAAACCAGGTGCTGGTGCAGAACTGGACCGGCGAAAAGGCCCCGATCCAGAAGGTCGGCTTCCTCAGCTACATCGGCCTTGCCGCGGCGGTTGCCGCCGGCGTGCTGCTCGCCACATTCATCATCCTGCTACTGGTGCTGAAGGCAACGGGAGAGGAATCGCGCATCGCCATTGCCCAGGTCAACCCGACCGAGCGGCTTTCGCTGACCCGCATCGGTGCCCCCATGCCACCCCCTGCAGCGGGCAGCCAGTCGATGCGCTTCAAGGAATTCCGGGCCGACGAGATCAAGCAGGGTCTGGTCAAGGTAGAGGAAGACGCCTCCACCGTGCGCGTGCGGACCACGGTCGGCCAGCTGTTCTCATCGGCGTCCGACCAGCTTGAACCGGGCCGCGAGGCGCTGTTCCAGAAGATCGGGCAGGCGCTGGAAACCGAAAAGGGCAAGATCTCCATCGAAGGCCATACGGACAGCGATGCGATCAAGTCGCTCGCCTTTACCGACAACGTCGCGCTGTCGGGCGCGCGGGCAAATACGGTGGCGCTGCTCATCGCCAAGAAGATCAGCGACCAGTCACGGATCGAGGTTCAGGCCTTTGGTGACAGCCGCCCGATCGAAAGCAACGACACGGCAGCGGGCAAATCGCTCAATCGCCGGGTCGAAATCGTCATTCCACGCCAGAATTGAGGCCACAGATGGCGAAGATCAAATCCTTCTTCACGAACTGGTGGACGGTATCCGTCCTCATAACGGTACTGCTGCTGCTGGTCTTCGGTCTTGGCCTGCCACTGGTGGCCGCGCCGTTCCGCATCTGGTGGGTGCGCTGGCCGCTGGTCGCGCTGATCCTTGGTGTCTGGGGCCTGCTGGCCTTCCTCCGTGTGCGGAGCCAGAAAAAGGCGCAGGCCGAACTGGCTGACGGCATTGCGCAAAGCGCCGGAGCCGGGGCCAATGACGGCGAACAGCGCCTGCAGGCCGAACGCATGGCCGAGGCGCTGGCCAGCCTCAAGACGGCATCGGGCAAGCGCAAGGGCTATCTCTATTCGCGGCCGTGGTACGTGATCATCGGCCCGCCCGGCGCGGGCAAGACCACGGCGCTGGAAAATTCCGGCCTGCGGTTCCCGTTCAGCGATCAGGCGATGAAGGGGGTGGGCGGCACCCGCAACCTTGACTTCATGTTCGCCGATGAAGCCGTGCTGATCGACACGGCAGGGCGCTATACCAGCCAGGATTCCGATGCCGCCGCCGATTCCAAGGCGTGGCACAGCTTTCTTGGCCTGCTCAAGCGCAACCGGCCGTTGCAGCCGGTCAACGGCATCCTCGTCGCGATTGGCGCGGACGAATTGCTCAAGGCGGACCGCGCCCAGATTGATGCCCATGCCGGCGCCATCCGCCGCCGCCTGATGGAAGTGCGCGCCGGGCTGGAAGTGGCCGCGCCGGTCTATTTCATGATCACCAAGGCCGACCTTATCGCCGGCTTCATCGAATTCTTCGAAGACCTTGACGTCGAAGGCCGGCGCGCGGTGCTGGGCCATACCTTCTCGTTCGCCAAGGGCCTGCCCAAGACCGAAGACATCACCTTTGCCTTCGACGACATCTCGCAGGCGATCAGCGATCGGCAGGCCAAGCGCTTGTCCGAAGAAAACGACGCCATGCGCCGCAGCCTGATCCTCGGCTTCCCGGCACAGGTCAACACCCTGCGATCGCGGCTGGTCCGGCTGATTGAAGGCGCCTTCCCGGCCAATGATGTACCCGGCGGCGTGCTGCGCGGTGTTTACCTGACCAGCGGCGTGCAGAACGGCGCGCCGCTTGACCGGCTGCTCGCCGGGGTTGCCGACGTTTATGATCAGCCCAACACCGCTGCGGTGGGCGGCAGCGGCAAGACCTATTTCCTCAACCGCCTGCTGGGCGAAGTCATCTTTGCCGAAGCGGGACTGGTCCAGCTGGATCCCTCTGCGCGGCTGCGGCTGCGCTCGCGCCTTACCATGGCGCTGGGCGGCATCGCGGCTATTACCCTGCTTACGCTCGTCCTCTGGGGCATCAGCACATGGCGCAACATGACATTGCAGGACGAACTGACCGCGCAGGCCACTGAAGTGCAGAAGCTGATCAAGGACCGCGGGCTGGACATGCGGCAAGTCAGCGCCAGCGATGCCAGCTTTGAAGAAGCCCTGCCCATTCTCGACAAGCTGCGGACCCTGTCGCAGGGCTATGCCGATCAGCAGGCTGGCGGACCGCCGCTGCTGATGCGCTTCGGCCTGTTCCAGTCTGGCCACGCCACCAATGCCCGCGAAGCCTATATGGACGCGCTCCGCCGCATCATGCTGCCGCGCCTGCTGCTGCGTTCGGAAGCGGCGATTCAGGAAAACATCGCCAATCCCATGCAGGTCTATGAACCGCTCAAGGTTTACCTGATGCTGGGCGGCAAGCGGCCCGGCGGGATCGAGAAGGCTTCGGTCAAATCGTGGGTGCAGAACGACTGGGAAGCGGTTTCGCTTGCCGGGCCTGACCGCGCCGACACGCGCAAGCGGTTGGCGCTGCACCTTGATGCGATGCTGGGCGATACCGACCTCAACCTGGCGTGGCAGAACCGCACGCCGCCGATTGACAACAACGTGGTCCAGGCGGGCCGGGTGGCCTTGCAGAACATCACCATCGCGCAGCTGGCCTATGCCATCCTGCGGCAAAAGGGCATGGCGCAGCAGGGCGCGAACTGGACGGCAGCCTCGATCCTGACCGGCGGCGATGCCGTGGCCTTTGCCAATCCCGATGCCGTGCTGCAATTGCAGGTGCCCTATTTCTTCACCCGCGACGGCTTTGAAAAGGTTTACCAGCCCGGCATCCTGACCGTGCAGAAGAACCTTGAGGATGACCTTTGGGTCTTGGGGCAGGAGGCCAATACCTCGTCGATCAACGCCCAGATCTCGACCGTGCGTCCGGGCGTCGCGGCGGCCTATGCCACCGAATACAACGCCCAGTGGGAAGGCGTGGTCAAGGCCATGGTGCCGGCTGCCTATTTCAGCGATCTGTCCGCCTTCGGTGCCTTCACCAAGTCGCCATCGCCGTGGAAGCAGATGCTGCTGGCAGTGCGCAAGAACACGCTGTTCACCGGTGGGACGCAGGCGGCAACCAATATGGCCAAGAATGCGATCACCCAACGCATGGGCAACGCCGCGCAGGTCATGCCCACCGCCAGCGCGCAGACTGATGCCGGGACCGAAATCACCCGCGCCTTCAAGGACCTGCACATCTACGTCGGCGATGGCACCGCCGCTGTCGCCCCGATTGACCAGTTCATCGATGCTGTCCGCACGGCAGGGCAGGCGGTTCTTGCTGGTCGGACTGCAACCGTCGGCGGTGCCGGCGACATGATGCAATCGCAGATGGCGCAAGGCACAGCCGGCGTGCAGGCGGCCGGGGCCACCGCGCCGGCCATGCTGCAATCCTTCGTCAGTGAAACTGCCAAGGGCGGCAGTTCCGCCCAGACCTCAGCGATACAGGGAGCGGTATCGCAGGCCTATGCCACCACAGTCCTCCCGGCATGTCAGGGGGTGGTCCAAGACCGCTACCCTTTTTTCGCTGCGGCACCGGCTGACGCAGACCTGCGTCAGGTGGTGCAATTCTTTGGCAACGGGAGCCTGATGGACACCTTCGTCCGCGACCGGCTGGCGAAGATGATGGTCACCAGCGGCCCGGTGTGGCGCTGGAACATGGACGATCCGGTGGCCGCGGCGCTTGATCCCGGCAGCGCCGAACAGTTCGCTGAAACGCCGCTGATCCGTGACCTGATCGTCACCGGCCTGCCGTTCAAGATCGGCCTCGTCAGCCTTGGCGGCGGCGCGGATGCGGTCGAATTCAGCGCGGGCGCTTCGCCGCAGCGCCTGATGCAGGGTGACCGTTCGGAAAAGTCGATGCAATGGCTGCCCCAGGCCAGCGCGCCCGAAGCGCACATTGCCTTCTTCACCGCCGGGCAGGAAGTCGATAGGCTGGAGCAGGAAGGCCCATGGGCGATCTTCCGCCTCGTCGATTCCGCGCCGCAGACAAAGAGCAGCGACATGCAGTTTGTCGCCAAGTTCACCACCCGCAAGGGTATGTCAGCAGCGCTGCGCTTTACCATTTCCGGGACGAGCAACCCGTTCAACCGCGGCGGCATCTGGTCTTTCCGCTGCCCGGCAACGCTGTGACCGGCGCGGTGATCTTCGGCAAGCTTCCGGCCCACGGCGATTTCATTTGCCGGGGCATGACGGCTGATCAGCAGACCGAATTCGATACGGCCTTGTCCGGGTCGGTCCAGGCTGCCCAGCAACGCTTTGGCGAGGGCTACCGCGACGGGTTCCTCTCCGCTCCGCCATGGCGCTGCGTCATTGCGGCGGGCGGCAGCTACCTTGGCGGCGCGCTGGCCCCGTCGATGGACCGCGCCGAGCGACTGTTCCCGATCTTCCTTGCCCGCCAGAGCACCTCGCCCGGCGAAGCGGCGGCGGGTGCCCGGGCCTGCGAAGACCTGCTGTTCCGCGCCATCCCGGAAATGTGGCCGGTCGACCGCCTGATGGCGGAAGCAGAGGCCTTGCCAGGCGCATGCGATGGCGATGCAGAGGCCGCGACTGAACCCGGCGAAGGCTGGTGGCTTGACGGCGGAGAGACCCTGCCAAGCCCCACCCCGCACCTGTCCGGAACGGTTCCGGTCAGCTTGATCGAGGAAATGATTGCTGTGACTGGGCAATTGGCATGACGGCGCGCGAATACCGGCTCGACTGGCAGGCGAGCACTGACACCGGATCGGTCCGCGATCATAACGAGGACCTGTTCGCCGTCGTGCCCGACCTCAAGGTATGGGTCGTCGCCGATGGCATGGGCGGCCATTCCGCCGGCGACTGGGCGAGCAAGCAGATTGCCGAGTCCTTCTCCGAACTCCCCGATTGTGAGGGGCTGGAAAGCCTGCTCGAAGCGGTCAGCAATGCCATCCACAGCGCCAATGCCACGATTTTCCAGCGCGGCGTTTCGGAAGGCAAGACGATGGGCTCCACCGTCGTCAGCCTCGCGATTTCGGGTGACGCCTTCGGCATTGTCTGGGCCGGCGATTCGCGCGCCTACCTGCTGCGCGGCGGCGAACTGCTGCAGCTGACCACCGATCACACGCAGGTCCAGGCCATGATTGCGCGCGGCATCCTCCCCCCGGAAGAGGCGGAGAGCCATCCGATGTCGCACGTGCTATCCAAGGCCGTGGGCGTAGAGGATGCGCTCGAGCTGGAAGGCATCACTGACAAGTTCCATTCGGGCGACCTGTTCCTGCTGTGCAGCGACGGACTGCACGGCGTGCTGCATTCGGGCGAAATCCGCGATATCCTGCTTACATCGGAATTCACGGCAAGCGCCGACCGCTTGATCGAACGCTGTCTTGAGGTCGGGGCGAAGGACAATGTTACGGTGATCGTCGTCCAGGCGCATGAACGCACTCAGCTCGTCTTCGGGTCGACCGCCGAGCCGCAGGAAGGGGCCGATCTGTGAGCGGTTCCGACAACGATCCACCCGAAGATCCCAAAACGATCTTCGCACCCTTCACCTCACCGGGAACGAGCGTGCCGGGCCATGGCGAGAGCCAGCCGCCCGTGTCTGCTGCGCCGCCCCCGCCGTCGTTCTCACCGCCACCGCCGCCCCCGGCTCCACCGCCTGCCCCATCACCTACCGGCGAGAAGCCGCGCGATGGTCAGTTGCGTGTCGGCGACGTGCTCAACCACATCTACGAGGTCCGCCGCTTCATTGCGCGCGGCGGCATGGGCGAGGTCTATGAAGGGGTTAACGTCAACAACCCTGACGAGAAAGTGGCGATCAAGGTCATCCTGCCCGCGCTCGTCGCCGATCCCAATGTCCAGGCCATGTTCCGCAAGGAAGCGACCACGCTGACCCGCGTTTCGCATCCCGCCGTGGTCAGTTACCGCCTGCTTGGGCAGGACCCGCAGCTCGGCATCCTCTACATCGTCACCGAATATATCGAGGGCACGAACCTCAGCGACGTATTGGCCAAGGTGCCGAATGACGCGCAAAGCCTGACCGGGCTGATCCGGCAGTTGGCAGACGGACTGCGCGTGGCCCACTCGCTCGGCGCGGTCCACCGCGACATTTCGCCCGACAACGTCATCCTTGCCGGTGGCAACATCAACCAGCCGCGCCTGATCGACTTCGGCATCGCCAAGGATCTCGACCCTGGCAAGGCGACGATTGTCGGCGATGGCTTTGCCGGCAAGCTGACCTTCGTGGCGCCCGAGCAGCTCGGCGATTTCGGCCGCGACGTTGGTCCGTGGAGCGATGTCTACAGCCTTGGCCTGGTCATTCTCGCCGTCGCCAACCGCCGCAATGTCGACATGGGAGCAACGCTGGTCGATGCCGTCGATCGGCGGCGGCAGGGCGTGGATGTCAGCGGTGCGCCGTCATCCTTGCAAGGCGTGCTCGCCGGCATGGTCCAGGCCGACCCGCAAAAGCGCCTGCGATCAATGGCTGACGTGCTGGACGCACTCGACCGCATCGGCAGTGGCGCCGGCCCGGCCCCCACACCCCCGCCCGTGGCGGCCAAGGCGGAAAAGCCGGCGCGCGAAATGCCGGCTTGGGCGGCCAAGGCGATTGCCTTTGCCAAGGCGCGGCCTTTGCCTTTTGCTGGCGGAGCGATCGGCGCATTGCTCCTGCTTGGCACGATCTGGGGCTTTTCCGGTGGTGACGACAAGCCGCAGGAAGCCGCTGTGGCCGCCGCTTCGGTGCCGCCGCAGGACCGGGCGCAGCAGGCGCTGGGCGCAGTCTTGCCCGGGCTCGACTGCACCTGGCTGGATGTGCAGCAGATGCAGGTCGAAGGGGACAAGGTGACGATCGCCTTCAAGGGCGTGGCCGGCAACGGTGCCGCCGCGCAGAAGGCGATTTCGGACGCGCTCGTCGCGGCCAAGCTGGACGTTTCCGCGATCAGTTTCGAAAACGTCATGCCGGCTCCGCAATCGGTCTGCACGCTGCTCGATGCCTATCGCCCGATCAAGTCGCAACGCGGGGGTGACATCTCATCGGATCAGCCGCAGTTCGAACGGACGGCCCAGGCCGAAATGAACGGCGCCGTCGTGGCCATCCCGCAAATCCGGCTTTCGGCGGAGGTCATGTCCGGCAATCTGGTGCTAGGCGGTATCGATCCCGATGCTGCGGCAACAGCAGGCGTGTTCGCCAAGTCGATAGAAGAAGTGCACGCCCAGCTTGGCCCGGGAATGGGCACGCGTGAGCCTGACGGTTCGGTGACCCTGAAGGTGGAACAAGGGAATGACGGCCTTGTCGGCCTGCTGGTGATCTTCGGAAAATCCCAGATCCCTGCCGATCAGGTCATGCCATCGCTGACCAGCCGCACCCCGCAGTGGCGCGACGCCTTCCTCGCCAATGCCAAGCGCGAAGGGTGGCAGGCCGACATGGTCTGGTTCCGCATCGTCAATCAGGAACCCGATACCGCGCCAGCCGCTGCGCCAGCCACGCTCGGCCAGCCAACGGCCGGACCCGCCGCTGCTCCAGCGCCTGTCGCAAAGCCGACCGCCGTTCCCGCAGGCTGATTACCCGCGCAGCAACCGCTGTGCGGCGATCAGTTCCAGTGCCTGATCGAGGGTGAGGCCAGCCACGTGCGGCAAGTCCTGCCACAGAGGCTCAAGGTCACTCCTGCCCCGCGAGCCATCAAGAACGGCGATCAGGCCGCGCGCGGCTTCGTCCTCCAGCGCCATCTGCTCGAAATGCAGTGTCGTGACGTGCGGCGAGCCAAGCGCAATCTGGGCGCGGACCAAGGCGCTGGCCTCCGGCCTTTCTCCCGCTGTCAGGCTGAACGGCGCAGGGGCATTCGAAAGGTGGATCAGGCCCATCGCGAACAGGCGGAAAATGGCTTCGAACCGCGCCGGATCGTCACCCAGTTCGCTCAGCGGACGATGGCGCGGCCAGCCTTCGCCCAGGGCCAGCAACCAGGCCGTCAATCCTTCATCGCGCAGGGCAAATTCAGCGCCGAGAACCTTTATCCCGCCATCGCCATCGGATTTGAACTGTCCCGCCGCGCTGAATTCAGGCAGGCAGGAAAGGTCGGGCCGGCGGGCGGGCGAACGCCCTTCGCGGATGAAGATCGACTGCCGGAAAAAGCGCATCGCGGCATAGTCGTCATCCTGCGCGCACCGCAAAATGGCCTGAGTGCTGGTGTCAGCATCGTCTGGCGCATCCTCGGCCAGAAACCCGTCACGCAGGCGGTTGCGCCCGGCATCGGCGAGGAATTCCAGCCCGCGCGCGGCGGCATCCGTGCTGATCCCGGTCAGTGATACCGGCTCGAAACATTCGCCCAGTTCGTCATGGAACAGAACGGCATCCGGCCGCCCCAGCATGGCCTCGGCTTGCGCGCGCATGGCGAGCACCACGGCGTCGTCACCATCCTTGCGCTCGGCGTAGCGTTCAAGGAAGGCGCGGGCAGCGACGATGCGGTCCTCGATCGCTTCGACATCCTGCAAGGCATGAAGCAGCATGTCGCGCATCACGCGGCGCACATGGCCGCCCGGCATCGCGTTGAAACTGATGAAGGCGAGGCCATCTGCAGAAAGCGCCCGACCGACAAGGTCCAGCGTCGCCTGCTGCACGACCGGCGGCACCCAGGCATAAACCCCGTGCGCGATGATGTAATCGAAGCTCCCCGGCTCCATGTCGCGCGCAAAGTCGAGAATGTCGCCTTGCTCGACGCGCACGTTCGCCATCCCCGAAGCCGCCACCAGCGCCTGCCCGCGCTTCACCGCTTCAGCGGACAAATCAAAGCTGACAAACTGCGCCCCCGGCCAGACAGCAGCGAGCGCAATCGCATTGAACCCGTCGCCCCCCCCGATCTCGAGCACCCGCGCCTGTTCGAAAGCCGGCGTCGCCAGCCCATGCAGCCGGGCGATGAGCGCCAGGTGATCCGGATGGGTCTGCGGAAAAGTCGCCGATGGATAGGCGACCGAGTCATAGGATGTGGTCATTCGGGCTTTCTATTTGCGAAACGACGTTTTGGTGAAAGGCAATTCATTCAGCCTGAGTAATTGAGACTTGGGTGACCTGACCATGCCAAAGCCATCAGAACTCCGCCGGAATTGAACCACAAGCGAAATGTTTCCTGCTTTGTCCCAGTAGCATTTTTCTCTTTCACTATCGACTTGATATTAGGTTTCGCGCAGCATGCATTCTTCGCAATCTGACTGTTGGGGCTGAAACGGCATGAGGATGAAGATTCGGGAATCTGTCGGCAGGGGTGGCAAGAACCGTCCGGCAGATGTCGCCATTGTTCAGGACTTGTTTCGGCGCAACGCCCCGGGATCGATTTCTGCCGCCATCCCGCCCAGACAGCGGAATTTCCTCGCCGGGACTCTTCTTGGCCATTCGGATTTTCGCACGGCAAATTCGACCCAGCCTATGGCGTCTGTCGATTACTATTCAGGAATTCCTGAATCGTTGGGTTTCGGGCTGCCACTTTACATGTCCGCCAGTTTCACGACCGCGCCCTTCCTGACGCAAACGATCGATGGCCTCATTTCCGACGAGTTGATTGTCCGCATCGAAAAGTTCCAGCGCGAAGTCATGCGAACGAAAGTCGTCGATGGCCTCATGGGTCCGACCGGGCCCACCTTTGCGCGCCTTTACGCAATGGCCCCGGCAATCAAGGAGGACGACCTGTTTGGCAGTTCGAGCGCGGTGCTGGGTGCCACGCTGAACACCGACATGCTCAAAGACAGGTACCAGAAGCAGTTCAGCGACGTGGGCGTGGACGCCATGATCCAGCTGGCAACGCGTCTTGCCGGCGATCCGCGTGTCTCTGATGTTCGCTGGGCGGCATACATGCTGGCAACGACCAAGCACGAGACCGGCCACACCTTTATGCCGATAACGGAAACCGGCGGGGCCAACTACTTCAAGAAGAAATACGACGTTGAAGGCAACAATCCGCAGAATGCCAAGGACCACGGCAATACCGAGCCCGGTGACGGTGCAAAGTACTGCGGGCGCGGCTTTGTGCAGTTGACCTGGAAGAACAATTACAAAAGCCTGGGCAAGAAGCTGCTCCTCGGCGATCAGTTGGTCGACAGCCCTGAAAAGGCCCTGGAATACGATATTGCTTTCGACGTCATGGTCTACGGAATGACTAACGGCAGCTTCACCGGGGTCGGACTCGGCCGATTCATCAACGACCTGAAGTGCAATTACGTCAATGCTCGCAAGATCATCAACGCCTTGGACAAGGCTGAAGACATTGCCGCCTATGCTGAAGCATTCGAAGTGATGCTCAGGGTAGCCTTGCGGTGAAAAGAGGTGGTACCCGTGCGTTGGGGGCAGCTTTCCTCGCTGCGCTACAGGTCTTGGCACCGCAATCCGCCGTGCTTGGAGACACTGCGCCCAGCCGCCAGGCCGCCAGGCCGCAAACTCCGATCTTTGCCATGGTTTGGGGCAGCAAGGACCTCAGAATCCATGACACCAGAAGTGCCCGCGCCGTGTTCTCGCTGTCGGCATCGCTTCGCGCCCAGCACAAGGGTTCCATTGCCCGCCGAGCGACCGTGCGCCATTCGATCAGCTGGGCGGCGCTTACCGGGCCTTACCTGTCGGTCAGAGACGAATCGTTTCTTGATCAGCCGCAATCCGCCCATCCGGGCGGCGAGACGACCCTTAGAACTTACGACATGACGAAGCCAGTGGCCCGCCGGTCGCAACCTATTTCGCTCATTGAACTGGTGCCGGCACCTGCAATCAACGAAGCACTCCGCCGCGATCCATTTTTTATAGCCCATGCCCGCGGAGAGACCGGCGAAGGCCTCGACGCGGCGCTGGAAGCCCTGCGGCGCGGAGAGGGCACGGCCTGCTATTCCGTACCTGATGACATCCTGCGCCGTTTCTCGATTGTCGGCACGCGGCCCGGCAAACTGCTTGTGCGGATCGGCCTGCCCGGAGGAGGTCCCTGCCGCTATGACCTCACCCAGATCGGGCTATTGCTTCCGGCGCGGGAAAACCCGGGCGCGGCACATGCGGCCAGCGGCAATCTGGTTATCGATCTAGGCAGCGCGAAATGACGTCTGCCGGCGGTGTTCCATCCCGGCCTGACAGGCACCGCTGTGCGCAAGGCTGCCGAATTGCTTCTTGCCGCGCCAATCGCAATCGCAATTGCAAATGAGCGCGGCTCCAAGTTGGAGCTGAGTCTACTCTTTTTCCTTGAATTCCTTGTCTTCATCAAATTTCTTGAAAATCTCATCAAGTTCCATACCGGACTTGAGATAGATTCTTATGACAAGCATGCAGGCGACAAGGGCCAAGGCGATAGGAACTGCGATAAACGGCATAGCTATTTCCTTAGGCGATATTATTGAATTTGGTTTTCAGGGTATCGACGATCATATTGGCCTTAGTCTTGATCGCATATTCCTCAATCAACTTGCTTGGCGACAGCCTTCTCTTTCCAGGATCACGAGCGAAGCGTGTTGTCGCATCATAGGCGGCCTCAACGATGACAGTGGGTATGCTTACGCCGAATTTCTTCTTCATGATGATCTTGCAGGCCATGATCGCATCTTGTCGTTCTGACATGGGATTCTCCATTAAAAGCTGATTTTCCTATCACCCGAACTTATAAACAAACCCATCCCCCTCGACCGTCACGTCGAGCGTTTCCACGACTTCGCCGCCCATCTGCTTTTCGAGCAGCTTGACCGAAATGTCCGGCAGCATCGAATTGGTCAGGATGGCATCGATCACGCGGCCGCCGCTGGCGACTTCGTTGCAGCGCGAGACGATGAGGTCGACCACTTCCTGGCCATAGCTGAACGTGATGCCGTGGTTTTCCTGGAAGCGTTTGACGATGCGGCCCATCTGCAGGCGCACGATGCCTTGCAACATGGAGGGCGACAGCGGGTAATAGGGCAGCACGATCAGGCGTCCGAGCAGCGCCGGCGGGAAGGTCTTGAGCAGATCGGGCCGCAGGGCCTGAGCCAGCGCCTCGGTCTCGGGCTTCATTTCCTCGTCTTCGCTCATCGTCGTGATCAGCTCGGTGCCGACATTGCTGGTGAGCAGGATCAGCGTGTTCTTGAAATCGATGAAGCGGCCTTCGCTGTCATTCATGAAGCCCTTGTCGAAGACCTGGAAGAACATCTCGTGGACGTCGGGGTGCGCCTTTTCAACCTCGTCGAGCAGGACCACCGAATAGGGCCGCCGCCGCACGGCTTCGGTCAGCACGCCGCCCTGGCCATAGCCGACATAGCCGGCTGGAGCGCCCTTGAGCGTCGAGACGGTATGCGCTTCCTGAAACTCGCTCATGTTGATGACGATCAGGCTGTCATCGCCCGAATAGAGCAGTTCGGAGAGGACATGCGCAGTTTCGGTCTTGCCGACGCCTGACGGGCCGCAGAGCATGAACACGCCAACCGGCTTGTTCGGGTTGTCGAGCTTGGCACGGCTGGTCTGGATGCGCTTGGCGATGGCATCCATCGCATCGTCCTGCCCGATCACGCGAGTTTTCAACTGGTCGGCAATGGTCAGGACCGAGGCGATCTCGTTCTTGACCATGCGGCCGACCGGAATGCCGGTCCAATCGCCCACGACGCTGGCGACGGCATCGGCATCGGCGACGCCAAAGACCATCGGCGCATCGCCCTGAGCCGCCTTCATAGCGGCAATCGCCGAATAGAGCCCGGCCTTGAGCTCCGCTGTATCGGCCACAGGCGCGGCCTCCGCGCCTTCTTCCGCGCCTTCTTCTGCGGGAACCGTAGCTGCGGCTGTCAGCGCATCGCGCGCCGCCTTCACGACTTCCAGCGCGGCCTTCTCTGCGTCCCACTTGGTCTCGGCCTCGACGCATTCGGCGCGGGCTTCGATCAGCAGTTCGTCGATCTTGGCGACACGGTCATCCTCGCGGTACTGGCCGGCCTGTTCGCGCGCGGCAATCTCGCGTTCAACCTCAAGCAGTTCGACCCGTCGGCGGCGATCCTCGACCTGCGCGGGCACGGCGTGTTGCGAAACGGCAACGCGCGCACAGGCGGTATCGAGCAGACTCACCGCCTTGTCGGGCAATTGCCGTGCTGGAACATAGCGCTGTGACAGCTTCACCGCCGCTTCCACCGCTTCGTCGAGCAGCACGACATCGTGATGCTTTTCCATCATCGGCGCGACCGAGCGCAGCATGGCCACAGCATTGTCGGTATCGGGCTCGCCCACGTCGACCGTCTGGAAGCGGCGGGTCAGCGCCGGGTCCTTTTCAAAATACTGGCGGTATTCGGCATAGGTCGTCGCGGCGATGGTCCGCAGCCGCCCGCGCGCCAGCGCCGGCTTGAGCAGGTTCGCGGCATCGCCCGTACCCGCCTGTCCGCCGGCCCCGACCAGCGTGTGCGCTTCATCGATAAACAGGATGATCGGCTTGGTGCTCGATTCCACTTCATCGATGACCTGACGCAGGCGCTTTTCAAACTCGCCCTTTACCGAGGCTCCGGCCTGCAACAGCCCGATGTCGAGCGAGCGCACGGTCACGCCCTGCAGCACCGGCGGCACATCACCATCGACGATGCGGCGGGCAAAGCCCTCGGCCACGGCGGTCTTGCCCACGCCGGCCTCACCAACCAGGATCGGGTTGTTCTGGCGGCGGCGCAGCAGGATATCGACGACCTGACGGATTTCGGCATCGCGCCCGACAATCTTGTCGATCTCGCCTGATCTGGCCTTTTCGGTGAGGTCGATCGAGAACTTGGCAAGCGCCTCGCCTTCGCTCACCGGCCCGCCGCCGGCATCGCCGCCCGCCGAACTGACGGAGGAAGGACCGGTATCGACTTGCGTGGTCTCGATCGACGAAGCGCAGATATTCTCGAACTCGGCGCCGAGTTTTTCGACCTGCATCTTGCGGAATTCGGGCGAGATCGCGAACAGCGCGTTCTTCAGCGTCGGCGTCTTGAGCATACCGAAGAGCAGGTGCCCGGTCCGCACTCGGCTCGCCGAGAATTGCAGCGAGGCATAGAGCCAGCCCTTCTCGATCGCTTCCTCGATCTGGGGGGAGAAATCCGAAATCGCCGAAGCGCCGCGCGGCAGAGCGTCCAGCGCCGCCACAACATCGCGTGCCAGCTTGGTATCGTCGACCGCGAAGGCCGAGCGGATCGCCGCAAGGTCGTTGCGCGATTCCTGCAGCAGCACGTGCAGCCAGTGGATCAGTTCGACATAGGGATTGCCCCGCATCTTGCAGAAGCTGGTGGCAGTCTCGATCCCTTTGAGCGCCGTCGGATTGAGCCGTCCGAAAAGTGAAGCGCGCGAAATTTCCGTCATTGCTGTGTCCCCCTGGTGCGTGATCCCGCGGCTTCGCGTTTTCTAGTGCGCGAACCGCGGCGCAAATGTGCGTCGCTGCGAATTGGTTTGTTGGTGTCCTTGCCGAGCCAACTGGTCCAGCCGAGCCGCCCCTTGCCATCAAGCTTGATGGGCGGCGCCTGCGTGCCGGCAATCTCTACCGCGAGATCCCATTCAAGGTGGCTCGGCGCGAAGGCATCGAGCGCCTCTGCCGCGATGGCAAAGCGCTTTCCCGGTGGCATCAGCGACAGGTAATCGCGGTGAGACTGTGCCCGGATGACCACGCGGAAGGCATCGGTCACCGTACGGACCTGCGATCCGAGAATGGCATCGGTGCCCAGCTCGCAAAAATCGCGGCCCAGCCGTGACCGATCGGCCGGCTCGATCGATTGCCAGCGCGGCTGGAATTGCTGGATGACCAGCGGCTGACCCAAAAGATGCGATAGCGCGTCCTGCAAACCAATGGCGCTGCGGCGCGAGGCGAAGAAACCGGCATAGTGCAGCCGCGCCTGCGGTGGGAACGCACTGTCCGTCTGCGCGCCATCATGTGCGCCTGAAAGGGTGGCGATATAGTTGGCAAAGCGGTCATCGCCCGGCCGGTCAAGATAAGTCACCGGCTGGCTATCGGCCCAGGCGCGGTAGAAGAATTGCAGCATCCGCCCTGAAATCAGGTCAAGAAACCGCCCGAACGGCCGCCCTTTGGCATAGCGATTTTCGTACTGCGCATATTCGGTGAGGTGCATGGGCAGCGCGCCCATCGGCCCGAGAAGGCCCAGGGCATAGTTCGATACCGATGCCCGCCCGCGCTTGACCTCGATCGAAGCGACCGTGGCTGGCGAGAACCCCTGGCTGGGACTTTGCCCGATCTCGACGATGTCAGATTTGGGCAAGCGGGCGCGGCCGATGCGCGGCAGCTTCGGCGCAAGCGCCTCGAACCGCCGGAGCAGCGGAAAGAGCCCCCACCGCTTCACCGCTGGCTGCGCGGTGGCGACGTAGCTCAGATGGTGTGCTGTCGGCCGATCCGCGGGGGCCATT
>NZ_JANPGP010000113.1:0-33646 GCF_031424035.1 Novosphingobium sp.
ACCTTAGGCGATAGACAGTCGCAACTCGGTGGCATCAATTCCAAAAAGAGGGGAATTTGTAATGCGGAAACTGGTCATAGGGATGGCGTTGGCTTCTACTGCCCTCGCCACGCCGGCTCTGGCCCGTGACGATTCATGGTACGTCGAAGTAGATGGCGGCGCCATGATTGTCGAAGACCTGAAGTACGATATCGGCACGACGGCTTCGGCTATGTCGGTCGATCATGAGTACGGCTACGATTTCGGTGGCATTGTCGGTTACGACTTTGGCATGTTTCGTCTCGAAGCAGAGGCGAGCTGGCGTGAAGCTGATCCCGACGTTCTGACGTCGACGGTCCGCATTCCTGCCGCTGGCAGCGTTGCCAGCCTGAAGTCGGGCATTGGTCGTTACGACTACGTCGCTGGTGACAGCAACGCGCTCAGCTTCATGCTCAACGGCATGATCGATTTCGGCGAAGATGATGGCCTTCAGGGCTTCATCGGCGGCGGTGTCGGTGTTGCTCGTGTCGGCGCTCAGTACTCGATCAACTCGGCTGGCCCGGGCATCGTGAACGACAGCGACTCCGGCTTTGCATGGCAGGCAATTGCGGGCGTTCGCGCTCCGATTTCCGACCACTGGGACGTTGGCCTCAAGTATCGCTTCTTCAACGTGAACAACGTTGACATGGTTGATACCGATGGTCGCGCACTTTCGACTCGCTGGCGGTCGCACAGCCTTCTTGGCTCGCTGACCTACAACTTCGGTGGTGCGGAAGCTCCGCCGCCTCCACCGCCGCCTCCGCCGCCGCCTCCCCCGCCTCCCCCGCCACCGCCGCCGCCGCCTCCGCCGCCGCCGCCGTGCAACAAGGGTCCGTACATCGTGTTCTTCGACTGGGATAAGTCGGACATCACGCCTGAAGCAGCGTCGATCCTCGACAACGCAATCACGGCTTACGGTAACTGCGGCAGCGCTGCGATCTCGCTTGCTGGCCACGCTGACCGCTCGGGTTCGCCCAAGTACAACGTCGGCCTCTCGCAGCGTCGTAACGAATCGGTCACGGCTTACCTGACCAGCCATGGTGTCCCGGGTGGTGTTGTCACCAGCCAGGCATTTGGTGAAACAGTGAACCGCGTTCCGACCGCTGACGGCGTTCGCGAACTCCAGAACCGTCGCGTTGAGATCAACTACGGTCCGGGTTCGGGCAACTGATCTCAGCCGAAAGGTTGAAAGAATTGAGGGGCCGGAGAAATCCGGCCCCTTTTTCTATGCCTGCTCAAGATTGAAGCTGTGCTGACCCGTTGCCGCGCGGCACCGAGTCACTCGGCGTAGTGGGTACCGTCATAAATACCGGCCTGGTCGAATCCAGCCTTGCGCAGCCGGCAACTGTCACAGGTTCCGCACGCACGCCCATCCGGCGTAGGGTCGTAGCAGGACCAACTGACTGCCACATTTAGACCTAGCCGGTCGGCCTCGGCAGCGATCTCTGCCTTGCCCATGAACTGTAAGGGTGCGTGGATTCGGAAAGGTTCGCCCTCCGCACCGGCCTTGGTCGCCAGATTGGCTAGCTTGGCAAAGCCGTCGATGAACTCCGGTCGGCAATCGGGATAGCCCGAATAGTCGAGCGCATTGACGCCAATGAAGATGTCGCGCGCGCCAAGGGCTTCAGCCCAGGCCAGCGTCAATGACAGGAACACCAGATTGCGCGCCGGAACATAGGTCACCGGTATGTCGTCGGTCAGCCCGCCCTTCGGAACGGCAATATCATCGGTCAGTGCCGAACCGCCGAACTGGCGCAAGTCCAGTTTCAGAATTTCGTGCCGTTCCGCGCCAATCGTGGCGGCAATCTTGCGTGCTGCATCAATCTCGATGCGGTGGCGCTGGTTGTAATCGATGGTCAGGGCATGAACCCTGAACCCGGCTTCCCGCGCTAAGGCAGCGGAAACCATGGAGTCCAGCCCACCCGAAAGAAGTACGACTGCAGCAGGATTGGCGAGCTCTGTATCTGTCATGGCCCGCAGTTACTCACTCCGCAGCGGTCACGCAATCACTGGTCGCAGCTCCCCAATCGCCGCACCTCTGCGGCAAAGTCGAAGGGCAATCCTCCGGCGATACCTTGCGATTCGAGCTGGACCAGCTGGTTGCTCTCCATCCGGATATGCGTCCGGCCGTATCCCCGGCCGCGGCAGGTATACTGCACTGTCACCGAGTCTGGCTTATCTTCGACTACCAGGCGATCGCATGGCTGCTCTGGATGGCGTAGCTGGATCAGGCCCAGACCATTGCGGAGGCAGACGCGTTCAACTGGACGGCGCTCGCCGCGCATCCGAATTTCCCAACGACCCTCAACGAGTTGATCCAGCATTGTCAGTGGCGGGCGCTGTCCAGCCGCTGATGTGATGCCAAGAGTTGTAAGCAGAAGAAGCGCAAGAACCGGCTTGGCAATTTTCGACTTAGGCATGCGATTTCCTACCGGCGCGAATAAGGCTGCGCCTGTTTCAATTCCCACACATATCCTAATTTGAAATTACAACCAAATGTGCGTTGTGATCGACCGAATGATCTCAAATTTCGATGCGAAATAGCTTCGAGCAGAAGGCGCAGTCGACGGTGATACTTCCATCATCCTCACGCATGTCATCGACTTCCACTTGTGGAAAGCGCGAAAGCACGGCGCGGTAGTGATCGATATCGCATCGACAGCCCTTGGTCAGGAGATGGCGCGGCTCGACCCGAATCTCGCCTTCGTCATGGAACAGCCGCCAGACCACCTGCTCGAGTGACAGGCCCCCGTCGATAAGTTCCTCATTGGTCACCGATCCCGCCATGATCGAGACATGTTCCCATTCGGGATGATCCATCCGTACGTGCAGACGCTCGCGTCCCTCCTCGCCATCAGCGAGGTGCTGGACGAGCAGACCCCCAGCAATCGTACCGCTCCGCGAGAACCGCACGCCAATGCGAACCAGCGTCGGAACTTGTTCAGATTGTGCGAAATAGGCCTCGCAGGCCTCGGCGAGGGAATCGCCTTCGAGCGGCACGATTCCCTGGTATCGCTGCCCGGTCTCCCCGATGTCGAAGGTTATGGCGAGGTAGCCCTTGCCGAACAGCGCCGAAAGCGACGGCATGACCTCAAGTGCGGCCAGCCGCTCTGGATCGTGCATCACATAACCGCGCAGTTCACCCGAGCGATAATCACAGACCAGAAGCTGAACGATGCCGTCTTCCGAATGGGCCTGCATGGTGAGCTGGCTACCGTCATCCTTGAGCAGCGAACCCAGCAGCGCAGAAAGTGTCAGGGCCTCCGCCAGCAGTTGCCGGATCGCAACCGGGTAGGAATGCGACGACAATATTTCATCAAGCACAGGACCCAGGCGAACGATGCGCCCGCGGGCATTGCGGTCGGGGATCGTAAACCCGAGGACGCGGTCAAAGCCCGTGTCCTCCACCGGGATGCCGTCCTCGCTCACAGTTTGCCGAACGCCCAGAGGAGGATGCTCTTCTGCGCATGGATCCGGTTTTCCGCTTCGTCCCAGATCACCGATTGCCGGCCATCCAGCACGCTGTCTGTCACTTCTTCCCCGCGGTGCGCAGGAAGACAGTGGAGGAACAGGGCGTCGGGCCGGGCAAGGGCCATCAAGACATCATTAACTTGGTAAGGGGCCATCGCCGCGATGCGAGTCTCCGCGCCAGTTTGCCCCATGGATACCCACGTATCGGTGACGATGACATCGGCGCCTGCGACGGCCTCGCGTGGGTCTCTCGTGACCATAATCGTCGCCCCGCGCCCGCGTGCCTGTTCGATGAAGCCGGCATCGCAATCATAACCCTCCGGCACGCCGATGCGCACTGCGAACTTCATCAGTCCCGCTGCCTCGACGATCGAGTTGAGTACGTTGTTGCCATCGCCAAGCCATGCGACCTGAAGTCCGGGCAGCGCCTTGCCGTGTTCGATCACAGTGAGCAGGTCGGCCACGATCTGGCATGGATGCGACAGGTCCGTCAGGCCGTTGATCACCGGTACAGTGGCATGGGCGGCCATGTCCTCAACCTTGGCGTGGTCGTCGGTGCGGATCATGATCGCGTCGACCATCCGGCTCAGCACGCGCGCGGTATCCGCAATCGTCTCGCCCCGGCCAAGCTGCGTCGACCCGGCATCCATGATGATCGCAGTGCCGCCAAGCTGGCGGATCGCCATGTCAAAGCTGACGCGCGTGCGGGTCGAACTCTTCTCGAAAATCATGGCGAGCGTGCGGCCCGCAAGAGGCGCGTCGGCATCGGCCATGCCCTTGGGCAACGGTACACGTGCTGCCTTGCGGTCAATCGCGTCGTTGATCATCGCAGCAAGGGCATCACCACCCACATCCGCCAGGTTCAGGAAATGCCGAGTGCTCATTTGCCGCTATCCTGGCCATAATCTGCCGCGCCTGCTGACAAACGCTCCATGAATTCCTCGATGTGGCTTTCATCTATGACCAACGGCGGGACAAGACGGAAAGTGCTGTCGCCGCCCGAAACCGTCAGCAACTGGTGGTTATCACGCAGGTGCGCGACGAACCCGCGCGGTTCGACTTTCATCTTTACGCCCAGCATCAGACCCTTGCCGCGGACCTCCTCGAACAGTTCCGGGTAATTGCCGATGAACTGTTCCAGCCGGGCGCGCAGCTTGGCACCCATTGTGCGGACCTGCGCGAGGAACTCCTCATTGCCTACGACGTCAAGCACCGCTTCGCCGGCTGCCATGGCCAGCGGATTGCCGCCATAGGTCGATCCATGCGTGCCAATGACCATGCCGCGCGCCGCCTTTTCCGTGGCCAGGCAGGCACCGAGCGGGAATCCGCCGCCGATGCCCTTGGCACTGGCAAGGATGTCCGGCTCGATTCCGTAATGCTCATGGGCGAAAAACTTGCCGGTGCGCGCGTAGCCGCACTGGACCTCGTCAAGCACCAGCATCAGGTCGTGTTCGTCGGCCAGAGCGCGCAGGCCCTCCATGAATTCGTCTGACGCGGGGCGGATGCCGCCTTCACCCTGGACCGGTTCGACAAGGAAACCAGCAGTGTTGGGGCCAATTGCGGCCTTTGCGGCTTCAAGATCGTCGAATTCAACGTATTTGAACCCGGCAAGCAAGGGGAGGAAGCCCTTGTGCATCTTGTCCTGATTCGACGCACTGATCGTGGCCATCGTCCGCCCGTGGAAGGCGTTCTTGAAGGTGATCAGTTCGTACTTGTGATCATTGCCGACATGGCTGTGATAGGCGCGTGCGGTCTTGATCGCGCATTCCACTGCCTCGGCGCCGGAATTTGTGAAAAACACTGTATCGGCAAAGGTCAGGTCAACGATCCTGCTCGCCAGCGACTCACCCTGCGGGCTGCCGTAAAGGTTCGACACGTGCATCAGCGTTTCCGTCTGACGCTGGATCGCCCCGATCAAACCCTTGTGTGAATGGCCCAGAATGTTGACCGCAATGCCGGCCGCAAAGTCGAGATAGCGCTGTCCGTCTTCGCCGATCAGGTGGCAGTGATCGCCTTTGACAGGCCGGAATGCACAGCGCGGATAGACAGGCATAAGCGGGGTAATCGACATCGAACGTATCCTCTGAATTCAGGAATCGGTTGAACCGGATCGCAAACGACAAATGGCGGCTCCATTAGGAGCCGCCATTGCCACGTGCTTATTCGGTTGCGAGCTACCGGTCAATTTCCGGCAGCGGAACGCCGTCGGTCAGTCCTGACGCGGCGTCAGGTTGACCGCCGAGTACTTGCCTCGTCGATCGACCTCGATGTCGAATTCAAGCCGGTCGCCTTCGTTAAGGCCACGCATGCCCGACCGTTCGACCGCGCTGATATGCACAAATGCATCAGGCTGTCCGTCGTCACGGGTAATGAAGCCGAAGCCCTTCATCGAATTGAAGAACTTGACAGTGCCTGTGGCCTTTTCGCCGGTCAGTTCGCGCTGAGGAGCCTCTTCGCGCTTTTCAACCGCGATGACATCACCGAGAACGACAAGGTCGCTTGCCGAAATCTTGCCGCCGCGATCGACGAGCGTGAATTCAAGTCCCTGACCTTCTGCCAGACCGTCAAGGCCTGCACGTTCAACCGAGCTGATGTGAACGAAGACGTCTTCGCCGCCACCTTCCTGCTGGATGAAGCCGAAGCCCTTTTGCGAGTTGAAGAACTTTACGACGCCCTTGCCCTGGCCAACAACCTGGGCGGGCATGCCGCCGCCTCCACCGCCGCCGCGCGGGCCGCCGAAGCCGCCACCACCGCCGCGCGAGCCGCCGCTGAAGCCGCCGCGATCACCGCCGCCAAAGCCGCCACGACCGCCGCCACCGCCGAAGCGATCACCGCCTCCGCCGCCGCCAAAACGATCACCGCCGCCACCGCCGAAGCGATCACCGCCGCCACCGCCGCCGCCCATGAACGGGTCGAAACTTTCTTCGCCGAAACCGTCCCGCTTGTCGCGCCCCCGGCCGCGACGTCCTCTATCGAAACCCATAAACCTGCAATTACCTTCGCTTCGCCCAGTTGTCGCTGCCCGGGCGGCGTGGACGAAACGCGCCGGGCGACAGGTAGAGCAGCCGCCGTTTTGCGGGCGGCACTCCCCTCTGCAGGGTGGGGCATAGACCAAAATCCGCGCAAGTGCGAATAGATTCAGATTCATCAGGTTTTGTCATTCTCGGCGTGACATTTCTGCACAGAGACGCCTGCCCGCCACGCCTCACTTGAAACGCGCCTGCGTCTTGCCGCATAGCTGCCGACAAAGCCGGTAAGGGATCGGCGCGAAGCTTGAGAGGAAAGCCGGCTATGTTCCGAAAACTCACTGACAGGATCTATGCCAGCCCCCAGATCGGGCTCGAAGAGGTCGCCCGCGCGGCCGAGGAAGGCTTCTCGCTGATCATCAACAACCGTCCCGAGGACGAGAGCCCGGACCAGGTGCCGGGTGAGGTGATTGGCTCGGCAGCAAAGGCAGCGGGGATGGACTATATCGCCATCCCGGTCACCCACGCCGGCTTCAGCGAGCCGCAAGTGCGCGCCATGGCGGACGCGCTTGCCGGCGCTGACAAGATCCTGGCCTACTGCCGTTCGGGTACGCGTTCGACTCTTCTGTGGACCTTGGCAGAGGCCAGCCGCGGGGTAGACCCTGACGAGCTTGCGCAAGCGGCGGAGCAGGCGGGATACGATATCGGTCCTGTGCGCGCGATTGCCGACATGCTGGCCACACGATCGCAGTGACCGCGCAGGTCGTCCAACTCATCGCATCGCTTGCTGCCATATTCGGCCTGGCGTGGCTGGCGAAGCGGATGGGCCTTGGCGGAGACGTGCGGCTGCGCGATGAAGCCGAAGCCCGGGCGCTGGCTCGCGCCGCTTCCTGCGGATTCGAACCTGTCGATATGGTGCTCGACCGCGCAGGCATCGCCGCCCTGCTGCGGGACGAGTACGGGCGGATCATGCTGCTGCGGCGGCACGGCGTCCACTTTGCCGCCCGGCTTCTGACCAGCCATGAAGACGCGCGGCTGGACCGGAATTTCCTCACCATTTCGACCGGCGACCGCAGCTTTGGCGCTGTCACGCTCGACCTTGGCGGGTGCGCGCAGGAATGGGCCGTGGCCCTGCGCCGGTTGGGAGGCGCGACTTGAAACTTGACCCCGTCACTTTGGCTACGCCGTTTTTCATCCTGCTCGTCCTGGCCGAAATGGTCTGGGCAAGGCGGCGCAAGGCTCAGGCCTATGAGCCGCGCGATACGCTCAATTCGCTGCTGATGGGGCTGGGCAGCGTTGTGGCCGGAATGCTTTTCGCTGGAGCGGTCGCTGCCGTCATGCTTGCCGCTTACGATGTGCGGCTGGCGACGATCGGCTGGCAGTGGTGGGCGTGGATCGCCTGCTTTGTGCTCGACGACTTTGCCTATTACTGGATCCACCGCAGCGGTCACCGCGTGCGCTGGTTCTGGGCGAGCCACGTTAATCATCACTCGAGCCAGCACTATAACCTGTCGACCGCGCTGCGGCAGAGCTGGACCAGCGTGATTGCGCTCAATTTCCTGATCCGCGCTCCGATTGCATTCCTGGGTTTCCACCCCGCGATGATCGCCGCCGTTGCTGGCGTGAACCTCATTTATCAGTTCTGGATTCACACCGAGGTGATCCGCCGAATGCCGCGCTGGTTCGAAGCCGTGATGAACACGCCCAGCCACCACCGCGTGCATCACGCGACCAATCCCCAATATCTCGATCGGAATTATGCCGGCGTGTTTATCGTCTGGGACCGGATGTTCGGCACTTTCCAGCGCGAGCATGATGACCTGCGGATCCACTATGGCATCGTCAAACAGCTCGGCAGCTTCAACCTGCTGTGGACCGCCTTTCACGAATGGATCGGCATGGCGCGCGATGTCTGGAAGGCGCCGTGGCGGCACAAGCTCTCCTACATCTGGCGCGTCCCCGGATGGAGCCATGATGACAGCCGCGACACGAGCGACATGATCCGCAAGCGTTGGCTGGCGCGCCAATCGGACTGATCCTCTCCCTGCTACGAAAAAAAAGGGGTCCGAGCGGCTGGCTCGGACCCGTTTAAGTTTGCGTTCGCAGGAGGAACGTCTGGAGGCGGAACCGGGAGGAGGAGAGGAGGAGGAGCTCCCGATCCCGCCAAGCTTTGGACGAGTGCTTACATGTTGTAGGCGCGCTCGCCGTGTTCGTTGAGGTCAAGGCCTTCACGCTCGGCATCCTCTGAGGGACGCAGGCCGAAGATCTTGTCGATGGCGAAGAACAGGACCGCCGAGACACCGCCCGACCATAGCAGGGTCAGACCGACTGCCTTGATCTGGGTGATGAGCTGGGCTGCCATGTCATATTCACCGGGAACGGCAGGGAACTTGGTGTAGTCGAAGAAGCCCTGGCCGCCGAGCGCCGGGTCGGCAACGATCGCCGTGCCGAGCGCGCCGACGATGCCGCCGATGCAGTGCACGCCGAAGACGTCGAGGGTATCGTCGTACTTCAGCTTGTTCTTCACCGTGCTGACGAAGAGGTAGCAGATCGGCGAAACCACGAGGCCCAGCGCAATCGCGGTCATCGGCGCAGCGAAGCCCGAAGCCGGAGTGATCGCGACGAGACCGGCAACTGCACCCGTGGCAGCACCCAGCATCGAAGGCTTGCCGTGGTGTGCCTGTTCGACAAGCGACCAGGAGAGCGCGGCAGCAGCCGTGGCGACGAAGGTGTTG
The DNA here is from genome assembly GCF_031424035.1 of Novosphingobium sp. Classification (GTDB taxonomy): domain Bacteria; phylum Pseudomonadota; class Alphaproteobacteria; order Sphingomonadales; family Sphingomonadaceae; genus Novosphingobium. The sequence continues at coordinate 9,191 of NZ_JANPGP010000113.1, forward strand.
ATGAAGGCGACCGCGGTGACGCCGTTGACTTCAAGGTTGGAGCCGGCGTTGAAGCCGAACCAGCCCACCCACAGCAGCGAGGCGCCGATCATGGTCATGGTCAGCGAGTGCGGCGGAGTAGCTTCCTTGCCGAAGCCCAGACGCTTACCGATCATGAGGCAGCCGACGAGACCAGCGATACCGGCGTTGATGTGAACCACGGTGCCGCCGGCGAAGTCGAGAGCGCCCATGCCCCAGAGCAGGCCAGCATCCTGAGAAATCAAGCTTCCGTCAGCAGCCGTCTTGACCGTATCGATCAGGAAGTCCGGGCCAGCCCAGTACCATACCATGTGCGCGATCGGGAAATAGGCGAAGGTAAGCCACAGGACTGTGAACAGCATCAGCGGCCAGAACTTCACGCGTTCGGCAAATGCACCGACGATCAGCGCCGGCGTGATGCAGGCGAAAGTCATCTGGAAAATAACGAAAGCGAATTCAGGTAGATAGACGTTGTTCGAGAAGGTCGCGGCATAAGTCGAAGCCGATACGCCCTTGAGGAACGCCTTGTCGAACCCGCCGACCAGCGTGGGCCACGGCGTGTTGGTCGAGGTGAAGGCCATGGTGTAGCCCCAGCCTACCCAGACCAGCGCGGCGATACTGACGATCATGAAGACCTGCATCAGCACCGAAAGCATGTTCTTGCTGCGCACCAGACCGCCGTAGAACAGCGCCAGTGCGGGAATGCTCATCATCAGGACGAGCACGGAAGAAACCAGCATCCAGCTTGTGTCGCCCTTGTCGACCATGCCGGCCATCTGCTCGACCGTGGGGGCCTTGATCGGCCCGTCTTGTGCGAAGGCGGCGGTGGCAGTGAGCATCGAGGCTCCTGCCATTCCGACGCCGGAAATCAGTTTGCGGATCATACTATATCCCTCCTGTTAGCGTCAGAGCGCCGTGTCGCCGGCCTCGCCAGTGCGGATACGCACGGCCTGGGCCAGGTCGAGGACGAAGATCTTGCCGTCGCCGATGGCGGACGTGCTGGCGACCTGCTGGATGGTTTCAACCACTTGCGGGGCCAGATCGTCGCTTGCGGCGATTTCGATCTTCACCTTCGGAAGCATGTTGGTCGAATACTCGGCGCCGCGATAAATCTCGGTCTGCCCTTTTTGCCGTCCAAATCCCTTGACCTCGGAAACGGTCATACCGGCGATGCCGATCGCGCCGAGGGCCTCACGGACCTCGTCGAGCTTGAACGGCTTGATGATGGCGATGATGAACTTCATCGGTAACCCCCGTAAGCCTGCCGGACCCTTTCCGGCTCATCGACATGAGCAAGGGGTGTGCCAGAATCCGATTCTGGCGGCATTTCATCCGTTTGGGTGAAACGTGCTCTCAGCAATTGTCCCGAGTTGCGCCCGATTCGCGGGCATGTGCCCAAAAATTAGGCAGATAACTCGGCAAAAACCGGAAGGTGGTCCGAGGCGAGGGCGGACAAGGCGCTGTGGTGAACGCCCTTGGCGATGCAGTTCAATTGCGACGAAACCACGATCCGGTCGAGCGCTGCGACCGGCTGGCGCGAGGGAAAGCTGTTGCCCGGAACCAGTTGGGTCCAGTCGCCATTAAATTCGCGCATGGCACCGCGCGCGTGCGACCACTGGTTGAAATCCCCCATCAGCACTGCCGGACCCTTGCGTCCGCAGCGCGCAAGGTGATCGAGCACGGCGCGTAATTGGTGCCGGCGGCGCAGGCCGGAGAGATCAAGGTGCATGCCCGCCACCAGCAGCGGCTTTCCCGCCACCAGCAGTTCGGCGAAGACCGCGCCGCGTGGTTCCAGCATCGGCAGGGCCACCGGCTCGGCATGGACAACTTCGATGCCGCGCCGAACAAGCAGGGCATTGCCATGCCAGCCGATGGAATCGGTGCGCGTGCGAAGTGGCACCGCGCGCCAGGGAGAATGGTCGTCGATCGCCTGCCGGGGCAGCACGCTGGCACGGTCGCCAAAGCGCCGGTCCGCTTCCTGCAGGGCGATGACGTCGGCATCGATCTCGCGAAGGACTGCAAGGATGCGATCGGGATCGCAGCGCCGATCAAGGCCGACCGCCTTGTGAATGTTGTAGCTGGCGACCTTTAGACGCATCGGTGGTTCAATCGGATCAGTTTCGGCCTCAGGCGCATGCGCGAAAGTATGTGGTGATGAGCTGGCCTGATTTCACCGCGTCCGTCTCGACAACGCGGCCAGCAAGACTAAGTGTCGGGTTTGCCATCCACTGGTGGCTAGCCGAAGCGGCGCAGCTTGGATAGACCTGCTGCCTGACCATCAGCAGGAGCATCGCGTGCAGCAAGCACCGCCGGAAGCCAAGTCCCATTCGCCAAACGCCGTGCTCGGCATGTTGCTCGTGGTCTATACGTTCAATTTCCTCGACCGGCAGATCCTCGCTATCCTGGCCAAGCCGGTGCAGACCGAATTGGGCCTCAGCGATACCCAGATGGGCGTGCTTGGCGGTCTGGCCTTCGCGTTGCTGTTCACCACAATGGCGATCCCTTTCGGCGTGCTGGCTGATCGCATGGGCCGGGCGAAAGTCATCGGCTGGAGCCTTGCCGTGTGGAGCGGGTTCACCGCGCTGTGCGGCGTCGCGACCGGATTCTGGCAGCTGTTCTTCTTCCGCCTTGGCGTCGGCGTCGGCGAAGCGGGCGGCGTTGCTCCCAGCTACGCGATCATTGCTGACCGCTTTCCGCCGGACAAGCGGGGGCGGGCGCTGGCCACATATTCGCTGGGCATTCCGCTGGGGCAAGCCATTGGTGCGTTGTTCGGTTCGATCATTGCTGCTGCAGTCGACTGGCGTCTGGCCTTCATCGTTCTTGGCCTCGCCGGGCTATTGGTTGTCCTGCCGTTCCGCAAAGTGGTCAAAGATCAGCCGATCCCGGCCGAATACGTCTCGGTCCCGGTGATGACGACCTTCCGCCGGCTGGCGAAACTGCCGGCGTTCTGGCTGCTGTCACTTGGTGCTGCGACCGGTTCGCTGTGCGCCTATGGCATGGCGTTCTGGGTGCCGACCCTGCTGCAGCGTACCTACGGCCTGACGCTGGTGGAAGCTGGACGGTTCCTTGCGGCCCAACTCCTGCTGGCCGGGTGCATAGGCATGTACGCAGGTGGTTTCTTCGCCGATCGCGTCGGCACGAAGGACCGCGCTGGCTACGCCCGGATTGCCGCCTACGCCTATATCCTCTGCTTTCCCACGATCTTCCTTGCCTTCAGCAGTACGAGTATCTTGGCGTTGTTCCTGCTGTTGCTGCTCCCATCGGGGCTGGTCTACATCTGGCTCGGCCCGGTCACGACCGCCATCCAGCATCTCGTCCCCGCGAACGAGCGCGCGACGGCTTCGGCCTGCTATCTATTCATCAACAACGGCATTGGCCTCAGTTTCGGCTCGATCGTCATCGGCGCGTTGTCGGATCGGCTGGCGCCAGATTTCGGCGCTGATTCGCTGCGCGTGGCGATCATCTCTGTCACGTCACTGTACCTACTAGCCGCCCTATTCATGCTGATTGGCGCGCCGCGATTGCGGAAGGCCTGGATCGACTAGAGAGATATACTAGGCGCGCGCATCTTCGCGGAGCATCGCCGCGCCCTTTTCAGCGATCATCATCACCGGCGCATTGGTATTGCCCGAGGTGATTGTCGGCATGACCGAGGCATCGATCACGCGCAGGCGCTCAACACCCTCCACGCGCAGGCGCGCATCGACGACGCTACCCATGGCTGCCGTGCCGACCGGGTGGAAGATCGTCGTGCCGATCAGGCCGGCCGCTTCGATCAGCTGTGCATCGTCGGCATATTGCGGACCGGGGCGCATTTCCTCAGGGTGGTAGCGCGCGAGTGCAGGTTGGCTGACGATCTGGCGGGTTATGGCGATCGAGCGCGCGGCAACGCGGCGGTCTTCCTCGGCGGACAGGTAATTCGGCCGGATGGCGGGATGATCGTCCGCCCGCGCGCTGCGGATCAATGACGTGCCCCGGCTCTCGGGGCGCAGGTTGCAGACTGAGGCGGTGAAAGCGGGCCACGGATCGAGGTTGCCGCCGAACGCTTCCAGGCTAAGCGGCTGGACGTGATATTCCAGGTTGGCGCTTGCCTGCCGCTCATCGCTTTTGACGAACATTCCGAGCTGACTGGGCGCCATCGCCATTGGCCCGCTGCGGCGCAGGACATATTCAAAACCGATCAGCGCTTTGCCAAGCAGGTTCCCCGCGCGCTGATTGAGCGTCGACACGCCTGACACCTTCCACGCGCAGCGCAGTTGCAGGTGGTCCTGCAGGTTCGCGCCCACCGCCGGTGCGTTGACCTGCACCGCGATGCCCAATTCGCCAAGTCGCGCCGCATCGCCGATGCCCGATCGTTCAAGAATTGCCGGCGACCCGATCGCGCCTGACGACAGCAGGACCTCTCCATCGGCGCGCGCAATCCGCTCCCGACCGCCGATTGAATAGGCTATGCCCACCGCTTGCCCGTCAACTATCACCACCCGGTCAACCAGCGCGCCCGTCACAACTTTCAGGTTTGGCCGATTGCGTACCGGGCGCAGGAAAGCGTCCGCCGCACTCCATCGCCAGCCAGCGCGCTGGGTGACCTGAAACAGGCTGGACCCTTCGTTATCGCCGCGATTGAAATCGTCGGTGCGCGGCAGGCCCCATTCCTCGGCGGCCGACTGGAAGGCGTCGAGAATATCCCAGCGCAGGCGCTGCTTCTCAACCCGGATCTCGCCTCCCGCGCCGTGTAAATCGCCTGGCCCGTCGAAGTGGTCCTCGGCCTTGCGGAACAGCGGCAGGACATCGTCCCAGCCCCAGCCATTGAGGCCCAGCTGCCGCCAGTGGTCATAGTCACGCGCCTGCCCGCGCATGTAGATCATGCCGTTGATCGATGAGCACCCACCCAGCACCTTGCCGCGCGGATACTTCAGCGCGCGGCCGTTCAGACCCGCCTCGGCCTCGGTCGACATGCACCAGTCGGTGCGCGGATTGCCGATGCAGTAGAGGTAGCCGACCGGCACCTTAACCCAGACATAATTGTCGCGCCCGCCGGCCTCGAGCAGCAGCACACGGTTGCGCGGATCAGCCGAGAGGCGGTTTGCCAGCACGCAGCCGGCGCTGCCGGCGCCGGCGATGATATAGTCGAAGCGCTCTTCGCTCATGCGACCCCATCCCAGATCAGCTTTGCTCCCAGCAGCACCATCAACCCATAGACGATGGTATAGAACCGGTGCGAATTCAGCCGGCGCAGGATGCGCAGGGTGATCAACGTGCTCACTACGGCGAGCGGCATCAGCAGCACAGCCGCCATGAACGTCTGCCGGTTGAGCGTGCCCAGCATGACATAGCTGGGCACTTTCATCAGGTTCATCAGGGCAAAGAGCACGGCATTGGTGCCCATATAGGTAATGTGCGGCAAGCGGCGCGGCGTCACCCACATCTGGAACGGTGGCCCGCCGGCATGGGCGATCTGGCTGGTGACCCCGGCAGCGACGCCGAACAGTGTGCCGACCCAGCCGGGCGAATTGGATGCCGCCACAATGCGCCCGCCCCGTTCCACCCAAAGGCGAAGCACTCCGAAGGCCAGTGTGATTATGCCGAGCAGCAAGAGCAGCCAACGCTCGTCAACCGATGCGGAAAAGCCGGTGGCCAAAGCAATCCCGACGACAGCCCCGGGGAGCATCCAGCCGACGATCCAGCGGTTCCAGTCATGCCGGAATGACCAGACGCTCACTGCGTCCTGGACGATGATCACCGGGAGCAGGACGGCCGCCGCAACTGCCGGCGACAAGGCCAGCGCGAGGATCGGCGTGCCGAGCGCGCCAATGCCGCTCAGCCCGCCCTTGGCCGCGCCGATGACGATGACGGCAAGGCAGGCCAGCGCCAGAGTATAGGGATCGGCAAGTAGCGACATGGCTTTCGCGCCAAGCACGAATGCCGTCCGCATGCAAGTTGGCCCATCGAACTCGGCCTGTCCTACAGACCCGTGTGTGTGAGAGGGTCGCGCGGGACGAGACCAGCATTCACCACGGAGAATTTCATGAACACTGTCGGCAAAGCCTGCCACCGCCTGGGATCGATTTCCGAGCGTTTTGAAAGTGGCGGACGCGGACCGGGCACTGTCTCTGGCGGGCAGGGCGATCCCGGCGGCGTATCCTATGGCACGTACCAGCTTGCCAGTCGCACTGGCACGGCAGCCGCGTTTCTGCGCGGCGAGGGTGCGCGATGGGCAGCCCTGCTTTGCGATGCGCCCGGCACACCCGGCTTTTCCGCTGTCTGGAAAGACATCGCGCTGCGAGAGGCGGAAGCCTTCGCCTTGGCCCAGCATGCTTTTATCGAGCGAACGCATTACCGGCCGGTGATCAAGGCGGTCGCAGCGGGGCTTGGCTATGATCTCGACCAGCGCCACGCGGCAGTGTGCGATGCTGTGTGGTCGGCAGCGGTGCAACACGGCGGCGCGGCGGGCCTGACCAAGACGGCGGTAAGCGACGCCGACGGCAAGTCCGCCCGGTCGACGACGGCGCATGACCGTGCTTTTGTCGAGGCGCTCTATCGGCGGCGGACCGACTATGTCCGCGCGATTGCTGCCCGCTCTGCTCCCGCTGTCCGGCGCACGCTGACCACGGTCGCCGATCGCCGCTATCCTCAGGAACTTGCCGCCGCTCTGGCCTTGTTCGATTATGGCGATTAGGAAATAGGGCGCATTATCAATCGCAAAGGGGGAATACCATGAATCCGCGCGCAATGGTCCAGACCATGATTACTTTGGCATCGGCTTCCTTGGGGCTGGTCGCGGCGCTGGCATGGAACGAGGCGATCAAGGCCACGCTGGCGAAGCTGGGTCTCGGCGATGACCTAACTGGCCTCTACACCTATGCCATCCTCGCCACGGTCATCGCGATTGGCGTGCTCACCATGCTGGGGCGCATCGCATCCCGCATTGGCGGACAGGCCGCGTTCGAGCGCGAGGCCGAGGGCTGATCCTTGCCGGTCTGAAAGAACCTGGTGCGTGACAGTTTTCTGCGCGCCAGGGTCCTGCGCCAATCAAGGTGCTTGATGCGGCGGGCGAAGTGTCGTTTGCTTCGGCCTGAGCCATTTCCGATTCCCGAAAGGAACCCGATGCGTCATTTCCTCGCCGCCGGCGCGAGCCTGCTGTTCCTTCTTGCCGGTCCTTCGGCGGCAGGCCCAACTGCAGCAGGAACGCCTGAACAGGTCGCCGATGCGGCGCTGAAAGCCGCGCCGGTGTGGGACGGTCACAACGATGTGCCTGAGCAATTGCGCGACCGGCGCAAGAACATGCTTGCCGGGTTCGATTTCAATGACACAACCGGGACAGCGGAGCCGGACAAGAGCGTCATTGCCATGCAGACCGACCTCGCCCGCATCCGCAAGGGCAAGCTGGGCGCGCAGTTCTGGTCAGTCTATGTCTCGGCGAATCTGACTGACCAGCATGCCGTGCAGGCGACGCTCGAACAGATCGACACGGTGAAACGGCTGGTCGCGCTGTACCCGAAGGACCTGCAGTTCTGCGTCGATAGCGCCTGCGTGACCGCGGCGCGGAAGGCTGGCAGGATTGCCTCGCTGGTCGGTATGGAGGGCGGTCATTCGATTGGCGGTAGCCTTGCGGTGCTGCGCCAGATGCATGCGCTTGGCGCGCGTTACATGACCCTGACCCATTTCAAGAACACTGCCTGGGCCGATGCGGCGACCGACGATCCAAAGCACGATGGCTTGACCCCCTTCGGCGAGGACGTGGTCAAGGAGATGCAGCGGCTGGGGATGCTGGTCGACCTGAGCCATGTCAGCGAAGCCACCATGATGGATGCCTACCGAGTGGCAAAGGCGCCGGTGATCTTCAGCCATTCGAACGCCCGTGCGCTCAACAGCCATCCGCGTAACGTCTCGGATGCGGCATTGCAGGGACTCAAGGCAAATGGTGGCGTGCTGATGATCAACTTCTACCCCGCCTATGTCGTAGGCGAAACGCGTGCCTGGAGTGTTCGCCGCGCCGGTGAGAAGGCGCGGATCGATGCCGGCCACATCGGGGACTCCCTCGGCGCCAAGGCCGAACTTGCGGCTTGGGAAAAGACCAATCCCGCACCCAATGGCAGCATCACCGATGTCGCCAACCAGATCGATTATGTCGCGAAGCTCATCGGCACCGACCATGTTGGGCTGGGTGGCGATCTCGATGGTATCGACACTACGGTTAAGGGGATGGAGGACGTATCGACCTATCCCGCGCTGTTTGTCGAACTGGCGCGTCGGGGGTGGTCGCAGGCTGACCTCGAAAAGGTGTCGAGCCGGAACATCATGCGCGTACTGAAAGCGGCTGAGGCCTATTCCTTCTCTCGCCGAGCCGATCCGCCGATCGAGAACCCGACGGCTTTCTAGTGCGCGTCGATGCGGCCGAGCATGCGGAAAAAGAACGCGGTCGACCAGCCGAGCAGGAACACGCCAAGGATCGATTCAAACGCGCCTAGCAGCCGCCATGCGTCGCTGATGTGCGCGTCGTTATAGCCCACGGTCGAATAGGAAATGGTAGAGAAATAGAGCGCGTTCTCATGCCCCGAAACCGCGCCGGTCACCAGGTAGACGCCGGCAAAGGCCCAGATCTCGATGCCGTGCAGCGCCAGCATCGATACGACGGCGATGAGGGTGAAAACCGCTCCGCGCCGGCTAAGCGGGTCGATATTGCGCAAGCGTTCGATCGACGCTTCGGTACGGATGGCCTTGCTCAGGCTGAACAGCCCAATGCCGTGAATCGCGACGCACAGCAGGACCATGACCGAAGAGACGATAAACTGGACAAGCAATTGCGGCATCGCTGCCCTTTGCCCGCAAGCAGGCATCGAATCCAGCATTTCCCTCCTGCCCGAGATTAGGTCCGAGATTCAGGCCGAGTTTTAGGGTGTCGGGCTTGGAGTGGGCGACGCCTGATTAGAGATGCCGTCCTGGCGGTGATCCTGCGGGGCGTTGAGCGCGCCGGTGATCCACATGGCACTCAAGATGATAATCGCAAGGAACAGGCTGATGACCAGGATGTTCCGCGCGTGATTACCCCGGTTGCCCGCTTTGGCCTCCGTCTCGGTGACGTGAATTTCTTCGCCTTCGCGTTCCATGTTCGCTTCCTCGTGAATTGCTCACAAGTCAACGAACGGGGGCTCGCCCGGTTCCCAGTTCAATCGCGCAGCAGCTCGTTGATGCCGGTCTTGGACCGCGTCTGGGCATCGACCGTCTTGACGATAACCGCGCAGTAAAGCGACGGTCCGGGCGTGCCATCGGCCAACGGCTTGCCGGGGAGGGCGCCGGGGACGACGACGCTGTAGGGCGGCACTTTGCCGATATGGACTTCACCGGTCGCGCGGTCGACGATCTTGGTCGAAGCGCCGATGAACACGCCCATCGAAATCACAGCTCCGGTGCCGACGATCACCCCTTCGGCCACTTCGGACCGCGCCCCGATAAAGCAATTGTCCTCGATGATGACCGGGCCAGCCTGCAGCGGTTCAAGCACGCCGCCGATGCCGGTGCCGCCCGAGATGTGGACGTTCTTGCCGATCTGGGCGCAGGAGCCAACGGTAGCCCAGGTATCGATCATCGTGCCTTCACCCACGTGTGCGCCAAGGTTGACGAAGCTCGGCATCAGCACGACGCCCTTGGCGATGAAGGCGCTGCGCCGCACGATTGCGCCGGGCACCACGCGCACACCGGATTCGCGGAATTTGGCATCGTCCCAACCGGCGAACTTCAAAGGCACCTTGTCGAACGCAGGAGCGCCAGCAGCGCCGTATTCCATCACGCCATTATCGTTCAGGCGGAAGCTGAGCAGGACAGCCTTTTTGAGCCACTGGTTGACCTTCCAGCCGCCCTCACCGTCAGGCTCAGCCACGCGCGCCGCGCCGCTGTCGAGCAAGTCGAGCGCCTGATCAACGATGGCACGCACGTCGGCGGAGGCCGGGGTCACGGTGTCGCGCGCTTCGAAAGCGGCTTCGATCTGGGCGGCAAGGTCGGTCATCTGGCAATATCCCGCTGATTATCGGTTCGCGCCGCGCCTATCGTTCCAACGCCATTCTTGCAAGCATTCCGGCACAAACCGGATGGTCAACTGTTCACCCTTCCGTCATTCTAATCGGCTTAGGGGATTGGCATGGTCGCAAGAATCGGAGCGTCCGCCGGACGCAGGGACATTGGTCGGTCAAAGCGCGCTGCCGCAGCGATCGCCTTCACGTTGCTGCTTGACGCTTGCGGAGGTGGCAGTTCGGGCGGACCGATCAGCACGCCGCCGGTCAGCCCGCCGCCCGCGCCCACACCGACACCAACCCCTACGCCTTCGCCAACACCGGCAGCCGCTTTCGACACAGCGGAATATCGGCGCTCTGACGGACCATCTTTCCACAATGTCATTCCCGCCTGGCAACTGGGCGCGACCGGCGCTGGCGTAACGCTCGCCATCATCGATTCGGGGATTGACACGACTAACCCGGAATTCGCCGGACGTATTTCTGCGGCTTCGGCAGATGTCGCCGGGAGCCGCGGGGTGAGCAACGCGGATTCCAGCCACGGCACGCAGGTTGCGCTGACTGCGGCGGCGGCGCGCAACAACACTGGCATCGTCGGTATTGCCTACGACGCGACAATCCAGGCCCTGCGCGCCGATTCCCCCGGCTCCTGCGCCACGCCGAAGGTGGGCGATTCGGGCGGCTGCACCTTTTTCGATTCGGCGATCACCCTCGGGGTCGACCGGGCAATCAGCGCCGGGGCCAAGGTCATCAACATTTCGCTCGGTGGGTCGCCGCCGAACACCGCTTTACGCGCGGCCATTGCCCGCGCCGCCAATGCCGGGGTGGTGGTCGTCGTCTCCGCCGGTAACGATGGCGTATCGAGCACGACCAATCCGGACACACTTGCCGTCGGCATCCGGCAGGCAGGCAACGGCAATGTCATCATCGCCGGATCGGTCGATGAAAACCGCCAGATCTCGACCTTCTCGAACCACGCCGGGACCGAAGCACAGTCGTACCTGATGGCGCTGGGTGACCGCGTCTGCTGCGTTTATGAAAACGGCGCGATCAAGATCACCACCAATGACAGCGGCCAGCAATTCGTCACCGTCGTGTCGGGAACCAGCTTCGCCGCGCCGCAGATTTCCGGCGCCGTGGCGCTGCTGCGGCAATATTTCCCCACACTGACCGCTGCGCAAACGGTCGACCTCCTGCTGCGCACGGCAAACGATGCCGGCGCGGCGGGGACCGACGACGTTTATGGCCGCGGTATCATGAACATCGGCGCGGCTTTCGCTCCGCAAGGCGCCACGACGCTGGCCGATAGCTCGAATGCGGTGGTGCCGATCGGCGAAACGAGCGTCTCGGGCTCGCCGGCGATGGGCGATGCGGGTAATGGCCAGTACCTGCCGGCGACTCTGCTCGATAGCTATGGCCGCGCCTATACCGTGAACCTCGGCGCAACGATGCGCGCGGCGCAGGTTGCGCCAAAGCTGGGCGGGGCGCTGCTGGGCGGAAGCCGCGCCGTGGATAGCGGCGCGGGCCCGTTGAGCATGGCCTTCTCGGTCGCCGATCCGCTGCGGTCCGGGCGCTCGATGGGCTGGAGCGGCCAACTGCGCCTTTCCCCCCGCGATGCCGAGGCGGCCCGCGTGCTGGCCGCGCGTGTCGTCGCTCGGCTTTCGCCGCGCAGCACCATGGCCTTTGCCTATGCGCAAGGCGTGGACGGTGTCGTCGCACAGCTTCAGGGCCAGTCGCGCCCGGCCTTCTTGGTCAGTGGCGACCCATCGGGCGATTTCGGCTTCTACCGCACTGGTCTCACCGCAATGGCGCTGCGACGGCAGATCGGCGCAACCGGCGTCACGGTCATGGCGGAGAACGGCAAGGTGCTGACCGGTTCGCCGATCACATTTGCCAATAGCCTGCTGACCCCGCGCCTCACCGATCCCTTCTTCCGCTTCGGCGCCTCGCTCGATCGCCGGGTGGGTCCGATCGAGGCCACGCTCGGCGCAAGCTGGCTGCGCGAGGATCGCACGGTGCTTGGCGCACGGCTCCATCCGGGGCTGGCAGGCAAGGGCGGCGCGGACAGCCTCTTCGTCGACATGGGAGCGGCGTGGCAGCCAAGCGAAAGCTGGCGGCTCGGCGGAACCCTGCGGCGCGGCTGGACGGCGGCAAACTTGAGCGGAACCGTGGCCGCCGGATCAAAGCTCGCAAGCTCCGGCTGGGCGCTCGATGCCAGCCGGATGAACCTGTTCCAGCCGGGCGACAGTCTGTCGCTGCGTCTCTCGCAGCCGCTGCGCGTCAATTCGGGCGGTCTCACCCTGCGTCTCCCCGGCGTCTACGATTATGCCACGCTGGCCGCGACCAGTGCCATCCGCCAGCTTGATCTCAGCCCGAGCGGGCGCGAACTGATGCGCGAACTGGCGTGGAACGGGCGCCTTGCCGGTGGATCGCTCACCGCCAGCGCGTTCTGGCGCAGCGAGCCGATGCACTATTCGCAGGCACCCGATGATTACGGCGTTGGCGTGAGCTGGGCGACCCGGTTCTGACCTTCTGACCCTTGCCCCCCAGTGGCTGCTCGTTCAAACCACCGCGCGAGAGGAATTGCCGCCATGGACGTCTCCCGCCTGTTCTCGCTCGAAGGCAAGGTCGCGCTGGTCACCGGAGGATCGCGCGGCATCGGGCGCATGATCGCCGAGGGCTTTCTGGGCGCTGGCGCGGAGCGGGTCTATGTTATCGCGCGCAAGGTCGAGGAGGTCGAAGCCACGGCCGCTGAATTGGGCACACGCTGCGTCGCACTGCCCGGAGACTTAGCCACACTGGCCGGGATCGAGGCGCTCGCTGCCGAACTTACCGCCCGCGAAGCCCGGCTCGATGTGCTGGTCAACAATGCCGGCGTCGCCTGGGGCGCGCCATTCGATATCTTTCCTGAAGACGGCTGGGACAAGGTCATGGACCTCAACGTCAAGACGCCGTTTTTCCTAACGCAGAAACTCCACGCCCTGCTCCGCGCCGGTGCCAGTCAGGGCCGCCCCGCCAAGGTCATCATGATCGCTTCGGTCGATGGCATGCGGCTCAATCCGTGGGAAACCTATCCCTATCAGGCGAGCAAGGCGGCGCTGATCCATCTGACCCGGCGCATGGCCGCGCGGCTGGCGGGCGAGCAGATCGTCGTCAGCGGCATTGCGCCCGGCATGTTCGCCTCCAAAATGAACCGCGCCGCCGACCACGCGCCGGACCGGGTGGCAAGCCAGATCCCGGTGGGCCGGGTCGGCGCGGACGAGGACATGGCCGCCGCTGCAATCTACCTTGCGAGCCGCGCAGGCGATTACGTCGTAGGTGAAACGATCACGGTGGATGGCGGCTGGGTGAACGCCTGGGTGCCGGGTGATTTTGTCGGGCCGGCGGGGGAGTAAACGGCGAAAGCCTCTTTTACCCGTCATCCTGAACTTGTTTCAGGATCCATTTCGCCTTGGGCAAGGCTCTCTCGAGAGAAGGTCTGCCTCGCCGTTGCGCTCCAAGACACGGACCTGTGCGGTCGGCACGATGGATCCTGAAACAAGTTCAGGATGACGGAAGTGGAAAGATTGGGCGCGAATTGCTCTCGAACCCTACTTCATCAATTCCCGAACGAACCCGATCAGCCCGGTCTGGCGCTGGCGGCGCATGCGTTCGGCTTCTAGGATCTGGCGCACCTTGTCGAAGCACAGGTCGATGTCGTCGTTGACCACGACATAGTCATAGCCATCCCAGTGGCTGATTTCTGCGCGGGCACGGTCCATACGGGCCTGGATGACGTCTTCGCTGTCCGTCGCGCGGCCGTTGAGGCGGCGGCGCAGTTCCTCGATGCTGGGCGGCAAAAGGAACACGCGGACAACGTCCTGCTGGTCCTTCTGGTAAAGCTGCTGGGTGCCCTGCCAGTCGATATCGAACAGGAAGTCCTCGCCCGCTTTCAGTCCTGCGCGGATCTGCGACTTGGGCGTTCCATAGCAATGGTCGAAGACGTGGGCCCATTCGTAGAACTCGTCTTCTACAACCATACGGTCAAATTCGGTCTGGCTGACGAAGTAGTAATCCTTGCCGTCGACCTCACCCGGACGCATCGGGCGCGTGGTGACGGAGACCGAAAGGCGGATCTCCTTGTCCTGCTCCAGCAGGCGGCGCGCGATCGTGGTCTTGCCCGCGCCCGAGGGCGAGGAGAGGATGAACATCAGGCCGCGGCGGTGGAGAGTATCGGTTGCCATAGCCGCCCATGCCGCAGCACGGGGGCGCGAATCAAGACGTTTCGCCGCTTTCCGGTGCATTGGCCGCTTGCTCGGCGGCCTGTTCTTCGCCCTTTTGCGCCGAATCCACCTTGCGGCGGCGCTCATACAGCGCCTTGGCAAGCATTCCGCCGCCGACGACAATCGCGCCCGGCACGGACTTCGTGGCGATCCGTGCCAGCGCCGTGCCGACCAGCGTCTGCGCCATCGACCGGCCCTTGACGATCTTCTTCGCCTTGCCCGGAGTGAAGCTGGCGCCCAGCACGGTCCGCTCGACCACGTTCTTGAGCAATCGCCCACCGCCGCGCAGCAGCACGTCGGTGATCAGCAGGTTGGTCATCGGATTGGGGCTGAGGCCGCCCTGATCGACGACTTCGGACAGCTTTTCTTCGGCCTTGGCGGGCTTGCGGGCCATCGCGGCCTTACTTCTTCCGCCCGAAATCGATGGTCACGACGTTCGAGCCATCTTCGTTGGTCACCACTGGCGCGCCTTCATCGGGCGAATCGTTCTCCGCCTCGTCATGCGGTTCGGGCGCGAGGTCGGCGACGGTTGCCTGGAACTGCAGCCCGAAATCGACCGCCGGATCGACGAAAGCGGTAATCGCGGCGAAGGGAATTTCCAGCTTTGCCGGCATCTGGTTGAACGACAGGCCGACGCTGAACTGGTCTTCGCCGACGGTGAGGTCCCAGAACTTGTTCTGCAGGACGATCGTCATTTCGTCGGGGAAGCGTTCCTTCAGGTGCTGCGGGATGTTCACCCCGGGTGCGGCAGTCTTGAAGGTGATGTAGAAGTGGTGATTGCCCGGCAGGGTAGCCCCGCTGTCCGCGATCTGGCCGAGCACGCGGCCCACCACGGCACGCAGGGCTTCCTGCACGATTTCGTCATAGGGAATGAGGCTGTCAGGCGTGTCGGTCATGGTTTTTCCCAAGTGGCCCCGACTTACCCCCGGGTCAAGGGTAGTTGCGCTTGCTGTCCGCCGGTCTATAGGCCCGCCAAGGATAAGGAATCGGCCATGCGCACCGCCTCGATCACTCGCAAGACGCACGAAACCGACATCGCGGTCGAAGTGAACCTCGATGGCACCGGGGCCTATCAGGTCTCCACCGGGATCGGCTTCCTCGATCACATGATCGAACAGTTCAGCCGCCATTCGCTGATCGACATCACCTGCAAGATCGTGGGCGACCTCCACGTCGACCAGCATCACACCACCGAAGATAGCGCCATCGCCATTGGTCAGTGCATCGTTCAGGCGCTGGGCGACAAGGCCGGCATCGGCCGTTATGGCGAGGCGCATTCGGCAATGGATGAGGCGCTGAGCCGCGTCGTGGTCGATATTTCGGGTCGCCCGTGGCTGGTGTGGAACGCAAAGTTCACGCAGGAACGGCTGGGCGAGATGGATACCGAGCTGTTCCAGCACTGGTTCCATTCGATCGCACAGGCCGCGGGGCTGACGCTGCACATCGAACAGATCTACGGCGAGAACAACCACCACATCATCGAAGGCATTTTCAAGGGTTTCGCCCGCGCCATGCGGCAGGCGGTGGAACTCGATGCGCGCAAGGGCGGGGCGATTCCTTCGACCAAGGGTGTTCTGGGTGGCTGAAGTTGTCGCCCTCGTCGATTATGGCGCGGGGAACCTGCATTCGGTGGAGAATGCGCTCCGCGTAGCCGGGGCGGAGGGTGTGAAGCTCACATCCGACCCGGCGGTCGTCCGCGCGGCAGACCGCGTCGTGCTGCCCGGCGTGGGTTCGTTCAAGGCTTGCGCCGAGGGACTGCGCGGCGTTGCCGGCATGATCGAGGCGATCGAGGAGCGCGTTTTTGTTGGCGGCGCACCGTTCCTTGGCATTTGCGTCGGCATGCAGCTTCTCGCCACGCGCGGGGTTGAACACGGTGTCACGCCGGGGCTCGGCTGGATTGCCGGCGAAGTCCTGAAGATCGAGCGCACCGACCCCGCGATCAAGATCCCGCACATGGGCTGGAATGATGTCGCGCCGATGCCGCACCGCGACGGCGCTTCGCTGATCGAACCCGGCGAGGCCTATTTTCTCCATTCGTACCATTTCGCGCCCGAAGATGGTCACGCCATTGCCGCGATGACCGATCACGGCGGCGGCCTTGTTGCTGCCGTGGCGAAGGACAACGTGGTGGGCGTGCAGTTCCACCCGGAAAAGAGCCAGTCCTATGGGTTGGCACTGCTGGAAAGGTTTCTGGAGTGGCGGCCGTGACCGGGACTGCAGTCAGCTTTGCCAATTCCGTCATCCTGAACTTGTTTCAGGATCCATCGTGCGGTGCAGTCGGCCCGCGAAGGGAAAAAGCTAGCCTAGCGGTTGGCCTTTCTTCCGCCACCTCCGGTCAAGCCGAGGAATGGATCCTGAAACAAGTTCAGGATGACGATGTATTCAACACGGGCCTAACTTCATGATCGTATTTCCCGCCATCGACCTCAAGGCTGGGCAGGTCGTGCGCCTGTCGGAAGGCGATATGGACCGCGCGACGGTCTATGGTGACAACCCGGCGGCGCAGGCCCTGCTGTTTGCCGAGGCGGGATCGCAGTTCCTCCATGTCGTCGATCTCGACGGCTCCTTCGCGGGCGAGCAGCGCAACCGCGAGGCGGTGGAATCGATCCTTGAGGCCTTCCCCGGACACGTGCAGCTCGGCGGCGGCATCCGCACGCGTGAAGCCGTGGCCGGCTGGTTCGATCTTGGCGTCAGCCGCGTCGTCATGGGCTCGGCGGCGCTCAAGGATCCCGAATTCGTCAAGGACATGGCGAAGGAATTCCCCGGCGGCATCGTTGTCGCGGTCGATGCCCGCGACGGCATGGTCGCGACCGAAGGCTGGGCGGACGTGTCCGACGTGTCCGTGGTCGATCTCGCCCGCCGCTTCGAGGATGCCGGCGTTGCCAGCCTGCTGTTTACCGACATCGGCCGCGATGGCCTGCTGAAAGGCGTCAACATCGACGCAACGGTTGATCTTGCGCGCCGCGTGGACATCCCGGTGATTGCCAGTGGCGGCGTCAAGGGGCTGGATGACATCCACATCCTGTCGCTCCATGCCCACGAAGGCATCGAAGGCGTGATCACCGGCCGCGCGCTCTATGAAGGGCGGCTGGACCTTGCGGCGGCAATTGCGATGGCCAACCGGTCATGACCGTCCGCGTCCGCGTCATCCCCTGTCTCGACGTTGCCAATGGCCGGGTGGTCAAAGGCGTCAATTTCGTCGATCTCAAGGACGCGGGCGATCCGGTGGAACAGGCGCGCGCCTATGACGCGGCGGGGGCGGATGAACTCTGCTTCCTCGACATTACCGCCAGCCACGAAGCGCGCGGCACCCTGCTCGATATTGTCCGGCGCACGGCGGAAGTCTGCTTCATGCCGCTGACCGTCGGCGGCGGGGTGCGCACGGTGGAAGATGCCCGCGCGCTGTTGCTAGCCGGGGCGGACAAGGTGGCGGTGAATTCCGCCGCCGTCTCGCGGCCCGAAGTCGTTTCCGACATTGCCGAGAAGATGGGCAGCCAGTGCATCGTCGCCTCGGTCGATGCGCGGCGGGTGGAAGATGGGCGCTGGGAAATCTTCACTCATGGCGGCCGCAAACCTACCGGGATCGATGCCGTCGAACATGCCGTGCGACTGGCACAGTTGGGCGCCGGCGAATTGCTCGTCACCTCGATGGATGGCGATGGCACCAAGGCCGGCTATGACCTGCAACTGACCCGCACAATTGCCGATGCCGTATCGGTTCCGGTGATCGCCAGCGGCGGCGTTGGTACTCTGGAACACCTCGTCGAGGGCGTCATGCAGGGACACGCCAGCGCGGTCCTCGCCGCTTCGATCTTCCATTTCGGCACCTATTCGATCGCCGAGGCCCACGCTGCGCTGCGTGCGGCGGGATTGCCCGCTCGCGGCTGAACAGGGTGACAGAGGTGACACCGTGTCACCCAAGCGTCACCCTGATAAATTTCAATAAATTCAATCGCTAGACCTGCCGCAAGGTGACGGGCAAATCCCCGCGTAACCCGCAAGATTTCTGTATATTCAATGCGTTATCGACCAAGGTGACATATTGCGCCCCAAATCAGTTGATCTCGCTGTCAAAGAGCCGCGCACGAGTGCCCAGCATGTCAAACCCGGTGCATGTAGGAAAATGGTTTTTAAGCGCCGGAACTGTCGGTAAATTTTACGGTAACCATGATGCCGGCGCGGTCGTTAACCACTGACTCGGCTGGATTCATCGGACTCATCCCGCACTGGCACGGCGCTTGCGTTAACTCAGGTGATGGGAACCAACCTCGCCTTGCTTGCCGCCTATCCGGTGGTCCTTCTGGCCAGCAACACCGCTGGCCGCGTGGCGAATGCCATTCCCGAACCGTCCGACTTTGCCCTGTTCGCTTTCGGCATCACCGGTCTGCTGATCGGCCGCCGCATGGCGATGAACCGCAAGGACAAGGACGGGGATTGACTTGGTCGTGTCGCATGCTGCCGGTTTTCTCCTTTTCCGGCGGCAGGCGGCTTGAGAGAAGGGCGCCCGAACCGACACGGGCGCCCTTTTTCGTGCACTTGACCCGCGCGGAAACCCGCCGCATTGCACCCTTATGAGCGACACTCTCCAGCGTCTCGAAGCGACCATCGCCGCGCGCCGCAGCGCCGATCCCGCCGCCAGCTATGTGGCGAAGCTGCACAGCCGCGGCCTGGCCAAGATCGCCCAGAAACTGGGTGAGGAAGGCGTCGAAACCGTGATCGCCGCGCTGGCTGGCGACCGGCAGGAACTGGTCGGCGAAGCAGCGGACCTGCTGTTTCACCTGCTGATCCTGCTCGGCGCGAAGGCCGTGCCGCTCAGCGAAGTGCTGGCCGAACTTGATCGGCGCGAAGGCACTTCCGGAATTGCCGAAAAAGCCAGCCGAAAGACCGACTGATGCCGATTGATCCGCGTGCGCCCTATGATCCGAACAACATTTTCGCCAAGATCCTGCGCGGGGAAATCCCGTGCAAGAAGGTCTATGAAGACAACTTCGCGCTCGCCTTTCATGACATCAATCCGCAGGCTCCGGTCCACCTGCTGGTGATCCCCAAGGGTGCTTACGTCAGCTGGGACGACTTCTCCGAGAAGGCCCCGGCAGAGGAAATCGCCGGTTTCATTCGCGCCGTCGGGCAAGTCGCGCGCGAGGCTGGGCTGGTCGATCCGGGCTACCGCATGCTCGCCAATGTCGGCGGGCACGGCCACCAGGAAGTGCCGCATCTTCACGTTCACCTGTTCGGCGGGCGGCAATTCTACGCGATGGTGCCGCAATGATGCGTTGATCGGTCGCGCCTTTGGCACGACCTCGCTCAGCACCGGCCCTCTCCCCCGCCCGGCCACCCAACGAGAGTGTATGCTCTGGGTGGCCGGGCGGGGGAGTGGGCCGGTGCCGCAAGCGCGTCACGAAAGTGATGGGCGCATCCAGCAAAGACTCCGCAAACCGCACCTGCCGCACAATTCGGCACACCCTTCCCTTGCCCTGCGAGTCCCGCACCGGCTAAGAGTCCGCCGATGGCTGCGTATCCTGAACCTCCCGGCGGCGTGCTCGACGGGCCGATCCACCGTTTCGCGGTGCGCGCCTATTTCGAGGATACCGACCTGTCGGGCGTGGTCTATCACGCCAATTACCTGCGCTGGTTCGAACGGGCGCGCTCCGATTTCCTGCGCTTGCTGGGTATAGACCAGCGCGCCGCGCAGGAAGCGGGCGAGGGTGCCTATGCGGTCAGCGAACTGACCATCCGCTATGCCGCGCCGGCCCGGCTTGACGATACCGTGCTGATCGAAAGCGTCGCCGAAGAAATCCGCGCGGCATCGTGCCGCATTCATCAAAGGGCCATCCGCGATGGCGTCCTGTTGGCCGAGGCGCGGCTGCGCGTTGGCTTCATCGCGCCAGACGGCCGCCCGCGCCGTCAGCCCGACGCCTGGCGCAAGGCCCTCGCCACCCTGTTGCCCCCGCAAACGGAAGAATCATGACCATAACTTCAGTCCTTGCTGCCCCCATCCTCGCCGGTCCGCTGAACCCGCTGCGGCTGTTTCTACATGCCGATATTGTCGTGCAGGTGGTCATGGCCGGGTTGCTGATCGCCTCGATCTGGGTCTGGGGCACGGTCATCGCCTTCGTCTGGCGGATGCGCGGCATCAACGCGCGCGGCGAGGCCTATGAGGCCGAGTTCTGGAAGGCCAAGGATATCGAGGCCTATCAGGCCGAGCACGGCAAGGGCGACATTCCCTCGGCCCGGGTTGCCGGCGCGGCGATCAACGAATTGCGCCGCTCGCTTGCGGTGAAGAACCCCGATCCCGAAGGCCTGCGCCAGCGGCTGGGCATTGCCATGACCGGCACGGTCGAGGCTGAGGCGGACAAACTGGCGGCGCGGCTCAACATCCTCGCAACGGTCGGCACCTCCGCCCCGTTCATCGGCCTGTTCGGCACGGTCTGGGGCATCATGCGGACGCTGGGCGCCTATGCCGAGGAAAGCTTCACCATGGCCCGTGTCGCGCCGGAATTGTCGGAGGCGCTGTTTGCCACGGCCATCGGTCTGTTCGCGGCCATCCCGGCAGTGATCGCCTACAACCGCCTCAGCCTGAAAGTGAACCGCTTTGAATCGCGGCTGCAGCGCTTTGCCGACAAGGTCCATGCCGCGCTGACCCGCGAAATCGGGGCGAGGTAATGGCTGGCGGACTTTCCTCTGGCTCCGGACGCCGCCGTTCCCGCCGGGGCGGCCGCGCGCCGATGGCCGAAATCAACGTCACGCCGCTGGTCGACGTGATGCTGGTGCTGCTTGCGATCTTCATGGTCACCGCGCCGTTGCTCGCCGCCGGGGTCAAGGTGGACTTGCCCGAAAGCCGCGCCGAGGCCTTGCCGCAGCCAGCGCAGCAGGTGACTCTGTCAATGACGGGTGATGGCCGCATGTGGCTCGACGAGGACGAGCTTTCCCCCGGCGAATTGCCTGACCGGCTGGCGCAGGCCGCCGCCGCCAACGGAGGCAAGCCGCCGCAGCTCACCTTGCGCGCTGATCGCGGCTTGCCCTACGGCACGGTGATGACGGTGATAGGGGAGATCAACCGCGCTGGCGTCCGCTCGATCGCGCTGGTCACCGACAGTTCAGTTTCGGCCCCATAGCCCGGCACAATGGCAGCCACACGCATCAGGGCAGAGGACGTTGTCGGCATCGGCATAGCCGTGGCCGCGCATGTCGCGCTGTTTGCCTGGCTGATTTTCGCGCGCTCGCCGGAACCGCCGCCACTGCCCCCCAAGGTTACCGTGACGCTGCAAGGGCCGGTCGCCGCCGAAGCCGGTTCGCCATCGCGCGAGGAGGCTGCCGCCGCGCAGGCGCCGACGCTGGCCGAAGAGCCTGCGCCGCCGGTGGAGGCCGCACCCGCACCGCCACAACCGCAGCAAAGCGCGGTCCGGCCCGAGCCGCCGCGCTCTGCGCCCAAGGCTCTTCCTGCGCCGCCGCGTCCGCAGCCCATTCCGCGTGCGGCTGCGCCGGCACCCGCGCCGCAGCCGCGCGCGCAACCTCGCCCGGTTGCTCCGGCAGCAAAAGCACCGCCGCCGCAGCAGCAGCGCCAATCCCGGGTGGGCAGTGATTTCCTGCCAGCGCGGCCCTCGCGTGTCGGCAAAGACTTCCTGCCGCCCGCGTCCCAGCGCCCCGGCGGGGCCAGCCGGATCGGCAAGGATTTCCTCCCCGGCGCAGCCAGCGGCAATGGCAAGGCGGCGACTCCGCCTGGTCCTTCGATCACGCAGCAAGTTCGCTCGTCGCTGGTGTCCGAGGTTGCCCGCCAGCTGAAGCCGCGTTGGCAAGCGCCTTCCGGGCTTGATGTCGATCTGCTCGCCACGACTGTGGAATGGGACCTCAACCCCGATGGCAGCTTGACAGGCGCTCCCCGCGTGACCGGTCAGACGGGGGTGAATGCCGCCAATCGATCGCAGGCTGATCGCCACAAGGAACAGGCCTTGCGCGCCGTGCGGCTTGCCGCGCCATTCCGCCTGCCGCCGCAGTTCTATGCCGGCTGGCAGCGCCTTCGTTTTACCTTCGACAGGAAATTGAGCCAATGAAGCCGATAATCGCAATGCTGCTTGCTGGCCTCGCCATGCCCGCGCTGGCGCAGAATGCTCCGACCACGCCGCCGCCAGCAAGTGGCGAAGTGCTGACCGGCACCGTCACTGATGACAGCGCATGGGCTGACCTCGGCATCGCTATCCCCGCCTTCCCGACCAACGCCGATGTTGCCACGCAGGCGAGCGCAGGCGGCACGGCGGCGACCGGCCGCGCGCTGGCGCAGGTGATCACTGACGATCTCAAGAACAACGGCCTGTTCAAGCCGACCGGCCCCTCCAGCCTGCCAACGCCGTCGATGACGGAAGTCGCAGCTCCGGCCTTTGCCACCTGGCAAGGCAAGGGCGCGGAAATGCTGGTCCACGGGTTTGTCCGCGCCAATGGCGATGGCAACCTGACAATCGGCTGTTATCTTTATGATGTCGCGCTCAGCCAGCAGCTGGTCAAGGGCGCATGGGTAGTCGGTCCGGGCGAATGGCGCCGCGCCGCGCACAAGTGTTCTGACCTCGTCTATTCGCGCTTGTCGGGGGAAAGCCCGTTCTTCGATAGCCGCATCGCCTATATCGCCGAGACCGGCCCAAAGAACCGCCGCAAGAAGCAGCTGGCGGTCATGGATTCCGACGGGGCGAACCCCCGCTTCCTGACAAGCGGACAGGCCATCGCGCTGACCCCGCGCTATTCACCGGACTACAAGCAGATCGTCTATCTCAGCTACCTCAACGGTAATCCGCGGATCTACATCTACGATACCGAACGCGGCACGCAGAAGCTTGTGACGCAAAGCACCAATCCCACCTTCGCGCCGCGCTGGTCGCCCGATGGCAAGTCGATCCTCTATTCGATGGCGGTGGGCGGCAATACCGACATCTACCGGATTTCGGCGGCAGGCGGCGAAAGCAAGCGGCTGACCGACAATCCCGGCATCGATGTCGGCGGGTCCTACTCGCCCGATGGCAGCAAGATCGTGTTCGAAAGCGACCGTTCGGGAGGCCAGCAGATCTACGTGATGAACGCCGATGGCTCGGACCAGAAGCGCATCTCGTTCTTCGGCGGCCGCGCGGCAACGCCCGAATGGAGCCCGCGCGGCGACCAGATCGCCTTCACCCACATCGCCGGCGATTTCCACATCGGCGTAATGAGCACGGGCGGTGGCGGCATGCGCACGCTGACCGGCGGCTGGCAGGACGAAGCGCCGACATGGGCGCCCAATGGCCGCGTGATCCAGTTCTTCCGGACCGAGAAAGGAACGGGCCGATCCGCCCTGTGGCAGGTCGACCTCACCGGCAGGAACGAGCGCCGACTGCCGACCCCTGTCGACGCATCCGACCCGGCATGGGGCCCGGTTTTGCCTTAATTGGCCGTTAGCTATAAGTTCCCGGGGGCAAAGGAGTCGAATATGAACAAGCAATCACGAACCAAGGCGAAAGTCCTGATTCTGCTTCTGGCAGGCAGCGCCGCACTGGCCGGTTGCTCGCCCAAGCCGCCCAAGCAATTGCCGCCCGAACCGGGCAATGCCGCGACCTCAACCGATACCGGCCAAGGCACGATTGGCGCGCCGGTCCCCGGCAGCCAGGCCGATTTCGTCGCGACCCTGATGGGTGCTGATTCGATCTATTTCGATACCGACAAGTTCAACATTGACAGCGCCGATGCCGCCGCGCTGCAAAGTCAGGCGCAGTGGCTGATGAAGTATCCGGCCAAGCGCGCAACACTTGAAGGGCACTGCGACGAACGCGGCACCCGCGATTACAACCTCGCGCTGGGTGAAAAGCGGGCGAATTCCGCGAAGAACTATCTCATCAGCCTTGGCGTGGATTCGGCACGCTTGACGACGATTTCCTATGGCAAGGAACGCCCGCTGGCGACCGGTTCGAACGAGGAAGCCTGGGCGAAAAACCGCCGCGCAGTGACCGTTACGATCGATTGATGGAGTGTAGGGTGCCCGACGTGTCGGGCCCCACTTCAGCGCAGGATCGGCAGGCTGGGCAGAGCCGGCATGGCAGGCAGTTCGACGCGTGCGGGCAGCAGCGATGCTTCCGCAGTCTGGCTGTCGATACCGATCGAAGCGCCGCCGAACATCGCAAAACCGGCCATCAGCATGACCGAAAGCGCGGAGG
>NZ_JANPGP010000114.1:0-48157 GCF_031424035.1 Novosphingobium sp.
CCGGCCTTGCTGCCCATCAAACGTTAATTCCTAAGAACGATGAATGGGCGGCAAGGCCCTGCGCGGTGCGTAACGAACTGGGCGATATTGGAAACATATCGTGTTTGAAATCTGGCGCCAAAATGCAATCATGATGCGAAAGTTGTGACTTTTTTGATGTCGGGATCGTGGCGTAGGGTTCGAGTCAACTTCTAAAGATTGGGGGGCATTTGCTGAATCTAAACCGACTTCCAGATGGTATTGCACTATTAAATTGGAACAGTGAATTACCGTCCTCCGGCACCGGCGATCCGCTCGGAATGACACTTCGAGTGGGCGCCCGGCTTGGTGCCGAATTGCTTCATTGTATCACGTCAATCACGCCGCGCGCTCGGTATTACTCTTTCTTTCCCTGGGCCTTCCAACGCGCCCAAGAGCGAATTGGCACCTCGGACAACTTGGATCTGACAATGCGCCTCGTGCTTGTCGATGAGCGGGCAATGACCCTGGGTGCAGTACTCCATCATGAGGGACGTCCATGTGATGGAGGATCACTACAGGGCTCAAACCGAGCGGTGGACTTTGTTGCGCAACGAACCAAGGGTACAATTGATCTTACTAAGTGGAACCATTTGCGCGATAATACCAGCGGCTTCGACGCATATAAAGGCTCGTTGATCAATCTCGGGATGTTCGAAGAAAGTACAGATCCAGGTGAGGCGGCGGTCAAGGACGAAGCGGAAGGATCAACTTCTCTACAGTCGGGACGTCTATCTCCCAGAGGTCAAAAAATAGCAGAATCTTTTGGTCGCGCCGTAGCAAAAACCGAATTTAATAACATACATACCAAGATTTCCTCCGTAGATCTCGATGTACTTGCGGAGTTTGGAGCTGCATCCGGACTTTGTGAATTGCGATATGCTGATAAATTTGATCTTTTGCCCCTGCGCGATTTGTTCTTTGCGGCCCAAAGCGACGATCAGCACAATTCCCATTTTCGCCGCCGCATGAGTTTGCTGCTCCTTTTATGGGCAGTTGACGTTACCAACGAAGCTGGAGTGACGCTCGATGCGCAATCATTCGATGACCTGACATACTACCGCATAATTTCCGACGAATTAGGCGAGGTGACTTCAGTGAAAACCCCGCCAGTACTAGAGGACATATCAGAGCGGTGGCGAATCTTTCATTTCCATAACTATCTAACTACAGCGCTCGAGTCCTTATTGGCCGGACTTGTGCGTGCAATCCGCCATCATCCGGCAGGCAGGACCGTTGGAGAGGTTCTCGAAGCGTTTAACAGCGCTGAGGCGAGATCGGCTTTGGGTGAGTACCTGGCGATCGAATTGCCAATTCCTTTTATGGACCTTACGCCGACAGAATCGTTGGCCTTGCTTGAAATAGATTGTGCCGCTGCCAAGGTTTTCGAAGCCAATCCGTTGGTCGAGCGGTTACTCCGCTCCTCGCTAGTCGAAGAAGATTTGGTCTCTGGGCTCGCTGGTCCTGCGGTGGCCACATTATTGCTCTTCGCCTTGCTACTTCGGTACAAAACTTCCGTTAAAGAGGCACATAAGGGGTGGAACACTAAGAAGGTTATCCATCCGTTCGCAGACGTCGCCATTCCGACGGTCGAAATGGCGCTCACCACAGATCTGGGTAACGACTGGTGGAATTTGCCAAACCGCGAGGTTATGTCGCGATTGCTGAACCGATTTGTCGTCCGCCAACACGAGACGATGAGCTACGAGAAAGGCTTTGGCGGAAGCCCGCCATTGTTTCGTGTCGATGGGACCATGATCGTGGGGATGGATCTCATCCGCGATGATGTAGACCCGGGAAACCCACGTTTTCCTAGCGCGATGCAGGTACTTCGGGACTTGCGATTGATCGTCAACGACCCGGAAGAGGGACAGAGCCTGACACCCGATGGACGCACAATGCTTGAGTCCTTCCTGGAAAGCGGTGGGTCATGACCATCGATTTTCTGGAACGACTTAAGAAAACTAGAGGCAAATTCGCGTTTGTCGCGACATATGAATTCGACCCGCAATTCTTCGAGCGGCGCATACTCTCGACACCCGCGTTTGAAGGTGCTTCGGTAGTCGTCTTCGTCGATAGTGATCGGTACAGCGACATCCTCGCGACCGGAAAGCAGGGCTCGGGCTTTGATCGAAATTACTTCGTAATTCCAATCAGCAGAGAGAACGGCGTTTTCCACCCGAAATTATATCTGACAATCGGCGATAAGCAGGCATTCGCATCAGTTGGCAGCAACAATTGCACCTCCGCCGGAACGGGCCACAACTTTGAACTCATCTCAACGGTAGAATCGACCATCGGCGACAATCAAAGTGCCAATGCCCAGCTCATAGCTTCGATATTTGAGCAATTTGAGCGTTTCTCACTAGAAGCAGGACCTGTGTCGAAGTGGCTGAAAAAGGACATTTTCGATGAGGCTAGGGCAGCGCACCCATGGTTGACCAACCGAGGAGGCGGGAGTCAGGACATCGAACTGTTGTCGAGCCACGCCAGCCCGCTATGGCCGCAGATCATTGCCCGATTAACCGGTCAGGATATTACCAAGGTTGTACTGCTCGCTCCATTCTTCGACAAAAAGCTCCGAATGGTCGAGCGTATAAGAGCCCTCTGGCCTAACGCCTATATCGAACTAATCAGCCAATCGGGTTACAGCAATCTACCGATCAAGCGCTTCATTGCGCTTCGCGAAGAGCTGGGAAATATCGAATTGATTTCGGCGACTTCACATAAGGTTGGTCGAAACCTCCACGCAAAAGCACTGGCCTTCCAGACCGCGACCTGCACCTATTGGCTTGCCGGTAGTGCAAACATGTCGAATGCGGCGCTCGCAGGCGGCAACAGCGAGGCATGTCTTTGGTTTTCAACCAAGCAGAATCCGGCAAAGGCGCTGAAGCAGGATGAATTGTCCTTCGCGTTAATCGATCCAGAGAATTTTGAATCGGGTGCAATCGACGAGCGTGCGACGAAGGAGAACGAATCGTGCGGGCTTGAACTAAAATCGTTGGTTCTGACCGACGAGGGCGATCTCTTGGTGGCTGCGACCATACCCGCAAAGACCGACGATATTACCCTTCGAATATTCAAACGTGCTGAGCGTCTGCCAACGTTTTCGTGGAAAATCGATCCGGCAAAGACCGAATTTACTTTGTCTTTAAAGGACGACGACCAGGCAAAATTCGACCAACCGGCCGTCGGACAATTGCAAAGCATGATCGACGGCCACGAAGTGAAAAGCTCTCTCTGTTCAGTGAAGCAGCTCCCACGATTGTTACGCGATCGAACGGGCGCCAACACGGGGGGTAATCGACTACAGCGAGTCATGGAAAGCGGCGACGGGCTGATCGAATATGTCGATGCGCTCGACGGCATCGATGCGGCCATCGATTTCATGAACAACACTACAATTCGATTCAACGACAACAGCCATTCTCCTGGCGGTGGAGGGGGGCGTTGGCGTTCGCGCGATCCGTTTTCTGGCGACATCCCCGATCATTGGGAATTCGGTTCGAGCGGCGGGTCAGTGATCGAATTGCGCGACGCGATCTGGGCTTTCGTGCAAAGACACATCCAGATGCGCCTTGAACGGCACGCGAACCGAGGGAATTTGGGCGGGTTGCCGAATTTCCTCGATATCTATCGTACTGTTAGCAGAGTGTTGCTGGCATGGCACAGCCGCTCAATCAACAACGAGATCGTTGTGCCAGCCCCCTTTGTTACGCGGGGCTTGCAAGAAATTTTGACGACAATGATCGGCGCTCGCGGCCCAACGCTGATAGGTGCACCGGGATTCGCCAGGTCCATTTTCGATAACTTGAGCGCCGACGAGCATCTTGTAAGGACAGAACTGAACCGCCTTCGAGTGCCTGCCTTAGTACGTGCCACCGTTGACGAAATGATCAGGGTCCGCGCTCTATCGCTGAAGCGACCGATCTACGACGCATGGTCTCAAGATAAGCGTGCCTGGGTCTCAGACTGGATTGAGGAAATGCAACTGGCTCTGCCAAGTGTAGCGGATCTCGAAGAGATTGGAATGGAGTTCAGGCTGGTCGCTTAGCAATACCAGTCTAAGTCAATGGTACCAGTAGCGACCGATCAATGTACAGGCAGCTGGCGCTAGAGAGTGCCCGAAGAACCTGGACTTGATGTCCTCGTTTGTAGATGAATAGCGTAACAGATTGGTACAATCTCAGACGTCTAAGCCGATCCATCTTGACCGGCTCAGACGTCGAAAAGGCAAGAGAGTTCAGGCAGCGCGTTCGTACTTCATCGGCGAAATGGCATCACCGCTCCGCAGTTGGTCTAGGTAATCGCTCCACCACTGGTGCATAGCAACACGCTCTTCCCAGTATTTCCCTCGGTTGTAGATCCCCCGAACGGCATCCTTGTCGGCATGTGCCAGGGACCGCTCGATTGCATCGGGGCTCCACTTCCCGCTCTCGTTGAGCAGCGTTGAGGCGGTCGTCCGCAAGCCATGCGGGGTGACCTCGCCAACACCATATCCCATGCGGCGAAATGCCTGGTTGATGGTGTTTTCGCTTAGCGGACGCTTCCATGTGTGGAACGCAGGAAAGACGTATCCGTCAGGTCCGGTGAGGGATCGTAGTTCTTCCAGATAGGCCAGCACTTGATGGGACAGCGGCACCATGTGCGGGCGGCGCATTTTCATTCGTTCAGCCGGGACTTTCCAGACCGCCTCTTCGAGATCGAATTCCGACCACAGGGCCATTCGCAGCTCGCCGGGCCGTGACATGACGTGCGGGGCAACCTGCATGGCAAGGCGGGTTACCTTATGGCCTGAATAGGCATCGATCGCCCTGAGCAGTTCGCCCACGTCCTTGGGTTCGATCAACGCCGCATGGTGCGTTGTTCTCGGCACGACAAGCGCGCCGCGCAGCATCGCGGTCGGGTCGGTTTCACCGCGACCGGTTGCAACCCCGTAGCGAAACACCCGACTTGCAAAGGAACGGCAGCGGCGCGCGGTTTCAAACTTGCCATGTGCTTCGAGGCGCTTGAGTGCAGCGAGTACGTCGACCGGCTTGAGCAAGGTGATCGGCTGGTCGGCAATCGGCTTCAGTTGCTCCAACAGCCAATGAGCCTTGCTAATCGTGGTTTCTGCGCGTCGGTCTCCGACCATCTTTTCGAGATATTCTTTGGCCATGTCGCCAAAGGTGTTGGCTGCCTGGTAGACCGCGATCAGCTTTTCGCGTTTGCGATTGGCCAGGGGATCAACCCGGTTGTCCAGGTTCTCCCTCGCCTCAAGCCGTCTGCGCCGCGCCTCGGCCAAGCCGACTTCGGGATAGCGGCCAAGCGCAATCCGCTTGTTCTTGCCCATGTAGAGGTACTTGTAGCGCCAGAGCTTCGAACCGTTCGGGCTGACTTCGAGGTAGAGTCCCTTCTCGTCGGTGACTTTGTAGAGTTTGTCCGCCGGTTTGAGGGAGCGGATTTGCACGTCTGATAATGCCATGAGCGATTCTCCTGCTTCGGTTGGAACACTGTTCCGCAGGGATCATCTGGCAGATCGCTTTCAGCGTCGCCCAACGTCACGGGCCATGCATGCAAATGCGGGCCATTTCAGCCCGATCTCATGGCCCGTTTCGAGGGGAACTGGACGAAACCAGCTTGAACTCCACGGAACAGAACCAAGGACAGAATGGCAGATTTCTGCCGTTTTGTCGATGGTTTTGGTGTGCTCTCGGGAGAACAAATGGTGCCCAGAAGAGGACTCGAACCTCCACGCCCTTGCGAGCGCCAGCACCTGAAGCTGGTGCGTCTACCAATTCCGCCATCTGGGCACGGGCGCAGTGCTGAAGTGCACTACGCTGGGTAGGAGCGGGCCGATAGCGGGGTGTGGGGGCACCTGTCAACGCCTAGGTTGACTTTGCGTCAGCGCATCGGTGCCGGCGCAGCGAATTGCAGGGCAATCGCCTGACATAAGGGGCATTCGGCGATGCCAAATGCGGCATCGCTTTCGTCCTGGGTGAGCAGAGGGGTTGGGGCCACGCCTCCGCAGTTTTCGGGCTCGCGGGAGCTCTCTCCGCCGGTGGTATCGGCAAAGCAAGGCTATCCCGGCCACCGCAATGATGCGATCTGGGGCAAGCAGGCATTTGGGAGAGCGGCGCGATGTCGGACGAATGGGCCATCCAACAGGTGATCAATCGCTACACGGTCGGTGTCAGCCGGCCCGACTGGGACATGGCCATCGGCACTTTTGCAAGCGACGGAGAATGGCACGTTGCCAGCTCCGGCTTGACGCTGACCGGGCCGGAAGCCATCGCAAAGGGCATGCAGGGCTTCCGCGGCCTGTTCGAATGGTTCGTCCAGATCAACGCTCCCGCCGTGATCGAGATCGCTGGCGATACGGCGGGCGCGCAATCGGTCATTCGCGAGAACGGCAAGTTCGCCGGGCGCGACGAGGCGGTTATGGTTGGCGGCATCTATGTCGACGAACTGGTGCGGACGGCTGAGGGCTGGCGCTTTGCCCGGCGCGCGTTTCATGGGGCTGGGTCGTTCCATCATGGCGTTACGCCCGGACTGGGATTCTGACGCCTGCGCGGCTCATGCCGAACAAACACGCTTAACGCGGGAAACCATTCGCGCTCACCGCGCCTTTGAACTCCATGCTAACCCACGGCGGTGAATTTGGGGCTGTGCAGTCCCCACTTTTCCTTTCCCCGTTTTCTCGTTCCGGGCGTTCCCGTCGCCGTGACCTTGCCATGACCGGAGCCTTCGTGGCGCTGGCGCTGGTTGGCGTGGTCGCGGCGCGGGGGCTTGGCGGCAGCTGTCCTGCGCAAGTTGAGGCAGTTCGCCAAGCCCAACCCGGGATGGTGCTGATGGCCGGGGATCCCAGCGATCCGGCCTGCGTCGGCAAGCGCCGCGCCTATCGCCCGCCAAGCTGACCCAGCTTCCCCGCGCGGAAGGATGCCCTTCTTCCGCGCTGCCTCCCCCTCCGATTCCCGCACGCAGCATCAACCGGAGGGGGAGGCCCCAAGATGTACCGGCTTGAACTCCGGGACGGGCTGCAAATGGCGATCGTCCGAGCTTCCGGTGCTCACGTACCGTAAGTACGCTGCGCTCCGGGTCTCGGCCGCTCACCATTTTCGCTGTCGTCCCAAAGTTCAATCCGGCACATCTGACTTAAACTCCGCACCATTCCGAGCGCCGGCCTTTCCAGGTTTCGGCGAGGCCTTCATTGACGAGCGTCAGGCCAAGCGATCTGCCGCCGCGCATGACAGTGGCGAGACGGCGGCCATAGCGATCATGTGTGCGGGCACCGTTGACCAGTTCGAAACGGCCAGAATTGAGCAGTTGTGCCAGTCGCATCGTGGCTTTGTCGCCGCGCTGGCGCTCGTCCAGGCAGCGCGCGCCGTGGGTCTCTGGTGCGTTGATGTCGGCGATGCGGATCTTCTCGCCGGCCAGCCAGAAGGTGTCGCCATCGACGACGCAGGTGTTGCGGGGGCCATCGGCGCAGAGAGCGAAGAGGGCGGCGGCTAGGGTTGCAAGGGCCATAGCCCGGGGCAACAGCGCCCGAACGGAGCGCCGCGCCATCCGGGCTTATCCCTGGTTTACCGCCAAATCGGAGCGTTCAGCCCCGCAACTCTGCGATTTGCGGCAGGCTGAGGAACAGGTCACAACAGGCTGAGGAACAGACCGGCCAGCGCCGCGCTCATCAAGTTGGACAGGCTGCCGGCTGCCAGAGCCTTCATGCCGAGGCGCGCGATCACCGGGCGCTGATTGGGCGCGAGGCCGCCCGTCACTGCCATCTGGATCGCTATCGAGCTGAAATTGGCGAAGCCGCACAGCGCGAAAGTGACAATGGCCTTGGTGGTGTCGGCGAGGTCTGTGGTCTTGCCCAGCTCGATGAAACTGACGAATTCATTGAGCACCACTTTGGTACCGAAAAATCCGCCGGCGCGCAGGGCTTCTGCCCAGTCAGGCGCGCCGAGGAGCCAGAACACCGGGGCGAAGATCGTGCCGAGGATCAGCTGGAACGACAGGTCCGGCCGGCCGATCCAGCCGCCGATGCCGCCAAGGATGCCGTTGGCCAGCGCCACCAGGGCGACGAAAGCGAGGACCATCGCGCCGACCGCGACCGCCAGCTTCACGCCGGTTTGCGCGCCTTCGGCAGCGGCCATGATGATGTTGGCGGGCTTCTCCTCGCCAAAAGTCACTTCGCCCTCAAGCTCGGGGTCCTGGCCCAATTCGCCTTCTTCATCGGGCATGATGATCTTGGCCATGAGGATGCCGCCCGGTGCGGACATGAAGCTCGCCGCGAGCAGGTAGGGCAGGTAGAAGTCCTTCTGATCCCCGAACATCGCGGCATAGGCGAGCAGGATCGTGCCCGCGACGCCGGCCATGCCCACTGACATGATAGTGAAGATCTGCGCCGGGCGCAGGTCGGCGAGGTAGGGGCGCACCACCAGCGGGGCCTCGCTCTGGCCGACGAAGATGTTGGCGGCAGAGGCGAGTGATTCCACCTTGGAAATGCCGGTGATCCACTGGATCGCGCCGCCCAGCCACTTCACGATCAGCTGCATCAGGCCGATGTAATAGAGGATCGAGACGATCGCGGCGAAGAAGATGATCACCGGCAGCGCCGAGATTGCGAAGC
Organism: Novosphingobium sp.; assembly: GCF_031424035.1. Classification (GTDB taxonomy): domain Bacteria; phylum Pseudomonadota; class Alphaproteobacteria; order Sphingomonadales; family Sphingomonadaceae; genus Novosphingobium. Next base: position 8,627 of record NZ_JANPGP010000114.1, read on the forward strand.
TGTAGCCACCGAGTTCCGGCTTGGCGAGATTGCCGAACAGGAAGTCGATCCCCGCCTGCGCATAGCCAAGCAGGCTGACCACACCGTGCGACATCGCGCCGATCACCGCGCGGCCCCACGGGGTGGCCAGCACCAAGAAGGCGAACCCGGCTTGCAGGGCAAATGCGGCGCCCACGACCCGCAGCTTGATCGCCTTGCGGTTCGATGACAGCAGGTAGGCGATCAGCAGGATCAGCGCCATGCCGGCCAGGCTCTTCACGATATTCATGCGACTTCGGCTCCCCGCCACTTTCGGTTTCGAGTGAGACTAACGCGCGCAATCGGCGGTGGATAGCCCCAGTCGCAAACCCTTCCCCAAGGCTCTCAGTCCGCAGGAACTCCTTGAAATCTGAAACTCGTCATCCTGAACGTGTTTCAGGATCCATTTGGCCGGGCGCACAGGTGCCGAGAGCAGAAGCCAACGGCCCGGTCAGCCCTTCTTCACAATCGGCGGGGCCCGAAGGCGCGATGGATGCTGAAACACGTTCAGGATGACGAATAGGGGACGGGCGCGAGAAAAATCTTGGGAACTGGAACGCATCCCTTTAGACCCCGCCACCATGACCGAAACGAACCCGCGCGCCCTGCCGCTGTCGCTCCTCTTCCTCGCCCTGTTCTATGGGGGCATGGTGACCATTGCCGGGGTACTCGGCGCCAAGCAGGTCGCCATCGGCCCGCTGGCGGTGGAGGCGGGTATTTTCCCGTTTCTCACCCTCGTCGGCATATCCAGCGCAGTGGCGCAGATGCATGGCAAGGCGATGGCCGATCGGTTTGTGCGTTTCGGCTTTGCCCCGCTGGTCGGGGCGATCCTGCTCAGCCTGTTTGTGCTGACCCTGCCGACCGATCCGGACATGTATCCGCCCGCGAAGGAGGCGTTTCCGATCATCCTTGGCCAGTCGTGGCGGATGATGGCGGCGGGGATCCTCGCTTATGGCATTTCGGTCACGCTCAATATCTGGATTTTCGACAAGCTTCGCGGGTCGGCTGGCGGCGCCGGGGTACGGGGCTTCATTGCTGCCGCGCTGTCGCAGATCGTTGATACGCTGATCTTCATCTCGGTCTCGTTCTATGGCGAGCGGCCGATCCTCAACCTGATGGCCGGGCAGATGATTGCCAAGGTCGTGCTTTCCGCCGTGCTGGTGCCGCTGATCATCTGGGCCGCAGTGAAGCTGGCAAAGCGGGTGGACGCGGCGTAAAAAGGAGCAGACCCTGTTTCGCTCAGTTGGATGCATCGGCACGGAGCCGAATTTGGCCCAGCGCGAGGAGAGAGGAGGGAGCCATGCCGTCGCATAGTGACCGACGATCGACGCTGCGATGGGCCAAATTGGGCCCGCCCCTGCGGGGTCGCGTCAGGCAGTCCGCTGGCTGCGTCGCGTCGATTGCAGGGGCAACCAGCCCCTGCTGCACGCCACTCCTATCCAGCGAACTGCCTGACGCGATGACGACGCTTCCAACTGAGCGAAACAGGGTCTAAGGCGCGCGCCATGGCAAATCCGCACGATCCCGCAATGCTGACCAAGGCTGAAACCCTCGTTGAGGCGCTGCCTTATCTGCGCCGTTACGAAGGCCGGACCTTCGTGGTGAAGTACGGCGGCCACGCCATGGGCGATCCTGACCTCGCGCATGACTTTGCCCAGGACGTTGTCCTGCTGCGCGCGGTCGGCATCAACCCGGTGGTGGTTCACGGCGGCGGTCCGCAGATCGATGCCATGCTCAAGAAGCTGGGCGTCGAAAGCCAGCGCATCAACGGCTTGCGCGTAACCGACAAGGAAACCGCCGACATTGCCGAGATGGTGCTGTCGGGCGCGATCAACAAGCAGATCGTCGGCTGGCTGGCGGGTGCCGGCGGCAAGGCCGTGGGCATTTCGGGCAAGGATGGCGGCCTTGTCACCGCGACCAAGGCGCAGCGCACCGCGCGCGATCCGGACAGTCAGATCGAGCGCGTTGTCGATCTCGGCTTCGTCGGCGAACCGACCACGATCGATACCACGATCATTGATGCCATCTGCGCCGCCGGCATGATCCCGGTGATCGCCCCGATTGCGGTGGGTGATGATGGCGAGACCTATAACGTCAACGCCGATACCATGGCCGGGGCAATCGCGGGTGCGCTGGGCGCGGCGCGGCTGTTCCTGCTGACCGATGTGCATGGCGTGCTCGACAAGTCGGGCAACCTCCTCACCGATCTGACCCCGGCAGACATTGCCGGTCTGCGGGAAGACGGCACGATCAGTGGCGGCATGATCCCCAAGCTGGAAACCTGCGTCCACGCGGTTGAGGCCGGGTGCGAGGCGGCGGTCGTGCTCGATGGCCGGGTGAGCCATGCGATGCTGCTCGAGATGTTCACCGAAAAGGGAGCGGGCACGCTGATCCACGCCTAGAGTTCTTCAAGCTGCCGGGAACATGCGCGGGGTTCGCGCGTAACCCTGCGATGAACACCCGCAAAACAATCGCGCTTTTCGCGGCCTGCGCCGTGCTGCTCCCGCTGTCCGCTTGCGACCGCAAGGCCGAGGCCCCTGCAGCCAGTCCCGCCAAACCGAAAGTCGTGCTTGACCACGCGGCACTCTCCCAAGTCGAAGACCCTGCGCGCGTCCTTGCTTATTACGGCGCCGCACTCGCCGCGCATGACTGGGAAGCCGCTGATGCCGCATGGGGCAGCTTTCCCGAAACCAGCCCGGGCACGCTGCGTGCGTATTTTGGCAAGTATCCCGCGTTGTCGTTCCACTTCGACCCTTCGCGCATCGAAGGTGCGGCGGGGTCGCTGATCTACATCGCCCCGGTCGTGATCCGCGATGGAGGCCGCGTGGTGGAAACCGGCCGCATCGGGCTGCGCCGCGTCAACGAGGTGCCGGGATCTACGCCCGAGGACCGGCTGTGGCATGTCGAGATGTCGGACCTCAAGCCGGCGGTGGGCAACTGACCGCGCCCTAATCCAACGAGACGGCGTGTTGCGCGGGTGACACGGGCGCAGCCTGCCGCTATCAGGCGCGCGGGTTCACACTAAAGTGGAAGGGTCCGCCGGTGCCGGTGATCTTTGGAATTTTTCTCGACGCGTTCAATATGCTCAGCCAGATCCTCCAGGGTCTGGTCATCGTTATGGTCGTGCTCAGCCTGTTGTTCTCGTTCAACGTGATCAGCGGATCGAATACCTTCCTGCTTAACGTCTATCAGGGCATCAACCGTCTGCTGGACCCAATCCTCAACCCGATCCGCAAGTTGCTGCCCGATACCGGCGGCATGGATTTCTCGCCGCTGGTGCTGCTCTTCACGCTCGAACTGATCCGCCGCGCGCTGATCCGCTATGCGATGACTTACCTGTGACACATGCTGCATCCGTGATTGATGGCAAGGCTTTCGCCGAAGACCTGCGCGCCCGCATCGCCGTGGCCGCCGCCCAGTTCGAGGTTCACGCCGGACGCAAGGCGGGCCTCGCCGTGGTGCTTGTGGGTGAGGACCCGGCGAGTCAGGTCTACGTCCGCAGCAAGGGCAAGCAGACCGTCGAATGCGGGATGAACTCGTTCGAGCACAAGCTGGACGAAAACACCGATGAAGGCGCGCTGCTTGATCTGGTCGAGCGGCTGAATGCCGATCCGGCAGTCGATGGCATTCTTGTCCAGCTGCCGCTGCCATCGCACATCAACGAGCAGGAAGTGATCTCGGCGATCAGCCCCGACAAGGATGTCGATGGTTTCCACATCATCAATTCGGGCCGGCTGTCGGTCGGCCTGCCGGGCTTCGTGCCGTGCACGCCGCTGGGCTGCCTGATGCTGCTCAAGGACAAGCTCGGCTCGCTTTCCGGCCTTGATGCCGTGGTGATCGGGCGGTCGAACATTGTCGGCAAGCCGATGGCGGCGCTGCTGCTGGCGGAAAGCTGCACAGTGACGATTGCCCACAGCCGCACCAAGGACCTACCCGATGTGGTGAAGCGCGCCGATATCGTTGTCGCCGCCGTGGGCCGCGCCGAAATGGTCAAGGGCGACTGGATCAAGCCGGGCGCGACCGTGATCGACGTCGGCATCAACCGCCTGCCGCCCGCTGACGGTGCCACCAAGGGGCGTTTGGTCGGCGATGTCGATTATGCATCGGCAGTTCAGGTCGCCGGCGCCATTACGCCTGTTCCCGGAGGAGTAGGCCCCATGACCATCGCCGTTCTGCTGCGCAACACGCTGGTTGCCGCGCACCGCAATGCCGGCATCGCCTTCGACGAGTCGTCACTGTGAAGAAAGCCGCGCTTGGCCTTGCCATGTTGGCGCTCGCCGCCAGTGCCGGCGCGCAGGACAAGCGCGACGCGCGTGCCATGCGCAATTCCTACGCCAATCCCTCGGCGGTGATTGCTGCCGAAGTTGGTTTTGCTCAGCTGGCACAGGAAAAGGGCCAGTGGACGGCCTTCGCCGCCAACGCGACCGCCGATGCGGTGATGTTCGTGCCGCAGATGGTCTATGCGCAAGCGTGGCTAAAAGGCCGCGCAAATCCGCCGCAATCGGTAAAGTGGCAACCGCACATCGTCTGGTCGAGCTGCGACGGATCGCTGATGGTCAGCCACGGTGCGTGGCAAGGTGCCAAGGATACCACCGGCTGGTTCACCACGATCTGGCAGCGGCAGAAAAACGGCAAGTACAAGTGGGTGCTCGATCACGGTGACGAACTGAAGGAGCCGTTGCTGGCTCCGGAAATGCTCTCAGGCCAGACCGCCGATTGCCCCGATCGCGGCAAGCGTCCTGCAGGGCCGCCGCCCCGGTTCGAGGATGTGAAGGCGAAGGACCTGAAGCCGCTTGATCCGGCGAAACGCTCGGGCAAGTCGCTCGACGGCACGCTGTGGTGGGAAGTCACGGTCGAACCGGATAACGCGCGCAACCTCTCCGTTTCGTGGAAGAAGGACGGCGCCGAAAGCCCGGTGGTGATCGAATCGGTCGAGGCTCCGGCGAAGTAGTGCTGATCGACCTCTTCCTTTCTGCATTCGTCACGCTGTTCGTGGTCATCGACCCGCCGGGCTGCGCGCCGATCTATGCCGGCCTGTCCGCTGGAGCGAGCCGCAAGCAGGCCATCTCGATGGCATCACGCGCCTGTCTGATCGCCGCGATCATCCTCGTGGTTTTCGCCCTGTTCGGCGAACAATTGCTCGGCGCGCTGCACATCGAGCTTAACTCGTTCGGCATCGCCGGCGGCATCATGCTGTTCTTCATCGCAATGGACATGGTGTTCGAAAAGCGGACCGAACGGCGCGAAAAGCGCGCCGGGGACCTGATGGGCACGCCCGAGGTCGAGGACGTATCGGTCTTCCCGATGGCCATGCCGATGATTGCCGGACCCGGATCGATCGCCACGATCATGCTGCTCACCGCCCGCGCCGAAGGCACGCAGCAGACGCTGGTGATCCTCGCGGCCATGCTCGCGGTGGTCCTGCTGACGCTCGGCGCGCTGATTGCTGCCGCGCCACTGATGAAGCTGCTCGGCAAACATGTCGAGGCGGTGATTACCCGGCTTCTCGGAGTGCTGCTGGCGGCACTTGCTGCGCAATATGTCGTCGATGGCCTGAGGCAGGTTTTGGCCTGATCGTTTTCGCCTGCTGCATATGAACCCGCGCTCTCTGTAGAGCGCCCGGGCCACCCCCACGCCTACCCCCTTAACAAATAGTGGAGAGGGAAGGCGCACAATGTCCTTCGAACTGAATCGCAAGCTCGCCGCCCGGCGCGCGCCCCTGCCGACTGCCACCGAGATTGATCCGGTTACCGCCGACATCATTCGCGGCGCCTTTGAAACCGTCTGCTTCGAAAGCGCGACGCACCTTGGCCGGGCGGCGTCATCGCCGATCATCAATTCGTCGAACGAGCGCAACGCGGCTATCGTCGATGCCCACGGGCGGCTGGCCATGGGCGCGATCGGCACGCCGCAGCTGACCTTCGTCAACCAGATGATGGTCCGCTGGGCGCTGATGAACATGGACGATTACGACATCGGCGCGGGCGATGTGCTGCTGTCCAACGATCCCGACCACGGCGGCGGACATCTGCCAGATTATTGCGTCTATTCCCCGGTCTATTCGCCAGAGGGCGAGCTGATCCTGTTCATCTCGCTCCAGGCGCATCAGGGTGATACCGGCGGCAAGGACCCGGGCGGTTTCACGCTCGAGGCGACTGACGTGTTCACTGAAGGTGTGCAGTTCCCTTGCGTCAAGCTGGTCCACCGGGGGCAGCGCCGCAAGGACGTGTTCGACATGGTCGTGCGCAACAACCGCTTTGCCACCATCGCCGGCGATCTCGCGGCGATGATCGGCGGCGTGCAGCAAGGGGTAAAGCGGCTGGAAGCGCTGATCGCCCGGCACGGCGGCGAGACAATCAAGGCGGCGATCAACCATTCGATCACGCATACCGAACGCCGTATGCGCGCCGAATTCGCCGGCTGGCCCGACGGTGCCTACGAAGCCACCGTGCTGATCGATGCCGATACGATGGGCACCAAGGACGTGAAGGTCCACGTGACCTGCACCGTCGCGGGGGACAGCCTGACGGTCGACCTGACCGGCACCGATGACCGGCAGGACCTTGTCGGCGTGTGGAATACCTTCGCCAATTCGCGCAGCTACGTGATGACTCAGGTGGTGGCGATGGTCGACCCGACGATCGTCAAGAACGAAGGCTGCTTCGATGCGGTCGACATCGTCATTCCCGAAGGCTGCATTGCGCAGCCACCGCCGAACAAGCCCGCCGCGCTCGGATCTTTCCACCCGGCCTGCGAGATAACCGAAGCGGTGTGCCTCGCGCTGTCCGCCGTCGTGCCCGAACGCGCCCAGCCGCAGCTGTACAAGATTGGCATGCCCAACGCGGTGATCGGTTTCAACGAACAGGGCATGTGGATGGATCAGGGCGTCGATTGCCGGTCGATGGACTCGTCGGCGGTGCAGGGGATCGACGGCTGGGGTTCCTGCCCGGTCAGCCTTGGCAACCTGCTGTTGTCCGAGGCAGAGGATGCGGAGGCGCGTTTCCCGATCCTCAACATCAGTCGCGAAATGACCACCGATGGCGGCGGCGCGGGGCAGTGGCGAGGCAGTCCCGGCAGTCTGAACGTCAAGCAGGTGCTCGGTCCGACGATGGCCATGGCGTGGATGGTCAGCGCCGATCATCCCCTGCGCGGCATGTGCGGCGGTGATGACGCCATTCCCTATACCAACCACTTCGAATGGGGCTCGCCGGGTCAGTACAAGATCGAGCGGACGGCGCAGGCGCAGCTGCCGGCAGAGGCGGTGATCGCTTACCAGCACGGCGGCGGTGCGGGCTTCGGCCCGGCCTTGGCGCGTGATCCCGAGACGGTGAAGGAGGACGTGCTTGACGAGTACGTCTCGCTGGAAGGCGCGCGGGCGAGGTACGGCGTGGTGCTGACCGGCAGCCTGGAGGACTACACGATCGAAGTGGACCATGCAGCGACTGTGGCGCTGCGTGCGGAGATGGCGGCATGAAGGATGCAAGCCCCTGTGCCAACAAACCCGTCATCCTGAACTTGTTTCAGGATCCATCGGGCCTCAAGCACTGTGCCATCCGGCCAGACGCACACGCGGCCAGCAAGTGTGCCCAACCACGCTCCGGTCGCGGGGCGAAATGGATCCTGAGCCAAGTTCAGCATGACGTTGAGGGTTGGGTTCGGATGGAGTGCGCCGCATGACCTATCGCATCGGCATCGATATCGGCGGCACCTTCACCGACTTCGCCATGTTGAAGGAAGGCGCGGTCGTCCTCCACAAGAACCTGTCGACGCCCGAGGACCGCTCGCTGGGCGTGATGCAGGGGCTGGAAACTCTCGCCGGCAAGGAAGGGCTGGCGCTCGGCGACTTCCTCTCAAGGTGCGATGCCATCGTGCACGGCACCACTGTTGCCGACAACACCCTGATCGAGATGAACGGTGCGCTCACCGGCCTCATCACCACCGAAGGTTTCCGCGACGAGATCGAATACCGGCGCGGGTACAAGGAGGATATCTGGGACGTCCGCCTTGCCCCGCCAAAGCAGATCACCCCGCGCCGCCGGCGGCTGACCGTGGCCGAACGCGTGTTGCACGATGGCACGGTGCACAAGGCGCTTGATGAAGACAGCGTGCGCCATGCCTGCCGCCAGCTGAAGAAGCAGGGCGTGGAATCGCTCGCCGTGTCGCTGCTCTTTGCCCATGTGAACAGCGCCCACGAAAAGCGCATTGCCGAGATCGCCGCCGAGGAACTGCCCGGCGTCTCTATCTCGCTCAGCCACGAAGTGCTGCCGCGCGCGCCGGAGTATGACCGGACCAGCACCACCGTGGTCAATGCCTTCGTCGCGCCGCGCGTGCGGCATTATCTCGACCGGCTGGTCGCCCGCCTGCGCGATGGCGGCTATCCCGGCCAGCTGATGGTCATGCAGGCATCGGGTGGGGTGATGAGCGTCGACTATATCGAAGGCTCGCCGATCCGCGTGCTGGCATCCGGCCCCGCCGGGGGCGTGATCGGCTCGGCCCATGCCGGCCGCGCCAAGGGCTGCCCGAACCTGCTCTGCGTCGACATGGGCGGCACCTCCTATGACATGAGCCTCGTCATCGACGGCGAGGCACCCGCCGAAGCCGGCTGGAACATGCACCACCGCTACCTGATCGGCGTGCCGATGGTGAAGGTGGAGACGCTGGGGGCGGGAGGCGGTTCGATCTGCCACGTCCACGCCGGCGCGCTGCAGGTCGGTCCGCGCTCCGCCGGGTCGGAGCCGGGACCGATGGCCTACGGTCGCGGCGGCAGCGAACCGACGGTGACCGACGCACTGGTCATGCTCGGCATCCTTTCAACCGACGAGGGCTTTGCCGGGGGCAGCTTCACGCTGACCAAGGCGGGCGTGGCCGAGGCTTTCCAGACCATCGCTGACCAGATGGGCCACGGCGATCCAGAACAAGCCGCCTTCGATTGCTGGCGCGTGGTCAATGCCTCGATGAGCCAGGGCGTGCGCCGCACGACCGCAGGCAAGGGCATCGATCCCAAGGACCTCGTCATGCTCGCCTATGGTGGCAACGGCCCGGCTTTCGCCGCGATTCAGGCCGAGGATCTGGGCATCACCCGCGTGCTGGTGCCCAAGGCATCGCCGACGTTCTCGGCGCTCGGCACGCTGGTGGCCGATCCGGCGATTGACGAGGAACGCTCGTTGATTGCGCCGGCAAATGCGCTTGATCTTGCGAAACTGCGCGGCTTGTGGAGCGAGCTTGATGCGCGGGCGGCACGCTATTTCACTGGGGCCGGGTTCACCCGCGAACAGGTCAAGGCGAACTACCGCATCAACATGCGCTATCCGGGGCAGAACTTCTCGCTCACTTTCGACATCGCCTCCGAAGGTGCGTTGGGCGATCTGAGCTTCGCTAACGAAGGGCTTGGCGACCGTGCGATCGCCGCCTTCAACGCGCGGCACATGGCGGAATACAATCACGTGCGCGACCATGAAGTGCCCGAAGTTACCGGGGTTCGCCTCGCCAGCCATGTCGCAACGCCAAGCCCTTCGGCGGCGGGCGGTGCGGCTACGGCAGCTGGGGCTCCCGTCCCGGCAAAGACCCGCCGCGCCAATCTGGGGCAGGGCTTCGGCGATGTGCCGGTCTATCTCGGCAGCGATCTCCAGCCCGGACACACGGTGCCGTCGCCCGCGATCATCGAGGAAACCTTCACCACCATTGTCGTCTATCCGGGCTGGTCGGCTTTGGTCGATGCCTCAGGCGATTACGAACTGATCAAGGCCTGATCCGCCTCCACGATATGCCAAGCCCTGTCCTTCCTTTCGGCGGGGCCCCGGCATAGCGTCGCCCTTTCTGATCGGGAGGATGAGGCAATGGCAAACAAGGTAGCACTGGTAACCGGCGGACAGGCAGGCATCGGCGCGGCCTGCGCCAAGCGGCTGGCGCGCGACGGCGTGGCCATCGGCGTGCTCGACCTGACGGCGGACCTCTGCGCCGATACTGTCGCAGCGATCGAGGCGGCGGGCGGAGAGGCGATTGCGCTGGGTGCCGACATTTCCGACCGAGCGCAGGTCAAGGCGGCGGTTGCGAAACTGCGCGAGACGTTCGGGCCTATCACTATCCTCGTCAACAATGCCGGCATTACCGACTTCGTGCCGTTCGAGGAGATCACCGAGGCGCGCTGGGAAGTGGTCTACAGGATCAACGTGCTTGGCCAGATCATTGTCGCGCAGGAAGTTCTGAGCGATATGAAGGCGAAGGGCTGGGGCCGGATCGTCAACATTTCCTCGTCGAGCGGGCAGACCGGGGCGGTGGGAATGTGCACTTATTCGAGTTCCAAGGGCGCGGTGATCACGCTGACCCGCTCGATGGCGCAGGAGCTTGGCCCGCTGGGCATCACGGTGAACAATATCCCTCCCGGTTCGGTGATGGGCACGATCATGTCCGAGGCGAACCGCGACAAGTTCCAGATCCCCACCGAGATGCTGCTGCAGGCGATCCCGGTGCGCCGCATGGGCGAACCGAACGATATCGCCAATGCCTGCGCCTGGCTGTGCCACGAGGATTCGGGCTATGTTAACGGCCAGACGATCGGCGTGAACGGCGGCCGGGTGGTGAGCTGAGGCCATGGTGCAAACCGCCGTCATCACCGGGGCCAGTGCGGGGGTCGGCCTCGCCGCTGCCAAGGCCTTGGCCCTCGAAGGCTGGCGCGTCATCGGTGTGGGGCGCAATGCCGAACGCTGCGCGGCGGCGGAGACGGAGCTGCGCGCCGCAGCCTCAGGCGGTGATGTCACCATGCTGCGCGCCGACCTGTCGCTGATGGCCGATGCTGCGCGGCTGGCGGACGAGATTACCGCGCTTACGGACCGCATTGATCTCCTCGCCAACAATGCCGGCGGCATGATTCCTGAGCCGAAAGTGACCGCCGAGGGGCTGGAAGAGTGCTTTGCCGGCAACCACCTCGGCCCCTTCGTGCTGACCACGCGCTTGCTGCCTTTGCTGCTTGCCGCGCCGCATCCGCGCGTGATCAACACCAGCAGCGACGGCAGCGAAATGATCCCCGGACTCAACTGGGAGGACCTGCAGGACCCGTTGAAGCAGTCGCCCGGCGCGTCCTATTGCTCGGGCAAGCTGGCGAACGTGATTTTCGCGACGGAGCTGGCGCGGCGCTATGGCGGGGAGGGGCTGCTGGCCTATTCCTTCCATCCGGGCACGGTTGCTTCGAACTTCTTCTCCCACGTGCCTGAGACGACGCGGACGCATACTGATGCGATGGAAAAGATCACGCCGGAGCAGGGCGCCGAGACGTTGCTGTGGCTGAATTCGCAGCCGGCGGAGTCGCTCGACAACGGCGGCTACTATCACCGCTGCGCGCCGCGCGTGCCGAACCCGACGGCGCATGATCCGGCGAATGGTGCGCGACTTTGGGCGCTGAGCGAGGAGCTCACGTCGGGCCGGACCTGATCCGGGACCGGTGGCCTCATCGAAGCAGCCTTGCGTCAGGCCGCCAACGGTCCCGGATCAAGTCCGGGACGACGTTACCACCGCCGCCGCCGCTGGCAGGCGCGCACACGCCGCGCCAATTCCTCGTGCCGTTCCTCGGGCGTCACCACCGGCGTATCGGCGGGGAGGTTCGCGCGCAGGTCCTTCAGCTTGACCCGCTTGATCGTTGGCACGGGTTCGCTGTCGCAGTCGTACCAGCGACCATAGATGCCGCCCTCGGTATAGCCTGCCGGGTCGAGCCAGTTGGGCACGCCGGGGTCTTCCAGCGCGATCACCGCGTGGTATCTGCCGTCGCTCGACAGCCGGGCCATCGCGCCATTGGTGCTGCTCAGGCGGTAAACGTACTCCAGCGCGTTGAACATCGGGTCGTTGAGCTGGATGTTCCAGTATGGTGCGCGCTTGGGGATCTCGGTCTCGATGATCAGCGCTTCGTCGGCGTCGAACTGGAAGCAGGCGGGCCAGTAGACCTGCTTCACCAGCGCGCCGGGATAGCGCACCGGCTGGAACACATTGAAGCCCACGCTCTGCTTCACCGCGTTCTGCATGGCGTTGTAAAGCTTCGTTTTGCGCGCCGGGAACTTCGCCATCTGTTCAATGCGCTCAAGGATCTGCTCGGGCGAAAGTCGCGGCTTTGGGGCTACCTGATCGAGGCATTCGATCGACAACTGCGGATCGCGCTCCTTCTCCCAGTCGTACATCCGGTAGCGCAGATACATGCCGCGCGCTGCCGGGTGCAGCGGGGCCCAGTGGCCGGTGTAGCCTTCCGGGCGCTGCTGGCTGAAGATAATCTCGAAATCTTCGCCAAGGCCGATGCCGATATCGTTGGTGTCGAGCTCGTTGTGGCCGTTGGGCACCGGCATCTGGTCGACCGTGCCGGAAAGCGCCGCCTGCGTGGTGAACGACAGGATCTTGCAGGTGCCGCGATTGCCCGAGACGCGGTAGGTCAGGTCGCCGCGGATCGGCGACTGGACATAGATATCGTCCGGGTTGGGCTGCAACGTATAGACCGGGTTCCACAGCGGCGCCCAGTCCGGGTGTTCGGCGTCCGCGTGGAAGTACATGAAATAGGCGTAGGACAGGCTCGTCATCGTCTGCCGATAAAGGTCGGCGCGATAAGCCGGGTCTTCGGGGTGCCAGGTATCCTTGAGGTTATCGACCGCGCCGTGGAGGTCCGACAGGTAGTGCAGGATATCGGGGTTGATCGGTGTGGTCATGCGCGCCTCTCCAGCCAGTGCGGGAAGGGGTAACCCTGCAGCCAAGGCGGCGCAAACCGCCCCGCCGATCACCTCGCGCCGGTCTGTGTTGATCATGCACCTCCCCTTTTCAGAGGGAAGGATGCCACGGGCGGCCCGCCATGCAAGCCGCCCGGGTGATGGCTGATTACCAGGTGAGCGGAACTTCCTCGGGCCCGACAACACCGCCCGGTCGGTACTCGGCCTTGAAATCGGGCGCGACCGAGAAGTTGGGGATGCGCTTCAGCCATTCCTGCAGCGCGATCTTGATTTCCAGCCGGGCAAGGTGCGCGCCCATGCAGGAGTGCGCACCGACGGTGAAGGCCAGCACGGTCTTGCGCGGGCGGTGGAAATTGCACTCGGTCGGGTTCGGGAAAACTTCGGGGTCGAAGTTGCATGACGGCAGGATGCAGGTGATCCGGTCATCCTTCTTGAGCTGCACGCCGCGCAGTTCGGTGTCTTGAATGAGCACGCGGCCCGAGAAAGTGACCGACCACAGGCGCAGCAGTTCTTCGACCTGCGCGTTGATATTGTCCGGATCGGCCTTCATTTCCTCGACGATTTGCGGATTGCGCGCGAGGTAGAGCCACACGTTGTTGAGCGTGGCGAATACCGTATCCAGCCCGCCGATGAACAGGAAGCAGACGAAGCCGAAGACTTCCTTGTCTGACAGCGGGCGGCCGTCGATCTCGGCATGGGCGATCAGGCTCACCACGCCGTCGTCGGGATTGGCCTTCTTGTCGGCAATCGCGCTTTTCAGATAGGCGGTGATCTTGGCCATGGCTTCGCCCATGATCTCGCGGCTGTTCGAATGGAGCAGGTCCATCGCCCATTCGACGAAAGTGTCGCGCATCGATTGCGGCAGCCCCATGATGTCGAGGAACACCATAACCGGCAGCGGGCGACCGAACGCCTCGGTGAACTCGACCTTCCCGTCATCGATGAACTGGTCGATCAGGTCATTGGCCAGCTTGCGGATCTTGCCTTCCAGCTTCATCACGCCCTGGGGGCTGAACACCGGATCGACGACGTTGCGGTACTTGCGATGCTCCGGCGGATCGATTTCCTGCGGGATGAAGTAGAAGTAATCGTTCGGATCGCGCGGGAAGGGGGTCGCGCCTTCATTCGAGAACACTTCCGGATGGCGCAGGATGTGCAGGGCATCGGCGTGCTTGGTCGCCTGCCACGAATTGCCCATCATGCCGACTTCATAGAACAGCGGCGGCTGCTTGGTCTGCAGGTCGATGAAGAACTGCTGCGGGTTGGCGAGGAATTCGGGCGCATAGGTGATCCCGACCGAGCGGATCAGGTCGGGCGAAACGTGCGCGGGCACCTGGTCCATGCCGGAACGGCGCGGATAGGTGGGCGGAACGGGGTTGGCGGCGTCGATAGGCATCTGGTCTCTCCCGGTTCCGGCTCAGTACTGCGATTCAGGCAGGTGGACGACCAGCCCATCAAGGCTTTCGCCCATGACGATCTGGCATGACAGGCGGCTGGTGGGCTTACGCTCGGCGCTGACGCCTTCGAGCAGGTCGACCTCGTCCTGGCTGGTGGGGGTGCCGACCTTGTCGGCCCAGGCATCGTCGATATAGCAGTGGCACGTCGCGCAGGACAGTCCGCCGCCGCATTCGCCGATGATGCCATCGACATTGTTGTACAGCGCGCCGCGCATCACGTTTTCGCCGAACGGCACGTCGATCACGTGGGCGGCGCCGTTCGATTCGATATAGGTGACGTTAGGCATCGACTTGACTCTCCCAAGGAATGGCCGCACATGAGAACGGCGTTCTCAATTGGGTAGCCGAGCACTGTGCCAAAGTCAATCGAACTTGCTCCAACCGCGCCCGATGCGCGCCGGAATGCGCCCTCGGACCAGCGCGCGCAGCTGCTTGCCGCGGCGGCCTATGACCTGTTGGCGGAGGAGGGGCTGGAAGGCCTGACCATCCGCGCCGTGCTCGCCCGCACCGGTCTGGCGCGGCGGGCTTTCTATGACAATTTCGCCGGCAAGGACGATCTGGTTCTCGCGGTCTTCGCCCAGACCCTGCACGCCGCCGCAAGGCAGCTGGGTGAATGGGCGAGCGACCGCAAGACATCGATGGAGCGGCTGCGCTTCGTTGTGACCTCGATTGTGCTCGGCCGTTACGGGGTCGACGAGACGCCTGAAGGCGGGCGCGACCTGCGCGGCGCGGCGCTCAGCCGCGAGCATATGCGACTGGCGGAGAGCCATCCCGGCGAACTGGCCGAGGCGCTACGCCCGTTGCTCGCCGCCATGGCCGGGTACCTCGCCGAAGGCATGGCCGACGGATCGGTTCGCAACGGCGATGCCGACCGCATGGCATTGCTGGTTTACAACCTCGTCTCCACCACGGTGCACACCGAACTACTGGCCGAGGAAACAGGGATTCCCAATCGCGCCCGACGGCTGGCGCTGGCTGACGAACTTTGGGAATTCTGCAGCCGCGCGGTCAAGGCTTAGGTCGCTCAGGCGATAGTATACGGCGCGCGCTGGCACCGGGCGGGGTTCTGCGGCAGCACGGCGGCATTCGATGGAGGATGGAATGGCATTGCGTTTTGACGGCCGCGTTGCGGTGATTACCGGGGCTGGGCGCGGGCTTGGCCGGGCCTATGCGGAATTGCTGGGATCGCTCGGCTGCAAGGTCGTCGTCAATGACAATGGCTCGGTGATCCGCGGAGAGGGCTCGGACGAGAACCCGGCGCAGGACGTGGTCGACGCCATCCGCGCCGCCGGGGGCGAGGCAATCACCAACACCGATTCCGTCGCCACGCCAGACGGCGGCCGCGCCATCGTGCAGGCGGCGCTCGACACCTGGGGCCGGATCGACGTGCTGATCCACAACGCCGGCAACGTCCGTTACGGCACGATCCGCGAGCTGTCCGACGAAGACCTGAACGCCGTGCTCGACGTCCACCTTAAGGGCGCGTTCCACGTGGTGCGCGCCGCGATGGGGCCGATGTGCGATGCGGGATACGGTCGCATGGTGCTGACCAGCTCGATCGGCGGAGTCTATGGCAACAAGGCTTGCGTGAACTACGCCATGGCCAAATCCGCAATGATCGGCCTGAACAACGTGATCGCGCTTGAGGGCGAGGAATTCAACGTCAAGTCTAACGTCATCGTGCCCGCCGCCGTCACCCGCATGGCCGATGGGCTCGACACCTCGCAATACCCGCCGATGGGGCCGGAACTGGTCGCGCCGATGGTCGGCTGGCTGGCGCATGAGAATTGCTCGGTTTCGGGCGAGCTCTACGCCGCCGTCGCCGGCCGCATGACTGAAATATACATCGCCGAGACCAAGGGCGCTTACCAGCCCGCATGGACGGTTGACGATGTTGACGCGAAGGTCGGCCAGATCCGCGACAAGACCGACCCGAAGATCTTCGGCCTTCACGGTCATGTCGATCACTTGGTCTATTCGTTCGGCATGGCCAAGGGCGTGGAGGGGTAACGGACGTTTCCGGCTCTGCTGCCCTTCGTCATCCCGGCGAAGGCCGGGATTACGAGCCTAATTGTGGTCCTCACCGCGCCGGGTAGTTCAGCTCCAGCTTGGCAAAGAAATCGCCGAACATCAGGCGGGTGTCGATGTCCTTGTAGATGCGTACCTTGCGGCCATCGCTGCGGGGGCTGAATGATCCGTCCGCGTTCATCAGGGGACAGGGCACCTCGTCGTAACGGCCCGCGCTCGTCTTGTCCCAGCTTACGGCCCGCGTCGCGAAGTCGAAATTCGGTACCCAGTCGGTCAGCGAGGTGAGCACGACAAGGGGACTGTCACCGAGGATCCAGGTTTCGCCTGTGTTGAATTTGAAGCTGATGCCGGGTGGCAGGTTGCGCGACATGTCAGCCGACGCGTTGACCAGCTTTTCGTAAAGCCACTTGCCGATCCTGCCGTGCGGCGCGACCCGGGCCTGCAGTTCGGTAGCAGAGACGATGCACATCGAATAGACGGCCTGCGGAATCGTCCACATCGGCACCTTGGCCTCGTTGAAGATGAAGCGGGCCGCATCGGGATCGATGTTGAAATTGGCCTCTCGCGGGGCGCCGTCCGGCATGGAGCCGCCGCCGATCCAGATCAGGGTCATGCGCTCGGCGATCTTCGGTTCGATCAGAATCGCGCTGGCCACCTCGGTCAGGCCGCCGCCCACCGCGACATAGAGCGGAAGCTGCGTGTCCGTGCGCATGGCCTCGTCGATGATCGCCTGCACGCCGGGAGAAGGCTGGGGGACCTTGTCCTTGCCGATCGCCTTGGGGCATCCTGCCACAATGGGCACTTTGAGACCCATCAACCCCATCATCTCGCGGCCCAATTTCGTCGCGTTATCGGCGCTCTCATGAGGGCCCATAAAGCCCGAACCGATAATCGTGCGCAGCTCCGAGGTCTGGGAAAGCGCAATGTGTGCCGTGGCGAACAGGCCGTCGATGTCCCCGGCAAGATCGTTGACATACACGACACGCGAACGCGGGCCGAACTGCGGGCTGAAAGGTTTGACCTTGCCGAGCGCCGGGCTGGCAACAGCCCCGGCGGCGAGCGCGGCGGCTCCGCACATCAGGTTGCGGCGATTGATCGGCATGGTTCTCTCCCTTTAGAGCCAGTGTAGCCGATCCAATTAGACGGTAAAGTCTATTTACCCGTCCACACCGGCTTGCGCTTCTCCGAAAAGGCCAGCGGACCTTCCTGCGCGTCGTGCGAATTGTAGCACTTTTCGTGCGCGGCATAGGCAGCGTCTAGCGCATCGGCGCGGCCCATTTCGGTGGCGAGCATGACCGTGTTGCGCGCCGCCTCGACGGAGAGCGGCGCGCCCTCGATCACTTCGCGTGCCAGTTCCAGCGCACAGGCCATCAGGTCCGCTGGCTCGGCAAGCCGGTTGACGAGGCCGACCTCGTAGGCCCGCTGGGCGGTGATCGGCTTGCCGGTGAGCACGATCTCCATGTAGATGCGCTGCGGGATCATGTGGATCAGCGGTGCCGCCCACGGACTGCCGCGGCCGACCTTGACCTCGGTGATGGCGAACTTCGCGGCGGTCGATGCCACGCAGAGGTCGCAGGCCTGCGCGATCATCCACCCGCCGGCAAAGGCCACGCCGTTCACCGCCGCGATGGTCGGCTTGGACAGGCGGATGTTCTCGTACGGCACCGGAAACATGTCGCGCGGCGGCACCTTCAGCTGCTTCTCGACCATTTCCTTGAGGTCGCCGCCGGCGCAGTACGCCTTTTCGCCCGCGCCGGTGAGGATGGCGATCCGTGCCCCGTCATCCGCCTCGAAGCGCTCCCACGCGGCGCGCAGGCCATCGCGAACTTCGGCGGAGAGACAATTGCGCTGCTCGGGCCGGTTGATGGCGATCACGGCGATGCCGGGTTCGGCGATGGCGTAAAGGACGGCGTCGGTCATCTTAGAAACCCCGCTTGGCAATGTCGAAGGCGTGGCGGTCCAGCTCTTCGCGGAAATCGGGATGGGCGATGGCCACGAGCCGCCGCGCTCGTTCAGCGAGCGACTGGCCCTTGAGCTGGGCCGCGCCGAATTCGGTGACGACCACGTCCACTTCGCTGCGCGCGGTCGTGACCGGGCCGCCGAGCGCGGGCACGATCTTGCTGATCGTCCCGCCCTTGGCGCTCGCGGCGAGGACCATCAGCGAGGCCCCGCCGGGCGAGCGCGCGCCAGCGCGGACGAAATCGACCTGCCCTCCGGTGCCGCCCATGTATGCCAGTCCGGTGCCCTCGGCGTTGACCTGTCCGGTGAGGTCAACCTCTAGCGCTGAGTTGATCGTGACGAGGCGTGACAAGCGGCCCAGCACCCCGGCATCGTGGGTGTAACTTGTCGGCGTCATGCGCACGGCGGTATTCCGGTCGCAGAAATCGTAGAGCCGCTTCGTGCCGATCAGCGCGCCGTTAATCGTCACGCCGGGATCGATTTCCTTGCGAGCGTTGGTCACCACGCCGGCCTCAATCAGGTCGACCAGTCCGTCGCCCAGCATACCCGAATGGACGCCGAGGTCCTTGCGGTCATGCAGCTGGCGCAGGATCGCATCGGGCACCGCGCCGACGCCGGTCTGAATCACCGAGCCATCACCGATGAAGGCGGCGCAGTGGCGGGCAATAGCTTCGTCAGTCTCGGAAATCTTCGCGGGCGCGACCTCGACCGGGGCGGCATCGGTGTGGACGAACACGTCGATGGCCGAGGCCGGGATGGTCTCGCCGAAGGTATAGGGAACAGCTTCGTTGATCTCGGCAATCACGACCCGCGCCTTGTCGACCGCCGCGCGGACATAGTCGCTGATCAGGCCGCAGGAATGGTTGCCATCGGCGTCGGCCGGACTGACCTGGATCATCGCCACGTCGCAGGGCATCACCCCGGCGGCGATCAGCGGCGCGACCTGGCTGACATGGACAGGGATCACGTCGAGTGCGTTCGCCTTGGTCATCGATCGCAACGCGCCGATCGCGCCCATTGATGACAGGCGGAAACTGGCGGCGGTTTCCGGCGTGAACTGGCCGGAAAAGCTGGTGGCGATGAAGGCGGATAGGCCGCCGATGGCCGCGCCTTGTTCGATCAGGGCGCGGACCAGCGTGGTCGGCTCGCCGCAGGCCTGCCCGAAGACGATGTGGTCGCCGGGGCGGAGGTGTTGGCTGAGGTCGAGGGTCTCGGGGGTGATTTGGATCGTCACAGGCAGGCTTTCCCGACATTCCATCCCTCGTCACCCTGAACTTGGTTCAGGGTCCATCGTGCCCCGCGTCCGGAGCTATCGTGGGAGGCATAATTGCGCCGTTGCTTCGACAAGATACAGACCCGTGGCCAAGTCACAATGGATGCTGAAACGAGTTCAGCATGACGAATCTGATGGGTGGGATTGACCTCCCTCACAGCTTCCCCACCTGCCGCAGCAATTGCTGCGCTCGGCTCAGATAGGGCCGATCAAGCATTGCGCCCTTGAAGCCAATCGCACCCACGCCGGGGTTGGCCGCGAAAATGTCGACCACTTCCTGCGCCTCGGCAATTTCCTGCTCGCTGGGGGTGAAGGCATCGTTGATCACGTCGACCTGCGCCGGGTGGATCGCCATCATGCCCTTGAAGCCGTCGCGGCGCACGCGGGTAGCGCGCTGGCGCAGGGCCTCAAGGTCGCGGAAATCGGCGCTGATCGTTTCAATCGCGGTGACCCCGGCGGTCGCCGCGCCGAGCACGGTCATGCTGCGGGCGAGCTCGTAAGTGAAGGTATAGGCGCCGCTCTCGTCCTTGTTGGACTGCGCGCCGATTGAGTCGGCCAGATCCTCCGCCCCCCAGGTGAGCGCGACGACGCGCGGGGCGCCCTTGTAGTCGCCGGTGTGGAACATGGCCTCGGCCGTCTCGGTGATCAGCACGATCACCGGGGTCGAACCTTCCTCGATCCCGTTCGCCACTTCGAGCGCGGAGAGACAGTGATCGAGCTTTTCCACGTCCTGCCGGCCATAGACCTTGGGCAGCATGATGCCGCCGGGATGGGCGGGCATGACGGCGGCAAGGTCAGCCAGGGTGTAGGGGCCATCGAACGGATTGATCCGCACCCACAGGCGGTGGCGCTGTTCCGGGTTGGCCTTGATGAAATCGTGAACCATCGGCCGCGCGGCGGCCTTGCTTTCCGGGGCGACGGCATCCTCAAGGTCGATAAGGACAATGTCGGCCGTGCCTTCCATCGCCTTGGTCATCTTGCGTTCGCTGTCGCCGGGGGCGAACAGCCAGGAACGGGCGGTGGCGGGGGCGTGGTGCATCAGAAATTTCCTATCCATTCGTCATCCCCGCGTAGGCGGGGATCTATCTCCGGCAGTGCGTTTTACGCCAAGTCAGGAGATGGGTTCCCGCCTTCGCGGGAATGACGAGGTTGCAAATCAATACGACTTCGGCAGTTCGAGCACGCGCTCGGCGATGTAGTTCATGATCTGGTGCTGGCTGACCGGCGCGATGCGCGGGATCAGCACTTCGCGCAGGTAGCGCTCGACGTGGTATTCCTGGGCATAGCCCATGCCGCCCATCGACATCATCGCGGTCTGGCACGCCTCGAACCCGGCCTCGGCAGCGAGGTATTTGGCGGTGTTCGCCTCCACGCCGCAATCGAGCCCCTTGTCGAACATGCTCGCGGCCTTCCACACCATCAGCGTGGCCGCCTCGACCTGCATCTGCGCCTTGGCGAGCGGGTGCTGGATGCCCTGATTCTGACCGATGGGCCGGCCGAACACGACGCGTTCCTGCGCGAACTTCGCCGCGCGCTGGATCGCTACGCGGCCAAGGCCGGTCGCTTCCGCACCGAGCAAGCAGCGTTCCGGATTGAGGCCGCCGAGCAGGATCTTGAAGCCCTGTCCCTCGGCGCCGATGCGGTCTTCCTCGGGAATGAACAGGTCGGTGATGAACACCATGTTCGATCCCACCGCGTGGCGCCCCATCTTGGGGATGATCCGCGTCTCGATCTTGCTGCGATCGAGCGTGGTGTAGAACAGGGTCAGGCCCTCGGTCTTCTTCTTGACGTCCTCCAGCGCGGTGGTGCGGGCGATGATCAGCATCTTGTCAGCCACGTGGGCGTTGGTGATCCAGATCTTCTCGCCATTGACGCGGTAGCCGCCTTCGACCTTTTCGGCGCGGGTCTTGAGGCTGGTGGTGTCGAGCCCGGTGTTCGGTTCGGTCACGGCGAAGCACATCTTGTCCTTGCCGGCGATCACCGGCGGGATCATCCGCTGCTTCTGCTCCTCTGTGCCGTGCAGGATCACCGGCTCCAGCCCGAAGACGGGACCGTGGATGGTCGAGGCCGCAGTCATGCCGCCGCCGCTTTCGGCCACGGCCTGCATCATGATGCAGGCTTCGAGGATGCCGAGGCCCGATCCGCCGCAGCTTTCGGGCATGGCAACGCCCAGCCAGCCGGCTTCGGCCATGGCGGCGTAAAACTCCTCGGGAAATTCGCCCGAACGGTCGTGATCCAGCCAGTAATCGTCGCCGAACTGCGAGCAGTGCTGCAGCACGGCGTCGCGGATCGTCTGCTGGTCTTCGGTGAATGTAAAATCCAAGGCGCGGCTCCATCGTTGGGCGTGCGGTCAATGAGGTCAATGACCAAGGCGGCTAGCAGCGCTGTACCGGGGCGACAACTGCCCTGACGCTGCATATCGGCCCGGCGAATGGATTTGCGCCGCGCTTTCGCCTAACCGCAGGAACATCATGAGCCAAACTTCCGATAAACCCGGCCCGCTTGCTGGCATTCGCATCGTCGACCTGACCAGCGTCGTCTTTGGTCCCTATGCCACGCAGATCATGGCGGACATGGGCGCCGATGTGATCAAGATCGAAGGGCCGGAGGGGGACAATACCCGCTGGATTTCCGCCGGTCCGGAGGTCGGGATGGGCGGCATCCACGTCAACGTCAATCGCGGCAAGCGCAGTCTGATGCTCAACCTGCGCGACGAGGCGGACAAGGAGGTCCTGCGGCGGTTGGTGGCAACGGCGGACGTGTTCATCCATTCGATGCGCGGCAAGGCGATC
This sequence comes from Novosphingobium sp., assembly GCF_031424035.1. GTDB lineage: Bacteria > Pseudomonadota > Alphaproteobacteria > Sphingomonadales > Sphingomonadaceae > Novosphingobium. Next base: position 30,852 of record NZ_JANPGP010000114.1, read on the forward strand.
GCCCGGTTGGGGTTCGATTATGAGGCGGTGAAGGCGATCCGGCCCGATGTGGTTTACGTCAACTGCTACGGCTATTCGCGGCGCGGCCCGCAGGCGGACGAACCCGCCTATGACGATACGATCCAGGCCGAATGCGGCATCACCCATGTGCAGAACCTGCTCAACGGCGAACCCGGTTTCGTCGGCACGATCATGGCCGACAAGGTGGCGGGGCTCCACGCGCTCTATGCGACGATGATGGCGCTGTTCCACCGGGAGCGCACGGGTGAGGGGCAGGAGGTTGAGGTGACGATGTTCGAGGCGATGGCCTCGTTCATGCTGGTCGAACATGCGAACGGCAAGCTGTTCAATCCGCCGCTGGGCCCCGCGCATTATCACCGCGCGGTGGAACGCAACCGGCGGCCCTACAAGACCGCCGACGGGTATATCGCCGCGATGGTCTACAACGACCGACACTGGAACGCCTTTGTCGAGCGGGTGCAGCCGGAATGGAACGCGCCGGAATTCGCCACGCTGGAACTGCGCGCGAAGCAGATTGGGCGGGTCTACGGCCTGCTGGGCGAGACGTTCCTGACGCGCACCACGCTGGAATGGCTCGACCTGCTGCGCGAGCTCAATATCCCGGCATCACCGCTGCGTTCGACCGATGAACTGTTCGACAACCCGCATCTCAATGCCGTCGGGTTCTTTGAACCGATCGAGAGTGAATACGGCAAATTGACCTATCCGGGCGTGCCGACATGGTTCGGCGCCAGCCCCGGCAAGGTGCGCGGTCCGGCGCCGCGTCTTGGCGAGCATAATGCGGAACTGAAGGCGGAATTGGGTCTGGATTGAACCCCGGCTCCCCCGGCGCCCCGCGCCTGCGATGGCGCTGTGGTGCCCCGGCCGGAACGGGCATTGCGGGCAAGGAAAGGGTTCGGCTGCGTCCCTGCCACTGTCCAGTCCCGGCCGGGACGACCGGGCGTCAATTGATCAGCGAAGCCTCGATGGCGATGCGGATCGCCTCGCTGGTGTGGTTGGCGCCCATCTTGTTCAGCATATTGGCGCGGTGGATTTCGACGGTACGCGGCGAGATCGAAAGTTTCTCGCCGATCAGGCGGTTGGACAGGCCATCCGCGACCCCGGCCAGCACTTCGCGTTCGCGCCGGGTCAGTCGTTCGATCCGGCTGCGGGCAACCGCTTCACGAAGCCGCGATCCGGAATTGGCGGCGGCGCGGTTTTCGGCGAGCAGTACGCTTTGCGAGATTGCTTCGGCATCGAAAGGCCAGGACAGGTAATCGACCGCGCCGGTCAGCACAGCTTCCACAATCGTGCGCGGTCCGGGCTGTTCGGCAAAAGCGATGATCGGCAGCCAGTTGCCGGTGCTCCCCATGTGATCGAGCAGGGCAGCGATTCCGGCCCCGTCATCATGCACCAGCGCCACGCCTTCGCGTGGGGACCGGGCGATGAATTCACCCGCATCCTCGAACGGTTCGACGTGGAGCGAACCGCCCGACAGGCAGTGCGAGATGGCCGCGCGGCGGCGAAAGTCGCCATCGACAAGGAGGATGCTGGTGCGTGTGTTCATAGGGCAACTTCTTACCGATTCACGCTTAGGGGTTAAGCCTGAGACGCATCCGTATTGACGACTGGTTATGTCCAAAATGACGCCAAATAGAACCAACATTCCTGTATTTATTGCTAGGGGTTTGACCGTATTTGATCAAATTTGTGCGGTACAATCAGTGCCTTGTCGGGCCGTCCATTAACCATTTCCGTTAGTGAGATTGTGCGCCGTTCATGGCCCTCAGGATGTCGATATAGTCCTGCCGGATGGTCCGTATCGCTCCGGCGTCAAAGTTCAGCACGCTATCGAGCAGCGATTTGCGCGTTGCCTCGTACAGGTGACGCAGGGCACCGGCGATGCTGGCGTCTCCCGAAACGCCCAGCTGGAGCGCGGTGACCGAGGACATGGCGCGGGTCAGGCCCTCGCTCTTCTTGTTGTTGTCGCCGCGTTCGTCAGCGTGCAGCGCCGTGCCGAGCGAGCCGATCAGCTGTTCATAGCACAGCGTCACCAGCTGGCGCGGGTCGGAGCCGCCAATCCGCGCGTCGAGCTCGACCCGGCGGTAGACGTCATTCGGAGTGTTGCGAACGAGCAAGGACATCAGCCTTTCGCATTCCAGGCATCGATCTGGTTCTTGAGGAACGACAGCGTCGATTTCGAGGCACCGACATTGGCGTTCATCTTGGCGAAGCGGTTGATCAGCTGGCCGCGCAATTCTTCCTGCTTCTTGGTCAGGGTGGCGAGGTCGGTCTTGGCTTTGAGGGCCTGCGCATTATAGCGCGTGATCGAGCCGCCGAGCGAGCCGGGATCAGAGGTTGATGAGGCCTTGCGGGCAATGCCATCAAAGCTGGCGAACACGCCGTAGAGTCCGTTGGTGAACATCGCCGCGACGCCTTGGGGGTCAGACTTGAGGATTGCCGTCAGGCGGCTGCCGTCCAGCTTGAAGGTGCCGTCGCGCTGGGTCGACAGGCCGATCTCGGCAAGGGTCTTGGGTTCGGTGCCGATGGCGGTCGGCATGATGATCTGGCTGCCAAACTGCGACAGTGATCGCTTCAACCCGCGTGCGCCGATGTCCTGCGACAATTCGCCGGTCTGCGGGTTGGTTGCCTGATTAAGCGCGGCGACGACCTCGTTGAAGGCTGATACCAGCTCCTGCATGGCCGAGGTGATCGCGGCCGCCGGATCGGCAAAGCTGATCTGCGTCGGCGCGCCGGTATTGGTTGCGGTCAGCTTGAGGTCGAGGCCGGGAATGGCATTGCTGACCGTGTTCGATGGCGACGACATCGTCAGGCCATCGATCTTGAACGCGGCATCGCCCGAGCTGGCTTTCAGCCGCGTGGCATCTCCGGCGGGCGTCCAGGCAAGGGCGGCAAGGCCTTCCTCTCCCGGCGTTTCGGCAGCTTCGAGAATGAAGCCATTGGCCGCACCTTCCTGCCCCTTGAGCACGAGTTGCGCGCCGCTGGTGGTCTGGGCGATATAAGCGGTAACCCCGGCATCGGCACCGTTGATCGCGCTGGCCACGTCGGCCAGCGTTGCCCCGCTTGGAATGGTGATCGCAGCGGCGGCATGGGCCGTGTCTTCGGTGAAGCCGGTGCCGGCAATTGTGCCGAACCGCAGCGTCAGGGTGCCCGCGCCGACCGGCGTTGTGGCCGCGGCGAACCCCGGGCTGGCCAGCGTCTGCGATGTCGCCAGCTTGGTGACTTCAAGCGAATAGGTCCCACGCGGACGCGCCGCGCCTGAAAGTGTTGGCTTGGCGACGGAACTGTTCGCCAGTGTCGGCTGCGGCGAAAGGTCGCCGGTGCGCACCCGGTCACCCAGCGATGCGGAGAGGTTGACCAGCATCGATTTGAGAGAGGAGGCGGCGGAAATGTTGGCTTCGAGCCGGGTCGACTGGCTGGTGAGCCGGTCCGTCTTGGCGGCAAACTGCGCGGCGGCAAGGTTCTCGGCCAGCGCCGACATATCGATGCCGGTACCTGCCCCCAGCGAGGTGACCAGCTGGCTTGTCGCCGATGAAGTGGAAGAAGATGTTGTCACCATGACTGCCAGAACGGCGGCGGCTCGCGCACCTTAAGGGCTTATCCGGGTCACGCGGTGGCCAATTGCCCGTCCGCGTCAAAGCGCAGCGCGACCGGCACCTCGATCGGCGGCAGGGGTGGCCGCTCCCCGCGCCGCAGGGCGAAGACGAAAGCCAGCACCGATGCGACCGCGCCGTACAATTCCTCGCGGATCACCTGATTTTCGCGTGTGGTGAAATAGACCGAACGCGCCAGCGCCGGGATTTCAAGGCAGGGCAGTTCCAGCTCGGCGGCCAGTTCACGGATCGCCAGCGCCTTTTCGCCGCGCCCCTTGGCGACGACGATGGGAGCGGAAGCCTTGAGCGGATCATAGGCCAGCGCCACGGAAAAGTGCGTCGGGTTGGTCACCACGAATTGCGCATCGGTCATCGCCCGCGCCACGCCGCCGCGCGCCAACTGGCGCTGCCGCTGGCGGATCGCCTGCTTCTTTTCCGGCGCGCCTTCCTGTTCCTTGTGCTCGTCGCGCATGTCCTGATCGCTCATCTTCAGGCGGCCAAGCCGGCGCAGCAGCTGGATGGGGAAATCGATCAGCGCGATCACCACCAGTCCGGCAGAGAGCGCGAAGAGCAGCGAGGTCAACGCGTCCCAGCCCTCGGCCAGCTTGCCGTGCAGCGACAGTCCGGGAAGCCCCCGGATCAGGTCCCAGTGCGAGCGCGCCCAGTACCATGTGATTGCGCCCAGCAACCCCGCCTTGGCCATGGACTTGCCCAGTTCGACCAGCGCCTGCGCGCCGAACATGCGCTTCAGACCGTTGAGCGGATTGATGCGCGATGCCTTGGGCAAGGCATTGCTGCCCACCCAGCGCCCTTCGCCAAAGCCAAGCTGCGATGCGATCGACACGACCAGCACCAGTGCGCCCAACACCAGCACCGGCGGGGCAATGGCGATCAGCGCGCGGATCATCAGGCCGGCGGGGGCGAAATCGCGCAGGTCCGCCGCGCTGAAAGACAGGCCGGAAACCATGCCATCGGCCAGAACCTTGAACAACCACGGCCCGGCCATGACCAGCCACGCCGCCCCGGCCATCGCCGCAACCGCGGTGGCAAGATCGCGCGAGCGCAGGACATCGCCCTTTTGCGCGGCGTCCCTTTTGCGCTTCTGGGTTGGGGCGTGGTTCTTTTCGCCGGCGCTTTCGCTCATCGCGTGATGACCTCGCCCGCCTTGCCCAGCGCGTCGGCCACCAGCGCCGACATGGCTTCGGGCAGCAGCGGCGCCGAGATGATCAGGCCGGCGATCCCGGCAAGCACGCCGGCCGGCAGGCCCAGCGCGAACAGGTTGAGCGACGGCGCGGACCGGCTCAGCATGCCAGCGGCAAACTGGACCAGCAGCAGGATCACCGTAACCGGCAGCGCGATGGCCAGCGCGGTCAGCAGCATGGTCGAGGCATAGCCGGCGACCATCTCCATCCGCCCGGCCCCCAGCCAGGTCTGCCCCGGCGGAAAGGCCGAATAGCTTTTCAGCACGAGATCGATGAACAGCAGGTGCCCGCCGAGTGCCAGGAACACCAACGTCAGCACCACCGCGTAATACTGCCCCAGCGCGGGCGAATGCGCGCCGGTATTGGGATCGGCAGCCGTGGCGATCGACATGCCCATGCCCGCACCGACCAGTTCGGCGGCGATGACCGGGGCGGCAAAGGCGATCTGCAGCACCATGCCGAGTGTCAGGCCGACCAGCACTTCACCGGCAACTGCTAGCATGCCCGGCAGCGAAAGCAGCGCCGCCGGAGCGCTCACCGGTAGCCAGTTGCACACCAGTACGGCCACCGCGCCGGTCATGATCACGCGGACCTGCACCGGCACGCTGGTCGCGCCAAAGAACGGCGCCGCCATCAGCGCCGCGCCGATCCGCGTCATGACGAACAGCCAGCGCCAGAACTCGGCCTCGATTGCGCCCAGCCCGAAAGTCAGTTGCATCATTGGCCCAGCCGTCCGATCTCGTCGAAGATGTCGGTGGTGAAATCGGCGATCAGGCCCATCATCGATGCGCCAAGGACGACCAGAACCAACGCGATGATCACCAGCTTGGGCACGAAGGTCAGCGTCTGTTCGGACACCGAAGTCGCTGCCTGGACGATGCCGATAACCAAGCCAACAGCTAGGCTGGCCAGCAACACCGGCGCGGCAACGAGCGCGGTGACCCACAGCATCCGGTCGGCCAGCGCGAAGAGGGAGGCGGAGTCATCCATGGTCAAGGTCCTCTCCGTTTTTGCCGAAGGCACAAATGGGGAGGTGGCGCGCCGAAGGCGTGACGGAGGGGTGTCTAGGCTGGCGGAGAAACCCCTCCGTCAGCCATTGCATGGCTGCCACCTCCCCAGATGCGCTTCGCAAATCTGGTGAGGCCCTGTGCGTTAGTACCTCCATCACCCGAAGCTCGCGGCAAGGCTGCCCATCAGCAGCGCCCAGCCATCAACCAGCACGAACAGCAGCAGCTTGAACGGCAGCGAAACGATCGTCGGGCTCATCATCATCATGCCAAGGCTCATCAGCACCGAGGAGACGACAAGGTCGATCACCAGGAACGGCAGGAACAGCATGAAGCCGATCTGGAACGCGGTCTTGAGCTCGCTGGTGACGAAGGCCGGCAGCAGGATCGACCACGGCACGTCATTCGGCGTGGCAAACTTCGGCGCCTTGGCCATGTCGGCGAACATCGAAAGGTCGCGCTCGCGGGTCTGGCGCAGCATGAACTGGCGGAATTCGCCGCCGGCGCTGGTGATCGCCTGTTCGGCGTTGATCGTACCGGCCGAATAGGGCGCGATGGCGTTGGCGTTCACCTTTTCGAGCGTCGGCGCCATGATGAACAAGGTGAGGAACAGCGACAGTCCGACCAGCACCTGGTTCGGCGGGCTCTGCTGCAGCCCCAGCGCCTGCCGCAGGATGCCCATGACGACGAGGATTCGGGTGAAGCTCGTCATCATCAGGATCAGGCTGGGCAAGATGGTCAGCAGGCCCATCAGGATGAGCAGCTGGAGCGACAGGCTCATGCCGCTGGGCTGGCCACCGTTGATGCTGGTGAAGGCGCGGTCAATCGCGCCGGGGATGGCCGTGGGCGCCTGCGCGGCAGCCGTGGCGAGAAGGTCGATCACGGTCATTCCCCCGTCTCCTCGGCGCCGCGCTCCCGCGCGGGCGCTTCGGCGAGGCGAACCAGGCCATTGCGTGATGCGGAAACGAGGATTTCGCGTCCATGAAATTCGATCACCGCCAGCTTCAACGTCGGCGACAGCATGGTCGTCTCAACGATACGGACGGATTTCGTGCCCTGCGGCGGGCCGCCGTATTTCGCCTGCATCTTCTGCATGAGCTTGAGGCTGCCCCAGATCAGCGCGCCGATCAGCGGCAACAGGACGATAAGTTTGACGACGTACCAGACCACCGCGCTCAGCCCTCCGATCCGGCGAGTTCGACGATGCGCAGGCCGAAGCGGTTGTTCTCCGCGACGATCTCGCCGCGTGCGATCAGCCGGCCGTTGACCATCACGTCGAGCAGTTCGTCGGTCAGCCGGTCAAGCATGACCACGCTTTCTTCACCGAGCGACAGGACGTCCTTGAGCTTCATTTCGGTGCGGCCCAGTTCGACCGAAAGGCGCACATCGACGTCTTTCAGAAGATCGAAACTGCGGTTCTGGGCTGTCATGGTGGCTATGTCCTTCATGCTCAATACTGGGTCTGGGTAATGCGCAAGGCGACGCGGTCGTCGGCCTCGCCCACGGTGCCGGCGGCGATGGTGCGGCCGGCGATCTTCAGGGGAACCTGCCGCGCCACGGCGACTGGCAGGACCTGCCCGGGCTGGAGTGCGGCGAGCACGGCCATGCTCATCCGCATGTCGACCAGCACGGCGCTGACTTCGAGCGGGAGGTCGGCAAACGGCGCGGCGTGCGGGTCGGCCTCGCCCTTGGGCTGGACCGGAGCGGCGGCCTTCTCATCGAACAGGGCGGGCAGGAAGGGCTCGGCCAGCGCGATATGGATCGGCCAGGGTTCGCGGCCTTCCTCGATCACTTCGAGCTTCATGGCCGAGAGCGAAGCGCCTGAAGCAAAGGGCGCGAGCGCGGCCAGCGAACCGTCGCGGCGGTCCGCCTGAACCATGGACTCCGGCAGGCCCAGAGCTGCGGCAAGGCAGGCGGTGAGGATCGTTTCAATGCGGCGGATCATCAGGTCAGCCGACAGGGGAAAGCGCTCGGGCAGTCCGCCGCGCAGATCTCCGCGTCCACCGAAAGTGCGGTCGACGAGGCCCAGCACGGCTGCCGCCTGGATCGATACCAGCACGGGCACTCCGCCCTGCGTCACGCGGTAAAGGATGTTCGCCGCCAACGGACCGATCTCGGCACCAAGCATCAATTCGTCGTCCTGCCGCGCGGGCGTGGCTTTCACGCGGGGGGCCTCGCCGCCGTAGAGCGGGGCGAGTGCGGGGCCGAGCAGGCGCGCCAGGCCGTCGCCGGCGGCGCCCAGCAGGGCCATCCAGTCACCCGCCGGACGTCCACCCGCACCGCGCATCAGTTCGGCGCAGTGCTGCGCGGCGACGCGCTCGGCAACAAAGGCGCGCTGGGGCTTCACTGGACCAGCATCGAGCGGAAGTAGACGGCATCGACCCCGCCGAAGCCTTCGGTTTCGGTCAGCACCTTGTTGATCGCGGCGGTCATGCGCTTCTGCAGGCGGTCCTTGCCCTCGATCGTATAGACATCTTCCTCGGGCGTATCGGCGAGCACTTCGAGCAGGTGGCTGCGGATCGCCAGTTCATGCTTTTTCAGCCACATCAGCACGCGGCCATCGCGGCGGGTTGAGCAGGCTAAGCTGATCTGGACCAGCGCTTCGGAATTGCGCAGGTTTGAGGTGAAGTCTTCCGAGAAGGTGTAATAGGACGTGCGATATTCGCTGCCGCCATCGCCTTCGATCTCGGCCGCGCCGCCTTCGCCTTCCTTTTCACCTTCCTTCTTCACGGCGAAGGGATCTTCCTCGCCCTTCTTGATCAGCTTGGGCCGGTTGTCTTCCTTGACCTCTTCCTTGTGACCAAGCAGCCCGGCAAGCATTGCCCCATAGACCCCGCCTGCACCGACGCCGAGCAGGACGATCGGCAGGATCAGCTTCTTGATCAGTCCGCCCTTCTTCTTGGCAGGCTTGGCTTCAGGTTCAGTGCTCATCGTTCAGGTTCCTTGGGGTTTCAGGTGATCAGGCGAAGATGCCGCGGCCACGGGTGCCTCGGGCTTCGCTGTCAGGGGTGCGGTTCGAGGTGTTTGCCTGAGCGGAACCACCGCGCGGATCGGCTGCTGGCTGCTGGCGGCCGGATTGCTGGCTCTGCTGGCCCTGCTGGCCGGTGAAAGTTGAAGGCAGGTCGCCGCCGCGCGCGGGCGTGGACGCGGCAACTTGCGGCGCTTCGCTGGTGGCGGGCGGCGCAAATGGCGCGGCGGCTTCAACGGCGCGGGCGAATTCGGGATCGGCGGCAGCGAGCGTCACGTTCATGCCCGAAGCTTCAGGGGTGAAGCCCACCGAAACCTTGCCGAACTGCGCATGGTCGATCGTGACGCGGACCTCGGCCGGGGCGACCGCATCGCGCGCGGCAACCAGCCGGTCGACGATCTGGGCGAAGTCAGCCGGGGCTTCGACGGTGGCCGGTGCCTGCGCTGCTATATGGCCGTGCGTGGCAACCGGGACTGCGGGCGGCAGCGAGGCGGGGCTTGCGATAGCGCGCGATGCGGCAGGCAGGGCGGCCTCGAAAGGGATTTCCTCGGCTCGGCGGGCCGGGGCTGCGGACTGCGATGCCGCGCCTTCCTCTCGGCCAGCTTCGGCGGGCAAGCGCATCGCGATGCGGACTTGCGCGGCCATGGCCGGGGCCGGGGCTGGCGCTGGCGCGGGAGCGGGAGCGGGAGCGGGAGCGGCATCGGCTTGGGGTACCTGCACGGCAATATCCGCGCGAGGGGCGGATGCGGCGGCAAGCGGTACCTTGCCGGACGTGGCGGGCGCAGGGGAGGGTGCGAATTCGATCGCTACAGGTTCGTGAGCCTGCGCCACCACGGCAGCAGCGAGAGGTGCGGGGATCATGGGGGCAGCGAGCGCGAGGTCGGCCGGGGTCGGTGCGCCTACTTCCTTGGCGGGTTCGTTCTGTTCCGGCGTGGCAGCCTCGGGAGCTTCCGGCTTGGCGCTGCGGGTGGCTGCCGGGCGCGGCTTCGCTGTCACGGCGGGCAGAGCCGGCTGCATGCCGGCCGGCGGAGCAGGCGCTTGCTGCGCCGCTTCAGTGACGTCATTGGCCTCGGTCAGGACCGCAGCAACAGCCACGGCCACGCGATGGGCCGCGCGCCGGTTTGCCACAGCAGCGGCAGGCGCGGCCTGCGGTGTTTCGAGCTCGACCTCTTTGGTTGCAGGATTGGGAACTGCGGCGGTTTCGACGCTGGCCGAGGATGTCGGCGCTCTACGCAGCGCGGTTGGGGCAACTGGGGCGGGCAAGACAGCGGTCTTTGCGGACGCTTGGGCGGACGCTTGGGCGGGTATCTGGACAGGAACTTGGACTGGCGCATGGGCCGTTGCCTTGGCGGGTGCCGGAGTGGGCATCTTTACCGGCGCAAAAGCGGTCAGCACGGCTTCAGGCACGGAGTTGGGCAAAGCGCTCGGCAAAGCAGGCGGCAAGATGTTGCCGGTTGCCGGCAGGGACTTTGCCGCCTCATCGGTGGCGGCAGTCGGCCGGAGGAGTGTAGTGACGAGCGACACGGCTGGCGAGGCCGCCAATTGCGCCGCGCCGGGCACCGCGACGGCAGGCTCCGCGCCCTCCAGTTTCAGCGCCAGAAGGCCTGCAAATCCGCCGTTTCGTGCCACATCCGCGCTTTCGCCCGGCAGCTGACCGGCGGGGCCGTTCGCGGCCTCGACAGGCAGCGCCAGGCCGATCGTCTTGATCAGCAGTGCGGCTGGATCGAACATTCAGTAATACCCCCGTTTGGTCTCGCCTTGTCTATTCAAGACCTGTGCCAAGTGACCGGCGGGCGCCTTGCGCCACGGGGGTTCCGGCCTGATCGATGGCGTCGGCGGCGCTTTTCGCGCGGTCTTCCACGGCCTGACGGCTACGTTCGGCGGCGGCGAGGCTGGCGAGCTTGGCATCGGCAAAGGTGCGCGCGCGGCTGGCATCGGCGCGGGTTGCCTCGCCCACCCCGGCAAGACTGGCGCGGAAGCTGGTCAGCATGCGAAGCGCCCCGGCATCGGTCACATCGGTGCGGGCCGCGTAGGACCCGATCAGCTGGCCGGTGCGGGCGGCGAGAATGTCGAGCTGCACCAGCGTCGATTCCGCCTCGGCGGCCTCACGCGCGGCGGCGTCCTTGGCGATGGCGCGAACCTTTTCGAGCCGGCGCAGGCGCAGCAACTGGCGCGGATCAGCCCGGTTCGCCAAGCAACGTCTCCAGCGCATCTACCGACTCTTCCAGCGGCACGACGCTGCGCTGTTCCTGGCACAGGAACTCGCGCAAGCGGTCCTGCATGGTGATCGCCCGGTCGAGCAGGGCATCGGCTCCGGCGCGGTACGCACCCATCAGCACGAGGTCGCGGTTTGCTTCATAACTAGCCGAAAGCGCGCGGAAGGTGCGCGCGTGGCGCAAGTGATCGGGGGCGGCAATATCGGCCATGACGCGGCTCAGAGACGCGCCAACGTCGATCGCCGGATATTGCCCGCGCTGGGCCAGGTCTCGGCTGAGCACGACATGGCCATCAAGGATCGATCGCGCCGTATCGACTACCGGGTCGTCCTGGTTGTCGCCGTCGGCAAGCACGGTGTAGAGCCCGGTGATCGAGCCGCCGCTGGCCGCCGAATTGCCCGCGCGCTCGACCAGCTTGGTGATCGTGGCGAGCGCCGACGGCGGATAGCCACGCGCCGCGCCGGGTTCGCCGAGCAGCAGCGCAATCTCGCGCCCGGCGTGCGCAACGCGGGTCAAGCTGTCGAGGATCAGCAGCACCTTGCGGCCCTGCGCGCGGAAATGTTCGGCCAGGCTGGTGGCGAGCAGCGCGCCGCGCAGGCGCAGGTTGGGAGCATGGTCGGCAGGAACCGCGATCACGGCGGTGCGTGCCCGCTTCGCCCCGGCCATGTGGCGTTCGACGAAATCGGAGACTTCGCGGGCGCGTTCGCCGATCAGGCCGACGATGACGATCTCCGCCTCGGCCCCGGTGGCGATCATGTCGAGCAGGACCGATTTGCCCACGCCAGACCCCGCCATCACGCCGATGCGCTGGCCTACGCCAAACGTCGTCAGCGCATTCAGGGCCCGGACGCCGGTATCGAAAGTCTCCCGCACCGGAGAGCGATCGAGCGCCGAGGCGCGCACGCCTCCCGCAGGCCATTCGTGGCGGACATGGATCGGGCCGAGCCCGTCGATCGGGTGACCCTCGCCATCGACCGCGCGACCAAGGTAGGCCTCGCCGACAAGCAGCATTCCGGGCCGTCCCTCAGGCCGCACCCGCGCGCCCGGGCGCAGCATGACGGTATCGCCCAGCAGCATGGCAAGCGTGCGGCCGTTGCGAAAGCCGATGACTTCGGCAAGCGGTTCGCCGCGCAGTTCACTTCGGGGGCCGTGACTGACGCGGCACAGTGCGCCGACCGGCACTGAAAGCCCGGTGATCTCCAGCAATCCGCCATCGCAGGCGGCGACAAGACCATAGCGATGCGGTGTGAAATCGGGCTGCGCGGCCTGCATGCCGTCAAGCAGTTCGGTGAGCGCGGTTAGCATGGCGGCATCCTGCTCTCTACCCACCCCACGTTCGTCATCCCCGCGAAGGCGGGGATCCATCTCCTGCCCTGTCCGATTTCGCACGGGCCGGAGATGGGCCCCCGCCTTCGCGGGGGTGACGAAGGGTTGGGAGTGTTTCTCAACATGCCTCAAACGCCTCGATCAGGGCGCGGCGCCACTGGGCGGGGCCGTCTTCAACGCCGCCGTTGGCCGATTCCACGCGCAGTTCACCGCGCGGCAGGGCGGGATCGGGCTGGACGTTCCATTGTTCGTCGAGCTTGCCGGCGACGAGCTTGAGGTCCTCCGGGTTGAGCCGGATCACGCGCTCGTCATCGGCGCGGGACAGCATGGCCACGGCGCGCGAAACGCGGGTTGCCAGCGCGGTTTCATCGACTGCGAAAGGCACCAACGTGGCTTCGCACAGCGCGATCACCGTATCGACAAAGCGCTGGCGCAGGTCCTCGGCCATCTCGCCGTCCAGCCGGGCGAGCGACAGGCCGAGCTTGCCGCGGGCGGCATCGTCAGCAGCGATCCGCGCGGCAGCATCGGCGGCGCTCGCTTCCAGTCCGGCGGCGTAGCCTTCGGCAAAGGCGACTTCGATCGGGTCCTGCGGCGGCTCCACGGGTTCGGACGGCGCATGATAGGCCTGCGCGCGCGCCTCGGCGGACGCGCCATAGCGCAGGTCCTCGCGGAAGCCCGTTTCCTGTGGCAGTGAGGAAAGCGCGGCGAGGCTAGACATATTCGTCGTCTCCGCCGCCTACGCCAAACACGATCGTGCCTTCGGCGGCCAGACGCCGCGCGACAGTGACGATGGCCTTCTGCGCGGTGAGCACGTCGGCCATCTTGAGCCGGCCGCGCGCGGAAATTTCGTCCTTCACCCCGTCGGCAGCGCGGCTCGACATGGCGCGGAAGAAGACATTGCGCTGCTCCTCGTCGATGCCCTTGAGCGCATCGATCAGCACGTCGCTTTCGACATCGCGCAGCAGGGCGCCCATCGATTGCGGGTCGAGCACGAAGAGGTGCTCGAACTTGAACATCTCGCTCTCGATCTCACGCGCGAGGGCTTTGTCGAGCTTGCCGATCTCGGGCATGACGCGCTTTTCGACGGCCTTGCCGGCGCCGTTGATCAGGTCGGCTGCTTCGCGCGGTCCGCCCATGGTCAGCGGCGCGCTGCCATGGCGTTCGCGGATCCGGGCGGAGAGCAGGTCCTCGAGCATCTGCAAGGCCTCGGGCGCGACCGGACCAAGCGTGGCGATGCGGTGCACGACTTCGGGCTGGATCGCGGCGGGCAGGGCGGAGAGAACTTCGGCGGCAACCTCGGGATCGAGCTGGACAAGCAGGACGGCGATGGCCTGCGGATGCTCCTCGCGCACCAGCGGCAGCAGCGAATCGGGGGTGAGCCATTTGGCCAGTTCGAGCGGGCTGGGCGGGCGCATGTCAGGCGCGATGCGCGCCATGATGTTGTCAGCCTTCACCCCGCCAACGGCGCGGGTCATCATGCTCTTTACCTGTCCCAGCCGGTCATGCGCGGTGAGGCCGAGCTTTTCGGTACGCGCAACGAAGCTGGTAATGGCATGGGCGATGACCTCGGGGCCAATCTCGCCCAGCGCGCACATCTTTTCGCCCAGCAGCCGCAATTCGGCGGGTTCGAGGCGGGAGAGCAGGCTGGCCGCCTGATCATCGTCGAGCACCATCATCATCACGGCGGCGCGTTCGGCATCGCCCAGTGACTGGGCGTCGATTGCGGGGGCGGCGCTCATGCGGCGGCTCCTTCCGGATCGGCGGGACGGAGCATGTCGCGCAGGGCTTCCACCGCCTGATCAGGCCGCTCGGCGACGATGGTCTGGGCCATCGAAACCTGCCTGCCCAGCAGCGCCGCGTCGATGGCGCCGGTGACCGGGTCCTTCATCTTCTGGGTTGCTGCATCGGCCTGTTCATTGATTGTGGCGTCGGCGAGCAGCGGCGTTTCGGCGGGGGCGGGCTCACGCTTCAGCGCGCGGACCAGCGGCCTCACGCCGAGCAGCAGGACGAGAATGACCCCGATCAGCGCCGCACCATAGCGCACGAGGGTGAGGAACCAGCCTTGCTCATAGATCGGCAGGGCCTCGACCTGCGAAGCGTCGAAAGTGCGGACCATCACCGCCACCTGATCGCCGCGCTGGGGGTTGGCGCCAACGGCGGCGCTGACCAGCGTCTTGATCTGTTCAATGTCCTGCGGCTTGGCCTTGGCCATGACGGCTCCGGAGAGCGCCACCGCGACGGACAGGCGCTTGATCTTGCCGGGGGCGCCGTTGGACACGGCAACCTCGCGGCCAAGTTCGTAATTGCGCGTCGCGGAGCTTTCGCCATTGGCCGGCGGGGTGGTGCCTGCCGGGGCGGCGGGCGTGCCCGTGGGCGGCGCGGGAGTGGCCGTCGCAGCTGGCGGCGGCGTGTTGGACAGGACTCCCGGAACACCGGTCGCCGGCGTGGTGGCGGTGGTCTGCGATGCGGCCTGCGTCTCGCTGCGCAGAACACCCTGCTTGTCATAGGATTCGCGCGCAGAAGTGACCTGATCCATGTCGAGTTCGACCTGGACCTCGTTCGAAAAATTGCCCGCGCCCAGCATGGGCGTCAGGAGGGCATCCAGTTGCGCGCGCAGCTTTTCCTCCAGCTGGCCCTGCATCTCGATCCGTTCGTTGCCGCCGGCAACCTTTGCCGTCAGCAGGCGGCCGTGTTGATCGACCAGACGCACCGAATCCGCCGACATCCCCGGCACCGATCCGGCGACGAGGTTGACGATGGCGGCGACCTGGCTGTCTCCCAGCGAGCGACCACGGGCGAGGCGGACCATGACCGAGGCCGATGGCGCGATATTATCGCGCACGAAAACCGACTTTTCGGCCTGAGCGAGGTGGACGCGCACCGCCTCCACCCCGTCAATTTCCATGATCGACAGCGTCAGTTCGCGTTCCTGCGCCGTGCGCAGGTGTTCGCCTTCCATCGTGCGGCTGGCACCCATCGGCAAGGCTTCGACGCCGCCGGCAGGTGCGGCCAGCGCGCCATCTTCGGCCACCAGCATCCGCGCCTTGTAAAGGTCATCCTCGCCGACGGTCAGCGTGCCGGTCTGGTTGTCGATGGCATAGGCGATCTGCGCCTTGTCGAGCGCGGAAACGACCTTGGCCCGCTCGCCGTCATTGAGCTCGGTATAAAGCACGCGCTGCGGCGCGGGTGAGAGTGTGGCCCAAGCCAGTGCGACAAGGCCGATGCCGGCCACGCCGCCGAACCATGGCAGCATCCGCCGCACCGGTCCTTGCGAGGTAAAGCTCTTGAGCCGGGTGAGTGCCGGCCCGCCTGCCGGATCGGTGAGCGGGGAAAGCAGCGAAGGTGCGGGGGCCGGGGAAATCACGGCGGGTGCCAGATCAGCCATCTATCACACTCCCATCCGCATGATGTCCTGATAGGCGGACAGCAGCTTGTTGCGGGTTTGCAGGGTGGCTTCGAAGGCGACCGAGGCCTCCTGGCGGGCGAGCATCACCTTGGCCACGTCGGTCACTTCGCCGCGCTGGTAAGCGTTGGTGATGTCTTCGGACTTGGCCTGGGTTTCCTTCACCGAATCGAGCGCATCCTTGAGCGCACCGGTAAAGCCTTCGGCCGGACCGGTGCCGGTCGGCTGTTCGGCCGGGGTGGGCGCCTTGACCTGCTGCAGCAGGTTCGATTTCTCGATGATCTGCTGGCGCATGGCGAGGATCGATTGAATCCCTCCGCCACCACCACTGATGCCCCCGATACTCATCGACGGCCTCCGGCCACCGCAATGCCGGCATCACGGAACGAGGCGAGCCGGTAACGCAGGGTGCGCTCCGAAATGCCGAGCTGGCGCGCCGCCTCGACCCGGCTGCCTCCGCAGGACGACAGCACTTCCATGATCGCGCGGGCTTCGTGGATCTGGACGATGTTGGAAAGCTTGCGGCCGCCACCGGACGGGATCGAGACGGGTACATCCCCCCCGGTGACGGACGCACCCGCTTCGACCAGCCTTGCGGCAGAATCGAAGTGAATGTGTTCGGGGCCGATCTGCGGCTGGCCCTGCGACAGCAGCAGGGCGCGGCGGACGACGTTTTCTAGCTCGCGGACATTGCCGGCCCAGCCGTGGTGCTTGAGCATGGCCAGCGCCGCATCCGAAATCCACGGCGCGGGCAGGCCGCGGGGTGCGTGGCGCAGGATCAGCGCGAAGGCGAGCGGGGCGATGTCCTCTGCGCGGTCGCGCAGAGGCTTGAGCGCCAGGGGGAACACGTTGAGCCGGTAATAGAGGTCGGCGCGGAAGCGGCCTTCCTGCACTTCCAGCGGCAGATCGCGGTTGGCGCAGGCGATTACGCGCACGTCGACCTTGATCGGCTGGGTCGCGCCGATCGGCACGACTTCGCCTTCCTGCAGCGCGCGCAGCAGCTTGGCCTGCAGCGAAAGCGGCATCTCGGCGATCTCGTCGAGCAGCAGCGTGCCGCCGTGGGCTGCGCGGAAAAAGCCTTCGTTGGTGCCGGTGGCGCCGGTGAAAGATCCCTTCTGGTGGCCGAACAGCATAGCTTCCAGCATGGTTTCGGGCATGGCGGCGCAGTTGACCGCGACGAACGGCTTGTCCCGTCGCGGGCTGCGGGCGTGGATGAAGCGGCTGAGCACTTCCTTGCCGGTGCCGGTTGGTCCGCCGATCAGCACCGGAATTTCGCTGGCGGCCAAGCGTTCGGCCAGCGCCAGCACCGACAGCGTTTCGGGATCAGCCGCAATCGGCATTCCCGGCGCGGCCTGCGCTGCGAGCAACGCTGCAAGCACAGCAATGCTGCTCGGATCGCGGAAGGACAGGCTGACGGCCCCGCGCGGGCCAGCGCGGCGCAGCTGATTGCGGTCAGTCCGTTCCAGACTGACGCTGGGGCCGGGGCCGGGCGCCGCCGGTTCTCCGGCGCAACGCAGCGCCGGGCTTGATCCGATGATCGCTGCGGCGCGCTGGACCAGCGGAGCATGCC
>NZ_JANPGP010000115.1:0-70890 GCF_031424035.1 Novosphingobium sp.
AAGAAGGAAGCTGCTGAAACTCCTGCCGCCGATGCGCCCGCCAAGAAGGCACCGGCCAAGAAGGCCGCCGCTGCCTCGGCTGCTGAATAAGATTCCGGAGTAGTATTCCATGGCACATAAAAAAGCAGGCGGTTCATCGCGTAACGGTCGTGATTCGGCCGGTCGTCGCCTTGGCGTGAAGAAGTTCGGCGGTCAGGAAGTGATCGGCGGCAACATCATCATCCGTCAGCGCGGTACCCGCGTGTACCCTGGCGCCGGCGTGGGCATTGGCAAGGACCATACCCTGTTTGCTCTCGTCGAAGGCCGCGTGCGCTTTCACGATGGCAAGCTCGGCCGCAAATATGTGTCGGTCGATATGGCGCAAGCCGCCGAATAATCGGACAGTCGATAACGGGCTGTCCTCTGACGGATAGCCCCCAGACCGGAACATTGCGATTCCGGTTTCGAAAGAGGGAGAGGGGCAACCCGTCTCCCTTTTTTCGTCTCTCCCTCAGCACATGTCCAAGCCCGTACCGCGAAGGCGGCGCGGCTGGACGCAAGCGTAATGCGCCTGTCATGCGGCCCACCTAAGGCGTGGCTCGCGGGGCACTGAGTGGAGTTTGAAAGATGTTCATTCGCAGTGAAAGGCTGTTCCTGCGGCCCGGCTGGCCCGAGGACTGGAACGCGATTTTCGCAGTCATCGCCGACGAGGCGGTCGTGCGTAATCTCAGTCGCGTGCCCTGGCCTTATACGCCCGAAGCCGCGCGCCAGTATGCCGCGCTGGGCCAGGACCGGCGCTGCCCGCACTTCCTGATCACCTTGCCCACCGCGCAGGGCGTCGAACTGGTCGGCGCCATTGGTTTGGGGCCAACGCATGACGGGGCCGAGCTCGGCTACTGGATCGGCCGCGCCCACTGGGGGCAGGGCTTTGCCACCGAGGCATCGCGCGCTGTGCTCAGCCTCGCCCGCACGCTGGGCCACCGCCGGGTCGAGGCGACGCACTTCCTCGATAACCCGGCATCGGGCCGCGTGCTGCGCAAGGTCGGCTTCTGCCCGACGGGCCGCGTCGAGGATCGCTATAGCCTTGCGCGCGGCAAGGTTGCGCCGTCCGCCGTGTTGAGCACGACGCTGGGCGAGCCCAGTGACTGCGACGATGACATGGACGTCAAGCGCGCGGCCTGACGCGTCGGCCGGGTATCAGGCGTAACCTTGAAGCCCGGCCTCGCCTGAAGGAATCAGATGCCGGTCGTCGTGCTTCCACGGGTGGAAACCCGGAAGGAAGTACGCCGCCCAGGCCGGGAATACTTTGCGCAAGTAGCCGGGCGAACCGAAAACGTACCATAGCACCCGCGCGCGGGCCTTCCAGCCGGTGATGCCGTCCTGTGTCAGCAAGTCGACCGTATCGTCGATGCGGTGTGAGACGAAGCGGCGCGTAATCGACAGCATCGAGATGGAGCGCAGCAGCCAGCGGCGGCGGCGTGGCCAATGCTTTGTCGCGTGGAGGAAGGTGTCATGGGCGACGGCCTTGTGCTCGATCTCCTCAACCGCGTGCCATCTCCACATGGCGGCGACTTCGGGCTCGGCATCGTTTAGAATCTTTGGCGTGGTCAACAGCAAGTGCGCGAGGATCGCCGTGAAGTGTTCGAGCGCCATCGTCGCGGCAAGGTTGACGACCGGCGGGCGGCCCTTTGCCAGATTGAGCATATCGGTCACGTGAGCATCGATGCGCGTGAGGTCGTAGCCGGCATCCACGGCCGCGCGGTTGAAAGCGAGGTGCTCGCGGCTGTGGTTGACCTCCTGCTGGATGAACCTGCGGATTTCCTCAGCCAGCGCGGGTGGCGCGCCGTCGCGGAAGGCCTTCACCGATTCGATGAAGAACGCCTCGCCGCGCGGGAAGGTGGCGGATAGCGCATTGTGCCACGCGGTGCCGACAGGGTCGTTCGCCAGCCACCAGCGTCGGGGTTTTTCCTTGCGGTTGAAGCGCAGGTCGCGCACGACGATCTCATGGTTTTCGGGGGCGGAACCGGACAGGGGCCGCGCGTCGAGTTCGATGGGCGTATGGGCGTTCATAGCCCGGTGAAGATAGGTTAACTTACAGCAATGTCAATAAGGCGCCGCCTGACCCAGGAAGAGAGCCGCACCGCCGCCATGGAGGCCGCCCGCGCGCTGCTGATCGAGGCGGGGCCGCAGGCGGTGACGCTGAAGGCCGTGGCGGCGCGAATCGGGCGCACCCATGCCAACCTGCTCCACCACTTTGGCTCGGCATCGGGGCTGCAGAAGGCGCTGGCGAGCCACCTTGCCAAGACCATCTGCGCCACCATTGCTGAGGCTGTTTTGGCTACCCGCGCGGGCATCGGCAGCCCGCGCCGGGTGGTGGACCTCACTTTCGACGCGTTCGGCAAGGAAGGCGGCGGCGCGCTGGCCAGCTGGATGTTGCTGTCGGGTAACGAGGATGCACTCGACCCGATTGTCGAGGCGATTCACGACATGGTCGACAAGGTGAACGGCCATGACGACGAGCCGATGCACGAAGTCACGCTGTCGCTGGTGCTGATGGCGCTGGGCGATGCAATGATGGGCGAAGCGCTCAGCGGATCGCTCGGCCTGGGCCGCGAAACCGCGCGCGATCAGGCGGAAAAGATGTTGATCGAGGCGGCGGAGCGTGCGGGGATTACGCTGGCCAAGGGTTAAGCCTGGGGCAGCGCAGCTAATCCTAAGTTCGTCATTCCCGCGAAGGCGGGAACCCATCTACGACGATCGCGGCGCAATCAAGCGCTGGTTCGACCCGCTACGGCAGGAGATGGGTTCCCGCCTTCGCGGGAATGACGAACAATGGAGTTCGTTGAATTCGTGGCGAGGCTAAGCCTCAGTCATCCATGCTGCCTTCCGCTCCGCTGAAATATCCTCCACCCGCCGGTGATCGACCGCAACCCCTAGCTCGCGATAGGCCGCGCGTTGACGAGCTGGATCACTCTCCGCCAAAGGCACGACCACCAGCCGCCGGTTGACCTTCTGTCGCCAGTTCATCCGCGCGGTGTTCTCCTGCCCGACGTAGCAGCCCTTGGTAAAGGACACGCCGTTCAGTTCGGCGGCGTTGCATTCCAGCCAGAGCAGGTCCGCCAGTTCGGCACTGCCTTCGCAGACGCCGAGCGAAAGCCGGTGCGCCAACCATGCTGCGTCGGCGGACTCGCCATCGGGTGCGCCCAGCGAGCGATTGCCCAGCGCGGGAAGGCGGGGGTCATCGCCGCTGACCTCCGGGTGCCAGTGAACCCCGAGCGCGGGATCGCGGGCAATCGTGATCGGACGGCGCAGGCGGTAGATTGACAGGCGCTTCGCAAGCGCATCAGCGTGGTCGACCTCGCAATCGAGCAGCAGGTCATCCCCGTCCGCCCAGACGAGGAAGTCGAACAGTACCTTGCCTTGCGGGGTGAGCAGCGCCGCCCAGACCGGCAGGTCCTTGCCCACGTCATTCGTCACCAGCCCTTGCAGGAAGCCGCGCACGTCCTCCCCGGACAGGCGGATCACGGCGCGATTGGAGAGGAGCGTTGCAGTCATGGGTGACAGATAGGGTGCGAGGTGACTAAGGGGAAGCCATGGAAACGCTTACGATCCGCCGCCCCGATGACTGGCACGTTCACTTGCGCGATGGCGCGGTGCTGGAAGGCGTGCTGCCCTTTACCGCCCGCCAGTTTGCCCGGGCGATCGTCATGCCCAACCTCTCCCCGCCGATGACCGATTGCGCCGGTGTTGCCGCTTATCGGGATCGGATCATGGCGGCGCTACCGGCGGGAATGGATTTCACTCCGCTGATGACGCTCTACCTGACCGACGGCACGGACCCGGACGAGGTCGAGCGCGGCTTTGCTGGCGGAGTGTTTGTCGCGGCAAAGCTCTATCCTGCCCACGCCACGACCGGATCGGCCCACGGTGTGACGGACGTGGTCAATATCCGCGCCGTGCTCGAACGCATGGCCAGGATCGGGATGCCGTTGCTCGTCCACGGCGAGGTTACCGACGCCCATGTCGATATCTTTGACCGCGAGGCGGTGTTCATCGAACGTACGCTCGCCCCGCTGGTGCGTGATCTGCCGGCGCTCAAGGTGGTGTTCGAACACGTGACGACCGAGGAAGCTGTGCGTTTCGTGACAAGCGCCGGGCCGAACGTGGCGGCAACGATCACGCCGCAGCACCTCCACATTAATCGCAACGCCATGCTTGTCGGCGGCATCCGTCCGCACATGTATTGCCTGCCGGTGGCCAAGCGCGAGCAGCACCGGCTGGCGCTGCGCAAGGCGGCCACTTCGGGCCACGCGAAGTTCTTCCTCGGCACTGACAGCGCCCCCCATGCCGTCGGCGCGAAAGAAGCGGCTTGCGGCTGCGCGGGCATCTTCAACGCGCCTTTCGCCATCGAAAGCTATGCCGCCGTGTTCGAGGAAGAAGGCGCGCTCGACAAGTTCGAGGCCTTTGCCTCGCTCAATGGTCCGGCGTTCTACGGCCTGCCGGTGAATGAGGCGACGATAACGCTGGAAAAGGTGCCGCAGCCGGTGCCGGCGAGCATCGATGCCAATGGCACGAATGTCGTCCCCTTCCATGCCGGCGATACGCTCGGCTGGCGGATCAGGCCCTAAAGTCTCAAGCTATTTTGCGCCGGCGGCCGAGCAGGTCCGCCACGAACAGGCCGATCGCGGCCCAGATCAGCACGAAGCTGCCCATTTGCACCGGGCGCAGCGGCTCGTTGAATATGAAAAGGCCCTCGAGAAAGACCACCGTCGGGGTGAGGAACTGGATGAAGCCGAGCGTCGAATAGTCCATGCGGCGCGCTGCGGCGGCAAACATGACCAGCGGCACGGCGGTGACCACGCCTGAAAACGCGATGAGCGCATCGGTCTGCCCGCTGATGCCAAAGGCGGAGCCCGCCGGTAATTGGGCGTGATAAGCGATCAGGCCCACGGCGGGCAGAGCCAGGATGGCGGTCTCGATGGTCAGCCCTGGCAGCGATTCGACCGGAGCAATCTTGCGCACCATGCCGTAAGTGCCGAAGCTGGCCGCCAATGACAGGCTGATCCAAAGCATGTCGAGCGCGCCGAACAGCAGCAATGTCACGCCGATAGCGGCCAAGGCGACCGCCAGCCACTGCGGCCGGGTCAGCCGTTCCTTCAGGAAAACCGTGCCGAGCAGCACGTTGACCAGCGGGTTGATGTAATAGCCAAGGCTCGCGGCCAGCACGTGTCCGGTCTGCACAGCATAGACATAGACCAGCCAGTTGATCCCGATCAGCAGGGCGCTGGCCAGCATGATCACCAACGTCTTGCCGCTGGAAATTGCCGCACCCACCGCGCTCCATTGCCGTGCAATGGTGATGCCAAGCAGGCAGACCGGCAAGGTGAAGACGATGCGCCAGCCGACGAATTCGAACGGCGGCACATGGCGCAGGAACTGCAGATAGAGGGGCAGCAGCCCCCAGATGACATAGGCGCCCAGCGCCAGCGGCAGACCGCCCTGCCTTTCCGGCGCTGCGTTCATGTGAAGGTCGCTATCATGTCCGGCGACTAGACCGGGTGAATCCCTGCGGCAAGCTGGCATTCGACGGGCAGAGTCACTCGGTTTGTCGCAAAATTCAATCCTGACACTGCGGTTGTCGTTCGTTCAGGTTCGTAGGTCTAAACATGAACACATCGACCGACACCGAGTCGGCCCAGAGTTCAAAAGTGAAGGAGTGACCCATGACCAACATCTTCAAGAACGCCGCCCTGGCGCTGGTTGCCCCGGGGCTCCTTGTCACCGCCATGCCGGCTGCGCAGGCCCGTGACTATGATCGCGGAAATGACAACGGCTGGTCGCAGAACGACAGCTACAACCACAGCGACCGTGGCCGTCATCGCGGCTGGCAGGGTCGGGGTAACAACGATGGCGGCTATGGCTACCAGAGCGGGTACAACGGCGGCTATAACGACCGCTACGACGAGCCGGTCTATCGCAACACTCGCACATGGCGCGGTGATGATGGCCGCTACTACTGCCGCCGTTCGGACGGCACGACCGGCCTGATCATCGGCGGCGCGGTTGGCGGCCTGATCGGTAACGAAGT
Organism: Novosphingobium sp.; assembly: GCF_031424035.1. GTDB lineage: Bacteria > Pseudomonadota > Alphaproteobacteria > Sphingomonadales > Sphingomonadaceae > Novosphingobium. The sequence goes on from NZ_JANPGP010000115.1 coordinate 6,068, forward strand.
GGCTGGTCGCCGCGGTGACAAGACGCTTGGCGTGATCCTCGGTGCGGGCATCGGTGCCCTTGCCGGCCGCGCAATCGACCGTTCGGGCAGCAGCTGCCGCTAAGTTCTGCCCCGTCAGAAAAAGCGCAGGGCTCGGCCCCAGACCGAAGCGCCCCCGGACCAGCCGTCCGGGGGCGCTTTCGTTCATCCTTAACCAAAACCTCCGATAAGTGCGGGCCATGGCGCTCCGCTACACTCTTGTCCCGATCGTGCTGATGCTCGCTGTTGCGGGCTGTTCGCGCGATTCGGCGCAGGAGGCAGAGCCGGTCGATCCGGCGGTGAGCGCCGCTCTGGCCGGGCCGTTGCTGACCGAGCCCGACCTTGCTGCGATGAATGGCGCAGGGCGGGCGCTGACCGGGACGGGCGTGGCATCGGCCCAGATCCCGGCAAACCTCTACACTCCCGAAGCGATTGCTGCGGCAAAGGCAGAGGCAAAGGCGCAGCTGGGTGGGGCGATCCCCGCTGCCCCAACTGCAAGTGGTTCTGAAAAAGCTATCGGTGGCCAGACTGCGCTGGATTCGCTGCGCCGCGCTTATGGCAAGCTGCCGTGCGAGGGCGCGGCGAACTGGTCGGCAATCTGGGCCACGCGCCTGCCGAAGCCACTTGCGCCCTATCCGCGCGGTCATGTTGAGGAAGCGCTCGGCGCGGATGATGACACCTGCCACCTCCGTGCGGTCACCTATCGGATCGGCGTGACGCCAGCCGAAGCGCTCGATTTCCATGCCGCGCAGGCGGCGGAGGCTGGCTTGTCAGTCGATCACCGCGCCGACGGAGATGCCCATGCGCTGGTCACTCGCAAGGGTGCGCTGTCTGCGACGATCTACATGCGTCCAGGACCGGACGGGCTCACCGAAGTGCACATCGTCACCAGCGGCGGTTAAGTCCGATCAGGAGTTGCGCAAGCCCACGCCGATGGTCGCGCGCGGCTGTTCCATTTCCGTGCTGGTGACCGGATAGGCGCAGTAATCCGCCGCGTAGAAAGCTGCCGGGCGGTGGTTGCCCGAAAGCCCCACGCCGCCGAACGGGGCCGATGAACTGGCACCATTCGTCGGCCGGTTCCAGTTGATGATGCCGGCGCGGACATTGGCCCAGAAGCGGTTGTATTCCTGAGGCGTGCCCCCGACCAGCGATGCGGCGAGCCCGAAGCGGGTGTTGTTCGCCTCGGCAATCGCCTCGTCGAAATCGTCGACCCGAATGACTTGCAGCATCGGGCCGAACAGTTCGACGTCGGGGCGCTCCTTCATCGCGGTCGTATCGATGATCGCCGGCGAAAGGAAGGGCAGCTTGGGATCCTGGCGGACCATGTGCTTGATCGGCTTGCCGCCGTTCGACAGCAGGTAGACGAAGCTTTCGGTCAAGCCGTCGGCTGCCGCATTGTCGATCACCGGGCCCATGAACGGCGAGGGATCGTCAAACGGGGCGCCGACGATGATCCGATCAGCCAGCCGCTTAACTTCGTCGATCAGCGCATCATACAGCGCACCCTTGACGATCAGCCGCCGCCCGGCGCTGCACCGCTGGCCGGCAGAGGTGAACGCGCTTTGCACCACCAGTACGGCGGCGTCGGCAATCTTGGGCGTGTCCCAAACGACGATCGGGTTGTTGCCACCCATTTCCAGCGCGACGATCTTGTCCGGCCGGGTGGCGAGCTTGCGGTTGATGGCGATGCCGGCATGGGCCGATCCCGTGAACAGGACACCGTCGATGCCTTCGTGGGCGACCAGCGCCTGACCCTCTTCCGGGCCGCCGACGAGCATCTGCACCACGGCGGCGGGAATGCCCGCGCGGTTGAAGCACAGGCAGAGGAATTCGCCCACTGCCGGCGTTTTTTCGCTAGGCTTGAAGACGATGACATTGCCGGCGATCAGCGCGGGAACGATGTGGCCGTTGGGCAGGTGAGCCGGAAAGTTGAACGGCCCAAGCACCGCCATCACGCCATGCGGTTTGTGGCGCACAGCCATGGTGCCCTGCATCGCATTGTCCAGCTTGCGCTGCGACGTACGCTCGGCATAGGCGCGGATCGAAATTTCAACCTTGGCGACGACGGTTTCGACCTCGCTGCGGGATTCCCACAGCGGCTTGCCGGTTTCGCGGGAGATCAGATCGGCGAATTTGTCCGCTTCCTTGCGCACTTCGTTGGCGAAACGGCGGACCAGTTCCATGCGGGTTGCGAGTGGCTGGGCGGCCCATGCCGGCCAGGCGCGGCGTGCGCGTGCCACCACGTCATCGACGTCGCTCCGCTTGCCGCGCCACAGCTCTTCGCCGGTCGCAGGTTCGTAGGAGACGATTTCGTTGCTCATGGAACTTGGAGTATCCCTCTCAATTTACGGGCTACTATACCGAATCTGTTGCCAAATCCTCAACTTCGCCCGAACCCCCAACATCGCGAAGCGCGGAGCCGAGGGTGCGTATAGCGGATAGAGTGTCGGCAAGCGCTTGCCAATCGTCCTTGTCATCGATTGCGGACCAGATTCGTTCCACTTCGTCGATCACCATGCTCGGTGGGGCGGGCTGCGACCAGAACGCATGGTCCAGCGCGCCGGGTAGCGGGCGGGCCTTGGCCAGCGCTTCGCGGAGCGGACCATCGGGGGCATTGCGGCCGCCGCGGTGGGTGAAAAAGAACGCATCCGGGCCGATTTCGCGCTCTCGCATGTGCTGTTCCGCCGCGCCGATCAGGGCGCGCGCATCCTCCGGCGAAGGCGAGGCAATGCCCAGTCGGCGGCTGAAATGCCGCGCCATCGCGGCCTCATAGAGCGGGCCGAACCGGTCGAGCGCGGCGATCAGCGGCGGTGCCTCGGCCAGCATGCGCAACGCCACTGCAAGCTGGCTGCAATTCCACAGCAAGGCCTCTGGCTGGCGGCCAAAGGCGTAAAGTCCGGAGTGATCGAAATAGGCGGCGGTGAATGCCGGGTCCCAGCGCGGCAACCAGCGCCACGGACCATAGTCGAAACTCTCGCCCGACACGTTCATGTTGTCGGTATTGAGCACGCCGTGAACGAAGCCGGCGACCATCCAGCTTGCGGCAAGGTTGGCCAGCCGCTCGACGACCTGATGGAGCAAGCGAACGGCAGGTTCGTCAGCGCCGGGGGCGTCTGCTGGCGGCGGCGGTCCGGGGAACTGCGTGAGACAATAGTTTACCAGTTCCTCCATGTGCCCGCGCTCTTCGAGCATGAGCAATCGCTGGAAGGTGCCGATGCGGATGTGGCCGTGACTGAGCCGCACCAGCACGGCGGAACGCGTCGGCGAAGGCTCATCCCCGCGCATCAGCGATTCGCCGGTTTCGATCACCGAGAAGGTCTTCGAGGTATTGACCCCCAGCGCCTCGAGCATTTCAGTGGCGAGGATTTCGCGCACCGCGCCTTTCAGCGTCAGCCGTCCGTCGCCATCGCGGCTCCACGGGGTGCGGCCCGATCCCTTGGTGCCAAGGTCAAGCAATCGGCCATTCCCGTCGCGCATCTGGGCAAACAGGAACCCGCGCCCGTCGCCAAGGTCCGGGTTGTAGTGGCGGAACTGGTGGCCGTGGTAGCGAAGCGCCAGCGGCTGGGGCAGGTTGCCGGGCAGGGGGGTGAAGCGGCCGAAGTGGCGCACCCATTCCTCGTCCGTCAACCCATCGAGGCCCACAGAGGGCGCCCAGCGGTCATTGCGAAAGCGCAGGCGCGTCTCCGGAAAGTCCGCAGGCGCAACAGGATCGGCCAGCCATCCCGCCAGCGGCAGGATCGCAGGATCGGCTTTATATGCATTGGCTTGCGGTTCGTCGCGCATCACGCGATAGTGGGGGCTAGACCATCGCCGTGCAAGCGGCGCGCGATCCGGGCCTGCGCCCTGACCTGCAGAGGAACCATGTGAGCCAGTTCGAAGACCGCTATTGGACGAGCCAAGACGGGCTCAAACTCCATTACCGCGACTATGCCGGAAATGGGCCAGCAACGGAGGCCGCACCCGATGGCCGCCCGCCCGTACTGTGCATGCATGGCCTGACCCGCAATGCCCGCGATTTCGAAGTCGTCGCGCCGCGGCTGGCGGCAAACGGCTGGCACGTCATCTGCCCTGACATGCGCGGCCGGGGCGACAGCGCCTATGCCAAGGACCCGGCGACTTACAACCCGGTGCAATATGTCCAGGACGTCACCGCTCTGCTCGACCAATTGCAGATCGACCGCTTCGTTTCCATCGGCACGTCGATGGGCGGGTTGATGACGATCATCATGGGCTACACCATGCCGGATCGCATCGCCGGCTGCCTGCTCAACGATATCGGGCCGGAGGTGGAGACCGTCGGCCTCGACCGGATCATGGACTATCTCGGGCAGGGGCGCACTTTCCCCACATGGATGCACGCCGCCCGCGCTATCGAGGAAACGCACGGAGCCGCATTTCCGGACTGGAAAATCGATGACTGGCTGGTCATGGCCAAGCGCACGATGACCCTGTCCAGCAATGGCCGCATCGTGTTCGACTATGACATGAAGATCGCCGAGCCGTTTAAGGGCGTCGACTATACCAGCCAGCCGGACATGTGGCCGGGGTTCCACGCGCTGGCTGCGGGGCCGGTCGCGGCTTTGCGCGCCGAACTTACCGAGCTGATCTCTGCCGAGACCTTCCGCAAGATGGGCGAATGCGGGCAGGACGTCGAACTGGTCACCGTGCCGCGCGTCGGCCATGCGCCCACTCTCGAAGAGCCGGAAGCCGTCGCCGCGATTGACCGCCTGCTCGCCCGGGTCGGCTGAAAGCAAGGCCCAACATGCGCGTCCTGCATCTCCATTCCAGCTTCAACGCGGGCGGCAAGGAGCTGCGCTGCGCCAAGCTGATCAACGCCTTTGGTCCCGGCATCGAACACGATATCGTCTCGGCCATTCCCGGCGCGATGGGCGCGCAGGTCGCGATCTCGCCGCGCGCCAGGGTGAACTATCCCACGGATTTCCCCTCGCTTCAGGGCAAGCCGCTGCCGCGCCGGATCGAGCGCATTGCCAAGGCCATGGCGGGATATGACCTCGTCCTGACCTATAACTGGGGCGCGATGGACGCGGTGATGGCGCACACGCTGCTTGGCCCCCGCATGGGCCTGCCGCCGCTGGTCCATCACGAGGACGGCTTCAACGCGGATGAGGCGATCAAGCTCAAGACTTCGCGCAACTGGTATCGCCGGCTGGCGCTCGCCCATGCCGAGGCGCTGGTCGTGCCATCGCGCCAGCTGGAACACATCGCGCTCACCGCCTGGTCGCAGCCGCGCGGCAAGGTTCACCGCATCGCCAATGGCATCCAGACATCGGACTATGGCCGCAAGGCCAAGCGCGATGCCCTGCCGCGCGTGATCAAGCATGGCGAGGAATCGTGGCTTGGCACGATTGCGGGGCTTCGTGAGGTCAAGAACCTGCCCCGGCTAGTCCGCGCCTTTTCGCATCTGCCCGATAACTGGCAACTGGTGATCCTGGGCGAAGGGCCTGAGCGCGAGGCGATTCTGAAGCAGGCCATGGACCTCGATGTCGGCTACCGCGTGCATATGCCGGGCTTCGTCGCTGATCCTGCCAAGGTCATCGGTCTGTTCGATCTGTTCGCCCTGTCGTCTGACAGCGAGCAATTCCCGATCTCAGTGGTGGAGGCGATGGCGGCGGGCCTCGCGGTGGTTTCCACCGATGTCGGCGATGTTGCGCAGATGGTCTCGGAAGCCAACCGGCCCTACGTGATTCCTAAGGAGCGCGAGAGCGACTATGTCGACGCGCTTGAGGCACTGGCGCTTGATCCGGTGGGCCGGAAAAAGGTCGGCGAGGCCAACCGCACACGGGCGCGGGCCGAATTCGACGAGGCGACGATGGTCGCCGCTTACCGTCAGGTGTACGCGAAAGCGATGAAACGCGAACGATTCGGGTGACAAACCCGGTTATTCAGGCGGGCTTCACGATCAATTCCGTTGAAAAGGCCCGGTCCGAACCCTAAACAGCCGCCAAACCGGACCCGCTTGCCGAAAGACACCAGACTTGGCCCTCAGCCCTGAAAATTCGAAATCCCCTGCACTCAGCCGCGATGATGCCCAGAAAGAGGGCTTCATGCGCGAGGTGGACGAGGCACTGCGCGAAGACCAGGCACTTGATTTGATCAAGCGCTGGGGCAAGCCGATTGGCGCGGCGATTTTCGTCGGCCTTGCTGGCCTTGGCGCGTGGATCGGCTGGGATTATTATCAGGATCAGGGCCGCGCAGAGCGTGCCGAATCCTATGTGAAGGCGCTCGACCAGCTTGAAGCCGGCAAGCTCGATGAAGCGAGCAAGCTGCTTGATCCACTGACCAAGGGTAGCAATGACGGCAGCCAGGCTTCGGCGCGGATGCTGCAGGCCGGGATTCTTGCCGAACAGGGCAAGAGCAACGATGCCGCCAAGGCCTTTGCCGCGATCGCTGCAGACAGCAGCGCCCCGCAGGCCTACCGCGATCTCGCAACGATCCGCCAGACCGCGCTGATCTTCGATAGCGCCGCGCCTGACAAGATTGTCGCCGCGATGAAGCCGCTGGCAGTGCCGGGCAAGCCGTGGTTCGGCTCTGCAGCGGAACTGCTGGGCATGGCCTATCTCAAGCAGGGCAAGAATGATCTCGCCGGCCCGCTTTTCGCCTCGATTGCGCGCGACAAGACCGTGCCCGACAGCCTGCGCCGCCGCGCGCGGCAGATGGCAGGATACCTTGGCGTCGATGCCGTCGATGACGTGAACGCGGCCGTGAAGGACGTGACCGCGGCCAATGCGCCGCAGCAGGGGCAACAATAAGATGACTGGGATTAAAATGAAGGATGCCCCGATGACCTCCAAGACCCCGCTTCGCCGCGCGGCGACTCTGGCCGCGCTTGCCATGGCGGTGACGCTTTCGGGCTGCGGCGTATTCGGCAAGAAGGGCCCGACCACCCCCACCGTGGGCAACCGGGTGCCGATCCTCAGCCGGGTCGAATCGGGTGCCAAGGTCGATCCCAACCTCGCCTCGGTCGCGGTCGTGCTGCCGCCGGCAGAGCCCAATGCCGATTGGCCGCAGGCCGGCAACACGCCGACCAAGTCCTACGGCCACCTCGCCTTGGCCGAAGCGCCGGCGCGCGGCTGGACCCAGTCGATCCAGGGCAACAGCAAGAGCCAGCGCCTTGCCGCATCGCCGGTGATCGGCGGCGGCATGATGTTCGTGATGGACACCGCCGGCGTGGTTCACGCCTTTGACGCGGCCACCGGCGCCCAGCGCTGGACCAAGTCGTTCAAGATCACCGGTGACGGCGCCAGCTCGGTGTTCGGTGGCGGTGCTGCCTATGATGACGGCAAGGTCTATATCACCACCGGCGTCGGTGAAGTTGCCGCGCTCAATGCCAATGACGGAAGCCAGCTGTGGAAGGTGAAGCCCGCCGGCCCGCTGCGCGGTTCGCCGACCGTGGAATTCGATCAGGTCTTCGTCATGACCCAGTCGAACCAGCTTATTGCGCTCAATGGTCCCGATGGTGCGCTGCTGTGGAATGAAAGCGGGTCGAACGGCCTGTCGGGCATCTTCGGCGTTGCCGCGCCGACGGTCGGGCAGGGATCGGTGATCGCCGGCTATTCGACCGGCGAACTGGTTGCCTACCGTTATGAAAACGGCCGCACGCTGTGGTCCGACGCATTGGCGCGCACCTCGCTTTCGACCACCGTGGGCGTGCTGACGGACATTGACGCCGATCCGATCATCGATCGTGGCCGCGTTTTCGCGCTCGGTCAGGGCGGCCGCATGGCGGCCTACGAACTGCTCACGGGCCAGCGCGTGTGGGAACTGAACCTTGCGGGCATTTCCACCCCGGCGATTGCCGGCGAATGGATCTTCACGCTGACCGACGATGCCAAGCTGCTGTGCATCGCGCGCGGCACCGGCAAGGTGCGCTGGTCAACCCAGTTCCAGGCCTTCGAGAATGTGAAGAAAAAGAAGAACCCGATCTACTGGACCGGCCCGGTGCTGGCGAACAACCGCCTGTGGGTCGCCAATACTGAGGGCGAGATCTACTCGGCGAGCGTGACGGATGGCTCGGTGGCCCTGTTCACCAAGCTGTCGAGCAGCGTCAGCCTGGCGCCGATCGTTGCCGGTAACACGCTCTACATTCTCGACGACAGCGGGCGCATCAACAGCTTCCGCTGATTTCGGGGGCGCTTTACCGGGCGCTTAACCATTTGGCCTTATGGCGCAGGCTGTGAACACGCCTGCGCCTGTCGCCGATCCGCGGCCCAAGAGTGACGTTGCCGGAGCCGTCGGGCTCGTCGGCCTGTTGGGCCTCGCGGTGTGGATCGCTTTCTGCCACTTTTGGCCAGAGATCGTCGATGCCTTCGCCCTCAACAGCCCGCGCGAGCGGCTGACCGGGCCGAACGCGGCGCTGATGGGGCTGGTCTTCTGCGCCCTGCCGATGGTCCTGTGGTCGGTGCTGGTCGAAAAGGTCCACCTGCGGGCCTCGACCGGGATTGACTGGAAGATCAAACGCCCGCTCGCCTCGGTGGTCGACATTTCGATCACCAAACTGGCAGGCCTCTGGGCGACATGGGCGATCATCGGCTTCCTCTATTGCCTGTTCCGCTGGTACTGGGATGGCCCCTATCAGGTGGCGATGACGGTGCTCGGCTGGTCGGCGGTGCCGCTGTTTCTGCTCTCGGTGCCCTATGTCCTCTGGCTCGACCGCGTGCTGGTGGAGCCGCGCGATGCCTGCTGGCACTTTGGCGCATGGCTGATCGGGCGCGAGGCGCATGACCCGGCGCAGATCGCGATTCACTTGCGGGCATGGGCCGTGAAGGGCTTTTTCACCGCCTTCATGATCTCGATCGTTCCGGGCGGTTTTGCCGACCTTGTCGGGCGCGATTGGGCCGGTATATGGCGCGATCCCGTCGCCATCGCCAACCTGCTGGTACTGATGATGTTCGTGGTGGACGAGCAGATCGGCACGGTCGGCTATATCCTCACCATGAAACCGCTCGACGCGCAGATCCGATCGGCCAATCCGTTCCTGGCGGGCTGGGTCGCGGCGCTGATGTGCTATCCGCCGTTCCAGATGATGAACCAGGGCGGCCCGCTGTTCTACGAGGCGGCGACGGCGGACTGGACCTGGTGGTTGCAGGGGCAGACGGTGCTGCTGTGGCTCTGGGCGGCGCTGCTGGTTACCCTCACCGGCATCTATGCCTCGGCGACAGTGGCCTTCGGCATGCGCTTTTCGAACCTGACCTATCGTGGCGTGCTGACTCATGGCCCCTACCGCTGGACGCGGCATCCGGCCTACCTGTCAAAGAACCTGTTCTGGTGGCTTGCGACGATGCCATTCCTCGTCACCAACGGATCGACAACGGACGCGGTGCGCAATGCTGTCTGCCTCGCCGGCGTCAGCGCGATCTATTTCTGGCGCGCCAAGACCGAGGAAAAGCACCTGCTGTCCGAAGATGCCAAGTACCGCGAATATCACGCCTGGATGGACCGCAATGCCACGGTAACGCGTTTCTTCAACCGGCTGCTGGCGGGGCTGAAGCCACAGCGCGGCGCGGTGGTGCAGCCGGCTGAGTAGTCAGACGGCGCGTTCGCTCGCGATTTCGTACATCGTCACCGAGCGGCCCGTCAGGCCAAAGCTCTCACGCACCCGCTTCCACTCGTCCATGTGCGGCGTAGCGAGGTGCAGGCCAAGCGCTTCGGCGCTTTCCCACTTCTCGGCTATGCGGATCAGGCAGGGATCGAGCAGGTCGGGCGCGTAGGAATAGCCGAGGCAGCCGTCCTCCGCACGGGTCAGCGTGACCACCCGTTCCATCGCCGGACGCGCGGCTTCGAGGTTTTCGGCGGGCAAGCGGAACTCGCCCATGACAATGACGCTCATCAGAAGCTCTTTTCTTCGTAGACGCGCGAAACGTCGCCGCCCCATTCGCCGTGGAACCGGTCAAGCAGGCGCTGGGCTGGCACCTTGCCGCTGGCGACGATATCGTCGAGCGGGCCGAGGTAGCCGCTTTCGTTGTCACCGGCAGCGTTGAGCTTGCCGCGCGCATTCAGGCCCGAGCGAGAAATCGCCAGCACTTCGGCCGCGATGTCGCGCAGGGTGCCGCCGCCGGGAATCGGCGCATCGAGCGCCAGCTTGGGCACCGAGGCGCGCAGTTTCTCGCGGCCTTCCATGTCCCAGTCCTTGACGAGGTTCCACGCGGCATCGAGCGCGCCCTGATCGTAAAGCAGGCCGACCCAGAAGGCCGGCAAGGCGCAGATCTTGCTCCACGGGCCGCCATCAGCGCCGCGCATTTCGAGAAAGGACTTCAGCCGCACTTCGGGGAAGGCGGTGGACAGATGGTCGTTCCAGTCGCTCAGCGTCGGCTTTTCACCGGGCAAGACCGAGAGCTTGCCGTCAAGGAAATCTCGGAAGTTGAGGCCGGCGGCGTCGATATATTTGCCGTCGCGGTAAACAAAGTACATCGGCACATCGAGCATGTAGTCGACATAGCGTTCGTACCCGAAGCCGTCCTCGAACACGAAAGGCAACATGCCGGTGCGCGCCGGATCGGTGTCCGACCAGATGTGGCTGCGGTATGAGAGCATGCCGTTGGGCTTGCCCTCGGTGAACGGTGAATTGGCGAACAGCGCGGTCGCCAGCGGCTGAAGGGCGAGCGACACGCGGAATTTCTGCACCATGTCGGCCTCGCTTGAATAGTCGAGGTTGGTCTGGATCGTGCAGGTGCGCAGCATCATGTCGAGGCCCATCGAGCCGACGCGCGGCATGTGCCGCAGCATGATCTCGTAACGGCCTTTGGGCATGATCGGCAGCTCTTCGCGGGTCTTGTCAGGCCACATGCCAAGGCCGAGGAAGCCGATGCCGAACTTCTCGCCGATTTCCTTCACCTGCGCCAGGTGGCGGCCGGTTTCGGCACAGGTCTGGTGCAGGTTTTCCAGCGGCGCGCCGGAAAGTTCAAGCTGGCCGGCGGGTTCCAGGCTGACATTGCCGTCCACGCCCGACAGCGCGATGATCTTGCCGCCTTCCAGAATCGGCTCCCAGCCATAGTCCTGCAGCGCGACCAGCAAGTCGAGTATACCGCCCTTTTCGTCGTAGCTGGGGGCGTGATGGTCGCTCAGCGCATAGACCAGTTTCTCATGCTCAGTGCCGATACGCCAGTTTTCGCGGGGCTTTTCGCCCTTGGCCATCGGCACAACGAGATCCTCGCGGCGCTCGATCACGGGCTCGTTGCGATCTGAAACCTGTCTTGTGCTCATGCGGGCGAGGTAGTGTTTTGTTCGGGCCGGCGCCAGTGCAAAAATCAGTGCAAAAATCAATCGGCCCAGTCGCCCGCGATCCCCATCCACAGCGCCATGCCGCCGATCGCCGCAGTTTCGCCGCGCAGTACGCGGGGGCCGAGGGTTATCGCGCGGGCTTGCGGCAAGGCTCGGATCGCGGCGCGCTCGCTCTCGTCAAAGCCGCCTTCGGGGCCGGTGAGCAGGGCTGCCGGGCCGGGATGAGCAGAAAAAGCCGCCGCTGCCGGTTCCCCGCCATTCTCGTCCGCGAAGAACAGCGCGCGGTTTCCGTCCCAATCGCGCAGCAGGGAATCGAGTTTCACCGGCGCGGAAATCTCGGGCAGGGCCGTACGCGCACATTGCTCGGCCGCTTCGACCAGCACGGCGCGGGCGCGTTCAAGGTTGAGCTTGTCTGCCACGCAGCGCCGGGTCAGCACCGGCTGGATGCGCGCCGCGCCCAGCTCGCAGGCCTTTTCGAGCACGAGGTCGAACCGGTCCTTCTTCAGCAGCGCGGCGCAGAGCGTCAAATCGGGCACGCCTTCGCGCGGACGCAGCAAGATCTCAGGCGAAAGCAGGACCTCACGCTTGCCGGCGGAAGTAACCCGCGCAGCCCACTCGCCAGTCACGTTGTCGCACAGGATCACCGCATCGCCCTCGGTCACGCGCATCACGCGGGAAAGGTAATGGGCCTGCGGGCCTTCGATCGAGATCGATGCGCCCTCGGCCAGCACCTGTTCGACGAACAGGCGCGGTGCGCTTTTGGGCGGCCAGGCCGGAACCTTGGGCAGGGGCGTTGCGGGCATGACGCAGCCATAACGGCTGCGCCTGCCCGCGTCACGCCCGGTTCTTACAGCCCGTCGAGGCCCTTGCTGACCAGCACGTTCACCGCCACGCGGCGGTTCTGGGCCTTGCCTTCTTCGGTGGTGTTGTCCGCCAGCGGGTCAGCCTTCGCCATGCCGGTCGGCGTCAGCATCCGGTACGGCTTCCAGTGGCACTGCTGCTGGAGGTAATTGATCACGCTGTTGGCGCGCTTTTCGCTGAGGACCTGGTTGAATTCATCGCTGCCGACCGAATCGGTGTAGCCGACGACAAGCAGCAACGCGTTGTTGGTGCCTTCCGCCGCAGTCGCGGCATTGCACAGTTCGGCGCGGGCCTGTTCGCTCAGCGCGGCCTTGCCGGTGTCAAAATAGACGTTGGTCGTTGCCTTGACGTTGTACTTGTCGATGTCGCCCATGCGGCCCTTGAGCGCTTCGGTTGCGGCGGTCTGCTCACCAAAGCGCTGGTCGGTGGCGTTGCGGATCATTGCGGCTGTCTTGTAATCGCCGCTCTTGAAACTGATCTGGCTGGCGACCAGCCCGGCTTCGGACTGCATTGTTTTGACCGTCACCGGCATGCCATTGAGCAGGGCGGCGCTGGATGCCGGGTTCTTCTTTGAGAAGCCGCCGCCGCTCGTCTTGAACTTCGTCGTTTCGCCCAGATCGATAACCGTGGCCGTGCCGTCCATCGCCGTAACCTTGATCCGGTTTTCATTGCGCGCAGTGATCACGCCCTTGATTTCCGGCCCGGGGGTCAGCACCGGCGCTGTGACGACGATGTTCGTATTCGCTGCGTCCTGCTGAGCATGGACGCCTGCCGAAAGCGGCAGCGCCATCATGGCCAGCGCGATATGAGCCCCCGTTTTGCCGGAAATGAATTGCATGGAGTCATCCTTGATGTTGAACCTGCGCGGACCCGTGTTGCGGGCAACCTTGCGGCCAGATGAACGCGCAGTCAGGCGGGGGCAGGCGGTGAGCTTGGCGCGACGAGCGGAGGCTCCGGGCAACTGGCTACTTTGACTACGGGACGCTGCAAGTTGTCCTGAAAGGCCTCCCTGTGCCATGGTGAGTCGATGATCGACACTCCCGCCCGCAAGTCCGACATCGTCCCCGATACGCAGCATCGCGGCATCGTTGCCGCGCTGCCGCAACGCTTGCGTGACTATGCCTTGCTCGCCCGGTTCGACCGGCCGATCGGCTGGTGGTTGCTGTTCTGGCCCTGTGCCTGGGGGGTATTGCTCTCCGGAGGGCAGGCGCGGTGGGACCTGATCGCCTGGCTGCTGCTGGGCGCAATCGCGATGCGCGGAGCGGGCTGCGTCTATAACGATCTCGTCGATGCAGACCTCGACCGGCAAGTGACGCGCACCGCCAGTCGCCCGGTGGCGAGCGGGCGGGTGAGCAAGCGCGCGGCGTGGATCTGGCTGCTGGCGCTGTGCCTGATCGGGCTGGTCGTGCTGCTGCAATTGCGCTGGGAGGCGCAGATCGTGGCGCTCGCCTCGATCGCGCCGGTCGCGGCCTATCCCTTCATGAAGCGTATCACCTGGTGGCCGCAGGCGTGGCTAGGCCTCGTGTTTTCGTGGGGCGCGCTGGTGGGGTGGAGTGAATTGCGGCTCGACCGGCTGGAGGTGCTGGCGCTGCTCTATGCCGGATCGATTGCCTGGGTGATCGGTTACGACACGATCTATGCCCTGCAGGACCGCGAGGACGACGCGCTGGTCGGCATCCGCTCCTCCGCGCGGGCACTGGGCGGCAAGGTGCGCGGCGGCGTGGCGGGGTTCTATGGTTCGGCGATTGTCTGCTGGGCTGCGGCCTTCTGGCTGCTGCGCCCGGACCTGATCGCCAGCCTTGCGCTGCTGCCTATGGCTGCACACCTGATATGGCAGGTGGCCACGCTTATGCCGGGCGACAATGACAATGCGCTCGCCCGCTTCCGCTCGAACCGCACGGCCGGCCTGTTGATGGCGCTGGCCTGCTGGGTCGTCGGGAACGCCTGATGTGCAACCTTTACCGCATGACCAAGGGCACGGATGAAGTCGCCAAGCTGTTCGAGGTCGAGGCACCGGTCGGCCTGAATGTCGCGGAAGAACTGTACCCCGGCTACCCGGGCCTGGTCGTTGCAGAAGGGCAGGTGCGCTCGATGACCTGGGGCTTCCCGCTCGCGCTGAAGGGCAAGCAGGGGCAAAAGCTGAAACCCAAGCCGGTGACCAACGCGCGAGAGGACAAGCTGCTGACCGGCTTCTGGCGCGACAGCTTCGTCCAGCGCCGCTGCCTTGTCCCGGTCACAGCTTGGGCCGAGGCCGAGGGCGAGAAGGGCCGGATGACCCGCACCTGGTATGGTCTGCCGGGAGAAGACCTTTTCGCCGTCGCCGGCCTGTGGCGGCGCAGCGAGGAGTGGGGCGAGGTCTACACGATCGTCATGGTAGACGGGCATCCGCAGATGGCCGAGGTGCATGACCGGATGCCGCTGATCCTTTCGCGCGCGGCTCAGAGGTACTGGCTGGAAGGCACACCCGAAGAGGCCCTCGCGCTCTGTGCGACGTGGGAAGAATCGCTGACCGTCGAGCGGACGCAGGAGCGCTGGGCCGGGGGTGGCGCGGCCACGACTGCGCCGCCGGAGGAGCCTTTCCAGCCCGGCTTGTTCTAGCCGTAGGTGACGATCTCGAACTCGATCCCGTCCCAGTCGAAGAAGTAGAACCGTCGGCCGGGATAGTAGTCACCGTGGGCGAAGGGCTGAAGCCCGGCCGCCATGACGAGCGATTCGGCGGCCTCAATATCGTCGACCACCAGCGCAACATGGTTGAGCGGCGCTCCCTTTGTGAACGGCCCGGCAGCACCGTCGGCGCGGGCATAAAGCGCGAGGTATTGCTGCTCGGTTCCGACATGGATTGTCCGCCCGCCAAGCTGCGCCGGGCCGCTCCAGCGTTCGTGCCAGTTGCACAACTTCTGCAACAGGCCGGACAGGCGGTCGGGATCACTGACGGTGATGTTGGTATGTTCTAGGAATCCGTTTGGCACAATAAAGCTCCTGATTACATGGATTTACTGCAGCTTCGAATCAAAGCGCTTTATCTTTGTGCAACCTCAAGCTAACTTGAGGTCAAGCAAAATCGACCGAAAGGGCGACCATGGACAAGAACGACCTGCTTCCGATCGGCGAACTCGCCCGGCGCACCGGGCTCGCGGTATCGGCGATCCGCTTCTATGAGGATCGCGGTCTGGTGCAGGCGTTCCGTACCATGGGAAACCAGCGCCGTTTCCTGCGCAGCGACATCCGCCGGCTGTCGTTCATCCTCATTGCGCAGAAGCTCGGGCTCAATCTGACCGAGATCGAGGAGCAGCTCTCGCGCCTGCCGCAGGGGCGGACCCCGACGCTCGCGGACTGGCAAGCGATCAGCCGCTCGATGCGCGCGCAGATCGATGCGCGGATCCAGCTGCTCACCCGCACCAGCGCCAAGCTGGACGAGTGCATCGGCTGCGGCTGCCTCAGCCTGCAACGCTGCCAGCTCTACAACCGTGATGACAAGATTTCGGCAGCCGGGGCAGGCCCGCGCTTCGTGCTCGGTTGACGCTGGTCGAATAGTCGCGCCCGCCAGTTGAGTGCGGCGGCAAGCCTGTTAGGCTGCCTCCCATGAAGGAGAATTCCATGAAGCGTTCGCTGCTCGCAATTGCCGTCGTCGCCCTTGTTCCGCTCACCGCACCTGCGATCCTCGCCGCACCCGCTGCTGCTTCCGCCGATGCCGAGGACGCGCGGCTGACCGCTTTCCTCGACAAGGAATTCGCCGCCGACCTCAAACTGCGCCCGCAGCTCGCCACGCGGCTGGGGATCAAGGACGGGATCGACCGCTGGGATGATACGACCGCCGCTGGCCAACTCGCCCGCCTGCAGGCACGCCGTGCAAGCGCGGCACGGATGAAGGCCGCGTTCAACCGCGCGGGGCTTTCAGCCACGGGCAAGGCGAATTACGACATGTGGCTAGTCGAACTCGAACGGCTCGAAATGCAGTACAAGTTTCGCCGCTATCAGCCGCCGTTCTATTCGACGCTCTATTCCGCTCACGCGCAGCTGCCCGACTTCCTGATCAACTCGCACACGGTCAAGGACGCTGCCGACATGCGCGGCTACATCGCGCGGCTGAAGGGCCTGCCCAAAATGCTCGACGTCGCCCGCGTGCAGACGGTGCAGGCGCAGGCCCAGGGCATTCGTGTGCCGAAGTTCCAGGTCGAGCGGATCATCGGTTCGGCCAAGGCGCTGACCAGCGGCGCGCCGTTCGATGGCGGGGCGGATTCGGCGCTGATGGCCGACGCCCGCACCAAGATCGGCAAGCTGGAGGCGGACGGCAAGGTCAGCGCGGACGAGGCCAAGGCTCTGCTGTCTGATGCAGCCGCGGCCATCCTTGCCGCCAAGCCCGCCTATGACCGGGTCGGAGCATGGGCCAAGGCCGCGCTGCCGGGTGCGCCCGCCGGTAAGGTCGGCGCCCTTTCGCTCCCCGGTGGCGAGGCATGGTACGCCGCCGCGCTCAAGCTCAACACCACGCTCGATCTGTCGGCCGCGCAGGTCCACGCCATCGGCCTTGGCGAGGTCAGCCGCATCGAGGCCGAGCAGGACGCGCTCGCGCAGGCTGCGGGGCTGGCTGACCGGCACGCCTTCTACGCCGACCGCGCGAAGAAGTTCCCGCCGCAGACGTACACCGACGAACTGCGCAAGGCCTACCTAGATGCCTCGAACGCGGCCATTGCCCGCAACCGCGAACTGCTGGGTGCGCGGTTCAATCTCAAGCCTATCCACCGCATCGAAGTTATCCGCGAACCGGCGTTCAGCGAAGTCGCGGGCGGGGCTGCTCATGCCTCCGGCCCGAGCCCGGACGGAACGCGACCGGGCCGCGTCTATCTCCACCTCCTCGGTGAAACGCTCGACCCTGCCAAGACCTTCGACCTGATGTGCCACGAAGGCGTCCCCGGCCACGTCATGCAGGGCGATATCGCCGTGCGGCAGACCGGCGTGCCAAAGTTCCGCACCGCCAGCGGCTATGTCGCCTACAGCGAGGGCTGGGCGCTCTATTCGGAGCTGCTTTGCAAGGAAATGGGTGCTTACCCGGATGTCGCGGCAGACTTCATGCGGCTCGACGCCGAACTGTTCCGCGCCTCGCGTCTCGTCACCGACACCGGCCTCCACGCCATGGGCTGGAGCGAGGATCAGGCAGCCGCTTATATGACGGCCACCGGCCGGCTGCCCGCCCAGCAGGCACGTTCCGAAGTCCGCCGCTATATTACGCTGCCGGGGCAGGCGACCGGCTACAAGATTGGCATGATCAAGATCATGGACCTGCGAGCCAAGGCGGAAAAGGAACTTGGCGCAAGGATCGACATCAAGGCTTTCGATGACCTCGTCGTCGGCGGCGGATCGATGCCGCTGCCGGTGCTGGAGCGCCGGGTCGACGACTGGATCGCCGCGCAGAAGTGAGAATGTCCTGGCGGCGGTCTACTGTGCCGCCGCCAGCAGTTCCTCCGCCCCGCCAAGGTCGACGCTGACTAGGCGGCTGATGCCTTGTTCGACCATGGTCACGCCGAACAGGCGATGCATGCGGCTCATGGTTACGGCATTGTGCGTGACGATCAGGTAGCGGGTGTCAGTTTCGCCGACCATGGCATCGAGCAGATCGCAGAACCGTTCGATATTGGCATCGTCAAGCGGCGCATCGACCTCGTCGAGCACACAGATCGGTGCCGGATTGGTTAGGAACAGCCCAAAGATAAGTGCCACTGCGGTTAATGCCTGTTCGCCGCCCGAAAGCAGCGTCAGCGATTGCAGCCGCTTACCCGGCGGCTGGGCGAAGATTTCCAGCCCAGCTTCGAGCGGATCGTCGCTGTCGACCAGCGCGAGGTGCGCCTGTCCGCCCTGGAACAGCTTGGCGAACAGCACCTGAAAGTGGCCGTTGACCGCCTCGAAAGCGGCGCGCAGCCGCTCGCGCCCCTCGCGGTTGAGATTGCCGATCGATCCGCGCAGGCGGTTCACCGCTTCGGCGAGCTCGGCCTGTTCGGCCAAGCTGGTGCCGTGGCGCTCCTCGGCGACCTTGAGTTCCTCGGCGGCGACGAGGTTGACCGGGCCGATGCGTTCGCGCTCGGCCACCAGCCGGTCCATCGTTGCCGATTCCTCGCCCGATCCGGCGACTTCGGCGGCGGCGAATGTGAAGCGCTCGGGCAGCAGCGGCGGCGGGCACTGGAAGCGCTCGCCCGAAATACGGCCCATCTCCGCGCGGCGCTCTTCCTCGTTTTCGGCGCGGGCGGCGGCACCGGCGCGGGATTCGCGGGCGGTGGCGAGCACTTCGTTGGCGCGGGCGAATTCGGCGTCGGCCTTGCGCGCCTCATCGGATGCGGCGGTGACGGCGGCTTCGGCCGCGGCGAGTTCTGCGGTCAGCCGCGCGCGCACGGCATCGCCGGCCTCGATCTCTTTCATCAGCGATGCCGGCTTGGCCCCGACAATGGCGCGCTCCGCCTCGATCTCTTCAAAGCGCATGCCCATCTGGGCGAGGCGGTTGGCGGCGTCCCCGGAGCGGGCCTGCCAGCCGGCCATGTCGGAGCGCTGGGCATTGGTCCGCTCGCGCGCGACGGCGAGTGCCTGATCATGCGCGGCGAGTGCGGCGGTGGCGGCCTGCATCGCGGTGCGCGCGGCATCGTTCTTCGCCTGCGCGGCGGTTAGCTGGGCGCGGCCGCTTTCAGGATCGGGCAACGCGGCGCGGGCGCGTTCGGCGGCGGAAAGTTCGCCTTCGGCAGTGGCGCGCTGAGCGGCAAGGTCATCGGCAACGGCGGCGAGTTCGACTTGCCGCGCTTCGAGCCGCGCCTTGGCGGCCTCGGCCTGATCGAGCGCGCGCAGGGCGCTGCGTTCGGCATCGGTTGCGGCGGCCACTTCGCGTTCCGAAGCGATCACCTTCAGCTGCAATTCGCCGAGTTCGGACTGGATCGCCTGCGCGGCTGCTTCGGCAGAGGCGGCAGCTTCACGCAGCGCGGGTAGTTCCTCTTCCAGCGCGGCGAAGCGGTTCTCCGCTTCCAGCCGGGCAGCCTCGGACGCCCCTTCGCCGCGCGCGAAGAAGCCGTCCCAGCGGCGCAGCGCGCCGTCGCCGGTGACCAGCCATTCGCCGGGAGCGAGGCTGCGGCCATCGTCGGCATCGGCAACGTGAACCAAAGCGAGGCGGGCGGCGAGTTGCGGCGGACACGTGCTGACATGTGCGGCAAGGTTGTCCTTCACCGGGGCAGGGGCCTCGGCGCCGGCCCAGAACCGGCCTTCCGCGCCTGCGGGCGCAGCGCCTAATCCCGCCTTGGCATCGCGGCCCAGAACGGCGGCGAGCGCGCGTTCATAGCCGGGCGCGGCGCGCAGGGCGTCAATCGCGGCGGTGAGGCCGTGGCCGCCCTTTGCCTGCCGGGCGCGGGCTTCGCGGTCGCGGGAAAGCGCGGCATGTTCGCGCTCGACCCCGGCGAGTTCAGCGCGGGTCGAGGCGAGGGTGGAGCTTGTCCCATCGCGTTCGGCTTGCAATTCTGCCTTGCGTGCCTGCTGGTTTTCCAGCGCGGCGCGGGCATCGGCGAGCGCGGCTTCGGCCTGCTGGCGCGCCGCATCGGCGGCGGCAAGCGCGGCGGCGGGATCGCCCTCGCGGGCGAGCGCGGCGCGCAGGTCGGTCTGCCGGGCAATCTCGTTGTCCAGCCGTTGCAGCCGCTGCTGCGCGGCTGACAGGGCCGCATCGGCGACGCGCCATTCGGCTTCGACCCCGGCCTGCGCGGCAGTCGCCTGCGCCAATGCCAGTTCGGCCTGCCGCGCGGCGCGGTCGGCATTGTCGAGCGCAGAGGCCAGTTCGGGGCGGCGCTTTTCGTCGCGTTCAAGTGCGGCCAGACCTTCGGCCAGATCGCGTTCCAGCCGGGCGAGAGCCTCGGCAGCATCGCGGGTCAGGCGGTCGGCATCGCCGCGATCCTCCTCCAGCCGGGTGCGTTGCCGGTCGAGGTCTTTGAGCCGCTGTTCCGCCGCTTCGAGCTGGGTGGTCAGTGCCGCCTGCCGGTGGCCATGGGCAGAAGCATCGTCGCGCCGGTCAGCCAGTTCGTCGCGCACCTCGGCGAGCTTTTCCGCGCCCTCGAACTGCGCCGTCTGCGCGGCCTTGAGCACGGCCTGCGCCTCGTTGACGCGGGCCTCCGCCCCTTGCGCCTCGGCTCGCGCGGCATCGGCGGCGGCGGCGGCATCGCGCCAACGGGCGAAGACCAGCCGTGCCTCGGCAAGCCGGATCTTCTCCGACAGCGCGGTGTAGCGTTCGGCCTGCCGTGCTTGCCGGCGCAGCGCGCCGATCTGCTGGTCGAGCTGGCCCATGATGTCTTCGAGCCGGGCGAGATTGGCCTCGGTTGCGCGCAGCTTCTGTTCGGCGTCCTTGCGGCGCACGTGCAGCCCGGCGATCCCGGCGGCCTCTTCGAGCATCTGTCGGCGCTCGGCAGGCTTGGCGGCGATGACCGCGGCGATCTTGCCCTGGCTGACCAGCGCGGGGGAATGGGCCCCGGTGGCGGCATCGGCGAAGACCAGCGCGACGTCCTTCGCCCGCACGTCACGCCCGTTTACGCGGTAGGCGCTGCCGGCGCCGCGCTCGATCCGGCGGACGACTTCCAGTTCCTCACCCTCGCCATCCTCGGCATGGAGCACAACTTCGGCGAAATCGCGAGATGGGCGCTGGGCTGTGCCGGCGAAAATTACGTCTTCCATGCCGCCGCCGCGCAGCGACCTGGCCGAATTTTCGCCCATCACCCAGCGGATGGCTTCGAGCAGGTTGGACTTGCCGCAGCCGTTGGGGCCGACCACCCCGGTAAGGCCCGATTCGATCCGCAGTTCGGCCGGCTCGACGAAGCTTTTGAAGCCGCTGAGCTTGAGCCGCTTGATCCGCATCGCCGTGCCCGTCTGCCCCCTCGGCCTGTTTACCGCAGGCCGGCGGCCATCAGGGCGGCGTCGAGATCGTTCCAGTCGGTCTTGCCGAATTGAACATCGTTGATGAACAGCGTCGGCGTCGAATCGATGCCCTTGGCGCCGTAAGCCTCGGCGTTCTTGGCGACCTGCGTGGCCTTGTTGAAATCGGCGAGGCAGGCCTTGCCCTGATCGACCGAAATGCCGCGCTTGGCAAAGAAGTCGGTCAGCCCGATCGCCTGCCCCATCGCGACGAAGCGCTGGTTTTCCGGCAAAGTCAGCGCCTGTTCGGCAGCTTGCGCCCCGCGCTGGGTGGCCTGGCCGAGTTCATCGAAGTTGGCGTAGACCTGCTCGACCAGGTTGACGAAGCTTTCCTTCGGGCCGCACTGGACCATCACGGTCAGCGGCACGTCCTGCGGGTGGATGGCGAAGGAGCGGAATTCAAAGCTCAGCCGGCCCGAAGTGATATATTCGCCGAACAGCTTCTTGAAGCCGTCCTGCGCAAGCTTGGCGCAGTGCGGGCACGACAGCGAGCCGTATTCGAGCAGCTTCACCGGTGCGTTCGGGTTGCCGACGCGGTAGCCGCCATCGGGGGTCACCTCGACCACTTCGACCCACGATTTTCCAGCCGGCGGGGCAATCGCGGCATGCGGTGTGGCCGAGACGATGGGCGTGCCCGATGCCGCGGCCGAAGGATCGTCCTTGCCGCAGGATGAAAGGCCGAGGACGAGAGCGGCGGCAGTGGTGGTCAGGGCAAAGCGGCGGGCGACTCGGAAGGTCATTTCAGCATCCTTGGATATGGGCCATGCAGGCTAGCAAACGGCGGTTTTAAGGGAAGGGGCAAGTCTGACCAGCCCCCAGATGAGTCCGCAGCCGGGGCGGACAGGAATTCAGCGCGTGGCGGCAGCGAGGTAGGGGCGCAGCGAGCGCCAGTCGCCCGCGTCGATCAGCCGGTCATTAAGCAGGAAGCTGGGCGTACCCTGGATGCCGATCACAGATTCCGCCGTCCGGTTTTCCGAAGCTATGCGCCGCGCCAGCGGTTCGTTAGTCAGGCAGCGTTCCAGTTCGATGCGGTTGTAGCCGCGCTTTATGAACAGATCGTAGAGTTTGAGGTCGCTGGCCACGGCCTGCATCTGGCTGGCGAAAGTGCCGGTCTGCCAGCGGCGCATCTGTGCGTTGGTCACCGGGGTCAGCCAGCCCTTTTGCCCGCGCAGCAAGGCGGCGTGGTTGCCCATGAAGCGGCTGGGCGGGCCGCAATAGGCCATCAGGGTGGCGGCAATGTCGATCGGGTTGCGGAAATAGGGGCGGAATTCCATCGATCCGGTGCCCGGCTTGATGAAGCCCAGCGCCAGCTCGCTGCCGGCCTGAATCTCGAAATCGGCGCAGTGCGAGCAGGTGTAGCTGACATATTCGATCAACTTGTTCTTCGCCGCAGGGTTGCCGAGCAGGTGCGCCTCGCTGGCCGTGCGCACCACGGTTGCAGTCCAGTTGGCCGGTGCCACGGGGCCAAGCTTTGGGCTGGGCCTGCCCGCGCCGATCGAAGTGGCGGCGGCGAGTACGAGAAGGGCGGATCGAAGAACGGTCATTCAGGCTTTTCCATTGTCAGAACGGGCATCGATGCTGCGCGCCAGTGATTCGAGCACGGTGCGCAGTTCCGGATCGCCGATATCGCGCAGGCTTTCGCCCAATTCCATCGGAATAGGCTTCAGACTGGGCGGAGCGGACGGTTTTTCTCCAGCAGGCGGCGGCTTAACCGCACCTTGCCGAAGCTTGACGCGGACCACGGAGTTATAGCCGAAGAAGCGGTTCACCCGGTCAATGATCTCGGGCACGACATGCTGGATCATCGGCGCATGGGCGGGCACGACGACAAGGTCGAGGATGCCCTCGCTCTTTTCTCCGGGGGGAAAGCGGATCGCCTCTGGCATGCAGACGCGGGCGTGGCGGGCGCCGACAATCTCGGGCCAGCGGGTGACGACACTCGATTGCACGAAACCGAAACGGCGAAAGGCGGTGCGGCCGATATCGGGCATCAGATCCGCCACGGCGCGCGCCGCGCCGCCGCGCGGGCGTTCATAGCGGCGCTGGCCAAGGCCGTCATTGGCCTTTGAGCTGGCTTTGGCCTTTTCGCCCTTCGCGGGCTTGCCGCCCTTGCTGTCGCCATCCCGTTCCATTGCGCTTCGCGCCATGCCATAGCGAGCCGATGGACGCCAGTGTGCAGGACATTTCGGGAAGCCTGCTTGGCTGGTATGACAGCCACGCCCGCACCCTGCCGTGGCGCGCGCGGCCGGGATCGCCCGCACCAAAGGACGGTAACTGGCCTTACCGCGTCTGGTTGTCCGAAGTGATGCTGCAGCAGACCACTGTGGCGGCGGTGCAGGCCTACTTTGCAAAGTTCACCCAACGCTGGCCGACCGTCATGGACCTCGCGGCGGCGGACGATGCCGATGTGATGAGCGCATGGGCCGGGTTGGGTTATTACGCCCGCGCCCGAAACCTGCTGGCCTGCGCCCGGGCCATTGCGGCGCGCGGCGGAGCTTTCCCCGATACCGAGGCCGAACTGCGAGCTTTGCCGGGGCTGGGCGACTATACCGCCGCCGCCGTCGCTGCCATCGCCTTTGGCCGCCGCGCTGTGGTGATCGACGCCAATGTCGAGCGCGTGGTTGCACGGTTGTTCGCGATCGACACGCCGCTCCCCACCGGGCGCAAGGCAATCCGCGAGGCGGCGGATCGAATCACTCCGGACGAGCGCTCGGGCGACTTCGCGCAGGCCATGATGGACCTCGGTTCGGGCATCTGCACCTTGCGGAGCCCGCGCTGCCTGCTTTGCCCGTTGAGCGCGTCGTGCCGGGGCAAAGCCGCGCCCGAACGCTATCCGGTGAAGCCGGCGAAGAAGGCCAGGCCGCAGCGCACCGGCACTGCGTTCTGGATTGAGCGTGATGGCGAGGTCTGGGTTGTCCGCCGGGCGGACAAGGGCATGCTTGGCGGCATGCGCGCGCTGCCTGACGATGGCTGGAACGCGCGGGCTGACGGAAATGGCGAACCTCCGCTCGCCGGGGAATGGCAGGCCGCCGGGCAAGTGGAGCACACCTTTACCCATTTCAACCTGATCCTGTCGCTAAAGCTTTATTCGGGCCGCGTTCACGCTAGAACGGCGAATGACGAAGGCGAGTGGTGGCCGGTCACGCGCCTCGACGAGGCTGGCCTGCCCACCCTGTTTGCCAAGGCGGCGCGGCTGGCGCTGGCGCTGCGGGGAGATGACTGACGTGCCGATGCCCTTCGCCAACCCTTCGCGCCGTGCCTTCCTCGGTGGCAGTCTCGCCAGTTTGCTGCTCGCGCATCCTGAACTAGCCCGCGCAGCTTCGGCTGCTCTTGCCAGCGATGTTGCGGCAGACTGGCCGCAGGTGGCCAATCTGATCCGGCGCTATGTGGCCGAAAAGAAGCTCCCCGGCGTGGTCGCCACTTTCGGCTGGGGCAACGCGCCGCCGCGCTCGCTGCTGCTGGGCAGTCAGGCCTTTGGCGATGCTGCTGCGGTCGGTCTCGACAGCCTCTACCGCATCTATTCGATGACCAAGCCGGTCACCGGCCTGCTGACGGCGTTGCTGATTGCCGAGCGCAAGCTGTCGCTCGATATGCGGCTGGCAGACGTCTTTCCCGTGTTCGCCGCGATGAAAGTGCAGGACGGGGGCAAGGCGAGCGCGCCGCTGCGAGCAGCCGACAAGCCGATCACCGTGCGGCACCTGCTGACCCATACCTCAGGCTTCGGCTATGGCGGCATCGGGCGTGACGCGGTGAGCCTTGAACTCACCAAGCGCGGCGTGGTGCCGGGGGCGGTGTCTCGGCAGATCATCCCGGGCGTGACCTCGCCGACGCCTACTCCCGGGCCGAAGGAATTCCTGCGACGCGCGTCCGAAGTGCCGCTGATGTTCGATCCGGGCGTGCAGTTCCGCTATTCGATGAGCATCGATATTCTCGGCCTGATGCTTGAGGAAATGACCGGCAAGCCGCTGTCGCGCCTGATGCAGGAACGGATTCTCGGGCCGCTCGGCATGACCAGCACCAGCTTTCGCGTGCGCGAGGCAGACGTTGGGCGGCTGACGACAAATTACGGCGTGCTCGGCAATATGCCGCTGCCAATCGATCCGGGCGCGAAGTCGGTATTTCTGGACGCGCCGGCCTTTGAATTCGGCGGCGCGGGCCTCGTTTCCAGCCCGCGCGATTTTGACCGGTTCGCGCAAGTTCTGGTCAATGACGGAAAGCTGGGTGGCAAGAAGGTAATCGACCCGGCGGCGGTGCGGCTGGCGGTGTCGAATCTTCTGCCGGCGGGCGCGGTGACCAAGGGCACAGGAATCGAAGGCGCGGGATATGGCGCGGGTGGGCGCGTTGGTCTGGGCGATGATGCGGGCATGTTCGGCTGGTCGGGCGCAGCGGGGACGCTGTTCTTCGTCCAGCGCCGCATCGGCCTGCGCGCGGCGCTGTTCGCGCAGTTCATGCCGCCAGAGATCTACCCGCTGCAAAAGGAATTCCTCGCCGCGGCGAGGCTGGACGTCGCCCCGATGCTGACCAAGAAGGCTGCCTGATGAAGCTCGATATCGCGTTCTCCGGCTGCCGCATCGACCGCGCCGATCACTTGCGCGGCGATCCGGCGGCGCTGGGCGCGCTGATGACGCACCATGCGCGGCTGCTTGGAATGGAGGGCCTCGATCCGGCGCTGACGGCGGATGGCGAACTGGTCTGGACCAGCCTTGCCGAGGCTGACCCGGACGGAGAACTGGTGTTCCTTGGCGTCGAGGATGGCCGTGCTTGCTTTGCGCCAGTGCCCGTCAGCGCCAATGTCGGCCCGCCGAATCCGCGCCTGTGGCAGGCGCTCGCGGCGGTATCGAGCGCCGACCTCGCCGCATATGGCGTCGCCCGCGCGCTCGTCGGCTGGCACGCGCGGCACCGCTTCTGCGCGCAGTGCGGCGGGGCGACCGTGCTGACAAAGGGTGGCTGGCAGCGCAATTGCACCGCCTGCCCCGCTGAACACTTCCCGCGCACAGATCCGGTGACAATCATGCTGGTCGAGCATGACGGCAACTTGCTCCTCGGCCGCCAGCCACGCTTTCCCGCTGGGCGATTTTCAGCGCTCGCCGGCTTTGTCGAGCCGGGCGAGACGGTGGAGGAGGCCGTAGCCCGCGAAGTGCTGGAGGAGGCTGGAGTGACGGTGCACGATGTGACCTATGTCGCCAGCCAACCTTGGCCGTTCCCATCCTCGCTGATGATCGGCTGCCACGCGATTGCGGAAGGCACGGCGATCACCATTGATGCGAACGAACTGGAAGAAGCGCGCTGGTTTTCCCGCGCCGAGGTTGAAGCCGCGATGGCGGGTGATCCCGAAGCTCCCTTCATCGCGCCGCCGGTCGCTGCAATCGCGCACCAGCTGCTGCGCTGGTGGCTGGCGCGCTAGACCAGTCCCAGCCGCGCCAGATCGCCGGCCAGCTTGGGCGGCATCAGGTCGCCGCTGTCCTCGCCATCGGCAATGTCGCGCGGGGCGTCATTCTCGGCGAGGTAGCGCCAGCCTTGGTGGGCGCGCTTGGGGCGGGGGTGAACCGGGATCATCTTTGCGGCGATGACGATCTCGGTGCGGCCATCGGCGGCCTCTTCAAACCGCAGGATCGGTGACCGCGCGACGAGCTGGTGTTTGAAGATCCAGAACAGTGATCCGCCGCCGATAATCTCTTCGTGCCGCTTGGGCAGGTAGCGTGTGGTCAGGTACACTTCATCGCCTCGCCCGGTGAACCACTCGCCGATTTCCTCGAGCGACTGCGCGCCATAGGCGACCTTGGTGATCGACAGCGCCATCAGCCGACCAGTCCGCTGGCTACGGCTAGGCCGAGGAAGGCGAAGAAGCCCATCGAATCGGTGATCATCGTCACGAAGACCGAACTGGCCACGGCGGGGTCCTGATCGAAGCGATCGAGAAGGACGGGGACGACAAGGCCCGCGATCCCGGCGGTGAGGATGTTGAGGATGACGGCCGTCGCAATCACGCCGCCCAGCAACGGGTTGCCGAAGAAAGCCCATGTCGCACAGCCGATCAGCGTGGCGACGGTTGCCCCGTTGAGCATGGCGACGCGCATTTCGCGCCACAGGATGCGGCGGGTATTGGTGCGGGTCAGCTGGTTGGTCGCCAGCGCGCGGACAGTGACGGCCATGGTCTGCGTGCCGGCATTGCCGCCGATCGAGGCGACCATCGGGGACAGTGCGGCGAGCGCCACCAGCTTCTCGATCGCGCCGCCGAAGCTGGAAATGATCGTCGCGCTAACCAGCGCCGTTACAAGGTTGGCGATCAGCCAGCGCACGCGGGCGAAATAGGAATCGCGGATCGGCTCGTTGATGTCGCCATCGCCGGCGCCGGACAGCAGCAGCGCGTCTTCGCCGGCTTCTTCCTGGATGATGTGGACCACGTCATCGACGGTGATCTGGCCAACCAAGCGCCCGCTGACATCGACCACGGCGGCGGAAATCAGCGCGTATTTCTGAAAGCGCAGTGCGACTTCTTCCTGGTCCATGCTGACGTCGATCAGCGTCTGGTCGCGCTTCATTACGTCGGACAGGGCAACGTTGCGCGGGCTGCGCAGGATCCAGCTGAGCGAGCACGTGCCGACCGGGTGGTGGCGCGCATCGACGATGAACACTTCCCAGAATTCGGTGGCCAGGTTGGGCCGTTCGCGCAGGTAATCGATCAGGTCGCCGACGCTCATATGCTCGGGCGCCGCGATGAAGTCGCGGCTCATCAGGCGGCCGGCGGACTCGTCCGGGAAAGCCAGTGCCGATTCGATGGCGGCGCGGTCCTCGGGCTCCATTTCGGCAAGGACGGCCTCGCGGTCCTCCTCGTCGAGATCCTCGATCATGGCGACAGCGTCGTCTGTTTCGAGCTGTTCGGCGATGTCGGCGACCTGATCTGCCGGTAGGTCTTCAACGATCAGTTCGCGGACGTGGTCGTTGAGCTCTGCGAAGACCTCCGGGCTCATCTGGTCGGAGATCGCCCGTGCCAGAGCGCCGCGTTCATCGGCATCGACCAGTTCGAACAGGTCTGCGATGTCAGCGGGGTGCAGCGGTTCGACAAGGTCGTAGACCACATCGCGCTCGCCTGCTTCGAGTGCTTCGCGCACCTTGCGGACGAATGCCGGCTTGAGCCGGTTATCCTCGTCGAGGGTGTTCGATTCCTGCGTGTCGCCAGCACCGACACCGGCCAAATCGACAGGTTCGATCAACACGGAAATGTCACGATCCTCGGGAGTCATGCGGCTCGGTCTAGGCGACTCGAAACCAATTGCAACCGCAGCAAACGCAGGGGCGTGACTTTATTCCCCGGCACCCTATATCGTGCCCGAAATTACTGGAGACTACGCAAATGGCCGAAGAATATCTCACCCTCTCGCTCGACACCGGTGACGTGAAGATCAAGCTGCGGCCTGACCTTGCGCCGGGCCATGTTGCCCGCATCAAGGAACTGGTCGGCGAAGGTTTCTACGACGGCGTGAAGTTCCACCGCGTGATTCCCGGCTTCATGGCGCAGGGCGGCTGCCCCAACGGCACCGGCATGGGCGGTTCGGACAAGCCCGACCTGCAGGCCGAATTCAACGCCGAACCCCACGTTCGCGGCGTCTGCTCGATGGCCCGCACCAGCGCACCGCACTCGGCCAACAGCCAGTTCTTTATCTGCTTTGACGATGCCAGCTTCCTTGATCGCCAGTATACGGTCTGGGGTCAGGTCGTCGAAGGCATGGAAAACGTCGACGCGCTGCCCAAGGGCGAGCCGCCGCGCGAGCCGGGCAAGATCGTCAAGGCGACGTTGAGCGAAGGCTGACGGGAACTTGGCGCGGGGGGCGCCCGGTTCCGCTGAGCGGCGCCCGATATACGAGGCCCTGACTGGGGCCGCATGGATCGGCGTGCCGCTTTTGCTGGGCTGGTTGCTCCTCCAGCGCGGAATCAACGATTCCGATATCTACTGGCAGGCAGCGCTGGGGGACCTGGCGCTGCAGGCCGGCGGGCCGATCCCCCGCGAGGTTCTGGCCCCGACCTATGCCGGCACGCCCACGCCGCCGCTTTCCGCGCTGGGGCAAGTGATCCTCGCGCTGGTCCGCCAGTTGGGCGACTGGCGCGCGGTGCAGATATTTGACGCCGCGCTGTGTGCCGGCGGGTTTTTCTTCGCTGGCCTCGCCGCAAGACGGCGCGGGGCGGGCATGGTGACCACCGCTGCGGCGTTGGTCCTCGCCTGCGGCATCGCACTTTCCTTCCTCTCGCTGCGCCCGCAGAGCTGGTCGGTGCTGGGCTTCGGGCTGATCCTGTGGATCCTGACATGGCGCGGCAAGCTGGCGTGGCAACTCGCTGCCGGAGCCGCGGTACTGGTGCTGTGGCAGAACATGCACCCATCAGTGATGATCGCTGCGCTCTATCTGGGGGCGCGCGCGGTTCCGGGCTGGCTTTCGGCGCTGCGTTCGCGGGACTTGTCTGCCATTCCGCTGCCTGAAACTGCGCTGGCTGCCATCGCCGCTGCCGCCCAGTTTGCCACGCCAGCGGGCTTCGACGTATTGGCGGTCAGTCTCGCCAACCAGAAGATGAGCGTCTTCATGGCGGCGACTGAATGGCTGCCAGTGAGCGATCCCGGCGCGAGGGACCTGCATCCGTTGCTGCTCACTCTCCATGCCGGCGTGCTGGCGATGATCGCGGTCAACTGGAAGCGGATCGACTGGGGGGAGGCGCTGGGCGCGCTGGCATTTCTGGCCCTCAGCTTTGTCTGGGCGCGGTTCATGCTGCCGTGGGCGATTGCGCTGGTGCCGCTGCTGGCCGTTCGCGAGAAAGTTGAAACGCAGGGACGGCATGAGGGCTGGGGCTTCGCTGCCGGCTTCCCGGTTCTTGCGGCGCTGGCTGTGGCCAAGACTCCGGTTCCCACATGGCCGCTTGCGCCACAGACTGCCATCGCCCAGCTCAAGGCCATGCCGGAGGGGGGGCGCATATTCGCCAATTCCTACTTCGGCGGCATCATCGCGGATGAGACTGGGCGCAAGTGGCAGTCGCTCTACGATGGCCGCTATTACCGCTTCAGCGAGGACGAATGGCGGCTCTACAACCGTACCTTCGGCGGCGAGGCTGGGCTGGCCGAAGTCGAGACGCAGTTCGATCCTGATGCCTGGCTGATTGCGCCGACTGATGCCAAACGTCTGGTGGCGGACCTGCGCGCTGCGCCATCGCGTTGGCGGGAAGTTCCCGGCGATGGCAAGGCGCTGCTCTTCGTGAAAGCGCAGTAACCGCCGTCAGATACCGGCGCCCACCAGCCAGTCGTGAAATAGCCGGACGGGGCGTGCATCCAACGCGCGCGGGCGGCAGACGAACCAGTAGGAATAGGGGCTCTCCACCTCGACATCATAGAGCCGCGCCAGCCGCTGGTCGCCCGAGCGACGGAAATGGTCATCGTGCATGATGGCAATGCCGAGGCCCTGGGCCGCCGCTTCAAGGATCAGCTGGCCCGAATCGAAATGGTCGATCGCTGCGGGTTCCAGCTTGGTCAGGCCCAGCGCTTCCTTCCACGCTGTGAAACTGTCGGGCAGCTCGTTGTGGATCAGGAAGGTCTGGCGCGAAAGTTTGGCGGCGTCGGGATTGCTGCCCAGTTCCTCCGCCAGCGCCCGCGAGGTGAAAGCATAGACCTTGTTGTGGTCGAGCCGCACCGAATAGAGCGCGTCGTCAGGCGCCCCAGCCACGACAATCGCCGCGTCGAGCGTGTCGCCCAGCCGCGCATCAAGATGCGGGCCAGTGTCGATATCGATGTGCAGACGCGGGTGCAGCTTGCGCAGTTCCAGCAGGCGCGGGAACAGACGCTGTTCGGCAAACAACGAGGGCGTGCCAAGGTGCAGACGCAGCAGCTTGCCGGTGTCGATCTGCGCCTCGACTGCTTCGGCGAGGTCCTCGATCAGCGGGCTGACAACCTCGTAGAACGCCTGGCCTTCCTCGGTCAGCTTGAGCGCCTGATGTTGGCGCAGGAACAGCTTCTTGCCGAGGAATTCCTCCAGCGCCTGCAAGCGCCGCGACAGGGCCGAGGGGCTGAGGCCGAGCTCGCTGGCGGCGGCCTTGGCCGAGCCCTGGCGCACGACACGCAGGAACGCTTCAAGCGCGCGGAGTGGGGGAAGGCGGCGCATCAGTCCACTACGATTGTCTGGGGCGCCCCGACCGGCGGATGCAGCCGCAGCCGTGTGACGTGGCGTTCATTGCCGGCGATCACTTCGAGCCGCCAGCCGCTCGAATGGTCAAGCATGGCACCCACCGGCGGCACCTGCTCGGCGAGCAGGGAGGCAAGTCCGCCCAGTGTATCGACGTCTTCTTCCACTTCGCCAAGGCGCGGGTCGATCCGTTCGCCCACGTCCTCGAGTTCAGCCCCGGCATCGACTTCCCACATGCCGCCCTCAAGCGGAACGAACAGGTCGGTCGGCGCGTCGTCATGTTCGTCTTCGATATCGCCGACGATCTCCTCGACGAGGTCCTCGATGGTGACGATGCCTTCGGTGCCCGAATACTCGTTGAACACCACGGCGAGGTGCGTGCGGCTGGCGCGCATGTCGGCCAGCACGTCGATGGCATTGCGCGATTGCGGCACGAACAGGGGCTGGCGCATCAGTGTGGTCCAGTCCTTCGGCGGCGCCTTGGGCCCGGCCAGGAACGGGAACACGTCCTTGATGTGGATCATGCCCTTCACCTCGTCGAGGGTTTCGCGGTAGACCGGCATACGGCTGTGGCCGTGTTCGGCGAAGGCGGCGACCAGTTCCTCCCAGGTGAGCGAGGTGGGCACGGCGACAATCTCGCGCCGGGGGATCGCTACGTCATCGGCATCGTGTTCGGAAAAATGCAGCAGGTTGCGCATCATCTGCCGCTCGATCGGGGAAAGGTCGCCGGCGGGCGAGGGCGAGGTGTCTTCCTCGTGCTCGTCGATCGCGTCTTCCAGCTGGGAGCGCAAGCTCTGGTCCTTGGTCATGCCCAGCATTGCGCGCAGGCTGCCGAGCAGCGAGCGCCTACTGT
The DNA here is from genome assembly GCF_031424035.1 of Novosphingobium sp. Taxonomy (GTDB): domain Bacteria; phylum Pseudomonadota; class Alphaproteobacteria; order Sphingomonadales; family Sphingomonadaceae; genus Novosphingobium. The sequence goes on from NZ_JANPGP010000115.1 coordinate 38,114, forward strand.
CCGCGTCTCCGGAATTATGGTCGGCCATTACTGGAAGCAGTCCCTCAGAATCGCTGGCTTTTGAGAATCGCTGGCACTTGCGTTTCGTTCAACCGCAATATGGGTCGGCAATGCCCATCAGTGCAAGCGCCTTTGTTTCGAGCGCTTCCATTTCGGTGGCATCCTCGCTCGATATTTCATGGTCGAAGCCGGCAAGATGCAGCAGCCCGTGAACCAGCAGGTGCGCGGCATGATGTTCCAGCGGCACGCCCTTGTCCGCCGCTTCCCGCGCGCAGGTCTCATGCGCCAGCGCGATGTCGCCGAGCATTTCGGGCGGGCCGTCCGGTTCGAGATCGAGCAGGTCATCGCGTTCGATCATCGGGAATGACAGCACGTTGGTCGGCTTGTCCTTGGCCCGCCATTCGCGGTTGAGCACATGGACTTCGGCGTCCGAAGTGAAAAGCAGGCTGGCAGTCAGGCGCACATTGCCGAGTTCAGGTGCGACTGAAGCCGCCGCCTCTGCCGCCTGAAAAGCCAGGTCCGCCCAGTCAGGCGTGCCCGGCCAGGGGGCATCGATATCGATCTCAAGGTCCATGTTGCCGGGCTAGGCGAGCGCGGGGGCTTCGACAAGCATCCAAACCCCATCACTCATCGTCATTCCCGCTTAGGCGGGAACCCATCTCCCAATCTATCGAGTCGCTCAGACGTTGATGCGTTACGAAACGTCTGGAGATGGGTTCCCGCCTACGCGGGAATGACGAAAGGTGTGTTGCTACGCGTCCTTGCCCTCATAAGCCTCAACGATCCGTCCGACGATCGGGTGGCGCACGACGTCGGCAGCGGAGAATCGGACGGTGGCAATGCCTTCTATGCCTTCCAGCCGGTCGACCGCGTCCTTCAATCCGCTCATTTGCGGACCGCCGGGAATGTCGACCTGCTTGGGATCTCCGCAGATCACCATGCGACTGTTCTGGCCAAAACGGGTGAGGAACATCTTCATCTGCGCTGGCGTCGTATTCTGCGCCTCGTCGAGGATGACGAAGGCATCGGCGAGCGTGCGGCCGCGCATGAAGGCGATCGGCGCAATCTCGATCTCGCCGCTGGCGATGCGGCGCTCGACCTGTTCGGGCGGCATGCAATCATTGAGCGCGTCGTAGAGCGGGCGAAGATAGGGATCGACCTTCTCCTTCATGTCGCCGGGCAGAAAGCCCAGCCGCTCGCCAGCCTCAACCGCCGGTCGCGAAAGGATCAGCCGCTGCACCGATCCCGCCATCAACTGGCTCACCGCCTGCGCCACGGCGACATAGGTCTTGCCGGTGCCCGCCGGGCCGAGCGCGAAGATGATATCCTCGCGCGCCAGCGCCTGCATATATTCGATCTGCGTGGTCGACCGCGGGACGATCGTCTTCTTGCGGGTACGGATCATTACTGAAGGGTTTTCGAGTTCCTTCGAGACAATACCGTCAAGCGTGGGTTCGGCCGACATGGCGATCAGCGATTCAACTGCGCCGGCATCGATGTCATGTCCTTGCAAAAGGCGTTGGTGAAGCCCGCGAAGGACATCACGCGCGCGGGCCACGTCGTCGGTCCTGCCTTCGATCTGGATGCGGTTGCCGCGAGCCGAAATGAACACGCCGAGCCTGTTTTCCAATTGGACCAGGTTGGCATCGAATTGTCCGAACAACGCGCCGAGAACGGCCGGTTCATCGAATTCCAGTTCGGCCCGGGCACGCTGAGGTGGTTCGGGCCTGATTTGCGCCACATTGTGGGCACGTGCAGCTTTGCGGGCCATGCGCTCCTTTCACGATGGGGCCGCAGGGCAGCGGCCCGACTGCGATCAAGATAGGCCAAGCAAACCCGGGCGCAAGCCGTGCTGCGACGGGTGACGGTGGAAAACTGCTCAGACGAGCGCAGGATGCAGCAGGCGCGCCGACAGCGAATTGGCTCCCGCCTCGGTCAGTTCGACCTCGACGAGATCGCCGATCGCAGCATCGCCGGTGAAATGCGCCGATTGCAGCCACGGCGTCTTGCCGAGCCACTGGCCTTCGAACTTGCCGCGCCGTTCGACAAGAACCCGGCAGCGCTTGCCTACGGTGGCGAGGTTGAAGGCCACTTGGTCGCGGTTGACCGCGGCCTGCAGGCGCTGGAGACGTTCGTCCATGACTTCGGCCGGCACCTGTCCGTCCATCGTCGCGGCAGGCGTGCCGGGGCGCGGCGAATACTTGAAGCTGAAGCACTGGGCATAGCCGACCGCGTCGATCAGGCTCAGCGTCTCTTCGAATTCCGCGTCGGTTTCGCCGGGAAAGCCGACGATGAAATCGCCCGACAGGGCGATGTCCGGCCGCACCGCGCGGACGCGGTCGAGGATCTTGAGGTAGCTGCCCCGCGAGTGGCTGCGGTTCATCGCTTTCAGCACGCGGTCGCTGCCCGACTGCACGGGCAGGTGGAGGAACGGCATCAGCTTATCCAGTTCGCCATGCGCGGCGATCAGGCCTTCGGTCATGTCGTTGGGGTGGCTGGTGGTGTAGCGAATCCGATGCAGGTCCGGGTATTTGGACAGCTCTCTTGCGAGGCCATCGAGGCCGACCGCGCGGCCAGCAGCATCTTCGCCGCTCCAGGCGTTGACGTTCTGGCCCAGCAGGGTGATCTCGCGCGCGCCGGCATCGACGAGTCTGGCAGCTTCGTCGACCAGATCCTTGAACGGGCGGGAAACTTCTGCGCCGCGGGTATAGGGCACAACACAATAGGTGCAGAACTTGTCGCAGCCTTCCTGCACGGTGAGGAACGCGCTCGGCCCCACCTTGCGCCGGGCAGGGAGCGAATCGAACTTCATTTCGGCCGGCATGTCGGTATCGACCGGGCGGCGACCTTCTTGCGCCTCGGCGATCATACCGGGCAGGCGGTGATAGGCCTGCGGGCCGACGACCATCGACACCGCCGGTGCACGCTTCATGATCTCCTCGCCCTCGGCCTGCGCGACGCAGCCGGCGACGGCGATCAGCGGTGCGGTGCCGTCATCGCGCGTCCAGTTCTTCACCAGCCGGCCGATGTCCGAATAGACCTTGTCGACCGCCCGCTCGCGGATGTGGCAGGTGTTGAGCACGACGAGGTCCGCCTCCTCGCCCTCGGGAGCAGGTGCGATGCCCTGATCGGCGAGCAGTTCGGCCATGCGCTCCCCGTCATAGACGTTCATCTGGCAGCCGAAGCTCTTGACGCGGTAAGTGCGGGGGGGCGGGGTTGATGACGGCGGAGTTGAGGGCGGCGGGGTTGAGGACATGGGCCGCGCGCTTACGCGAAAACGCAGGTGAAATGAAGGGGCGCTGTTCCGGATCAGGTTCGTGGGCGAACAAAGGGGTAGCGCGCTTGGGCCAGATAGCCCTTTGGCACTGCCTCGGGAACACCGTACCCGCTCGGCCAGACATCATCGGGAAAGTAATAGGTGCCAAATATTCGGTCGAGGATCGGGAAATGGATTGCGAAGTTCTTGTCCAATCCTTCAGCCTCGATGGCGTGGTGCCAGTGGTGAAAGCGCGGCACGACGAGGTACTTGCCCAGCCCGTTGAAATTGCCGCGCACATTGGCGTGGACCAGCGAGGCATAGACATAGACCATACCGACATAGGCCTGCATTACCGAAGGCAGGAAGCCCAGCGTCAGCAGCGGCAGCGAGGTTACCCCGCGCAGCAGCACGATTTCGATGAAGTGCATCCGCGCACCGGCCAGCCAGTCCATGGTCTTCGCGCTGTGATGGACGGCATGGAATCCCCATAGGAATGGCACGCGGTGGAACAGGCGGTGAAACCAGTACTGGGCAATGTCGGTTACCACCATCGCCAGCAGGAACTGCACCAGCCAAGGCAGCGCGCCGATCGCGGACTGCGTGCCTTCGAGCCAGCCAAATCTGGTATTGATGAAGCTGGATGGTGCCAGGGCGAGGAATGTGATGATCTGCACGAACATCGAACTGACCAGATAATAGAACAGGTCTTCGTTCCATTCGCTCCGGAACAATCGCTGTTCGCGCCGCTGCGGGGCGAAGCGTTCGAGCGGGGCGAACATCAGTCCGGTGGCGAGCAGGTTCACGGCGAAGAAGTCGAGCCCGAAAAACATGCCCCATTCGTTGACTTCGTGCGGCTGGACTGCGGCTCCGCCCAGCACGGTGGCAATCAGCGAGATCGCCAGCGCCGTCATGCCCATGGCCTTGCGGGGGCGCAGGAGCAGGCTGAGCAAGGCCAGTCCATAGGCTGCCAGCAGCGTGAAATGAACGAGGCTGCGGAACCCCGCCCACTCGCGGATCGCGGCCAGTTCGGGCATGGCAAAGCTCATCTGCCAGCGCAGCGCGGCGACAAAGCACAGGCCGATTACGCCGAGCAGGATCGCGAAAAAGCCCGCAAACCAGCCGGAGCCGAAGCCGCGCACTTCGGGCGGAGATTCGAGGTCCCGCACCAGTTTCTTGACGAATGTCATGAAAAACCCCCCCGGATTGAACGTCTAAGGTTTCTGCAAGGCCTGCAACATCGCCTCACGCGCCGCTGCGGCCATGGTCTTGCGGTCACGCACCTGTTCGCCTGATAGCGGCGGGCAGAAGGTCATGATCAAGACCACCGGGCGGCGGCGGGCCAGCATGCGCAGAAAATTGTCCACCCCGTGCTCCTCACCCACCCAGGCGAGCGACGCGGCTTCGGCGCTGTAGTCGAGCAGCACCGGTACCACGCGTACGCTTTCCGGCACTGGTTCCAGCGCTGAGAGAAGCGAAGACTTGAATGGCAGCAGGCCGGTGCCGTCGCTGGTGGTTCCTTCCGGAAAGATGGTCAGCGCGCCGGTATCGCGAATGGCGCGGCGCACGTCCTCCACCTGCTGATGAATGCTGGCGCGGTCGTGGCGGGCGATGAACACAGTGTCGTTCATCGCGCAGAGGTGCTTGATCAGTGGGACAGAGGCGAGGCCGTCATGGCCGACGAAGGCGCTGCCCGTGGCCTGGGCGATGGCCGGAATGTCGATCCAGCTGACATGGTTGGCAATCAGGAAGGCGCTGCCCTTCGGACGCTCGCCAACCACCCTGATCTGCACGCCGGCGATCCAGCAGATGCCTGCAAGAAAAGTGCGCGGCCACGGATTGCGCAGCCGCAGCAGGGCGAAAATATAATAGGGCAGCAGGCAGGCCAGCAGCAGGACCACCATCGCAAACACGCGAACGATGATGCGCAGGATCGCAAAAAGGCCGAAACGGCGGCGCGAGGCCTGCACCGCGGCTGCCATCAGCTTTCGCCCGAAGCTCCGCCGCCTTCGCGCACCAGCTTGACGCCGAACAGTTCCATGCGGTGATCGACCAAACGATAGCCCAGCTTTTCAGCAATCTGGCGCTGCAGCGCCTCCAGTTCGGGATCGACGAATTCGATGACCTTGCCGCTTTCCACGTCGATCATGTGATCGTGGTGCGCTTCAGGAGCAGCTTCATAGCGGGCGCGGCCATCGCCGAAATCGTGCCGGTCAAGGATGCCGGCCTCTTCGAACAGGCGCACGGTGCGATAGACCGTGGCGATCGAAATGCCCGGATCGATGGCGACAGCGCGTTCGTGCAGCTTGTCCACGTCCGGATGATCCGTGCTTTCCGACAGCACCTTGGCGATCACCCGGCGCTGGTCGGTGATGCGCAGGCCGCGTTCGGCGCAGAGGGCCTCAATGTCGATTGCTTGGTGCAAGGGTTATGTTCCGAAACAGAATGCCTCGCGGGATATTAGTCCCGCGAGGCATTTGTGCAACCGGCGATACCGGTTCTGGTCAGGTAGTTGGTTAGGCGACCTTCTTCGGGCGGCCACGCTTGGCGGGCGGCGCATCCGGAGAGACAACCTTCTTCGGCATCTTGGTGCCGGGCTTGCGGCCAAGGCCAATCTTTTTCGCCAGTTCGCGGCGACGTTCGGCATAGTTGGGAGCGACCATCGGATGGTCAGCCGCAAGGTTCCATTTGGCGCGGTAATCATCGACCGTCATGCCGTGGTGCGTCATCAGGTGGCGCTTGAGCATCTGCAGTTCCATGCCGCAGTCCATGCAGACCACCTTGCTCGGCTTGACCGAGGCACGGGCCGAAACGGCCGGCTTGGCGGCTTCAACGACTGGCGTTTCGACGGTACCCAGCCCTGCAAGGGCCTTGTAGACGTTGGTAATCAGCGCGGAGACTTCATCAGGTGAAACATTGTTGTTGCTGACGTGGGCTGCGACAATGTCGGACGTGAGCGTAATCAGCGTCTCCGTCATATCATTTTCAGGGTTATTCATTCCTGTATCCTGTTCTTTTGCGACCGAGGTTTTTTTATTCATGCGCGCCGCGCTAAACCGGCACTGCATCGCCGCGTTTAGTCCCGAACGGCAGCGAGATTCAAGCTTTGATCTAGGAATTGTGAATCCAATGCCTTGTCTCAAGTCAAAACAGGCAGTTAAATCACTCCAGGGGGCAGGAAAACGTAAGGGCATCGATACTTTCGCCATTACCTTGCCGGTAATACTTGGGTCGCTCGCCGATCTGGACGAATCCGAAGCCGCGATACAATCGCTCTGCAGGATTGCCGTGCCGCATTTCGAGCAGAAGGCGCCGCGCCCCGCGCCGTTTCGCCGTCTCGGCAAAGCGCGCCAGCAGGCGGGTGCCGATACCCTTGCCGCGATGGTCGGGATGGACGGCGAACAGCAGCAGCTCCTCTTCCTCGAACCCATAGCGCGACAGCGAGAAACCGACGGCGTCATCATCCGCCGGGTCCTCGCCACCAATCCCGGCAAGGAGGTAATGGGTGTGCCCGAATACCATGGCATCCTCGACCTGCCGTCGGTTCCAGGCCTCGCCATAAAGCGGGTCGAAGGCGGCCTGCATCACAGCCATGATGCGGTCGATGTCGTCGGTCATGCGGCTTGCCCTGCCACCTGACCCGTTCGTCCCCCCCGCTGTTCCGGCTTTGGCTTTTGCTGTGGGAGCTGCGCATCGGGCGCGCGGCCATAGATCAGCGCGATGTCGCTGGTCAGCAGCGCGAAGTCCAGCAGGCCAAAGCTGCGCGCGTCGGGGTGGATGGCCAGCGCCTCGCCAGACCTGCGCAGCTCGACCAGTTCGCTGGCCTTGGTTCCCGCCACAAGGACTTGCGGGGCAGCGGCAGCTTCTGCGGGGGGCAGCGAGGCCAGCGGCGCCGTCGTCACCAGATTGCGGTCAAAACCTTGCACGAACCATTCGCCGTGACCGCCGGTCATGCAGACCAGAACCTCCTCCGCCTTGCTCGCGTCCAGCGCCTGCGCCGCGACCAGTGACAGAGTCGGATAGCCGAGAACCGGGCATTTCCACGCCAGCCCCAGCGCCCGTGCGGCGGCAAGTCCGACGCGCAGACCGGTAAAGCTGCCGGGTCCGAGTGATACAGCGATCCGGTCGGCGCGGCCCTTGTCGGGAAGCGCGGCGATCATCGGCACCAGCGCTTCGGCATGGCCGCGGCCCAGCAGGTGCCAATCGCCGGCAACCAGCGCACCTCCTTCGAACAAGGCGACCGAGCAGGCTTCGGTGGCGCAATCAATGACCAGGGTGCGCATCGTCGCCGGCAAGCTCAGGCGATGGTGTTGAAGCGCGCGAAATCGGGGCGCGGCAGGCGGGCGTGGGGCGTTCCGGACTCACCGTAACCCAGCGTGGCGATGAAGTTCGACTTCACCCCCGGCATGTCGGCGAAGAATGCCGCGTCGACGGCCGCATTGTTGAAGCCTGACATCGGCCCGGTATCGAGACCCAAAGCGCGGGCAGCGATAATGAAATAGGCGCCCTGCAGCGAGGAATTGCGCAGCGCCATGGCTTCGCGAGCGGCTTCGGGCAAGCCGTCCATCATCGTCTTCATCGCCGGCGCGTGGGGGAAGAATTCGGGCAGGTTGTCATGGAAATTGACGTCCATACCAATGATTGCGGTAACCGGGGCATTGCGCACCTTTTCCGCATTGGTGCTGCTGCACAGCGGTGCGAGCTTTCCCTTGGCCTCGTCGCTGACGCACCAGACGATGCGCGCGGGCAGCGAATTGGCCGAGGTCGGGCCGAATTTCACCAGATCCCAGATCGCCGCCAGCACATCTTGCCCGACCGGCTTGTCGAGATAGTGATTATAAGTGCGCGCTGTGCGGAAAAGCTGGTCGAGCGCTGCATCTGACAAGGCAGCGCTCATGCCGCGCGGACTTCGACGACTTCGGGGACGTAATGCTTGAGCAGGCTTTCAATCCCCTGCTTGAGCGTCGCGGTCGAGCTGGGGCAACCGGCGCAGGCGCCCTGCATGGTGAGGAAAACCACACCTTCGCGGAAGCCGCGATAGATGATGTCACCGCCGTCATTGGCCACGGCGGGGCGGACGCGGGTTTCGATCAGTTCGCGGATCTGGACGACGATATCCTCGGTGCCGGGATCATCGCCGAACAGGTCATCGTCGGCCGGGACCATGATGCCGCTGGCATCGGCCTCGTTGAACAGCGGCGCGCCGGAAACGAAGTGATCGAGCAGAACGGCAACAACCTGCGGCTTGAGCGCCGACCAGCTCACCCCTTCGCCGGCAGTGACCGAAACGAAATCGCGGCCATAGAAAACGCCGGAAACGTCACCGAGCGAAAACAGCGCGGCGGCCAGCGGCGAAGCCTGCGCCTGTTCCTCTTCGGCAAAATCGCGCGTGCCGGCGGCCATGACCTCGCGGCCAGGAAGGAACTTCAGAACCGCAGGGTTCGGCGTGGTTTCGGTTTCTATGTACATGGCACTGCATTTAGGAAGATGGGGCTGAGGGTCAAGGGAGAGCGCGAAAGCCGCAGAAATCCCTATCGACTGGACACAGTGGACACAGTCCTGAGAGAAAGTGTCCAGTTGGCTCCCGTGACTCGCGAAATGGCATGACGGGCAAGGATGCAGCGTGCTGAACATGCGCGCGATTGTGCCTGAAAGGCGCTGTGTAGGACATGGCGGAGCCGCGTACGACATGGCCCCGGTCCATTGCCTGCCCGCCCGCAATCACCTAGCGCAAGCCGCGATGCCCATTGATATTCCCAAGACGATTTATTTCGCCAAGATGTTCCTGGAACGCAGTCTGGCGTTTCATAACGATGCCTTGCACGTGATGGCCGGGATGGGTCTGGCGCTGGTTTTTGCCGTGCTGCTGCGCCGGTCGCTGGCGGACTGGCTGCCCTGGCTGCTCGTTCTTGCAATCGAACTGGCGAACGAGGTGAATGATTATTTCTTCGAGATCTGGGCAAACGAAGTGCCGCAGCAACTGGGGGAAATGGCCAAGGACATCGCCTTGACCATGGTTTTGCCAACGCTGGTGCTGATCGTGGCGCAGCATTGGCCGCACCTGCTGACCGGCCAGCGCCGGCGCGAACCGGTGGACGATTCTGCTGGCGAGGCTTGATTCTTGGCCCTAGATGCGGGGCCTATGAACATCACGATCAAGGCTTTCGCCGCCGCCCTGCTGGGCTTTCCCGCTATTGCATCGGCGCAGGTCGCCAGCCCGATCATCCCGCTGCCGCTTAACCCGGTGGTCGATGCGGGACACCGCTCCTGCACGGCAAAGACCGCCTCGGGCCTTGGTTATACCGAGCTGCGCGCCGCTCCCGCCGGTGCCGCCAAGCCGGGTGATGCCGATGTTGTACTGATCAATTACCTTGGTTACCTTGCCGCAAATGGCACCGTCTTCGATCAGGCGCAGCGCACCCCCATGCCGGTGTCCGGCGTGATCGCGGGCTTTGGCGAAGGCATCAAGCTGACGGCCAAGGGCGGTGTGATGAGGCTCTGCATCCCGGCGGCGATCGGTTATGGCGCGCAGGCCAGTGGCCCGATTCCGGCCAATTCAGACCTGGTGTTTCAAGTCGAACTGATCGACTTCAAATCTATGGCTGAGATCGAGGCGATGCAGAAGCAGGCTGAGACACAGGCCGAGCCCAAAGTCGCACCCAAGTAATGAACGCGCGCCACGCAGGCGTCAGTTCTTGCTTGCGGTATATTCCTTGACGCAGGCGCTGACGTAGTTCTGCAGGTCCTTGTTGACCTGCGCCTGCGCGGTGGCGGCTGACCAGACCAGAAGTCCACCCTGATTACAGTACATGACCTTGCCGAAGTGCGAGCCCTTGGTCACCGGGTTGGTGAAATTGGTGTTGTCGTACAGCTCGTAATTGATGCTGTAGGCGCAGGCCCCGGTTTCCTTGCCGCCCTGACGGACGGGCAAGGCGTTGATATTGATATAGGCCAGCACCACGTCGCGCGACAACGTGTTCTCCGTGTGAGTCACGGTGCGGATGCCGTTGCTGCGCAGTGTCCGTTCAGTCGCAGCGACCGATGAGGCATGGGTGACCTTGCAAGCTGCCATGTTATCATCATCGGTTTCGCCATAAGCGCTGTGCACAGGGAAAGCCGCCGATGCCGCCGTCTGTGCAAGTGCCGGAGTGCTGGCGGAAGTCAGCGCCAAAGCCAGAACCACGGTCGAGAAGCGTGCCATGCAGATGCCCTTCGTAAATTCCCCGGGGCGACCGCAGCCACCCACTCAGGGCAATACCTGCCTTCAAGCTGGCGCCGAGGCAAGGCACTTGAACGTCTTTTTCCGGAGCGTCGCCTGAGTTTTTCCTGAGCCTGTGCCAGGAGTTCTATTCACTGGCCCTTCACAATCCTGCCCCTTATACCCAGCGCCATGATATCCCCGTTCCGCGCTGCCGCGCACTTTGCCGTCCTTGTTCCGCTCGTCTTCGCGGCCCCCGTCATGGGCCAAGCGAAGAAGAAGCCTGCATCCTCCGCTGCCGCCGCGAAAACCGATAGCGGGCCGTGGCTTTACCGGGGCAGTGACGTTCCGCAGGACAAGGCGTGGATCTTCGGCGAACTGCCCAACGGGCTGCGCTATGCGGTGCGCAACAACGGCGTTCCTCCGGGGCAGGTGTCGATCCGCGTGCGCGTCGATGCCGGATCGATGAACGAGACCGAGAGCGAGCGCGGCTATGCCCACTTCCTCGAACATCTCGTGTTCCGCCAGTCGAAGTATATCGGCGATGCCCAGGCGATCCCGACATGGCAGCGTCTGGGGGCGACTTTCGGTTCGGACACCAATGCCGAGACCACGCCGATCGCCACGACCTACAAGATCGACTTGCCCGAGGCCTCTGCATCGGGCCTAGACGAATCGTTCAAGCTGCTGTCGGGCATGATGATCTATCCGACGCTGAGCGACGCCAATATCAAGGCTGACCTGCCCATCGTTCTCGCCGAAAAGCGCGAGCGCGGCGGCACTGACGAACGCATAGACAAGATGATGCGTGAGACGGTCTATACCGGGCAATTGCTCGCCACCCGATCGCCGATCGGCACCGAGGAAACGCTCACCGCTGCGACGCAGGATTCGGTACGTGCTTTCCACAAGCGCTGGTATCGTCCCGAGAACACCGTCGTGGTTGTTGCCGGTGATGGCACGCCCGAGCAGTTCGCCGCGCTGATCGCCAAGTGGTTCTCCGACTGGCCGGTCTCCGGCGCGCGTATGCCGACGCCCAGCTTCGGCGATCCCATCGCTCCACGAGATGCCATCAAGGCTGACGGAGCGCCCGTGGGCGAAGTCAAGGTCGCGGTCGAGCCTGACTTGCCGCGCAGCTTTTCATGGGCCGTGCTGCGCCCGTGGCGGCCAGTCAACGATACCGTTGCCTATAATCAGGGGCTGATGGTTGATCGTCTGGCGCGCGAGATCATCAACCGCCGGCTTGAAGCCCGCGCCCGCGCCGGGGGCAGCTACCTTGCCGCCGGGATCGAGCAGCAGGACGTGCTGCGCTCCGTCGACGGAACGTTTGTCACCGTCACCCCGCTCGGCCCCGACTGGAAAACCGCCGTGCGCGATGTCCGCGCGGTAATTGCCGACGCGCTCAAGACCGCACCGACGCAGGAAGAGATTGACCGCGAGGTTGCGGAAATGCGCGTGGGCTACACCGCCTTTTCCGAACAGCGCACGTTGCAGGCCAGTTCCGCGCTGGGCGATGAGATTGTCGGTGCGCTCGACATTCGCGAGGCCGTGGCTGATCCGGCGGCGATCCTGACGATCTTCGACGGTGCCCGCCCGCAGTTCACCCCGGCCAATGTGCTGGCCCACACGCGCTCGCAGTTCAAGGGCGCAGTGACGCGCGGGGTCTATATCACCCCCGCCATCGGCGAGGCCGACGAGACCGCGCTGCGCACCGCTCTGGCCGAGCCGGTCACCGGCGATGCCGGATCGCGGCTGGCGTACAAGCCGATCGATTTCAAGTCGCTCCCGGCCATCGGCGCAGCCGGCAAGGGCACTGTGGTCGCAACCGGCATTCCGGAAATTTCGCAGGTCGATTTCGCCAACGGCGTCAAGGCGCTGATCAAGCCGAGCGAGGTTGAACCCGGCCGCGTCACGGTGAAGGTCCGCTTCGGCGGTGGTTACCGTGCCTTCGGTCCGAACGATCAGGCCAATGCCGCGATGGCCGATCTCGCGCTGGTCGGATCGGGCATCGGGCCCTTGGGTCAGGAAGACCTCGACCGCATAACCACCGGCCGCAAGATGGGCTTTGATTTTGCCATCGATGATGCCGACTTCGTCTTCACCGCCAACACCCGGCGCGAGGATCTGGCCGACCAGCTTTACCTCTTTGCCGCCAAGCTCGCCATGCCGCGCTGGGACCCGAACCCGGTGCTGCGCGCCAAGGCGGCGATGAAGCTGCGCGCCGATGCCTATGCCTCGTCCCCGCGCGGCGTGCTCGAGCGTGACCTCAAGTGGATCGAGCATGACCGCGATCCGCGCTACCGGGCGCCGACCCCGGCCGAACTGGACGCGGCCACGCCAGAAGGTTTCCGCAAGCTGTGGGAGCCGATCCTGTCGATGGGGCCGGTCGAGGTTCAGGTCTATGGCGATGTCGATCTGGCGCAAACGACTGCCGCTCTGGAACGCAGCTTCGGCGCGCTGACGCCTCGCACCGCGCTTCCTGCCGAGAAGGCCGCTGCACCGTACCGCGTGCCTGCCGGCAGCGATCAGCCGGTGGTTCTCACTCACCATGGCGATGCGCGACAGTCCGCCGCGATGGTCTATTGGCCCACTGGTGGCGGCACAGCCGGCCTGCGCGAAAGCCGCCAGCTGCGCATCCTGTCCGAAGTGTTCTCCAACCGCCTGCTTGACCGGCTGCGCGAAAAACTGGGTGCGAGCTATTCGCCGCAGGTCTATTCGACCTGGCCGACCGAGTTTCCTTCGGGTGGTTCGATCCTCGCGCTGGGTATGCTGGAACCGGGCCAGCTCAAGACCTTCTACGCCACGGCTGACGAGATCGCCGCCGACCTCATCGCCAACCCGCCAACCGATGACGAACTGGCCCGCGTGACCGAGCCGCTGCGTCAGCAGATCGCCCGCGCCTCGACCGGATCGAGCTATTTCATGCTCATGCTCGAAGGCGCAACCCAGCGGCCTGAACTGTTCGGATCGCTGCGTTCGTTGATGATCGATTCGACCGTCACCACGCCGCAGGCGATGCAGGCGCTGGCGGCCAAGTATCTGGTCAAGCAGCGGTCATGGCGGCTTGCCGTCCTGCCGCAGGGCCAGACGCTGGCTTCGGTCGGTGCCTCACCAGCGTCGGGAGGCGCACCGGCCACGCGATAAAAGCGCAGCTTTCGGACAGTGCAGAAAAGCCGGTTTTGCAATCTGGCGGGGCAGGGCCTATGGGCGCACCCCTCAAAGGAGCAAGACTGTGGCAAGCAACTGGACCCCGGAAAGCTGGAAGAACGCCGAAGCACGGCACCTTCCCGTCTATGGTGACACGGAAGAACTGACGCGCGTTGAAAAGACGCTGACGAACTATCCGCCGCTGGTCTTTGCCGGTGAGGCCCGCGCCCTGAAGGCTGATCTTGCCGAAGTCTCCGCCGGCCGCGGCTTCCTGCTGCAGGGCGGTGACTGCGCCGAAAGCTTTGCCGAATTCCACCCGGACAACATCCGCGACACCTTCCGCGTGCTGCTGCAGATGGCGGTCGTCATGACCTTTGCCAGCAAGCAGCCGGTGATCAAGGTCGGCCGCATGGCCGGCCAGTTCGCCAAGCCGCGGTCAGCGCCGACCGAGACCGTTGGCGGGGTAGAGATGCCCAGCTATTTCGGCGACATTATCAACGGTATAGAGCCCAATGCTCAGGACCGGGTCAACGATCCGCAGCGTATGGTGCAGGCCTACAGCCAGTCGGCATCGACGCTTAACCTGCTACGCGCGTTCAGCCACGGCGGTTATGCCAACCTGCGCCAGGTCCACAAGTGGACGCTCGATTTCATGGGCCGCAGCCCCTGGGCCGCGAAGTTCGCCGAAGTGTCTGACCGTATCGGCGAAGCGCTCGATTTCATGCAGGCGTGCGGCATCGATCCCACCAGCGTCCCGCAGCTTCAGGGCACCAGCTTCTACACCAGCCACGAGGCGCTGCTGCTGCCCTACGAGCAGGCACTGACCCGCCGCGATTCGCTGACCGGCGACTGGTACGATTGCTCCGCCCATATGCTGTGGATCGGCGACCGCACCCGCTTCGACAATTCGGCGCACGTCGAATTCCTGCGCGGCGTAGGCAATCCCATCGGCATGAAGTGCGGCCCCAGCCTTGAGCCGGACGCGCTGCTGCGCCTGCTCGACACGCTCAACCCGGGGCGCGAGGCCGGTCGTATCACGCTGATCAGCCGCTTCGGGCACGACAAGGTCGAAACCGGCCTGCCCGCACTGGTCCGCGCCGTGCAGCGTGAAGGCCACTCGGTGGTATGGTCGTGCGACCCGATGCACGGCAACGTCATCAAAAGCCCGAGCGGCTACAAGACGCGGCCCTTCGAGCGCATCCTTGCCGAAGTGCGCGGCTTCTTCGCCGTCCACCGCGCCGAGGGCACCCACGCCGGCGGCATCCACATCGAGATGACCGGCCAGAACGTCACCGAATGCACCGGCGGCGCGATGGGCATCACTGACGAGGCGCTGGCCGACCGGTATCACACGCATTGCGATCCGCGCCTCAACGCCGCGCAGTCGCTGGAACTGGCGTTCCTGATTGCCGAGATGCTCAACCTCGAAGCGGTCGAGCGTACGAAGAAGGCGGCTTGAACGCATCCAGCGCCGGGTCCGTTCAACGCTTGCGCGATTAAGCGCGGGCAAGGATTGAACCCGGCGGCCGCGCTTGCTCTGTTCGCGCAAGCAATTTGCGGGAGCGGGCAGTGAGCAATCCATTTTCCCTTGATGGCCCATTTTCCCTTGGTGGGAGGGTAGTCATCGTCACCGGCGGTGCGATGGGCATTGGCGAAGGCGTGGTTCGAATGCTCGCCCAATGCGGCGCGGTGGTTGCCATCGCCGACCGCGACTTGCCCAAGGCGCAGGCGCTGGCCGCCGAACTGGGCGACAGCGCACAGGCCTTTGCCGTCGATATGGGCGATGAAGCCTCGATCATTGCCATGACCGCCGCCGTGGTTGAACAGCTCGGCACGCCATGGGCGCTGGTCAACAATGCCGGCGTGCAGGACCGGCAGTTGCTGCTCGAAGGCACGGCCGAGGAATGGGACCGCAACAACGCGATCAACGCGCGCGGGCCGTTCCTGCTGACCCGCGAGGTTGGCCGCGCGATGGTGGCTGCCGGGCAGGGAGGTCGCATCGTCAACCTCGCTTCGTGTTCCTTGCGCGGACAGGCGATCAAGGGTCTGGCGAGCTACATGGGCTCCAAGGGCGCGTTGGCGGCGCTGACCAAGGCTTCGGCGCTGGAACTCGCGGAACACGGCATCACGGTGAACACCGTGCTCCCCGGAGGCGTTGGCACGCCCGGCGCGATTGGCGCCAAGGGCCCGCCGGCAGAAGGCCCGGCGCGGCGGATGCCGGCGCTCGGCTTCTGCGAGCCGTCGGACATTGCCGCGGCCGTTGCCTATTTCGTCTCACCCGCCGCGCGTTATGCGACCAACCAGACGATCTGCGTGGATGCCGGCTGGTCGGTTACCTGACACGCCCCGGCGATAGGCTGGTCTAGCTGCTTGACCCGGCGCGGTGGACGCGCTGAACCTTGGTCCAAATTCCACCGTCTTTCCGGGAGAGCTTCCTTGTCGTCCGTTCCCAACGAATTCCGCATCACATGGCCGCCGAAGGAAACGTGGACCGACGCCACGCGCGAAGTGCAATCCTTCTGGGGTGAGCCTAATTCGTGGGAAGAGGGGTCCAAAACCAACGTCATCAATGTGATGGCAAACCACCCGCCGCTGGCCATGGCGTGGAGCCATTTCGGCAAGTATTTCATGATCGGGCACACACTGAGCAAGCGCCAGCTTGAGATTGTCGTTCTGCGGGTCGCGGTGCTGGTGAACTCGCCCTACGAATGGCACAACCACGTGGGCTATGCGATCCAGGAAGGGATCACGCTGGAAGAAATCGCGGCGATCCGTGACTTCCCGAACGGCGATCATACCTTCAGCGACGAAGAGGCCGCGATCATCAGCGCCTGCGGTGAACTGATCAAGGGCAACAATATTACCGATGCCACCTGGGCCACGCTGCAAAAGACGCTGCGGCAGGATCAGATGATGGACCTCGTCTTCCTGATCGGCAACTATGTCATGACCAGCTGGGGCCTGTCGGCATTCGGCGTGCCTATCGAAGGCGGCGCCGATGCCATCGGCTTTGATCTCAAGACCAAGTCGGGGCGTACACCCGGCGTGACCTATCGTCCCGGGGAGAGTGAAGATTGGATCGAGAAGCGCGGCTACTAGAGCTTGAAAGCCGCCTTCGGGCGGTGGAAGACCAGCTCGAAATCCAGAACCTGCTGATGACCTACGGCCCGCTGGTCGATTCCGCCACGGCGGAACCGGCAGGGGCGCTATGGGTTGATGGCGGGGGGTACAGTTTCACCCTGCCAGACGGCGGCACCAAGCGCCTTGCCGCGCCCGATGAAATCGCCGGCATGTATGGCTGGCCGGGACACCTTGATTTGGTGAACACCGGCTGCGCGCACATGACCGCGACGCCGAAGATCACTGTCGACGGCGATGATGCGCAGGCGGTCGGCTATTCGGTGGTGATCCTGAAAGAGGGCGACCGCTGGTTCCTCTGGCGCGCGGCGGTCAATCACTGGACGCTGAAGCGCACGGCCGAAGGCTGGCGCATCGCCGAACGCTTCAACCGCGCGCTTGATGGTTCGCCGGAAAGCCACGCGACGATGAAGAAAGTGCTGGAGATATGATGACCATCGCAACCTTCTCTGGCCCAAACCAGAATCGTCATCCTGAACTTGTTTCAGGATCCATTTCGCCTCTCGCCCGGATGTCGGTTTGGGCGCGCAACGGCGCAGTTGTTTCACAATCACGACTTCCAGGATTTCAGGCACGATGGATCCTGAAACAAGTTCAGGATGACGGAATCGGGGGGATGAGCACTTGAACCGCCCACCGCGCTTTGCCGGAAAGGTCGCCATCGTCACCGGCGCGAGCACGGGCCTTGGCCCGGTCATGGCGCGGATGCTGGTGGAGGAAGGCGCGAAGGTCGTTATGGCCGCGCGCCGGCTGGAACTGGTCTCTGCCGAAGCCGAGGCGATCGGGCCGGATGCCATCGCGGTGCAAGCCGATGTCACCGTTGAGGCTGATGTGATCGCCATGGTCGATGCCGCGATGTCGCGCTGGGGCCAGGTCGATATCCTGATGAACAACGCCGCCGTTCCCGGCACCGACAAGTTCATCTGGGAACAGACGGTCGACAACTTCCTCGATACCTACAAGGTCGATTGCATGGCGGCGATGCTGTGCAGCAAGGCCGTTCTCAACGCCTCCATGCTCGAGCGCAAGAGCGGTGCCATCGTCAATTTCTCCAGCGGCGCGGGCTGGAACGGGCTGGTCCGCAAGAGCCACTATTCCGCCGCCAAGGGCGCGCTGCGCGTGCTGACCAAGGTGATTGCCAAGGAGGTCGGTGAATTCGGCATCCGCTGCAACTGCGTGGTGCCGGGCGCGATCGAGACCGAACTGATGGTCAATTACATGAAGCGGATTGCCGGCGAAAAGGGCGTTACGCCTGATGAAATCAAGGCCGGACTGACCGGCACGGTGGCGCTGCGCACCTTCTCCACGACCGAGGACGTCGCCAACCTCGCGCTGTTCCTCGCTTCTGACGAGGCACGCACGATCACCGGGCAATCAATCAATGTCGACGGCGGGCAGGTAATGTCCTGACCCGCAGCACTTGGAGAGAATGATCATGGCCAACGAAATGCCGCCGTCAGGCGATTTTACCGGACTGTCGCGCGCAGTGATCGCCTATAGCGAGGCCTTCAGCGGCATCGCGGCCAAGGCCAAGGCCGGCACGCTCGGCGATGCCGACTGGGCGGAGATGGAGACGCTGGTAGATGTCGATGGCTTCGTGCGCGAGGGCGTGTTCCTCGGCCCGCAAGCCGAGGTTATCGATTGGCCGACCTACCGCCATTACGTCACCCAGTACGGCGGCCATACCGACTGGGAAGGCACGTTGCGGCGCATGACCGAAGTGCCCGGCCTCGTCGTGCTGGAACTTGAGGAGCGCAACACTCGCGGCGGGATGACGCATGTTTCCAACACGGTGACGATCTACGAGTTCAACGACGCCGGAAAGCTGAAGCGCCTCCACGTCTATGTCTCGCCGATTGGCGAACGTCCGGCAGCATGACCATCGATGACCTTCTGGCGCGCGAGGCGATCCGCGATACTCTCGCCAAGTATAACGTCTCGGGCGACCGGCTGAAGGTTGACGACTATGCCGCCTGCTTCACCGAGGACGGGGTGATCCAGTCCGAGCGCGCGCCGGGGGACTTCATTTTCCGCTATGAAGGGCGCGAGGCGATCCGCGCCTGGCAGAACCGCTGGCTGAGCCGCGAGCCCGGACAAGACACCGTCCACAAGGCAAGCTTCGTGCGCCACCACCTCGGCACCTGCAAGATCGACCTCACCGGGCCGAACACGGCGAAGGTCCGCACCTATTGGGCCGCATGGACCGACATCGGCCCCGATCACTGCGGCGTTTACATCGACGATTTCCGCAAAGTGGGCGACGACTGGCTGATCGCGCTGCGCCGCGTGCGCAAGGACTGGGTGAGCCCGCAGGGTCTGTTCGAGAGCGCGATCAGCAATACTGACGGGTGATTGCCGTCTGCGGCACTTGGTTCTGCGGCTGGGGCCATTGGCAGGACTGCGCCATCCGCCCATGGATTCGGACAAATCGCAATTCCGGGAGTGGAACGCCATGGCTGAAACCGGCCACAACAATGCCCCTGCGCTCGACACCAGCGATGTCGACAAGTGGATCGGCAAGCAGATCGTCTATGCCGAGATGTGGGACCCCTGCAACGCCACCGACATCCGCCGCTGGGTCCAGGCGATGGACTATGCCAATCCGCTCCACTGGGACGAGAATTTCGCCCGCGCCAGCAAGTTCGGCGGCATCGTCGCGCCGCAGAGCTTCACCGTCGCGATGGACTATGGCCACGGCTGCCACCCGAGCTGCGTTGGCAAGATCCCCGGATCGCACCTGATCTTCGCGGGCGAGGAATGGTGGTTCTATGGCACGCCGGTACGTCCGGGTGACAAGCTGGTGCAGGAGCGCCGCTTCGCCGGATACAAGGTCACCGAAACCGCCTTTGCCGGGCCGACGATGTTCGCCAATGGCGATACCGTCCACCGCAACCAGCACGGCGCGCTGGTTGCCAAGGAGCGCGCGACCTCGATCCGCTACCTGATCGAGGAAGCCAACAAGCGCGGCGTCTATGGCAAGGATAAGCGTGCGCCGAAGAAGTGGGACAAGGCCGAACTGGCCGAGATCCACAAGCTGCGCCACCAGTGGATCCTGTCAAACCGCGAAGGCATCACGCCCAGTTATGCCTCGGTGAAGGTGGGCGACAAGCTGCCCCGGCGAGTTATCGGGCCGCACTCGGTCGTCACCTTCGCGCTGGAATGCCGCGCGCACCGGCAGAACATCTGGGGATCGTGGCGCTGGAACGTGCCTGAAGGCGCTTATGACCCGGCCACCGAAGACGCCGGTTTCGCCGAGGACATGACCTACGATTTCGACATGCGAAAGATCGATCCGCGCCATGCCGACGGGCTGTTCCACGGGCCATCATCGGGGCACATCAATTCCGAAAAGGCGGAGAATGTCGGCATGGGCGGGGCCTATGGCTATGGCTCGTCGATGAATGCCTGGCATATGGATACGGTGGCCTATTGGGCAGGGCTGGACGGCTATGTCTGGCATTCGAAAACCCAGTTCCGCAGCCCGGCCTTTGAAGGCGACGTGACCTTCGTCGATGCCGAGATCGTCGATAAGCAGGACCAGTCGGCATACGGTGTGCCGATCGTCACGGTGAAGACGAAGATGACCACGCAGGACGGCGACACGATCCTTACCGGCACGGCGGACGTTTCACTGGGGGGCTAAGCCATGTCAGACCGCAGCGACATCATCGAGGCGCTCAACCTCTACGGTTTCGCGGTTGATACCCAGCGCTGGGACTTGTTCGATGCGGTGTTCACCGAGCATGTCGATGCTGATTTTGGCGGCGCGGCGCACTGGCACGGGCTGGAAAACTGGAAGACCGATTTCGCCGCCTTCCACGCGCCGTTCGATGCCACCCTGCATGTCATGACCAACCATCAGGTCCGGATATTGGGCGATCACGCGCATTCCTTCACTTACGGCCAGTGGCGGCTGGTGAGGCATGCCGCAGAAGGCAGTCCCCTGTGGGACGGGTCCGGATGGTACGACGACGAATGGGTCAAGACTCACGCCGGTTGGCGCTGCCGCAAGCGGGTGTGCCGCGTTGTCTGGGCGACCGGGAATGACCGGGTGAAGGAAACCATCCCCGGCGTCACATTCGAGAACGTGTTCGATTCCATGAAGGCAGGGGCTGCCGCTGGTTCGCTCTACTTCCTCAAGGCGATTGACGCGAGCGACGGAGACTGACTACCTCCCCGCCATGGCAAAATCCCGCGACGCAGTCCGCATGAACGAGGCGGAGGTCTCCGCCTTCCTCGCCGAGGCCCATTCGCTGCAGGTGGCGACGCTGGGCAAGGAAGGCGCGCCGCACCTCACCACCGTATGGTTCGCGGTCCATGACGGCGTGATCCTGTTCGAAACCTATGGCAAGTCGCAGAAGGTGGTGAACCTCCAGCGCGACCCCCGCATTGCCGTGCTGGCCGAGGATGGCCGCACTTACGACCAGCTTCGCGGTGTCTCGATCAACGGCACGGCCGAGGTGATCGAGGACAATCCCGAGCGTACCGCGCTGATGCGGGTGCTGGTCGATCACCACTTCCCCGGACAGGCTGCCGATGCGCTTGATGAAATGGCGGCGCGCATGGCGGAAAAGCGGGTGGTCATTCGCGTAAAGCCGGATAAGATCATGTCTTGGGATCACAGAAAACTGGATGGAAAAGGGCCGTAAGATTCGGCCAGCCATCCCGCGCGCAATACAGGTGAGCGACAATGGCCGAAGCGAAGACCTTTTCGATCCAGGTAAACGGCAAGGCGCGCAGCGTCACAGCCCAGCCGACCATGCCCCTGCTGTGGGTACTGCGCGACGAGCTGGGCCTTTCCGGGGTCAAGTTCGGCTGCGGTGCCGGGCTGTGCGGGGCCTGCACGGTCCATGTCGATGGCGCACCGACGCGCTCGTGCCAGCTTACCGTGGGCGATCTGGGCAAGGGGAAGGTTACGACGCTCGAAGGCCTGAACGATGGCCTTGCCGAAAAGCTGCGCAAGGCATGGCTTGAGATCGACGTGATGCAGTGCGGATACTGTCAGGCGGGGCAGATCATGTCGGCCCACGCCCTGCTGCGTGAGAATGCCAAGCCGAGCGAGGCTGAGGTGGACGCGGCGATGGAAGGCAACATCTGCCGCTGCGCGACCTATCCGAAGATTCGCGCCGCGATCCGCAGTGCTTCAGGCCAGGGAGCGAAGGCATGAACGCCCCCGTGCTTCACCGCCGTGCATTCCTGAAGGTTTCGGCGCTCGCCGGCGGCGGGATGGCCTTTGCCGTTGGCGTGCCGGGGGCGCTGGCTGCTGACAGTGCCACCGCCGCCGCCCTGTCGGTCTGGGTGTCGATCGCTGCCGACAACAAGGTCGTCATCACCAGCAAAAATCCGGAAATCGGGCAGGGCATCAAGACCTCGCTGCCGATGATGGTGGCGGAAGAACTCGATTGCGACTGGTCGCAGGTCTCGGTGGTCCAGTCCGACTATAACCCCAAGCTGTACGGCCGGCAGTTTGCCGGCGGCAGCCAGTCGACCCCGCAGAACTGGCTGCTGATGCGGCAATCGGGTGCGGCGGCGCGCGCCATGCTGCTGGCTGCGGCGGCATCGAAGGTCGCGGTTCCCGCGAGCGAGCTAACGACCGACAAGGGCTGGGTGCTGCACAAGGCATCGGGCCGCAAGTGGTCCTATGGCGAACTGGCCGGCCTCGCCGCGACCATGCCCGCGCCTGATCTCGCCAAGGTTGCGCTCAAAGATGCAAAGGCGTTTCGCATCATCGGCAAGCCGACCGTCGGCGTGGACAGTGCCAGGGTGCTACGCGGCGAACCGCTGTTCGGCATAGATGTCCGACTGCCGGGGATGCTTCACGCGGTCTATGAAACCGGCCCCGCGCATGGCGGCAAGCTGGTGAAGGCCAACCTCGCCGCCGCGAAGGCCGCGCCGGGCGTGGTCGCGGTGCTGCAGATCGCCGGAACCGCCGTGGCCGATGGACTGGTGGACGGCGTTGCCATTGTCGCGACCAACCACTGGTATGCGGAAGCAGCGCGCGAACTGCTCGCCGCCGAATGGGATACTTCCGCGTCGAAGGGCCATTCGTGGTCGGCCTATGCCGCCGAAGCCGCGCGCCTGCATGAAACGGGCGTTCCCACCGATCTACGCCGCGATGGCGATGCGCTGGCGGCGATCAAGGCTGGCACGCGCCAGATCACCCAGCGCTATTCGTATCAGTATCTCAGCCACGCCCCGCTTGAGCCGCAGAACTGCACCGCGCTGTTCCAGGACGGCAAGCTGGAACTGTGGGCGCCGACGCAGAACCCGGGTGCCGGGGCCGATGCCATTGAGCGCAACCTCGGTATTCCGCAGGCCAGCCAGACGATCCACATCACGCGCAACGGCGGCGGCTTTGGCCGGCGACTGATGGGCGATTTCATGCTGCAGGCCGCCGCGATTGCCAAGGCGCTTCCCGGCAAGCCGATCAAGCTGCTGTGGAACCGCACCGAAGACCTGCAGCGCGACTATTTCCGCCCTGGCGGCTGGCACAACCTGCGCGCAGCGGTTGACGGGCAGGGCAAGCTGGTCGGTCTTGCCGATCACTTCGTTACCGTGGGGCAGGGCGGAAAGGCTGCTCGCGCTGCCGGGATGCGCGAAAGCCAGTTCCCCGCCGGATTGGTACCCGATCTGCTGTTTGCGCAGAACGTCATCCCCTCGATCATCCCCACCGGCCCGATGCGCGCGCCGGAATCGAACGCCATGGCCTTCGTGATGAACGGCTTCCTTGATGAAGTCGCCGGAATGGGCGGCCGCGATTTGCCCAGTCTGGTTCTGGAACTCTGCGCCGGGGACAAGGTCGTTGGCGATCGCGGCGATCCTACGCGCGCTTCAGGGGCCTTCACCACGGCCCGGGCGCGCGGCGTGGTTGAACGGGTGCTGGCCGATTGCAACTGGGCGAACCGGCCCATGACTGGCAACCGCCGGCTCGGCTTCGGGTTCTATTTTTGCCACCTCGGCTACTTCGCCGAAGTCGCCGACGTCAGCGTGACGGATGGCGAGGCCAAGGTCCACAAGGTCTGGGTCGCCGCCGATGTCGGGCGGCAGATCGTCAACCCGTTCGGCGCGGAATCGCAAGTGCGCGGGTCCGTGATTGACGGCATTTCCGAGGCGCTGCACCACCAGATCACCTTCACCGACGGTGAGATCGAACAGAAGAATTTCGACAGCTACGCCCTGCCGCGCATCTCGGCGACGCCCGAAATCGCGATTTCGTGGGTGCTGAGCGATTACCCGCCGTCAGGGCTGGGCGAACCGGCGCTGCCACCCGTGCTTCCCGCCGTGACCAATGCGATTTCGGCGGCGACGGGCAAGCGGATCAGGGACCTGCCGGCTAAACTCTAGCGCCCCTTCCACACCGGTTTCCGCTTTTCGACGAAGGATTGCATTCCCTCGGCGGCATCCTCGCTGGCGATCCATGCCTTGTAGGCGGGGTAATGGTCCTGCGCCGCGATGGCAGAGGCGAGATCGGGTTCGTCCATTGAGCGACAGGCGATTTCCTTGGTCGCCCGCACGGCAAGCGGCGCGCAGGCCATGATCTCGTTGGCCAGCGCGCGGGCGCGGGTCAGCGCTTCGCCGGGGCCGACAACCTCGCTGACAAAGCCCCGCGCGAAACCCTGCGCGGCGGAGATCTGGCACCCGGTAAGCAGCGGGATCATCGCTTGCTTGGGGCCGACCGCGCGGACCAGCCGGGTAATGCCACCGGCAATCGCGATCAGGCCGACCTTGGGCTCGACCAGCCCGAAATTCGCGCCCTCCTCGGCAACGATCACGTCGCAGGCGAGCGCCAGCTCCATGCCACCGCCCAGCGCGAGGCCGTTCACCGCCGCGATCACCGGCTTCATCAGGTCGTGCCGCTTGATCAGCCCGGCATAGCCATGCTCGGGATAGGGCGGGGCGTTCTTGATGCGGAAGGCCTTGAGGTCGCTGCCAGCGCAGAACGCGCGAGGCCCCGCGCCCGTGACGATTGCCACCTGCAGATCGTCATCAGCGGCGAACATGTTGAACACCGCCTCCAGTTCGCCGTGCATCTGCGGGGTGATCGCGTTGAGGCTGGCCGGGCGGTTGAGCGTGATGACCAGCAGGCCATCAGCGCGTTCGATGAGCAGGGTTTCGAAGTCCATGCCGCCATCCTGCCCGGCATCGCGGCGACGCTCAATGTCCATCTGCGAAACGCGCAATCGACATGGCGGCAATAATGGCAAGAATGCACGGGCCGATGAGGGAGAGACCATGAGCGAGCGCAAGGAATACCTGGGCGAACTGGCGCGCAACTGGCGCGTGCTCCTCGCGGCAAGCCTTGGCATGGCGGTCGGGCTGTCGATGTTCTCCTACATCACCTCGATCTTCGCGCCGTTCCTGATCAAGGACTTCGGCTGGACGCGGTCTACCTTTGCGCTGATCGGCTTCACCATGCTGGCGACCTTGCCGACCATGCCGATCGCCGGGCGGCTGACCGACCGCTACGGCGCCAAGCGCATGGCCACCCTCGGCGTGCTGCTGCTGCCTGCGGTGATCTGCCTGTTTGCCTTTCTCAAGGGCGATTTCCGGTATTATTTTGCCTGTTCGGCGGGCGTGCTGGTGGTCGGCTGCCTGACCAGCCCGGTGACCTATACGCGGCTGGTCGTTGAAAAGTTCGAGAACGCCCGCGGCCTCGCGCTGACCATCGTGATGAGCGCCCCCGCGCTAACCGGGATCATCGCGCCGCCGTTCATCACCAGCTACATTGGCGAACACGGTTGGCGCTCGGGCTATCTGGTGCTGGCGGGGATCGTGCTGGTTGGCGGGCTCACAGCTGTTGCGCTGATCCCCAAGGGCAGCGGCGCGGCGCCGGTGCGCGCCAAAGCGGTAGCAGGCGCGCCAAAGGAACGGCATTTCCGCGAAGTGCTGGGCAGCCCCGTGTTCTGGGCGATCTTCGCAGGGGTGCTGCTGACCACGATTCACACCCCGCTTCACGGCTCGCAATTCGTGCTGCTGATCAAGGAGCAGGGATTTGATGCGATGGCGGCGGCGCGGATGCTGCAGGTCTATTCGCTGGGCACGCTGATCGGCCGGATCACCTGCGGGCTGGCGCTCGATGCCTTTCCCTCGCGCATTGTCGCCACCGTATCGATGGTCCTGCCCGCCTTTGGCCTAGCGTTGCTTGCCGGTCCCGTCGACACCACCTGGGCAGTGGCGATCGCCGTGTTCCTCGTCGGGGTAACCGTGGGGGCAGAGGGTGACTTGCTCTCGTTCCTCGTCGGGCGTTTCTTCCGCATCGAGGTGTTCGGCACCGCGCTGGGCCTGTGCTACTGCGCGCTTTACATCGCCTCAATCAGCGGGGTGCTGCTCAACAGCCGGCTGCTCGCGGCCTATGACACGTTCACGCCGTTCCTCTGGATCACCTCGGTTCTGGTGCTGTTCGGCAGCTTGCTGTTCCTGCGCTTGCCAAAGGAAGCCGCCGTGCCCAAGAGCGAAGGATCATGATTTACGACAAGCCCGTCCGCTCGACCGCCAATCCCTCGCCGCTGCGCCGCGCCGGATCGATCCGGCGGACCTCAAGCCTCGATGTCACTTGGCCCAATGGCAGCGTGGACCTGCGCCGGTTCGAAGGCCGCTCGCGCGATGTGATCAAGGGCGCGGACGGTGCGGACAGCGTTCGGGCAGAGGCGCGACTTAGTGCTGACCTCGATTTCGACCGAAAGATTATCGCCATCAGCGCCGATCCCGCGCCGCCGCAGTTGCAGCAGCTCATCGGCCAGAAGGGCGGCGGCCACCTGCGCGTATTCATGCGCGATCTGCTGCCCGACCTGATTGCACAGGCACACCCGCTTTACCTGCTACTCGATGATATTTCCGGCACCAGCCTCGTGTCGAACTGGGGCTGGTCGCAGTGGGGTGAGGACTGGCTGGCGAAAATGCAGGGCGTGACCGGCGCGGTGAACATGGCCGAGATGCTGGCCGAGCGGACCAATGTCTGCTGGGGGTTTCAGCCCGGATTTTCCTCGCACGATCCCGATACCCGGATCAGTGACCATATCGCTGCCGATGGCAAGGAGCTACGCAATCCCGCCGATCCCGATGGCTGGCACGCTTTCCCCGTATCCGAAGGCGTGTCCTTCCGCCGCGCGCGCCGGATCGACGTGTGGCGGGAAGCCGATGCCGTTCGCGTCGAGGCTTCGTTCCAGGATTCGGCCCCGCGTCCCGATGGCGGGCGGGCGGCGTTGCACGAATATATCCTGCACGTGGCGCTCGATCCGGTGACGCGGGTGATCGCCAGCCTTGAAGCCGAACCGCGCGTGCTGCCGTTCCGCGAATGCCCGGGCGCCATTGCCAATGCCAAGGCGCTGGTCGGAACGCCGATGGACGCGATCCGCGAGGCCGTGCTGGAGCGGCTGCGCGGCCCGGCAGGCTGCACGCATCTCAATGATGCCTTGCGCTCACTCGCAGATGTACCGCAGCTCGTCGCGGCGCTGGACGCACAGGCAGTCGCAACGGCCTGACAGCGATTGGCGCATCTCCCACAGCCGCCTAGTCTGGTGGCAACAAGGGAGAGTGCCATGTCCACCGCCGCACCGCTGATCATCGATGCCGATACCCACCTGACCGAACCGCACGACCTGTGGGTCAAGCGTGCGCCCGCTGCCCTGCGTGACCGGGTGCCGCAGGTGAAGATGCTGAACGGCCAGCGGTGCTGGGTGATCGATGGCAACCAGTCGATCGGCCACGGCGCGCATCCCAACAGCGCGGTGCTGAAAGAGGGCGGCAAGATCCGCGATCTCGACACCTTCCTGAAGGTGCAGTTCGAAGAGGTTCACGCAGGCTCGTCCTCGGTCAAGGAACGCCTCGCGCTGATGGACGAGGCAGGGATTTTCGCCCAGATCGTTTATCCCAACATCCTCGGCTTTGGCGGTCAGGCCTCGGCCCGCGTCGATCCTGAACTGCGGCTCGCCTGCGTGCAGATCTACAACGATGCCATGGCCGAACTGCAGGAAGAAAGCGGTCAGCGGCTGTTCCCGATGGCTTTGCTGCCGTGGTGGGACGTCAAGCAGGCCGTGGCGGAAACCGAACGCTGCATCGCCATGGGCCTCAAGGGTATCAACATCAATTCTGACCCGCACACCAGCAATGACGAAGACGGGAAGCAGATCCCCGACCTTGGCACCGAACACTGGTTCCCGCTGTGGGAGGTGTGTGAGGACAAGAAGCTGCCGATCAACTTCCATATCGGTGCCAGCGAGACCGCTATCGACTGGATGGGCAAGCAGGGCTGGCCCAGCCTGCCGCGCGACCTGCGTTCGGGCATTTCGGGTGCGATGATCTTCTTCAACAACGGCGCGGTGATGTCGAACCTGATCTATTCGGGCATCCTCGACCGCTTCAAGGGGCTGCAATTCGTCTCGGTTGAAAGCGGCATCGGTTGGGTGCCGTTCCTGATGGAAGCGCTCGATTACCAGCTTGCCGAAATCGCCGAGACCAAGGGATTCGAGAAGAAGCCCAGCGAATACTTCCGCAGCAACTTCCACGCCTGCTTCTGGTTCGAGCAGGGCAAGAACATGGCCGACATGGTTCGCCGCGTCGGGGTGGAGAACTGCCTGTTCGAAACCGACTTCCCGCATCCCACCAGCCTGTGGCCGGTCGACAACCTTGAGGAACGCACCGGCGCTCTGACAGTGGACGAACGCGCCAAGGTGCTGGGACTGAACGCGGCGAAGCTCTACGGGATCGAAGTCTGAGAAGAGTCGGACCCCTGAGTATCAAATTCAATTTGCCGTCATCCCGGGCTTGACCCGGGATCCAGCTTTCTTCGGCAGACGTCGAAAAGGCAGCTGGACCCCGGGTCAAGCCCGGGGTGACGGAAGGTTGATAAGGGGCTTTTCTCTGGAAAGTGATTTTCTGCCGGCAGGGCAGAAATTCAGCGCATCAAGAACACGCCGATCTTCACGGCAAAGCCACTCCCGCTCATGTCCGGCACCAGCGTGCCCACATAAACGCCGTGATTAAGCCAGGCATGGGGTCCTTCGGGGGCAATAAACCGCGGGGTGGTGATCATCATCACGCCGTCCTCGCCCGGCTGGCCGACGCGGGTAGTTGCCGCGTTGAAGATCTGGATGATCGAGCCATCGTCAGCGCGCAGGGCATAGCGCGCCTCGACCGTCGCCACGCCGTTTTCGCGCATGATCGACCAGTCCGCGCCCGGCATGACCGTGCCACTCAGCCGAGGCCCGGAAACCGTGCCGCCGACAATCGGGATCATCCGCGCCTTGCCGCCGTCGATCGTGCCCATGTCTTCGGGCGGCGAGCATTCAGCGATGATTTCGAACAGCAGTTCGGCCTGCGGCACGCCGTCCAGGCTCATTCCTCGTTCACCCCGTGGCTGGCCGAAGTGCCGTGCCGCATCTGCCCTGGCGACATGCCGAAGAAGCGGGCGAAGCGCCGGCTGAAGGCGGCCTCCGACTGGTAACCGACGCGCCCGCTGATCTCGGCGATCTTGATGCGGCTGTTCTGCAGCAGTTCGCCGGCGGCGTGCATGCGCTTTTCGGTGAGCAATTCCATCGGGGTCTGGCCTACCTCCGAAGTAAAGCGCGCGGCGAAACTCGACCGGCTCATGCCCACCTTGCGCGCCATGCGTTCGACCGACCACTCACTGGCGATATCGGCATCGATCAGCTGCAGCGCGTGGGCAATCGGATCGGCCGAGGCGGACATGCGGAACAGCAGCGGGCACTGCGGATGGTTGCGCAGGGTGATCGCCAGCCACAGCGCCGCCAACCGCGTGAGCAGCGCGGTCGATCCCGCGCCCACCGAAAAGCGTTGCAGCGTTTCGGTGCGTACGACGTTAAGCTCGTTGCCCAGCACCTGCTCCTCGATGCGGACCGAGGCCGGCATGGCGGTGCGGCGCAGGCCGGCGGGCCATGTCACCTTGAGCCGCGCGCACAACACCTTTGCAGCTAGAGGCCCGGTGCCAATAGTAAAGGTCGGCGGCGTATCCACCGCCTGCTCGTGGCGCAGGAAATCGAGCACCACAGTCGGGCTGTCCGCTTCGGAACGGATGGCATGAGCCTCACCAGACAGGACGATCTGCACCTGTCCCTGGCCAACCTCGATTGTGCCGCCAGCGACCCCGGCAATGCGGACGCTGCCTTTGATCACGCCGTAGAAGGCGACCCCGTCGTCTCCGGGCAGGTTGAACCCGGCCGATCCGCGCAGTTCGACGATGCACCAGGTCTGGCCGCGTAGATCGAGCAGATTGAGGAAATCGGACAGCGACCACCCGTCGCTGCGGCTGCGCTCAGGGGGCGCAGCGCTGGGCTGGAATTCAGCAATCTCCCGTGCGGCTATCATGGCCGACCTCCGTCATTGGTGTGCGGATATGGTCAGCAAGCTATGGCGAACGTCTGATCGGCGCAATCACTCGTCCATTGTGCTGGACGATCTGCAAAAGAAATCGGCCTTTTCGATGCCATTCGTCCTGATTCTAGGTCAGGCGCGGCCCACGCTGTGGTAGGTGAAGCCCTGCGAGCGGACATCGGCGGGTTCATAGACGTTGCGCAGGTCGACCAGCACCGGCTCCCGCATCTGGGCTTTCAGGCGCCTGAAATCGAGCGCACGGAAGGCGTCCCATTCAGTGACGATGACCACCGCGTCGGCCCCCTCGGCGGCGGCATAGGCATTGCCGCGCATGGTCACCGCAGGCATCAGCGGCTGGGCCAGTTCCATGCCCTCGGGGTCATAGCCGGCCACGTCCACCCCGGCATCGGCGAGCGTCTGGGCAATCGCGATCGACGGGGCATCGCGCATGTCGTCGGTGTTGGGCTTGAAGGTCAGGCCGAGCAGCGCAACCTTCTTGCCGCGCGCGACCTCTGCGCCGCCAAGGGCGTCGATCACCTTGCGGCCCATCGCGCGCTTGCGGCTGTCATTCACCTTGACCACGGATTCGACGATGCGCAGCGGGCTGTCATAGTCCTCGGCCGTCTTGAGCAGGGCCAGCGTGTCCTTGGGGAAGCACGATCCACCATAGCCCGGCCCGGCGTGGAGGAACTTCGCTCCGATGCGCCCGTCCATACCGATGCCGCGCGATACGTCCTGCACGTCGGCGCCGACCTTTTCGCAGAGGTCGGCCATCTCGTTGATGAAGGTGATCTTGACCGCGAGGAAGGCGTTGGCCGCATATTTGATAAGTTCCGACGAACGCCGGCTGGTGAACAGGATCGGCGCGCGGTTGAGGAACAGCGGGCGATAGACCTCGCGCATCACATCGCGCGCCCATTCATCATCGCTGCCGATGACGATGCGGTCGGGGCGCTTGAAATCGCTGATCGCCGCGCCTTCGCGCAGGAATTCGGGGTTGGAGGCGACGGCAAAGCGCACGCCGGGCGCAAATTCCCGCAAGATGCGCTCAACCTCGTCGCCGGTGCCCACCGGAACGGTCGACTTGGTGACGACAACGGCGTCATTGGCCAGGTGCGCGCCAACTTCCTCGGCCACGGCATAGACGTAGGACAAGTCGGCATGGCCGTCGCCGCGGCGGCTCGGCGTGCCCACCGCGATGAAGATCGCGCCGGCATCGCGGATCGCCTCAGGCAGATCGATGGAGAAGGTCAACCGGCCCGCCTTGACGTTGCTGGCGACGAGTTCGGCCAGCCCCGGCTCATAGATCGGCATGATCCCGGCATTGAGGCTTTCGATCTTGGCAGGGTCCTTGTCGATGCAGACCACGTCATGACCAAAATCGGCAAAGCACGCGCCCGAAACAAGGCCGACATAGCCCGATCCGACCATGGCAATCTTCATGCGAAACGTTCCTTGTTCGGCCCCAGCCGGGCCCTAGGCAGCATCACGGACGCGGGTGCGGATATCGCCCCCGTCATCGGCGGTTTCGATCAACCAGCGGGTGCTGCCTTCCAATCCCAGCGCGGTCAAGCGGCCGGACTGGTAGGCCCCGGTATCGATGCCGATGCGGTTGGCCAGAACCTGCGCTTCTTCAGTAATCGAGTGACCGTGGACAACCACGAAACCGTGATCGCCGACATGCGACAGGAACGGCTCGCGAATCCAGCGAAGGTGGCCGGTGCGCTGCTGTTCGATGGGCAGGTCCGGATGGATCCCGGCGTGGACGAACAGGTAATCGCCGATCTGGATCGTGTCTTCGAAACCGGCGAGGAAATCGACATCCTCCTGCGGCACGGCCTGACGCATCATGGCCTGCAGATCCTCGACCTCGGCAGCGAGATAGTCGTTGGCGGCGATGGGATAGGAAAGCAGGGTTTCACGGCCGCCATAGCGGATAAAGTGCCGCAGTGATTCGACGCTATCCAGCGAATCGAGGAACATTTCCTCGTGATTGCCGGCGATGAAGCGCACGTGGCGCTGCTGCGACCACAGGCGCGCTGCCTTGATCACCCCGGCACTGTCAGGCCCGCGGTCAACCAGATCGCCGAGCAGGATCACGGTGGTATCGGCAGGGCCGCGCGCGCGGTCATCCGCCTCGATTGCTTCGGCCAGGCTGACCAGCAAGTCCAGCCGTCCGTGGATGTCGCCAACCGCATAGACACGCTGGCCGGCGGGGATGGCGGCCTTCACGGGCTCCGGACGGGCGGAGAAGAGGTTGCGTAGCGCTTTGATCATGGCGGGGTATGGGGTGGGCCTATAAGCCTTGCGCCATAGCGAGGCAACTTTGCCGCGCGATGAACTGATCTGCCCCGACGGCCATAGTTGCACAAAGGACACATGGCGGAAGCATGTCTGCTCACTAGGGACGTTTTGGTCTTGTGCAATGCAGCAATTCCATGTCACCAAGGTGTCACCGGATTGAGCGGGGCCCAAAAAATGAGGTCCTCCGTGAAGGTGCAGGTGGGACGAAGCAAATTTAACAACCTGAGGGATTTGTCATGCTTACGTCCATTCGCGGTGTTCTCGCCGCAACGGCCCTTACGGGCGCTCTTATTGCTGCGACCCCGGCATTTGCCGACGAGACCGATCCGCCCAAGGACGTCACGATCACCGGCAACGTCGCTTTCGTGACCGATTACCGCTTCCGCGGCCTCTCGCTTTCGGGCG
>NZ_JANPGP010000116.1:0-25319 GCF_031424035.1 Novosphingobium sp.
ATCGAGGATGGCGACGACCGGGATACCCAGAACGTTGGCTTCCTTGATGGCGAGCTCTTCCTTGTTGGCGTCGATCACGAACATCACGTCCGGAATGCCGCCCATGTCGCGGATGCCGCCGAGCGAAAGCTCAAGCTTGTCGCGCAGACGGGTCATCTGAAGGACTTCCTTCTTGGTGAAGCCCGAGGTGTCGCCCGAAAGCTGCTCTTCCATCGACTTCAGGCGCTTGATCGAGCCCGAGATGGTCTTCCAGTTGGTGAGCATGCCGCCCAGCCAGCGGTGGTTGACGAAGTGCTGACCCGAAGCGCGCGCGGCCTGGGCGATCGGTTCCTGCGCCTGGCGCTTGGTGCCGACGAACAGGACCTTGCCGCCAGCGCGGACGGTGCCATCGATGAAGTCGAGCGCGCGGGCCATGAGAGGCACGGTCTGCGACAGGTCGAGGATGTGAACACCGTTGCGGGCGCCGAAGATGTACGGCTTCATCCGCGGGTTCCAGCGGTGGGTCTGGTGGCCGAAGTGTGCGCCGGCCTCAATCAATTGCTGCATGGAGACGACAGGTGCCGCCATAGGGAATTCCTTTCCGGTTGAACCTCCGGGATGCTGGAACCTGGCGAAAGTCCGAAGACCTGTCCCGCCACGGCACCGGTATGTGTGCATCCCGTGTGGATTTGTCGCAACGCCCCCGGCACCGTGCCGGAATCGTGCGACGCCGGGCCCCTAGACCGGTTTGCCGCAGAAATCCACCCTCAATTCACCGCGATGCGTGAACGGCCTGACGTTAAACCGCCCTGAAAAGAAGGTAACCCGGGAACTCCCGGATTTCTTGGGGTTTGATCAGGCATACGATGGCCCGCGACTCGCCGACGAGGCGGGGAATCTGGAGGCAAATTGGAACTGATATAGCGGGGGCTGAAATAGCGGGGGCGCAACGCGAGGACGCAATGATGACTGTGCTGCCCACCCTGATCGCCCTGTGCCTGATCGTCACCTGCTCCCTGTTCATTGCCATTACGTTGCAACGCGCCCTTACCCGCACCGCCATCCTGCGCCATGGCCTGCGAGCAGGTGGCCCGTTCCATGTGATCAGTTATTCGATCAGCGAGCCCGCATGGCCGCTGCCCTCGCCGCTGCCCAATCTGCGCAAGGGAGCAGAGCGTGCGCCGCGCCCGGCAACCAAGCGCAACGCCGCACCTCAACACGACAGCTCCGCAGCAGCCTGACTTTCCACTGATGCGTCAAGCCTGCGCGGCGGCCCTCATGAGCGCCTAAGCACTTTTCCCTTGACGACTAGAACAAATCATGAACATATGATCACAACACGCGGAAAACCGCCGATCTTGAAATTCCGAATCCAAAGTTATCCACACGGTTTCAACAGTCTCGTCACAGAGTGACACACAGGCAAGAGGGGAAGTCGAATGACCATGCAGCTGATGATCACCGCGCTGTTTTTGATCGCTGGAATCTTTGCACTGGGCGTCATCACCGCCAGCCTGCGCAGCGTGCTGCCGCGGCTGGGCGAACTGCGTCACGCGGCAGAGCATGGCTCGCCGCACCATTCGATCAGCTATCGGGTAACGACGATCAACGTGACCCGCGCACCGGCGCAGGTCAGCGTACTTCCAGTCAGGGCAACGGCGCTGCCGGTTCGCTCAAAAGCATGGCGCGCCGCCGCTTGACGCGGGCATAAGCGAAAATGCCGTAAGGCAGGGTGGCGAGGTAAATCACGCAGATCCCGATCAGGGTCCACCAGGGCTCGGTCAGCAGGGCCACGCCGGCAAGTCCAAAGACCAGCACCAGCCACAAGCGGATGCCGCGGCGAGGACGCAGTTTGCTCCAGCTCAGCGTGGCGACACTGGAAATCAGCAGGAAGGCCACTGCAACAAGCCACAGGCCAACAAATACCGGAGTGCGCAATTCATCCCAGCCGGTGACGAACCACACGAACATCGGCAGCATGGCCAGCCCGGCCCCGACAGGTGCGGGAACACCGGTCAGGAAGCCGGCAGACTTGTGCGGCTGATCCTCGACATCGATCCGCGCATTGAAGCGGGCAAGCCGCAGGGCGCAGCTGATCGCGAAGACAAGGCTGGCGAACCAACCAAGGCGCGGCAGGTCCTGAAGCGACCAGAGGAAAAGGATAAAGGCCGGGGCGACGCCGAACGAGACATTGTCCGCCAGACTGTCCAGCTCGGCACCAAAACGCGACTGGCCCTTGAGCAGGCGCGCCACGCGGCCGTCGATGCCGTCAAGAAAGCCGGCCAGCAAAATGGTCAAGGCCGCCTTTTCGAACTCGCCGGTGGTGGCGAAGCGGATGCCGGTCAGTCCGAAGCCCAGTGCCGACACGGTAATGGCATTGGGAATCAAGGTTCGCACGGTCAGGCCCTGCGGCAAGCGCACAAGCTTGTCCCGGCCGTACGGCGCGTTCACTGGCGGCGGCCTTCGATCAACGGCTGGTCGCCAAGCTGCGCGAGAACGGTTTCACCGGCGATGGTCTTCTGGCCGATCAGCACGACCGGCTCCGTGCCTTCAGGCAGGAACACATCCACGCGGCTGCCAAAGCGGATCAGGCCGACTCGTCCGCCCGAAACCACCGGATCGCCCGGCTTGAGGAACGGAACGATACGGCGGGCGACAAGGCCGGCGATCTGCGTGAAACCGATCGCCACGCCGTCACCGCGCTCAACCAGCCAGTGCTGGCGCTCGTTCTCGTCACTGGCCTTGTCGAGGTCGGCATTGAGGAAACGGCCGGGGATATAGGCCACCCTGCGCACCGTGCCACTGATCGGCGAGCGGTTGATGTGAACGTCGAACACACTCATGAAAATTGAAATTCGGGTCAGCGGTGCATCGCCAAGACCCGGCGAGGTGCCATCGCCCTTGGCCAGTTCGGGTGGCGGCGCCACCCTCTTGATCAGGGTGATCAGGCCATCTGCCGGCGCAACGATCAGATTGTCGCCCTGCGGCGTCACGCGCGCTGGATCGCGGAAGAAGGCAAGGATGCCCAGCACCAGCACGGCGAGTGGCCATGCTATCGTTTCCCAAGCCATCAGCGCGGCCCCGAGCGAGGCGGCGGCCGCGATCAGCGCGAATTTGCGCCCTTCAGGATGAACGCTGGGCCATTGCCAAGATGCTTCGCCGCGGCCGCGATTGTCAGTCAGATTTGCAGGCATACCAGAGCATCTAGGCGCTGGCGGCCCGCCTGCCAAGGTCTAGCCAGCTATTCGCCCCGCAAAAAGGCCGCGGGGGGCATCGAGCAATCCGGCCGGGCAACAGGTGCCCGAATCAGAAGCCGTCATGATTCCCCCCGCGCCAAGTCGCTGCAGCATCCCCCAAAAAGGTTTGGGAAAGGAGGTTGCTGCCTGTCGGCAGGCCGGGTCGCAATGGCCGTGCCATCAGCTCTTTGCTTCAAGTACCCCGCCCTCATAGCCAAGTTACATGACGTTAAAAATCCCATAAATGCGGGGACTTCAAATTCGAACCTCAGGTCCGGACTGGGCACGGGAAACCGCGCCTAACGCGTGCCCGAAACCGGGAATGTGCCAAAAGGACCGTTGGAATTGTCACCCGTCATCTGCCCATCCCGCACGGTGACATCATAAGTGACCGCAATCGGGAACGGCAGCGAGGCGCGCCCTTCCAGCTTGGCGCGGCCATTCTCCACCTTGCCCGTCAGGTCGACTGATCCTTGCGAGGCAGTGGCCTTGCCGGTCAGCGCATTGCCGTTGGCCGCGATGTCGAGCACTGCCTCTTGCGGTCCGGCGGAGGTCTGGATGACGATCTTCCACTTGCCGACGAAATCCGCAGGCTTGGCAGCAGAGGCCGCCTGCGCCTTGGCCCGGTCGGCCAGCGCCTTCCGCTCCGCGGGTACCTGCTGGGCGCGGGTGCGCAGGAAGAAGCGGATGGTTTCGAGGTCACCGTCGCTGACCTGCGGGAACGGTGGCATGCCGTTGAGCTTGAGCGCCCCGCCCTTGACTACCGCCTTGAACGTCGCCGCATCAGTGATGACTGGCGAGTAGCGCAGATCCGGTGCCGCGCCGGAAGCAACCGCGTTCCAGCCGTGACAGACCAGGCAGGCATTCATGCCGAACTTCATCGCCCCTGCCTGCGCGAGCGCCGCATTGGGCTTATATTCGGGATCTGCGGGCGGCTGCGGTTCGGTATAGGTAAACGGGGGAATGGTATCCTTGCCGCCGATGGCAAAGGTCAGCACTCTGCGCGGCAGGCGGTAATCGGTGCGAAGGCCTGCATTGCCGAGCGACTGCATGCCCGCCCCCTGCCCACCGGCTCCGGTGATCACCGTGACATATTGCTTGCCTTTCACCCGATACGAAATCGGCGCGCCCACAATCGGGCTTTCGGTCTGGAACGACCACACCTCCTTGCCCGTGGTGGCATCATAGGCAACGAATTTGCCGTCCATACGGCCCTGGAAAACCAGCCCGCCCGACGTTGTCATGACGCCTGCCGGCCATGAACCGGGCAGATCAACCCGCCACATTTCCTTCTGCGTCACCGGGTTCCAGGCCTTGAGGTAGCTCTTGTGGCCCCCGGGAAGGTCAACTTCAGGGATCAGCGTCGCGCCGTTGCCGCCGCCAAGTTCGCCGCCGCCGGCTTGCCCCTCGCCAATCATCGCGGCCATGTCCTGCACGGGAATATAAACCAGCCCGGTCTGCGGGCTGTAGGCCTGCGGCATCCAGCTATGTGCGCCGGTCGGCCCAGGCCACATCTCGAACAGTCCAGGCTTGCCGTTGTAGCGGATACCGGGGTTCTCGACCGGGCGGCCAGTGGCGAAGTCGATCTTCTCGGCCCAGGTCACCTTGGCGATCTTGCCCGGCTCGTTGATCAGCTTGCCGGTCTGGCGGTCGATCACATAGAAAAAGCCGTTCTTCGGCGCCTGCATCAGCACCTTGCGCGGGCTTCCATCGACCGGGATGGTCGCCAGCGTCATGTCGGTCGTGGCCGTGCAGTCCCACTGTTCGGCAGGGCAGAGCTGATAATGCCAGACATATTCGCCCGTATCAGCCTTCACTGCGACGATCGAGGAGAGGAACAGGTTGTCTCCGCCTTCAGGATTGCGCAGCTTTTGATTATAGGGGAATCCATTGCCGAGACCGAGGTAGATCAGCCCTAGTTCGCTGTCATAGGAGAAGGCGTTCCATGCCGTGCCGCCGCCGCCGCGCCGGCTGCCGTCAGGCTTTTTCCAACCGCCCGGCCAAGACTTCGCCATGAGATCGTTTCCCTTGGCGCCGCCCGCGTTCGGCTCATCACCCGGAACCGAATAAAAGCGCCAGACCTGCTTGCCGGTCTTCTCGTCATAGGCCGTGACAAAGCCGCGCGCGGCGCTGATGTCTGCGCCGCCGAAGCCGATGATCACCTTGCCGCCGAACACGCGAGGGGTACCGTTGTATTGACGCGGCGCCCCATCTGCGGGCGCGTCCTGCACCTTCCACGCTTCCTTGCCGGTAGCGGTATCTAGCGAAGTAACGAAACCGTCGGTGGTGACGAGGAACACGTGACCATTCGAATAGGCAATGCCCTTGCTGCCCCAGCCCAGCCCCATCGAACTGGTGGCGCGTTCCCGCGTGCCGCCGTCATACTCCCAAAGCTGCTTGCCCGACACTGCGTCAAGCGCGCGGATGTGCGAGTGGCCGGTGGTCAGGAAGACCTTGCCTTCGGCCATCAGTGGCGTGCTGGCCGAGTAGCCCGATTCAAGGTCATAGTGCCAGGCGAGCTTCAGATCGGCGACATTGCCGGTGTCGATCTCGTCGAGCGGGGAATAATGCGCCTCGCTGCCCGTACGGCCCCAGTTGGGCCACTCATCGGGGTTGGCGATCATCATGTCTTCGATAGGATTGGCCGGCTTGCTGCACCCGGAAAGGGCGGCAATGGCTAGGGCAACCGGCGCCAGCAGCGCCCCGAAATGGCTAAATTTCACGATTTCAGTTCCTTCCCTCGACACCCCGCGCGCACCTGCCCGTCGCGCTTTCGTGCGTACGGGCGGACTTATGGTTCACCGTGGCGCATAGCGCAAACGACGAATCGCAGTGAGCATAGTCCATCGCCGCGACGGATATGGTCAACGTGTTTCAAAGGGGGGTGTCATGCTTGCACGAATGATAAGGCGGTAGCGAACAGGGCTGGTTTGACCTGCGCTGCGCTATGGTCGTCTCCCCGCCTGAGGAGCTCTGACGCCGAACCAGCTTCGGGCCTGCGGCCCGATACGCTGGTTCACCTTGGACAGTGATAACGGAGCACTCGGGATTCCATCATGAGCGGGCTCGGTGGTGGACAGGGCTGGATTCGAACCAGCGTACGCTCTCGCGGGCAGATTTACAGTCTGCTGCCATTAACCACTCGGCCACCTGTCCACACCAGAGCCTGCCGGTGACGGGTTTCCCCGTAAGTTGCCCCCGCAATCGAGGGCTGTCCGGCCGAGAGGCGGGCCAATGCCCAAGCAAGGCTTGCCTGTCAATGGGGCTACGGGCATGAGCGGCAAGGAATCTCACTGTCACGGGACATTTGGCGACATCATGAACAAGCAGGGCGAAGTCGGGAAAAAAAAGGGAGCGCTTCGTGGTCGCGCTGGCCGGATGCAGGGCGGGCGCGGCAGCGGCCGGGCGAGCGCCGGGGCCGTAAGGCTATGGGGCCGACACGCGGTGGAAGCGGCACTCAAAAACCCGGAACGCAATCACCGCAAGCTGTGGGCGACGCGCGAAGGTGTGGCCTCGCTTGACGGCGAACTGCCCGCCGATTTCCCGGTGGAATGGGCACAGCCGCTCGATCTGGCCCGGCTGGTCGCGCGCGATGCGCCCCATCAGGGATTGGTCCTTGAATGCGATGCCCTGCCCGATGTGTACCTTGATGAAGTGCTTCACGGCGATCCCGCGCGGCCGCTGATCGTGCTCGATCAGGTCACCGATCCGCACAACGTTGGCGCAATCCTGCGCTCTGCCGCCGCTTTCAACGCCTGTGCAATTCTCACGCAGGACCGCCACGCTCCGCCAGAATCGGGCGTCGTCGCCAAGAGCGCATCGGGCGCACTGGAAGTGGTGCCGTGGATCCGCGTGGTCAACCTCGCCCGCGCGCTCGAAGAAGTTGCTGAGGCAGGATATTGGCGCATCGGCCTTGCCGGCGAGGCGGAAACCACGCTCGCCGAAGCCCTGCCCACCGGCCCGGTCGCGCTGGTACTCGGCGCGGAAGGCGAAGGCATGCGTCACAACGTGCAACAGCACTGCGACGCCATTGCAAGGCTGCCGATCAGCGAGGCGATGGAAAGCCTCAACGTATCGAACGCCAGCGCCATCGCACTCTACGCTGTCGCCACGCGCAGCTGACATAATCCAACAGGGGGATATCGCAGTGACCATGATGAAACGCATCGGTGCAGCGGGGATCGTTGCCGCGCTGGCTCTCACGCTTTCGGCCTGCCTGCTGACGCCGGGCAAGTTCGTTTCGGCGCTTGACCTGCGCAAGGACGGGCATTTCACCTTTGCCTACAAGGGCGAATTGTCGCTTTACGGCATCACGCAGTTGGCGGCGATGGACAAGGGCAACGATACCTTCAAGCCTTCGGCCTGCTACGATTACGATACCCCGGCAGATACGGCTGCTGACGCTGCTGCGGCGGCGGCGGACGCGGCGGCAGACAAGCCGGGTGATGAGGCCAAGGCTACTGACGACGATACCTTTGGCGACCCCAAAGAGCGCCCCTGCACCAAGGAAGAACTTGCAGACCAGAAGGTCGCCTGGGAACAGAACCGCAAGGAAACTGCCGAAAAGAAGAAGAAGGACCTCGAGGAGATGAAGGCCGCGCTGGGCGGGCTTGATCCGACGGATCCCAAGTCGATCGAGGAATTCGCTGCCCGCCTGCGCCGCCAGGCCGGCTGGAAGCTGGTTGCCTACAAGGGGAATGGCCTGTTCGATGTCGACTATGCCATCGCCGGCAAGGCGGACCACGATTTCATCTTCCCGATTATCGAGAAGTTCCCGACCACCAACACCTTCGTTCAGGTTCTGCGCCGCAGCGACGGCACAGTCCGGATCGATGCGCCGGGCTTCAACGCCAACGCCTCGGGCAATCCGATGGGACAGGCGATGGGCATGGGCATGCTGGGCGCCATGGGCAAGGGCGACATGCCCAAGCCGCCTGAAATGGACGGGGTGTTCACCGTAACCACAAATGGCCAGGTGCTCGCCAACAATACCGATGAAGGTCCGCAGGCCGATCCGGCCGGCCAGAAGCTGTCGTGGAACGTGAATGTACGCTCGACCTCGGCACCGACCGCACTGATCAAGCTCGCTAACTGAACTCGGCAGCCTGGGCGGCGTCCGGGCACCGCCAGTCAAGCGGCGGGGGCAAACAAAAAGGCCGTGACGGGAACACCGTCACGGCCTTTTCTATTTCGCGTCAGACGGCCCGAGGCGATGGGGCCGCCCGAAACTGGAGGGTGATCTCAGTTCACCGCATCCTTGAGGCCCTTGCCGGCCTTGAACTTCGGCTGCGACGAAGCCTTGATCGACATT
Source organism: Novosphingobium sp. (assembly GCF_031424035.1). Classification (GTDB taxonomy): domain Bacteria; phylum Pseudomonadota; class Alphaproteobacteria; order Sphingomonadales; family Sphingomonadaceae; genus Novosphingobium. Next base: position 8,527 of record NZ_JANPGP010000116.1, read on the forward strand.
GGCTCACCGGTACGCGGGTTGCGGCCGGTCGAAGCCTTGCGCTTGGCAACCGAGAAGGTGCCGAAGCCGACGAGACGGACTTCATCGCCCTTCTTAAGCGCGCCCGAGATGGCGTCGAACACGCCTTCAACAGCCTTGGTGGCATCGCTACGGGTCAGGCCGCTGGCATCAGCAACTGCGCCGATCAGATCGTTCTTGTTCATTACGGGAATCCCCTACCTCTGGTTAATCTGGTGCTTCTCGGAACTCGCCTCGAAGTGCGGCGGAATTGAGCGATCTTTGGCGCCCCTGTCAAAGCGAAAGAGGCCACTTGAGGCGCCATTATCCACGAAAAAACGCCAAATTTGCGCCATTACGGGGCTTGCCAAGCACGACTTGGCGCGAATCGCCAAATTTGCGCCCGAATCGCCGCATTGCAGCAAGAATCACCAGACTCTCGTGGCTTAGCCTTGAAACGCTCAGTGCGCGGTTGCCGAAGACCCCGAATGACCGGCCACCGGCTGGCTGGCGAGGTCGTCCTGCTCGGTCCATTCGACCGGCACGAGCTTCTCGGTCAGCGCGATGGCAAGCACCTCGTCAACGTGGGAAACCGGGATGATTTCCAGTCCGTCCATGATGTTGGCGGGAAGCTCGGCAAGGTCCTTGCGGTTCTCTTCGGGGATCAGCACGGTCTTTATGCCGCCGCGCAGTGCCGCCAGCAGCTTTTCCTTGAGGCCGCCGATCGCCAGCACACGTCCGCGCAGGGTAACTTCGCCAGTCATGGCAATGTCCTTGCGCACCGGGATACCGGTCAGCGTGGAAACCATGGCGGTGACCATGCCGATACCTGCCGAGGGGCCGTCCTTGGGCACGGCGCCTTCGGGCAAGTGGATGTGCAAGTCCTTGCGGTTGAAGATCGAGGGGCGGATGCCATAAGCCGGCGCCCGCGCCTTCACGAAGCTGAAGGCCATCTGCACGCCTTCGCTCATCACTTCGCCCAGCTTGCCAGTGGTCCGGACCGCGCCCTTGCCGGGTACGGTGACGCTTTCGATGGTCAGCAGCTCGCCGCCTACTTCTGTCCAGGCAAGACCGGTAACGGCGCCCACCTGATGCTCTTCCTCGCCAACGCCAAAGCGGAACTTGTGCACGCCGGCAAAATCCGGAAGGTTTTCCGGCGTGATCGTCACTGACGTGACTTTGCCTTCAAGGATCTGCCGCAGGCTCTTGCGCGCCAGCCGCGCGATCTCGCGCTCAAGCGTGCGAACGCCGGCCTCGCGCGTGTAATAGCGGATCAGGTCACGCAGGCCTTCGGTGGTCAGGGTGAACTCGCCCTTGGTCAGCCCGTGCGCCTCGACCTGCTTTTCAACCAGGTGGCGCTCGGCGATTTCGACCTTCTCGTCCTCGGTATAGCCTTCGAGCCGGATGATCTCCATGCGGTCGAGCAGCGGCTGCGGGAGGTTCAGGCTGTTCGCCGTGCAGACGAACATCACGTCCGACAGGTCGAAATCGACCTCAAGGTAATGGTCCTGGAACTTGGCGTTCTGTTCGGGATCGAGCACTTCGAGCAGTGCCGACGCCGGATCGCCGCGATAGTCCTGACCCAGCTTGTCGATCTCGTCGAGCAGGAACAGCGGATTGCTGGCCCCGGCCTTCTTGAGGTTGGTAACGATCTTGCCCGGCAGCGAGCCGATGTAAGTGCGTCGGTGACCGCGAATTTCGGCCTCGTCACGCACCCCGCCGAGCGACTGGCGGATGAATTCGCGGCCCGTTGCCTTGGCAATCGACTTGCCGAGGCTGGTCTTGCCGACGCCCGGAGGACCGACGAGGCACAGGATCGGCCCCTTCAGCTTGTTGGTACGCGCCTGCACCGCGAGGTATTCGACGATGCGGTCCTTGACCTTTTCCAGTGCATAGTGATCGGCATCGAGCACGGCCTGCGCCTTGCCAATGTCCCGCTTCAGCTTCGACTTCTTGCCCCAGGGCAGGCCGAGCAGCACGTCGAGGTAATTGCGCACGACGGTCGCCTCTGCGCTCATCGGCTGCATCGACTTGAGCTTCTTGAGCTCAGCCTGGGCCTTAGCGCGAGCTTCCTTCGACAGCTTGAGCGTGTCGATCTTTGCCTGCAGCTCGGCAATCTCGTTCGTTTCTTCGCCGTCACCGCCGCCAAGTTCGTTCTGGATCGCCTTGAGCTGTTCGTTGAGGTAATATTCGCGCTGGGTCTTTTCCATCTGGCGCTTCACGCGGCCGCGGATCTTGCGCTCCACCTGCAGCACGCCCAGCTCGCCTTCCATGATGGCGAGCACCATTTCCAGCCGCTTGACCGGATCTTCTTCGGACAGAAGCGCTTGCTTGTCAGCCACCTTGGCGCCGATCTGGGCAGCAACGCCGTCAGCCAGCAGCGCCGGGTCGGTGATTTCGGCAAAGTTGGTGCCGGCATCGGCCGACAGCTTCTTGTTGAGCTTGGCATATTCGCCGAACTGATCGACGACCGAGCGCATCATCGCCGTCGCTTCGGTGCTGGTCACCGGCTCAGCCATGATCTTCTCGACCTGGGCGATCATCAGGTCGCCATCTTCGCCGATGCGCTCAAGATGGGCGCGCTGCTGGCCTTCGACCAGCACCCGGACGGTGCCATCGGGCAGCTTGAGCAGTTGCAGGACCGTGGCGATCACGCCGAGGTCATAGAGGTCCTCTTCCGCCGGATCGTCGCAGCCGGGATCAAGCTGGGCGACAAGGAAGATGTCCTTGTTGCCAGACATCGCCGCTTCCAGCGCGGCGACAGACTTTTCGCGGCCAACGAACAGCGGCACGACCATGCCGGGGAACACGACGATGTCGCGCAGGGGAAGCAGGGGGAGTAGGGTCATTTCCATATCCATATCTATGCGGCACCAGTCGTGAACCGGGCCTTTGTTGCCAGATATGGGATCGCCCTGCCTTCAGCGCAATGCCGCAGGAGCCTTGGATTGTGGAAGTTCGGAATCTCAGGCCAGCGGCGGTGCCAGTGTCCAGGCAAGACCGAGAAGACCCGTCGCAAAAAACACGCCGCCCGCGCATTGGGCCGCCAGCGCGAGCTGCTTGTCCTTGGGCTGAGGCATGAGGCCGAGTACGAATAGTCCGCCCGCCATGGCGAGGAAGCAAATACCAGTCATTGAACACACTCCGGTGGGAGCCATGCCAATGCGCCGACTTAGTGAAGGCTGGGTAAATCTGCGGAGTTTCTAATTGTAAACTTTAATTATTTTCCATTGCACGCGGCCAGCAGCGCCGGCGCAGGTGGTCACTGAAATTTCGGTGGCACCCCGTTGTGGGCAGCAGATGCCGCGAAGACCAAACCAGGGACCTTCTGCGAAAACGCGCGCCTTGGTCAGCCCATACCCGGCAGCTTGAAGCCGGGCGGCAGGCCCATGCCGCCCTGAATGCGCTCCATTTCGGCACCGCTGGCGGCATCCGCCTTGACCCGCGCATCGTTGAAGGCGGCGGCGATCAGGTCTTCGAGCATCTGCTTCTCGCTGACCGCCATCAGGCTGTCGTCAATGGCAACGCCGATGATGCGGCCCTTGGCGGTGCAGCGAATCTTGACCAGCCCGCCACCCGAAACGCCCTCAACCTCGATGGTGTCGAGTTTGGTCTGGGCTTCGGTCATCTGCTTCTGGATGGTCTCGGCAGCAGCCTGCGCGGCCTTGAGCATCTCTTCCATCGACTTCATGCGTAACGGCTCCGGTTTGTATTGCCCTTGTCCTGGGGCTTTTCATCTTCGACAAATTCTGCCCCGGGGAATGCCTGGAGCACGGCTTCGACCAGCGGCGAGGCACGCATGGCCTTGTCTTCCGCTTCGCGCACGGCCTGCGCGAGTTCGCGCAGCGACGGCATGGCATCGCCTTCACCCCGGGTGACTTCCCAGCGTTCGCCGGTGGCGCGCAGAAGGCCGTCACGCAGTTCGGGGGTGGGATCGCCCGGATAGCCCTCGGCCAGCGCATAGGTCAGCGAAAGCGGCGCGATGGCGATGATCCGCACCCAATCGCGCATGATCTGCGAAATGCGCAGCTGGCCGCTGTGTTCGACGCGGTCGCAAAGAGCGCTCCAGTCAACCGAAGGTGCCGGCGCGGGGGGCGCCGTAGCGCTGGGCGCGGCAGAATTGGCCGAGGCTGACGAGACTGGGGCAGCCCCGCCTTTCGCCATCGCTTCCTCAAGATGGCGTACCAATGTGCCGGGATCGGGCAGATCGGCCGCATGCATCACGCGCAGCAGCGCCATTTGCGCCGAAGCCAGCGGATCGGGCGCTTGCCGCACCTCGTCATGGCCCTTGAGCAGCAATTGCCACAGCCGGTGCAATTGTCCCGCCGAAAGCGCCCGCGCCCATTCGTCAATCGCGGCACGTTCCTCTGGCGACACCCCGTCTGCGCCGCTGCGACCGACTTGGGCGACGGTGATACGGTGGACAAGGTCCATCTGCGAACGCATCAGCGCCAGCGGCTCCACTCCGAAGGCAAACTGCGCGTCGATCAGATCGAGCAGCCCGTTCGAATCGCCTGACAGGAGCGCGGACAGCAGGCGGCGCTGCGCGGACTTGTCGGCTAGGCCGAGCATGTCCTGCACCTGATCGGGCGTGACCCGCCCGGAACCGCCCATATCGGCATGGGCGATCGCCTGATCGAGGATCGACAAGCCATCGCGCACCGAACCTTCAGCGGCGGCCGCGATCATCGAAAGCGCCTCGGAATCGGCGGCGACTCCTTCTGCCTGACAGACCCGGCCGAAGTGTTCGGTGAGCAACGGCGCGGAAATGCGGCGCAGGTCGAAGCGCTGGCAGCGACTGAGCACCGTGACCGGCAGCTTATCGACTTCCGTGGTTGCGAAGAGGAACTTCACATGCGCAGGTGGTTCCTCAAGTGTCTTGAGTAACGCATTGAATGCATTGCGAGACAACATGTGAACTTCGTCAATGATGTAGATCTTGTAGCGCGCCGAGACGGCGGCATAGCGCACGGCCTCGATGATCTCGCGGACGTCATCCACGCCGGTATGGCTGGCGGCGTCCATCTCGATCACGTCGATGTGGCGGCCCTCGGCAATAGCGATGCAAGGCTCACACACGCCGCATGGATCGATGGTGGGACCGCCCTGCCCGTCCGGACCGATGCAGTTGAGCGCTTTGGCGATCAGGCGCGCGGTCGATGTCTTGCCCACCCCGCGCACTCCGGTCATCAGGAAGGCATGGGCCAGCCGGTCGCGCCGGATCGCATTGGCCAGCGTCTGGACCATCGCGTCCTGCCCGATCAGCTCGGCAAAGGTCTGCGGACGATACTTGCGCGCGAGCACGCGATAGGGCTGCGCGGGGCTGGTGGCAGGCACATTGGCTGGAGGAGGAGAAGCTACCGCAATCGGCGGCGCAGCGACTGGCTCCGGCGCACCAAACATCGATTCCTGACCGGCAGCCTCGAGCTCGGCAGCGCTGGGCGCGGCTTCGGCTTCGGCTTCGGCTTCGGGGTCATCGCCAAAGATGTCGGTGGAATCGGTCATCGCCGCCTAGTTAGGCACTCACACCGCGAATGTCGAAGGTGAATCAGGCGCTGTCCGCAGGAGATCGACGGTGGATTGAAAAGGAGCCGGCCGACCCGCCGCAACCCGTTGTGGCTGCTTCCTTCCGGACCTGACCAAGTTGGCGGACGCAAGCGTCCGACCGACTCCCGGCGGCGCATATGGCGGCGCCGGTGCGGTTTGGCAAGTGCGCTGTGGTCAGCGGAAATTGTCGGCGTAGGCCTGCAGCTTGAGCCGGCGTGGCGGCGTGGCGTGGACAGTGGCGGCAATGCCGTGCGTGGCGGCATAGGCCTGCGCCTCAGCCTGCGTGCCGAACTTCAGCGTCACTTGCCCCTGCGTGTCGCCCGAGCCGGCCCAGCCCATCAGCGGGTCAGGCTTTTTCGCCTCGGCCGGATCGAAATCGAGGATCCACTGGTCAAGCAGGGCCTTGCCGGACTGCATGGCGTTCTTCGGGCGCTGATAGATACGTGCGGGCATGACGCTGCCCTGCTTCGAATCGGCGCGGGAATCAAGTGCGGTTAAACGCGTTCTTCGTCTTCAGGCTCGGCTTTTCGGTCCACGGCTCTTCCGGCCAGCGGTGCTTGGGGTAGCGGCCCTTCATATCCTTCACGACATCGCGCCACGATCCACGCCAGAAGCCCGGCAGGTCGCGCGTGGTTTGCAGGGGCTTGCCGCCCGGATCGGTCAGCTTGAGCAGCAGCGGCTGCGGGGGCCGACCAAAGTTGGGATGCCGCTCCAGCCCGAACAGTGCCTGCACCCGCAGCTCTACCGATGGCCCGCCGGAATCGTCATAATCGATGGCGTGGCTGGTCCCCGCCGGACTGGTGAACTGTGCCGGGGCAAGCTGATCGATGGCCTGCCCAGCGGCATAGTCCAGCCGCGCGCGGAGCGCTTCGTGCAGCTTGCCCGCATCGAGTTGATCCAGCCGCCGCGTCAGCAACGGGCCGAGCCAGTCATCGAGATCGGCGAGCAAGGCCGCCTCGGACAAGGCCTCCACCCCGGCAAACCGCCCGCGGCGCAGCAGGCTGTCACTGGCGCGGCCCAGCGGCATGAGGGCAAGCCCCTCCTTGCCGATCTTCTCGACCATGAAGGCCCGGATCGCCGCCGGATCGGGCTTGGGGTCAGGCCCGGTCGCCAGCGTGATCGCACCCAGACGCTGCTCGAGCAGAGCCTCCACGCGGGCATCCGCCTCAACCCATTTCAAGTTGGTACGCCGTTCGATGCGGTGACCAAGCCAGCGCAGCACCTCGGCCTCGGTCAGCGGCACCGCGCCGGTGATCCGCGCGCCCTTGGCGTCCCCCTGCGCCTCACCCACCGCCAGCCACTCAGCGCGGATCAGCGAGCTTGTCGGGTCGAGCCGCAGCCCGCGCCCGCCGGCGGCCAGCCAGTTCTCACCCGATGCGTCGCGCCGGCGGGCGATCATGTCAGGGAAGCCCTCGGCAAGGATCGCGCCCAGCGGGGGGAGCTCGCCCGTTGTCCCGGGCTTGACCCGGGACCGCTGGCCGCCGGGCGCTCCGTCGCCAGATTGCGTCGACGTCGCCAGCGGTCCCGGCGTTCGCCGGGACGACGAGGCCCACCGCGCCGCCAGCTTTCGCGATGCTTCCGCGCGCGGCGATCGATCGCGCTGGAAGCGCTCGAGGCGGGCCGAAAGGTCCTCCCCTCGCCCGCCTAGTCCGCGTTCCTGAAGCAGCAAGGCCAGCTCCGCCGCGTCCGCCTCTGCCCCCAAATCCGCCGCTGCGAGCAGCATATGCGCCAGCCGCGGCTCGAGCGGCAGTCCGGCCATTGCGCGGCCATGGTCGGTAATGCGCCCTTCGCCATCCAGCGCGCCAAGGCTCTCCAGCAGGCCATGCGCCGCTGCCATTGCCGGAGCCGGCGGCACATCGAGCCAGGCCATATCCGCCACCTCGCCCGAACCCCACTGCGCCAAGGTCAGCGCCAGCGGGGCAAGGTCCGACACCAGCACTTCGGGCGGATCGTAAGGCGGTCGCCCGGCGTGAGCGGCCTCTTCCCACAAGCGATAGGCCACCCCGGGCCCCTGCCGCGCCGCGCGGCCTGCGCGCTGGGCGGCGGCGGCTTGCGAGGCACGGTGGGTGACCAGCCGGGTGACGCCCGCCGCCTTGTCAAATTCCGCACGCCGCGACAGGCCGGCATCGACGACAACCGACACACCATCGAGTGTCAGCGAAGTTTCGGCAATGGCCGTGGCCAGCACGATCCGCCGCCGCCCCTCAGTGTCCCGGTTGATCGCGGCGCGCTGGGCAGCCGGTTCGCACTGGCCGTGGAGCGGCAGGATCAGCGCGCCCGGCAATCGCTCGGCCAGCCGCTCGCGGGTGCGCTCGATCTCGCCCACGCCGGGAAGGAAGGCGAGCACGTCGCCGCTTTCCTCGCGCCATGCGGTCTGGATCGCCGAGGCCATGGCATCCTCAATTCGCAATTCGGGCCGCGCGCCAAGCCAGCGGATGGCCAGCGGATGCGCCTTGCCTTCGCTCTCCACCACCGGCGCATCACCCAGCAGCCGGGCAAAGCGCGCGCCGTCAATCGTGGCGGACATGATCACCAGCCGCAGGTCCTCGCGCAGGACTGACTGGCATTCCGCCGCCAACGCCAGGCCAAGATCGGAATCGAGATGCCGCTCATGCGCTTCGTCGAACAGGACGGCAGAAACCCCGGAAAGCTCCGGGTCTTTCAGGATCGTCGAAACGAAGATCGCCTCGGTCATCACCAGCACCCGCGTGCGCGGCGACCGCTTGCTGTCGAGCCGGGTGAGATAGCCGATGGTTTCGCCGGCCTTTTCGCCCACCAACTCGGCCATGCGCTCAGCCGCGGCGCGGGCGGCAACACGGCGGGGTGACAGCATGATGATGGTGCCGGTGCACCACGGCTGAGCCAACAAGGCCGGCGCGACCGCAGTCGTCTTGCCGGCACCCGGCGGGGCGATCAGCACGGCGCTGCTTCCCGCGTTCAGCGCAGCAAGCAGGTCGGGCAGGACGGCATGGATCGGCAGGTTGGTTGCGAGGCTCACTTCACCGCCCCAGGGGTGAATTCAAAATGTATCCGCACCCAGGCCCCGACTTGCAACTTGCCGTCGACTCGCGGCGCGCGAACAAGGAACTGCCATGCCGCCTGCCGCAATGATCGTGCCAGTCCCGAACCCGCAGGCGATTCCCCGAGCAATTGGCAATTCTCGACGCGGTTATGATCCACCGTCTGGCACGCGATCTCGGCCCATTTGGCTCCAGCGCTTTTCTCAGTCATGTATCCCGCCAGCTCGGCATGGGTCGGTTCGCGAACCCATTCCGCACGGTAGAGCTGCTGACCTTGCGGCCCTTCGCCCGGTCCATATGCCTTTGAGCTGCCCGCCGAACCAGAGGCTGCCCCGCTTTTTCCCAGCTTCGAAATGTCGGCATTGGCCATATCGGCGCGCGACATCTTGATGAACTCAAATGGCGGATCTTTCGGGACAGGGTTCAACGGCTTGGGGGGGAGAGAGACGGGCTGCTGTCGTGGCTCGGCGGGCGACTGGGCAGCGTCGGGATGGCGGACCGGTTCAGGCTTCTTTTCGGGAGAGGGCGACGAAGCCAAGGTCGTGATTGCGGTCAAGCGTTCTCCTGGAGCGGACGGATGGTTCTTGAAATCGCCCAGATGCGTGACCGCGAATCCGATAAGGCACAAGATCAGCGCGGCAAATACAGCCGAAACGAGCCGGTCACGCGGGCTGGCCGCCCCTGTGAAACCAGGCCGGATAAATGAGGCTTCCACACCCATGGGGCGCGGTTAGAACGCAATCGCTGCACTGGCAATGAACTGCATGCGCAAGGCCAGCCCCCTGCGAAAAGCGACAGGCTGCGCGGAGACCAATCTACGCAGCCTGTCCAGCCAGGTTTTGCCCCCAGAAGTCAGTGTGTCACCAGCCGCAGCTTCGTTCCGGCCTTGCCCTTGGCCCGGCGATGTTCGGCGCGGTCCTTTTGCAGCCAGGCGATACGCAGGCCGGCGACACCGGCACGGTCCATCGCGCGCTGCCAGCCGGCAAATTCCTCGATGCTGAGGCCATACCGCTGGATCACCTCGTCAATCGACATCAGCCCGCTTTCCACGGCGGCAACGATCTGCGCCTTCCGGTGTGCCACCCACCGCGTCGTATTGGCCGGCGGGAGCGTCTCACGCGTGAGGATCTGGTTGTTGGGCCCGATAATTCGGGCGGGACGGGAGTTGCTGTATTCAATCATCTGCTCGGACTTTCGACTAGGTCAATGGGTCCCCCTGAGCACGATCAAATCTGCCGAAACGCGGTTAAATTGGACTTAAAATGCCGCTCCATCCATCGCTCGAAAAGCACGGCTTCCGGCGAACTGCGGGTGTTTGACGATGGGTTGAATCTCGCCGCTAGGGTCAAGCAGCAAAAAGTGGTATTGGCATAGGTAGAGGTCGCATGCCGATGGAGGATGCGATGAACTCTGCCCGATACTCCCTTGCCATCATCATAACGGCCGCGCTTACGCTCAGCGCCTGTTCCAAGCGCGACGAAACCCCGGCCGCTGCGTCTGAAGCGTCAAGCGAAGCCGCCACGCCCGGCGATCCCGTTGCCAGCGCCGAAAGCGCGGCACCCAAGTCGATTTCCGCCGCTGCCACCGTGATCAGCATGGATGCGGACGGCAAGATGAGCGAACTGCGCAAGGGCACCAACGGCTGGACCTGTATGCCCGACAACCCGACGACCCCCGGCCCCGATCCGATGTGCATGGACGGTAACGCGCTGGCTTGGGCCAATGCCTGGATGGGTCACAAGCCGCCGCCGACCGATGCACCGGGGGTGATGTATATGCTTTCCGGGGGCACCGATGCCAGCAACACCGATCCCTATGCGACCAAACCCACCGAAGGCAGCGACTGGATCAAAACCGGCCCGCATCTGATGATCGTCGGATCAGCCGCGATCCTGAAAGGGCATCCCGCCGGCCAGCAGCCCGATACCAGCGCGCCTTATGTCATGTGGCAGGGCACGCCTTATGCCCACCTGATGGTACCAGTGGGATAGCGATCAGAACCGGCGCGAAACTGCAAATTCGGCCGCTTCGGCCATGGCGCTGCGCGCTGGCCCCGCCGGAAAGCCAGCGATGGCGTCAATCGCGCGCTGGGCGAAGTGGCGGGCACGGTCGCGGGTGGCCGATACGGTGTCGTACTTGGCGATAAGGCGCACGGCCTCGGCCAGGTCCTCGTCGGAATTGCGGAAACCGGCGATGGCATCCTGCCAGAACTGGCGTTCCTCGGCATTCCCGCGCGCATAGGCGAGGATCACCGGCAGGGTCATCTTGCCCTCACGAAAGTCATCGCCTTTGCCCTTGCCCATTTCGAGGCTTTCCGAATCGTAATCGATGGCATCGTCGACCAACTGGAAGGCAACGCCCAGGTTGCGGCCATAGGCATCAAGCGCGAGCTCGTCGGCTTCGGGCCGTTCGGCGACCACGGCGGCGATGCGGGTGGCGGCGGCGAACAGCGCGGCAGTCTTGGCGCCGATGATCTGGAGGTAATGTTCCTCGCTCGTCTCGATCCGGCGCGCCGCGGTGAGCTGATCAACCTCGCCCTCGGCAATCACCGAGCTTGCCCGGGACAATATCTTGAGCACCTTTAGGCTGCCATCCTCGACCATCAGTTCAAAGGCGCGGGTGAACAGGAAATCACCGACCAGCACGGTAGCCGGATTGCCGAAGACGATGTTCGCGGTATCGCGACCACGGCGCATGTCGGACCCGTCAACCACGTCGTCATGCAGCAGCGTGGCAGTGTGGATGAACTCGACCGAAGCGGCCAGCAGGTGGTGGCGCGAGCCGTGATATTCGCACAATTCCGCGCCCGCGACGGTGAGCATCGGGCGCATCCGCTTACCGCCGCCGGCGATCAGGTGGCCGGCCAGCGCGGGGATAAGCGGGATTTCGCTCTGCATCCGGTCAAGGATGATCGCATTTACCGCATTCATTCCGGATGCGGTCAGGGCCAGCAACGGGGCGAGCGACGGCTCGGCGTTGCGGGGGCGCAGGGAGACGATATCGGCGCTCATTTCCGCGCCTTGCGACCACTCGCGCGCCAAGGCAAGTGCAAAGCGCGGCTTTGCGGTTCGCTTTTTCTCATGCTAGCGGGCGCGAATGACCCAGACACCGCCCGCCACCGCACCCGACAAGGCCCCCGATCCCGTTCTGGCCGGATATCGTGCCTCAATCGACAACATCGACGCGGCGCTGATTCACATCCTGGCTGAACGGTTCCGCATCACCAAGGCGGTTGGCGAGCACAAGGCGCAGAACGCCCTTCCCGCCAGTGATCCCGGCCGCGAAGAACGCCAGATCGCGCGCCTTCGTGCGCTGGCCGGAGAGGCGCAGCTCGATCCCGAATTTTCCGAGAAGTTCCTGCGCTTCATCATCGACGAAGTGATCCGCCACCACGAGCAGGCGAAAACGGGAAGCTAAGCGCGCACCCTTGGCAGCCGCAGCTTCACCAGCAGGCCGCCAAGGTCCTCACTCTCAGCCAGTTCCACCGAGCCGCCGTAAATCTCCGCCACGTCGCGCACGATGGCGAGGCCGAGGCCGGTGCCCGGCTTGCCCGTGTCCAGCCGCGCGCCGCGGTCGAAGATGCGCACGCGCTCCTCGTCCGGGATGCCCATGCCGTCATCTTCGATCCAGATTTCACAGGGGCCGGATTTCGGGTCCGGATCGATGGTAACGAATACCGAACCGCCGCCGTATTTTGCCGCATTCTCGATCAGGTTGCCGAGGATCTCGTCAAGGTCCTGCCGCTCGATCGCCACTTCAACCTCGCGGTTGCCGTCGAGGTCGAAGCGGGTTTTCTCATAAAGCCGGGTGACCGCGCGCAGCACCGCCTCGACGCTTTCGCCCACAGAAGCTCGCGAATGGCCCACGGCGCGGCGGCCCACGGCGCGGGCGCGGGCGAGGTGGTGATCTACCTGCCGGCGCATCACCGCTGCCTCACGGATGACCGTGTCAGACAGGTCTGGCGCCTTGGCCGTCGCGGCGTTCATCACCACGGTCAGCGGCGTCTTGAGCGCATGCGCGAGATTGCCTGCATGGGTCCGCGCTTCTTCCGCCTGCTTTTCGGTATGGGCGAGCAGGGCGTTGAGTTCTTCAACCAGCGGCTGCACTTCCAGCGGCAAAGGCTCAGTCACGCGGTTCGTACCGGTGGTGCGCAAACGCTTGATCGCCAACCGCACACGGCGCAGCGGGCCGAGGCCGTACCAGGTTTGCAGCCCCGCCATCAGGAACAGCCCAAGGCCCAGCACGAGGAAGCTCCACCACAGGATCGCGCGAATCTGGGTGATCTGCTCGTCCACCACCGAGCGGCTTTGCGCCACCACGAACCACCACTTGGTTTTGCTGCCCGGCAGGTAGATCGAGCGTTCCATTACCCGCAGCGGTTCGGTGGCGAACTGGTTGGAATTATAGGCGTGCGGCTGGTTATCGGTATGCGCGGCGTGGACCTGCAACGTACGGTCCCACAGCGAGCGGGACGGAAAATCCTCGTGTCCCTTACCGGTGATTTGCCAGTACAGCCCCGAATTCGGCTCAAGGAAACGCTGATCGCCCAGCGGCCGGTTGAAGTAAATTTCGCCGTACTGGTCGATCTCTGCCGATGCGACCATGGCGTTGAGCATGTAGGATAACTGATCGTCGAAATTGCGCTGGACGAGGCCGTTCAACGTCCGATCCAGAGCGAAGCCGCCCAGCGACAGCAGGATGACGATCCACCCGGCCGCGATGAACATCATGCGGCGGGACAGGCTTCCCGTGTGCGGAGAGGTCATGCCGGTCGGTTCGGCGCGCGCAGGGTCCCGCGTTACAGGCTCAGACCCCGGCAAAAGTCACTCACCCCCGGCCCGGACCAGCCGGATCGTCAAGGCTGTAGCCCAGCCCGCGGATCGTGGAGATCACGTCAGCGCCCAGCTTCTTGCGGATGCGGGTGACAAAGACTTCGATCGTGTTGGAATCGCGGTCGAAATCCTGATCGTAGATATGCTCGATCAGCTCGGTACGGCTGACAACCTTGCCCTTGTGATGGAGCAGGTAGGACAGCAGCTTGTATTCCTGCGCGGTCAGCTTCACCGGCTCGCCATCAAGCGTGACGCGGCCCGAACGGGTGTCCAGCCGCACGCCGCCAGCGGTCAGTTCGCTGCTGGTATTGCCCGAGGCACGGCGGATCAGCGCGCGCAAGCGGGCGATCAATTCTTCGGTCTGGAATGGCTTGGCAAGGTAATCGTCAGCCCCGGCATCAAGCCCCGCGACCTTGTCGGACCAGGAATCGCGCGCAGTCAGCACCAGCACCGGGAACTTGCGGCCTTCCTTGCGCCACATGCCCAGCACGGTCAGCCCGTCAATCTCGGGCAGGCCGAGATCGAGCACGACGGCATCGTATTCCTCGGTCGAGCCCATGAAGTGCCCGTCCTCGCCATCGGTCGAAAGATCGACGGCATAGCCGGTCTGTTCCAGCGTGGTCTTGAGCTGTTTGCCGAGAGTAGGTTCGTCCTCGACGATCAGGATGCGCATCGCGTTATTCCCGCCTTTCCGGTTGTGGGCAGAGAGTATTTTCGTGCAATGCGGGATAAGAAAATTCGCGTCAATGCCGCGAACGAATCTCTCCCGAGCGGGCATCGACATCGACGAAGGAAACGCGCCCGTCCCTGATGAACTTCAGGCGATAGGCCATCGCCACCGGATCGTATTCGGGGCCAAGATACTGCGCCCCGCGCATGGTCGGCAGCACGCGCCCTTCGATATCGCGGAGCGACAGGACATTGCCGGCGCGCATTTCCTTGCGCACCAGCCCCTGCTCCTCGCCGGGTTTGGCCTGAGCAACGGGGGCTGCCAACGGCACGGCAAGAACCGCGAGCGAGGCCAGGGCGAGAAGAGTGCTTCGAACCATGGCGTTTCATTACGCCGGCGCTTTTGAACATCAAGTGAATGCCGCGTGCAGTCTGCACTCAGCGGGTCATCTCGTACTTGACGGTCAGCGTGGCAGACGTGCCGACAACGCCGGGTTCGATCGGAGTGACGCGCGAAGCTGAAACGGCAATCGCATCCATCTCGCCCTTGTACTGGGGCCGTGTTGCATAAGTTTCGGACACTTCGAGCAGGCGGACATCGCGGTAGCCGGCCAGCGAGGCAAGGCTGCGAGCGCGCGTCTGTGCGCTGTTGAAGGCGGCCTTGCGCGCCTCGTCACGCGCGCCCTTGTCGTTCTCCAGCATGAACGACGGGCCGTTCACATTGTTGGCACCAGCCGCGATCAGCGCGTCGAGCGCCGATCCGATGCGGCCGATGTTGCGCAGCTTCACGTTCACCTGGTTGGTCACGTCGTAGCCGAGGAACACCGGCGGTTGGCCTTCATTGCGGTACTGGTACTGCGGATTGATGCTGAAATTGCTCGTCTGAACATCCTCACGCGCCACACCGATCTGACGCAGACGGGCAATGATTGCGTCCATTTTCTCGGCGTTCTGCCGTGCCGCCGCATCGGCCTGCATGGCCCGCGTTGTCACTCCGGCCGAAACAGTCGCCATGTCGGGCTTGGCGTTGGACGTCTCGGTGACCGTCAGTTCGACCACCGGCCCCTGCGAAACGATCTGGATTTCCGCAGCCTGAGCGGGGAGCGCCGCCGCCATGGCAACGGCGGAAAGCAGGACGAAGTTCTTCATGGGGGAGGTCCTCGAGGGTGGGTATCACCGGCAGGAACGGGCAGGCACGGATGAAGTTCCCTCAGGCGCTGCGCAGCCGCTCGACGTAAGCTTCGCGGATTGCAGAGGTTACCGCGCCGGGCCGGCCATCGCCGATTACCCGGCCGTCCACTTCGACCACCGGAAGGATGAGCGCGCTGGCGGCGGAGGAGAAGGCTTCGCGGGCACCGAACAGTTCGACGGACGTGAATGGCCGTTCCTCCACCTCGATCCCCATGGAGCGGGCGATTTCCATCACGCAGATGCGGGTGACGCCCGGCAGCACGCCATGATCGACCGGATGCGACACCAGCACCCCGCGTGCGTCGATGATGTGAGCGTTCGAACTGGTGCCTTCGGTGATGTGACCGCCATCGACCAGCCAGGCGTCATCGAGCCCAGCCGCCCTCGCCTCTTCTTTCATCAGGACAGCATAGAGCAACTGCGTCGTCTTGGCCGAACGCAGCGTCCAGCGCGCTTCGGGCTTCAATGCGATCCGCATCCCGCGCGTCACCAGCGGATGGTCGACGACCGCGCCCGACTGCGTAAAAACGATCCGCGTGGGCGGCGGCGGCGGCTGGGTGGACAGGAAATCGCGGTCGCCCGACGTTCCACCGGTGACTTGCAGGTAAACCCGCCCCTCGCTCACGCCGTTGCGCGTCACAGCCTCGGCAAAAACTGCCAGCCAATCGGTGTCGTCGGCGATCATCGCGGTCCCAAGCGATCCGCCCAGCCGCGCCATATGATAGGCCACGTTGCACAGTTGCCCGCCGATCACGGGAACGACTTCATAAACGCTCTGCGAAAAGAGCAGCCCGCGATCAAAGACCGAAACCTTGGCCTCGCCCTCGTCGAACCACTCGCCGTTGATCCATACCTTGCGCATGTCCGACCCATCCCCCGCCCAGCGGCCCCTGTCAACGCGCGGCTTGTCCCCCAGTTAACGCGCAGCTTGTCCCCCTGTTAACGCGCAGCTTGTCAATGCGAGCCCAAGCCCATAGGGCGCGCCCATCATGGCAGCACCGATCCTATCCTACGAAGGCCTCAGCCTGCATCAAGGCTCCGGCTGGCTGTTTTCTGACCTCGACCTCACCATCGGCGACCGCGACCGGCTGGCGCTGATCGGGCGTAACGGCGCGGGCAAGACCACGCTGCTCAAGCTGATTGCCGGCAAGATCGAGGCGGACAAGGGCACGCTCTCGCAGCGGCCCGGGCTCAATATCGTCATGCTGGAGCAGGACCCGCTTTTCACCGGCTTCGACACGCTGATGGACTTCGCGCTGTCGGGCAAGGATGCCCCGCCGCGGCACGAGGTGGAATCGATCGCCGGCCAACTCGGCATTGACATGGACCGCCCGGCAGGCAGCGCCAGTGGCGGCGAACGGCGGCGCGCTGCCCTCGCCCGCGCACTCGCGCAAGACCCCGACCTGCTGCTGCTTGACGAGCCGACCAACCACCTCGACCTCGCCGCGATCGACTGGCTGGAGTCCTGGCTCAACCGCTTCAAAGGCGCCTTCGTAGTCATCAGCCACGACCGCACCTTCCTCACCCGCCTGACCCG
>NZ_JANPGP010000117.1:0-15176 GCF_031424035.1 Novosphingobium sp.
TTATCGTCAATCTTGACCAAGCCTACCAGGTCTGGATGGAGGCTCTGCGCACGTTGAATAATCTGCCGTACAACATGCGCATCAAGGAGGTCTCAGGCCGAGAATACCTCTACGAGGTCACCGATCGTCGCGGGAGCATGAAAAGCAAGGGTCCTGTAGATCCAGAAAAGCTGGCAGAGTTCGACCATTACAAGACCGAGAAGTCCGAACTGAAGGATCGCCTTGCCCGCAGCAAGGAAACCCTAAAAGAACAAGCCAGCCTCTATCGGGCGCTGCGCCTGCCTATGCTTCCGGCAGAAGCCGGCAAGATCCTGCGCGAAGCCGATCGTCTCCGCTTTTTGGGTGGGCAGGCTATGGTGGTCGGAACCAACGCACTGATCGCGTACGCACTGGAAGCCAACGGGTTCATCCGCGATGCGCCGGAGGCGACCCTCGATTTTGACATGGCTCTGACCGGGATCGAAGCTGACGAAGAGCGACCGACCTTGTGGAAGGTTCTCAAGGAAGCGGACATGACCTACTCGGTGAACACCGAGCGCCCATTCCAGGCGCGCAATGCCAAAGCCTATGAGGTCGAGATCTTGTCTGCGCCGAGCCGCATCGGCGGACAGATAGCGCAGGATCGGCCACGGCCGATCCCACTTCCGGAGCAGGAATGGCTTCTGAACGGACGGCAGGTCGACCGCGTAGTCGGTGTGCGCGATGGCGATGCAGCGCGCATGGTAGTTCCCGATCCGCGATGGTTTGCCCTGCAAAAACTCTGGATGGCGGCAAAGCCGGAACGCGACCCGCAAAAGAAGCCGAAAGACCACAAGCAGGGCATGGCCGTGCTGGACGCGGTCTGGCTGACCATGCGGCATTACCCGATTGATGATGCCTTCTTCGAAGAATTGCCAGACGCGTTGAAGTCGCATTTTGAACTTTGGGATGCCCAAAAGCCGAAGCGAGGATGATCAAAGTTCTCGGAGACAAATCCCGGTGTTACGGTTGCGGTGCTCCGGTTCGCTTGAACCGGACTCGCGGACTTATTGCCCATTAGACACGCAATTGATCAGATTTCTAAGAGTACAATCGGGTCCTCTTTCATCAATAATCTTGGAAAATATCTCCTGACCGCGCCTCGCCACGTGAGAAATCTGCGGGGCAGGGCGAAACCGCAAGTGACGAGCAATGCGCCCCCCCGCAACCAACACAAGACCCCGCTTCGGCGGGGTTTTTTGCGTTTGGCGTTAGCGCGGCGCTGGGGCACTGTCAGCTAGCATGAGCGTACCGGCTGACCAGATCTACGATATCGCAGTAATCGGCGGCGGCGTGAATGGCTGCGGCATTGCGCGCGACGCAGCTGGGCGGGGCGCGAAGGTATTGCTGCTTGAGGCTGGAGATCTTGCCGGCGGTACTTCATCCGCCTCGACCAAGTTAATCCACGGCGGCCTTCGCTATCTCGAACATTACGAATTTGCCCTGGTGCGTGAGGCTCTGTCCGAGCGAGAGCAGCTGTGGGGGATCGCGCCGCACATCATCTGGCCGCTGCGCTTTGTCCTGCCCCACGCCAAAGGGCTGCGCCCGCGCTGGTTGCTGCGGCTAGGGCTGTTTCTTTATGACCATATCGGCGGGCGCAAGCGGTTACCGACGGCCGAATCAATCGACCTCTCGCGCCACCCTGCCGGTGGGCCGTTGAAGCCGGAATTCGCTCACGGCTTTGTCTATTCGGATTGCTGGGTCGATGACGCTCGCCTTGTCGTGCTCAACGCCCGTGATGCCGCCGATCACGGCGCCGAGATTCGCACCCGTTGCCCAGTTTCACGCCTCGAGCGGGATGGCGAACTGTGGCGTTTGGACACGCCCGACGGACCATTCCGTGCCCAAGCCGTGGTCAACGCCGCCGGTCCACGCGTTCTCGACGTGCTGGGGCGGGCGCATGAGCAGGCTGAATACGGCATGCGATTGGTGCGCGGCAGCCATATTGTCGTGCGCAAGCTATTTGATCACGAATTTGCCTATTTCTTCCAACTGCCGGACGGGCGCATCTTCTTCGCCATTCCCTACGAGCAGGACTTCACCCTGATTGGCACGACCGACCGCGACCACACTGGCGGCGAACCGCGCGCCAGCGAGGAGGAAATTACCTACCTCTGCGACGGCGCGAGCCTTTATTTCCGCAAACCGGTTATGCCAACTGATGTTATCTGGACCTATTCGGGTGTCCGCCCTCTGCTCGACGATCACTCCGGCAAACCCGAGGCCGCAACGCGCGGTTATCGGTTCGACCTGTCGGATGCGGAGGAAGGCGCGCCGATCCTCACCGTCTTCGGCGGCAAGATCACGACCTATCGGTACTTGGCGCAGGAAGCGGTCGAGCTGCTTGCCGAGCGCTTGCCAGTCCTGAAAGGCGAAGGTTGGACGGCGACAGCAGCGCTGCCCGGAGGCGATTTTTCGCGCGAGGAAGCGGACGACTTGCTGGCTTTGATCGCGGACCGATATCCATTTCTTGAACCGCTGTGGGCTTCACGCTTGGCGCGTTGTTACGGAACGCTCACTACAGAGATATTGGGAGATGCGGCTTCACTGGCTGAATGCGGATTTCACTTTGGTCACGGCCTGACCGAGGCGGAAGTGCGCTTTTTGATGACACGCGAATGGGCGCGCAGTGCGGAGGATGTTCTCTGGCGCCGGACCAAGCTAGGTCTGCGGTTTTCTGCGGCTGAGCAAGACCAGCTGCGTGCCTTCATGGCAGCGCGGCAGACGGACTAGGTCAGCGTTTCAAGTGTCCGCCGCCAAGCTTCGGGCAAAGGCACCGGGCGACGGTTTTTCCGGTCCACATAGACATGAGTGAAATGCCCTTCGGCGGCGGCGATGTCTGATCCGGGGGTGAATACGCCGAGCCGATAGGTCACGCTTGATGATCCCAGCCGTTCGATCATCAGGCCGATTTCCACCGTCACTGGATGGACCAGCGATGCGGCGTAGCGGCAGCCGGTTTCGACAACCAGGCCGATCGGATCACCGTGTTCGATGTCGAGCAGGCCCACGTCAATCAGCCAGTTGTTCACCACCGTATCGAACCAGCGGTACTGCACGGCGTTATTGACATGACCATAGACGTCATTGTCTGCCCATTGCGTTGGCAGGCGGTGCCAGTGGCGATAGGAGTCCCGGCCAAGCAGGGGCGCGCGGCTCATGTCGGTTCTCCCGGAATGACAACCTGACGGATTGCCGAGCCATCGGCCAGCCGGTCCATGCACAGGTTGATGTCGCTGAGCGGACTGACCGAGGTGAGCAGGCGCTCTACCGGCAGGCGCCCCTGACGCCATAACTCGATATAACGCGGAATGTCGCGCGCCGGGACGGACGAGCCCATGTAACTGCCGATGAGTGCCTTGCCATCGGCCACGAGCGAAATAGCCGGAATTGTGAGCATTTCGGACGGGTTCGGCAGGCCGACAGTAATCACCCGCCCGCCGCGCTTGGCCTTGGCGTAGGCGGTAGCGAGGACCGAAGCCCTACCGACCGATTCGATAACGACATCGGCGTCTTCGAGCCGACGCGCGTCTTCAGGCGCGGCCACTTCATCCGCGCCTAGATCCAGCGCGAGCGCGCGCTTTTCGGGCGAGGGATCGATTGCGCAAACCCGCGAGGCACCCGCCGCAATCGCGCCCATCAGCGCCGCCATGCCAACCCCGCCAAGGCCATAGACCAGCACGCTTTCCCCTTTGCGAAGTGCCGCCGTGTTCATCACCGCGCCCACCCCGGTGAGCACCGCGCAGCCGAACAGCGCGGCGATTTCGGGCGGGATGTCGCTATCCACTTTGACCGCCGAGCGCCGGTCAACCACGGCATGGCTTGCAAAGGCCGATACGCCGAGGTGGTGGTGTACTTCGCCGCCGCCTTCCGACAAACGCCGCCCACCGCCGATCAATTCGCCCCGGCCATTGGCCTCCGCCGCCACGCCGCAGAGGTATCCGCGCCCGTCGCGGCATTCCGCGCAGTCACCGCAGGCCGGGAGAAAAACCAGCACCACCCGGTCTCCGGCCGCGAAATCCGGATCGCCGGGCGTGCCTGTGGCGATCACGGTTGCCGCCGCTTCATGACCTAGCGCCATCGGCATCGGGCGCGGCCGGTCACCGTTGATCACCGAGAGGTCGGAATGGCAGATTCCGGCTGCGTCGATGCGCACCAGCAGTTCGCCGAGACCGGGTTCAGCCAGATCGAGCACGGCCAGTTCCAGCGGAGCGTTCGTCGCATAGGGCCGGGGCTGATCGCCGGAATGGCGCAGCACGGCGGCGGTGATGCGGCGCGACACGCTCAGAGCACCGGCTTCAGCAGCTTCCTCGTCGCCTCGCTGTCCCACTCGCGCGGACCGGTGACGCGCCAGACTTCGCGGCCCTCCGCGTCATAGAGAATCGTCGTTGGCAGGGTCTGAATTTCGTAATGCGCCGAAAGCTCATTCTTCTCATCCAGCCAGGGTTCGAGGTTCTTTACCCCGCGCTGCTTGAGGAAATCGGCGACCTTTTCGGTCTGCATGTCCTGCGACACGGTCAGCACCTTGAGCTTGCCGCCGGCCAGCTTGTCGAGCTGCGGCAGCTCAGCCACGCAGGGCGCACACCAGGTGGCCCAGAGGTTGATCAGTACCGGCTTGCCCTTGAGCGAGGCCATGGCCAGCTTCTTGCCTGCCGGATCGACCAGCGTGAAATCGGGCAGTTCGTTGCCCTGCTTGCTGCAATCGGGTTCACCGACCTTGGCGGGAATGGCGGTGCAGGCGGCGATAGCCTTGGCTTGCGCCTTTTCATCGCTTTGCCTATCGCACCCCGCGAGCAGCAGGCTGATACCCAGGCCAAGGACCACGGATTTGAGCGATCTCGATAGCAGCAAGGCAGGCTCCAACCAGATGTGGGGCGGACGGTTCGAAGGTGGACCGTCAGCGATCATGCGTGAGATAAATGCCTCGATCCCGTTCGACAAGGCACTGTGGTGTCAGGACATAGCCGCATCGAAGGCCCATGTCGCCATGCTTGGTGCGCAGGGCATCGTTTCGGCCGAGGATGCGGCGACGATTGCCGGCGGTCTCGATCAGGTTGCCGCCGAATACGAAGCTAACGGGGTTCCCGAAAACTGGGACCTTGAAGACATTCACATGACCACCGAAAGCCGCCTTGCCGAATTGATCGGCGCGGTGGCGGGCCGTCTGCACACCGCGCGCAGCCGCAATGATCAGGTGGCGACCGATTTCCGCCTGTGGGTGCGCGATGCCTGTGATTCGGCGATGGCGGGCCTCAAGGCGCTGCAGGTGGCGCTGGTCACCCGCGCGGGCGAGCATGCTGGCTCGATCATGCCCGGCTTCACCCATTTGCAGACTGCGCAGCCGGTCACGCTCGGCCATCACCTTATGGCCTATTATGAGATGGCCGCTCGTGACGTGTCGCGCTTTGCCGATGCCCGGGTGCGGATGAACCGCAGCCCGCTGGGCGCGGCGGCTCTCGCTGGTACGGGGTTCCCCATCGACCGCGCGATGACCGCTTCGGCGCTCGGCTTTGACGGGCCAACTGCCAACAGCCTCGATTCGGTATCGGACCGTGATTTCGCGCTCGATTACCTGATGGCCGCCAGCCAGTGCGCGCTGCACCTCAGCCGCCTGGCCGAAGAGTTCATCATCTGGGCGAGCCAGCCTTTCGGTTTCGTCTCGCTGCCTGACAGCCTCTCGACTGGCAGCTCTATCATGCCGCAGAAGAAGAACCCTGACGCTGCCGAACTGGTGCGCGGCCATTCAGGGCGGATCATCGGCAGCCTGACCAGCCTGATGATCACGATGAAGGGCCTGCCACTTGCCTATTCAAAGGACATGCAGGACGACAAGCCGCCAGTGTTCGAGGCCGCCAGCCTGCTCACCCTGTGCCTCGCTGCGATGACCGGCATGGTCGAGGGCGCCACGTTCCGCACGGAACGGATGCGCGCCGCCGCAGAGCTGGGCTATGCCACGGCGACCGACCTTGCCGACTGGCTCGTCCGGCAGGCGAACATCCCCTTCCGCGAGGCGCATCACATTACCGGCGCGGCCGTAAAGCTTGCTGAATCGCGCGGCATCGCGCTCGATCAGTTGCCGCTGGCCGACTTGCAGGCAATCGATCCGCGCCTGACGCAGGACGTCTATGCCGCGCTGTCGGTCGAGGCTTCGGTCGCGGCGCGCAGCAGCCATGGCGGAACTGCGCCGATTGAGGTAGGTAAGCGCGTTGCCGAGGCGCGGACCGCGCTGGGGCTGGAGTGAACTGATGAAGAAGGCCGCGCTCGCACTTGCCGTTCTCACCCTGCCGCTGGCCGCCTGCGGCGTGACCGCGCCGCTCAAACCGCTGGCCGGGCGCGACCTGCCCGTCGCGCCGATGGGCCGCGATACCAAGCCGACCTCCGACGAGCTGCTGAAACTGCGCCCGCAGGCCGCGCCCGAACGCTCGGTCGAACTCCGCAAGAAATCCGAGGACCGTACCGACGATCCCTACGACCTGCCCCCCGAGGGCTGAGACGCAAAGACCCAATTTCCATGGACCATTTTGACCTCAAGAACGGCGTGCTTCACGCCGAAGACGTGCCCTTGACCGCGATTGCCGATGCCGTCGGCACGCCGGTCTATGTCTATTCGCGCGCCACGCTGGAACGCCACGCGCAGGTGTTCCGCGATGCCCTGTCGATCCTGCCGCGCGTGCACATTGCCTTTGCCATCAAGGCCAATCCCAACCTGGCCGTGCTGCGCGTGATGAAGCGCGAAGGGCTGGGCGCCGATGTCGTCTCGGCGGGCGAGTTGGCGCGGGCTCTGGCGGCCGGGATGCCGGCAGACGACATCGTGTTCTCTGGCGTCGGCAAGCAGCACCATGAAATGATTGCCGGGCTGAAGGCAGGCATTGGCCAGTTCAACATCGAGAGCGAGGAAGAAGGCGAGGAGCTAGCCGAAATTGCCGCCGGACTTGGCCTCACCGCCAATTGTGCGCTGCGGGTCAATCCCGATGTCGACGCCCGCACCCATGCCAAGATCTCGACCGGCAAGGCCGAGAACAAGTTCGGCGTGCCGATCGACCGTGCTGCTGGAATTTATGCGCGGCTGGCCGGATTGCCGGGCCTCAACATGCGCGGCGTGGCCGTGCACATCGGCAGCCAGCTGTCCGAGCTTGAACCGTTCGAGGAAGCCTTTGCCAAGGTCGGCGCACTGGTCGCTGAATTGCGCGCGGGCGGACAAAGCGTAACCCACGTGGATCTCGGCGGCGGGCTGGGCGTGCCCTACAAAGCGGGCGAGACGTTCCCCTCGCCGGAAGAATATGCCGCCATGGTCGCCCGCGCGACAGAAGGCTGGGACGTCACGTTGATGTTCGAACCGGGCCGCGTGATCTGCGGCAATGCTGGCGTACTGCTGACCAAGGTGGTGCGGGTGAAGCGCAGCTCGAACAAGGCGCCGTTCGTTATTGTCGATGCCGCTATGAACGATCTTGCCCGCCCGGCGATGTACGGTGCCTGGCACGATTTCGACGCGGTAAAGCCCAGCGGCGACCGCATGACCGCGCACATCGTCGGCCCGATCTGCGAGACCGGTGATACCTTTGCCATGGACCGTGACTGCGATGCGCTGGTTGCCGGAGATCTCGCGGTGTTCCGCACCGCCGGGGCTTATGGCGCGACCATGGCGTCAAGCTATAACAGCCGTGGTTTCATTGCCGAAGTCATGGTCGACGGCGACAGGTTCGCCGTCGTTGCCGACCGCATCATGCCCGAAGCGATCAGCGCCTCCGAACGCGTACCGGACTGGCTCGAATGACCAACTCACTCCCCCTGTTCCACCGTATTGCCGGCCAGCCGGTGATGCTGCTGGGCGAGGGGGACGCGGGCCTTGCCAAGCGCCGGTTGATCGAACGTGCGGGTGGGGTAATCGTTGGTGAAGATGATCCGCAAGCCCGGCTGGCTTTTGTTGCGCTCGACGATCCCGATGAGACTGCCGCGCGGCTGAAGGCGCGCGGCCTGCTGGTCAATGTCACCGACCGGCCTGACCTTTGTGATTTCACCGTCCCCAGCCTGCTCGAGCGCGGCCCGGTGCAAGTGGCGGTGGGCACCGGCAGCGTTTCGGCCGGCCTCGCCAAGTCGCTGCGGCTGCGGCTGGAGGCATTGCTGCCCCAATCGCTCGGTGAACTGGCCCAAGGCCTGAGCGCAATCCGCGCTGCTCTCAAGAACCGCTTTCCCGATGCTGCCGATCGCCGCCGCGCGCTCGATGCGGCCTTGGCGCAAGGCGGTGCGCTTGATCCGCTCGATTCGGCAAGCGCTGCGCGAATCGGGGGCTGGCTGGAAAATGCGACCTCTGGCGGCCCTGCGACGATCGAAATCCAACTGCGGAGTGCCGATCCGGACGATCTGACCCTGCGCGAGGCACGGTTTCTTGGCAGCGCCGATTGCCTTGCCAGCGAGCCGGGCGTGGCTCCCGAAATCGCAATGCGCGCCCGCGCCGATGCCGTGCGGCTGGACATTGGAACGGGCGCGCCGCCACCGCTTGCAGACGGCCTTGTGGTGGTCCTGCGCGCGTCCTGATCCGGGGCGATTACAGGCTTTTAATTTCAGTTGAGGGGATCCTCCCGGCAAGCCGGTGCGGCAAGGCAATGGTGCCTTGCAGAGCATGGGAACCTGCCATGATCCTACCTTTGATCGATGTCGCGACGCTACCGCATCTTGACGTGCTCACCGGCGTTTTCGGCAGCCTTCTGCCCGGCGGACAAGCGCAATCATCAGGCGACGAGATTGTCGTCCTGATGGTCTTCCTTTACGAACTGATGCACCCGGAAGATGGCGTCCCTGGCTGATTGCCTAGGAACTGGAAAGGCAGCGCTGTGGATTTAAGCCCCCCGATCGCCGCACTTCAGGCCGACCCGGCCGAGCAGGTGCGCGCACAACACGGACTTACCGCAGCGCTGGCTTCCTGGCGTGAGAGCGCCGGGGTGCGCCGGGTTCTCGCCGGCTTCTCGCGCTATGCCAAGGGCGCGCCGCTCGCCGACCAGCGGGAACTGGCCGGCCTGTTCGGCGACGTGGAAGATGCTGCGCAGGATCTTGTTGCCCCGTTGATGTCCAGCTTTGCCAGGGCGCTTGCCCAGCAGCCGCTTGGCGTGGTGCCGGTGCGCCATTTTACCGACGGCGTGATGTCGGTACTGATGCTGGCGCGCGAAGGTGATAGCCTGCTGACCCTGACCGCGATTGACGGCGCTGGGCTGGCGGCGCGGCCCGAGCCGAAGTCAGCATGTTTTTCGCCTTCTGACGAATGGGAAGTCGTGCTTTCGGGCACCGGAAGGGCGCGGCTGATCGAGCGGTGCGGTGAAAGGATCGCAACGCATGGTCTCGATCTCGCGCCCGGCCTTTCACTGGGCCGCGATGGCGCGCGCGAAGCGCTGATTTTTGATGCTGCCGATGGCGTTCTTCTTCTCCTGCGGCTTCAGCGGCGGCTCGATTCCTCGCAGGCGCGGCTAGAAATTTCGTTGGAGGATGGCAAGGTGTTGCACCGCGCCAGCGCCACCCCGCGCGAAAGTCGGCACGAAATGGCGGTCGCCCTGCTCGGCAAGATGGGCCGCAGCGATGCCGCCCCCGTGCTGGCCGAGATTGCCCGGGACGTATCGCACGGCGATTCGCTGCGCTGGCAGGCGCTGCGCGAATGCCTCGGTCTCGATACCCGAACCGGCTTCTGGACGCTCACCGCGATTGCCCGTTCGGGCGAGGATGGCCTCGCCATTCCCGCCGGCGCGCTGCGGGCGCAATTGCTCGAAACTCACCCCCAACTCGCCGAGGTGGAACGATGCCCCGCGTAATCGATCTTGAGGACCAGTCGTCCTGCTCGCTGGCCGAATGCGCTGATGCGCTCGCGGCGAACAGCTTCGACCCGATGAACGAGGAAAGCCTGCACCACGGCGCGGGCTGGCTGCGGCGGCTGGGTAACAACGCGACTTTCCTGGGTGACATTCTTGTCCGCAACCTCGCCCATCGCTACCGCGAGGACGCGGACGGGCAGAGCTATGGCCCGCAGTCGCTGATCCTCTCGGACCACCGGGGCAACTGCTTTCTGCGCGCCAATATCTGGCCGGGTGCGGAGGATCACGTGCTGCTCGCCAGCGGGCGTTCGCCGTTCCTATACGACATGCCGCACGATCATAATTTCCACTTCCTGACGCTCGGCTATTTCGGCCCGGGCTACTGGAGCGATTACTACGAATACGAATATGCTGAAGTTGCCGGCTATCGCGGCGAGCCGGTGCGGCTGAAGCCGATGGGGCGCCAACGGCTGGAGGAGGGCAAACTGATGCTCTACCGCGCGCACCGCGATGTCCACCGCCAGCTCCCCGCCGATGCGCTGTCAGTCTCGATCAACATCATGCACGCCAACCCGGCGCTTGGCTGGCTCGACCAGTACCGCTTCGATATCGAAGGCGGGACGCTCGGAGCGATCATCAGCCATGGCTCGACCGACGCCTTCCTGCGCGTGGCCGTGGCGATGGGGGATGACGAATCGCTCGAGCTCGCTGAGAGCTTCGCCGCCAGCCACCCGAGCGACCGGATGCGGCTGACCGCTTCGGATGCGCTGGCCTCGCGGTTTACCGACGCGGCCGAGCGCGATGCGTTCTGGGCAAAGATGGAGCATTCGGGCAGCCGCATGGTGGCTGCGGAAGCGACGGCGCGGCGCGCGGCGCTCGCTTAGAAACGCCCACCCGCCAGAGCATCGATCGCCGCTTGCAGGATCACCGCAGCCGCCGCCGAATCGATGCGTTCGGCGCGCTTGGCGCGGCTCATGTCCTGGGCGATCAGGGCGCTTGTCGCGCTGGCGGTGGACCAGCGTTCGTCCCACAGCAGGATCGGCAATTCCAGAGGCTCAAGGTTGCGGGCATAGGCGCGGCTGGACTGGCTGCGCGGGCCTTCGCTGCCATCCATGTTGAGCGGCAGGCCGATCACCAGCCCTTTGATGCTGCGTTCGGCGACCAGGGCTGCGAGCTGCGCCTTGTCGGCCATGAACTTGCCGCGCGGGATGGTCTTGCCCGGGCTGGCGAAGCGCCAGCCGGCATCGCAGAACGCCGTACCGATGGTCTTGGTGCCAAGGTCAAGCGCCAGCAGCGCGCCGCCGCCCGGCAAGGCATCGCGCATGTCGAACACGCTGGTGGTGATCAAGACCCGTCATCCTCGCCGTCAGGATGGGCGGCGTGCCATTGCGCCTCGTGCCGGGCGGAGTGGCGTTCGAGCGCGATCTTGATCATCGCCACCAGTGGATCAGCGAGCGCGAGGCCGAGGATGCCGAACAGAGTTCCCATGATCAGCTGCGCTCCCAGCACCAGCGCCGGGGCAAGGTCCACGGTCTTGCGAGCGATATAGGGCGCAACCAGATTGCCATCGACCGTGTGCAGCACGAAGTAGATGATGATGCAGTACAGCCCCGTCGACGTATCGACCGAGAATCCGACCATGACCATGATCAGGCCTGATATGGGCGCGCCAATATTGGGGATGAAGGCCAGAATGCCGGTCAACAGGCCGAGCAGCGCGGCCATCGGCACGCCGTAGATCGACAAGGCGATCCAGCACAGCACCCCTTCCAGCGCCATCCCGAGCAGCCGTCCCGCCATCAGCCGGCGCAGCGACTTGCCCATCTGCGCAGCCGTGGCATGGAAGTGGCCGCGCTCCGAAATCGGGAACATCCACGCAACCCCACGCTGGTAAAGCCGGGGTTCTGCAGAGATGTAGATGCCGAGCACCAGGATCAGGAACAGCGTGGTTGCCCCGCCGATCAGCCCGCCGACCGCGTGCGTGACTTGTCCGACACCGCCGACAACTTCCTTCGTGACCGCCTGAACCGCCGCGAAATCGATGCGCACGCCGTGGCCGCGCATCCAGTCAAACACACGGTTGGCCTGTGATTCGACCAGAGCGGGCAATTCCGCCGCCTGATTGGCGAGCTGGGTGCCGGCGAAGGTCAGCGTCCAGATCAGGAAGGCGGCGGCGAGCAGGATGACGATGCTCACCCGCCAGCCGCGTGGCAGCGGTAGCACCCGGCCTAGCAGGCGCGCGCCGCCGTCGATCATCGCGGCAAAAACCAGTCCGCCGAAGATCACCAGTAGCGGCTGGGCGAGAAATACGGTGAGGACGATCAGCCCTGCCAGGCCGAGCCAGACGGCGGCGCGCTTCATTTCCCAGCGCAGCTGCGGGTCGGTAAAGTCGGTCGGACCGGCAGCGCGGGCCTTGGTGGGGTGAACTGGCTCGTCCTCGCTCACTTGCTGTTCCCGGCAGGCGCAGGAGTCTGCGCGATTGCGGGACGCAGGCTGCTCCACGCGCGTCCCGAACGCAAGGCTCCCCACCATGACAGCGGGTTCCAGCTCTGCGTGCCGTCGAGCGAGAAGGTAATGAATTCGGCCCGTCCGCCCACGTCATGCAGCGGCACGGCGCCGCCGAGGCCATTGCTGATCGGCGCGGCGGGGACGCGGCTGTCAGCCGAATGATCGCGGTTGTCGCCCATCAGGAACACGTGGCTGGCGGGCACCGTGATCTCGTCCATGTCGTCGTTGGGTTCGTCGCTGGTATCGAGCGTGAGATAGGTCGCGCCGTTGGGCAGCGTCTCGCGCCAGGTCGGCAGTTCGAGCACGAATTTCCCGTCAGGCATGCGCGCACGGTGGCGGGCCATGTCGTCAGAGGAATAGCACCACGATTTGCCCGGGCCATCATCGCACATCAGCGCATCGTCGGCAGGCAGGCGCAGGGGGGGGTCCATCTCGCGCTTGATCGGTGCGCCGTTGAGGTAGATCTGGCCAGACTTCAGCGCGATCCGGTCCCCCGGCAGGGCGACAACGCGCTTGATCAGATCGTCATCGCGGTCCTTCGGCACGACAATCACGATGTCGCCATATTCGGGCGTCCCGCCCAGCGCCCGCCACTTGCCGCGCGGCAGCAGGTGGAAGCTGACCGAGGACCAGTTCCAGCCATAGGGATACTTCGACACGACCAGCCGGTCGCCGACCAGCAGGTTCGGCGTCATCGAGATCGACGGGATGTAAAACGGCTTGGCGATGAACGAATGGAAGGCCAGCACCGCCAGCAGCATCCACGCAAGGCCGCGCACTTCATCAACCCAGTTGACCTTGTCCTTGGGATCTTCGGCGGGTGCGGGCACTTCGTTCGTCTGGGTGTCTTCGACAGTCATGGCAGCTTTTCAGGTGAGGGGTATGTCAGGCAATAGGTCGGGCTTCGATTACCACGAAGGCCTGAGCCCAGGGGTGATCGTCGGTCAGGGTGAGGTGGACAAAGGCGTCATGGCCGGCAGGCGTTATCGCGGCTAGCCGGGCAGCGGCCCCGCCGGTCAAGGCGAGGGTCGGCGCGCCGCTCTTCGCATTGACCACGCCGATGTCCTTCATGAACACGCCGGCCTTGAATCCGGTTCCGACCGCCTTGGAAAAAGCCTCCTTGGCGGCGAAACGCTTGGCGAGGGTGCCGGCCTTGGTGAACGGGCGGCGGGCCGCCTTGGCGCGTTCGACCTCGGTGAAGACCCGCAGTTCGAACCGTTCGCCAAAGCGAGCCAGCGAATTCTCGATCCGCGCAATGTTGCAGAGGTCGGAGCCGATGGCGATGATCATGCAGGTCCTCCCCAAACGTGCTTCGCGAATTTGGTGAGGATCTTCCCCCGAATTTCCATCACCGCGCCGCGTCCATCAGTTCGCGCATGCGCAGCACGGCGGGTTCCAGCCCGCAGAAGATCGCCTCGCCAATCAGGTAGTGCCCGATGTTGAGCTCGGCTAGCTGCGGGATCGCGGCGATCGGCTGGACGTTGTCGTAGGTCAGGCCGTGGCCGGCGTGCGGCTCGATGCCGTTCTTGGCGGCGAGCGCGGCCATGTCGGCCAGGCGGCGCAGCTCGACTGCCACCTGATCGCCTGTCGCATGGGCGTATTCGCCGGTGTGCAGCTCGACCACTGGCGCGCGCAGGCGCATCGCGGCTTCGATCTGGCGCTCGTCGGGGGCGATGAACAGCGAAACCCGGATACCGGCATCGGCCAGTGCCGAAACGATCGGCACCAGCCGGTTGTGCTGGCCGGCGGCATCTAGCCCGCCCTCGGTCGTGCGCTCTTCGCGCCGTTCGGGAACGATGCAGGCGGCGTGCGGTTTGTGGCGCAGCGCAATGGCGAGCATCTCGTCGGTTGCGGCCATTTCAAGGTTGAGCGGCAGGTCCATCGCCGCCTGGATGCGGGCGAGGTCCTCGTCGCGGATGTGGCGGCGGTCTTCACGCAGGTGCGCGGTAATGCCGTCGCCCCCGCAAGCCGCCACGATCTGCGCCGCGCGTACCGGATCGGGATGGTCACCGCCGCGCGCGTTACGGATTGTCGCAACGTGATCGATATTCACGCCAAGACGGAGGCGACCGGGAGTGTTCATTACTTTGCGCGGCTCCCGGGCTTCACCGCCTCCGAGCCGGCCAGTTCGGGCGGCAGTTCGTCAGGCGCATAGGTAGGGAAATTGAGTGCCAGCAGCGGATAGAACGGCACCCCGAGTTCAACGGTTCCGGCCGAGCGGTCCACGAGAGCGGCTGCCGCGATCACTTCGCCGCCGGCTTCCTCGATGCACTTGATCGCTTCCTTGCTGGAAAGCCCGGTCGTGACCACGTCCTCGACCATCAGCACCTTGTCGCCGGGTTCAAGCGCGAATCCGCGGCGCAATTCGAAAGTTCCGGTCGGGCGCTCGACAAACATCGCCTCCACGCCGAGTGCGCGGCCCATCTCGTGACCGATGATCACGCCGCCCATTGCCGGCGAAACCACCTTGGCGATCTGCTTGCGCAGGTCGCGCGGGAGCTTTCCGGCGAGCGCAACGGCAAGGCGGCTGGCGCGGTCCGGATCCATCAACACGCGCGCGCATTGCAGGTAATGCGCGCTGTGGCGGCCGGAGGAGAGCAGGAAATGGCCTTCCAGCAGCGCCTTGCTGGCGCGGAACTCGGCCAGTACCT
The DNA here is from genome assembly GCF_031424035.1 of Novosphingobium sp. Classification (GTDB taxonomy): domain Bacteria; phylum Pseudomonadota; class Alphaproteobacteria; order Sphingomonadales; family Sphingomonadaceae; genus Novosphingobium. Next base: position 14,975 of record NZ_JANPGP010000117.1, read on the forward strand.
CTTCATCCTGCATTGCTCGGGAACCCTTTATCCTGTGAATTTTCACCAGAAACGCCAAGCCGCTTGCATGGCGGCAAAATAATCCCCTAGAGGCGCTTGAGTGGCCCCGCAAGCGCGCGTATAGGCCCCGACAAATTCGGCCTCATCGAAGGCGAGGCGGGCAACAGGGAACGCTCTCGCCGGCATAGGAAAGCGGAAAGCT
>NZ_JANPGP010000118.1:0-36004 GCF_031424035.1 Novosphingobium sp.
GCCGGCACATCAGCGCCAAGTTTCGCCGCACGGGCGTGCCAATCGTTCGGCAAACCATATTCGCGCTCGACGAGGCGGAACACGGCACCGGCATCGGCGGAACCCCCGCCCAGCCCGGCAGCGACGGGAAGGTTCTTCTCCAGCGTCACCGCCCAACCCTCCGGGCGCGGCAAAGCGTTCAGAGCCTGCATCACAATGTTGTCAAATGGATCAGTCAATTGCGAGGCAAACTCACCAACCATTTTGAACTCATCGCGCGGAGAACGCGAAACTGAAAGAGTGTCCCCCGCATCAACGAAGGCGAAGACAGTTTCCAGTTCGTGATAGCCATCCTCCCGCCGCCTGCGGACATGTAGCGCGAGGTTGATCTTGGCGAAGGCGGTTTCATTCATTTCGAGCGTTTCGAATATTTGAGCTCAATGAACCACCAAGTCGAAAGCACCGAGCTAGTCACGGCAGCAATGAACAACAGTGCCAGCGCGATGAACCAACCCATCACGATGGTTTGCCCGAGGTTGCCAGCCAAGACTATGGAAACAGCGCAAGCAAAGATAGAAAACCAACGCAGCACACCGGCATATTTTGCGGATAACCCGACGAGTGAACCCACCTTCCGTGACCGCTGCAAGTCAGTTTCCGCCGGACCCCGGTAATTGACCAAGCTCCGGCCACTTCTGTCCAACAGCCACGCGCCCAAGAACGCCAGAGGAATTAGAACCGAATTCGAAATCACGCCTGTGCCCCTCCACCACCTGCGGTGGTCCCGCTATGACCCAAGGGCCACGCCTTCGGCTCCCCCGTTTCGGGGAGGATTTCACATATTCGGATAGTTCGGCCCGCCGCCGCCTTCTGGGGCGACCCAGGTAATGTTGCCGTTGGGATCCTTGATGTCGCAGGTCTTGCAGTGGACGCAGTTCTGCGCGTTGATCTGGTACTTTGGCTGGCCAGCCTCGTCGATCAGCCATTCGTAGACACCCGCTGGGCAATAGCGGGTCGAAGGCCCGGCATAGACGCCCAGTTCGCTGGTTTTCTGCAGTTCCGGATCGGCAACCTTGAGGTGGCAAGGCTGCTCCTCCTCGTGGTTGGTGAACGAGAAGCTGACGCTGGTCAGGCGGTCGAAGGTGATCACGCCGTCCGGCTTGGGATAGGCAATCGGCTTGTAGAGATCAGCGCGCTGGAGGGTCGACGCATCGGTGTGATGCTTCATCGGCTTGATGATCGGCATCTTCAGGTAGCGCAGCCACATTTCGATGCCTGCGAGGACAGTGCCGAGCATGTCACCGCCGAACTTGGCAAGGATCGGTTCGGAATTCTGGACCAGTTCCAGTTCCTTGGCGATCCAGCTGGAACGCACCGCAGCCTCGTATTCGTCCAGCGCATCCTGCTCACGGCCAGCTCCCACGGCAGCGGCAATGGCCTCGGCGGCCAACATGCCGCTCTTCATCGCGGTGTGGCTGCCCTTGATGCGCGGCACGTTGACGAAACCGGCGGAGCAACCCGCCAGCACGCCGCCCGGGAAGGCGAGGTGCGGCACGGCCTGCCAGCCGCCTTCGTTGATCGCGCGCGCACCATAGGACACGCGCTTGCCGCCTTCCAGAATGGCGCGGATTTCCGGGTGCTGCTTCCAACGCTGAAATTCCTCGAACGGGTAGACGTAGGGGTTGGCGTAATCGAGCGTGACGACGAAGCCGAGCGCCACCTGGTTATTCGCCTGGTGGTAGAGGAAGCCGCCGCCGCCCGATCCGCTTTCCGAAAGCGGCCAGCCCTGCGTGTGCAAGACGCGGCCGGGAACGTGCTTGGCGGGATCGATGTCCCACAGTTCCTTGATGCCAAGGCCGTACTTCTGCGGCTGGCAATCGCGTTCCAGATCGTACTTGTCTTTCAGTCTCTTGGTCAGGTGGCCTCGTGCGCCTTCGCAAAAGACCGTATACTTGGCGAGCAGGTTCATACCGGCCATGAAATCGCCCTTGGGCTCGCCCTCGCGGCCAACGCCCATGTCGCCGGTCTGGACGCCGATCACGGCACCCTTGTCGTCGTAAAGAATTTCCGCTGCCGGGAAGCCCGGGAAAATTTCGACGCCCAGTTCCTCGGCTTTGCCCGCCAGCCAGCGGCAGAGGTTGCCAAGGCTGCCGGTGTAATTGCCGTGATTCGACATGTAGGGCGGCATGACAATGTGCGGGATCGGCATCTTGCCGGTCTTGGTCAGGGTCCAGTGCCAGTTGTCGGTCACGGGGGTTTCCGCCATCGGGCACCCGTCATCGCGCCAGTCAGGCAACAGCTCATCGAGCGCCTTGGGATCGACGACCGCGCCTGAAAGAATGTGCGCGCCGACTTCGCTGCCCTTCTCCAAGATGCAGACCGAAAGGTCGGCATTGACCTGTTTGAGGCGGATTGCTGCGGCCAGACCTGCCGGCCCGCCTCCCACAATCACCACGTCATAGGGCATCGATTCGCGTTCGATCATCGTCTTTTCCCGTATTCGTCCCGCAATCCGCGCGGCTCACGGCCTTGCGCCTTGATTGCTGCGCCGTGGCAGGTCAAGGGTCAAGGCGATGGTGGTGGGATCTCAACAGATGCTCGCGGGCAATATCGCGGCTGCAATGGCGTGGTGGCGCGATGCGGGCGTCGATTGCGCGTTCGCGGATGAGGCGACGGCGTGGATCACGCCGCCCGAGCCTGAGCCTGAGCCTGCGCTTGGCGATGACCGCCCTGCCTCGGCCGCGAAATTTTCCGCTCCGCCGCCCCCGCCCCGCCCGCGCATTGGCGGCGATCTGGCAAAGTTGCCGCAAAACCTCGATGCGTTCCGGCAGTGGTGGCTGGAAGAGCCTTCGCTCGATGGCGGGCAAGTTTCGCGCCGTATTGCGTCGAGGGGCGTGGTTGGCGCACCGCTGATGGTTCTGGTCGAACAACCCGAGGAAGCGGACACCGATCAGCTCCTCTCCGGCAAACAAGGCAAGCTGTTGTCAGCGATACTCGTCGCGATGGGGATTGAGCAAGACAGTGTTTATCAAGCTTCAGTGCTCGTCCGTCACACGCCGCTGCCCGATATCGCGGCGCTGGCCGAGGCAGGCCTTGGCGAAATCACCCGGCACCACCTCCATCTGGCCGCCCCGCAACGCCTGATTGTCTTCGGGGCGAACATCCTGCCGCTGGTCGGCAACGACCCGGCGCAAAGCGCTCAAAGTTTACGCTCCTTTAACCATGAGGGGGGGACAATCCCGTTGCTCGCCGCCCACGGGCTCGATGCAATGGTGCGTCCGACCGCCAAGGCGGCGTTCTGGCGCAAGTGGCTGGAGTGGGGCCAGACGGAAGAGATCGGGAAACAATCTGCGTGACACAGTTCAGGAAGATACTGCTGGCAAGCGCAAGCACCGTAATGGTTGCGGGTATTTCCGCGCCGGCACAGGCCAATTCCGCCGCGATCGACTATTTCCGGAATCGCGCCGATCGCACCGCCGTGCCCGCCCTGCTGAGCGCGGATGAACGCGCCTATTATTCAGACCTGTTCGGCGCGATTGACAAGGCCGATTGGGTCAAAGTCCAGACCATGCTGGCGCAGAAGCCAGATGGTCCGCTGCACCTTGTCGCCAAGTCCGAATACTTCCTCGACGCGCGCAGCCCGAAGATTGAGCTTGCCGCGCTCGATAGCTGGCTGGCGCAGGGCACGCAGCTTCCCTCAGCCGAACAGATCGCCTCGCTCGCCGCCAAGCGCGGATCGCTGGCGGTGCCTTCGCTGCCGGAAAGCCAGCGCTTTATCAGCCTGCAATCCAGCCCCAAGCGCTTGCGCCCGCGCGACACCAATGATGGGACGATGCCGGCATCAATCTCCGCCGCCATTACCGCCAAGATCAAGGCTGACGACCCCGCCGCCGCGCGCGTCCTCCTCGACGGCATCGACGCCACGCTCAGCCCCAATGCCCGCGCGGAATGGCGCACCAAGATTGCCTGGTCATTCTACATCGAGAATCAGGACGGCAACGCCTTCGCGCTGGCCCGCACTGTCGCCGATGGCGCAGGGCCGTGGGTGGCGGAAGGCCATTGGACCACCGGCCTTGCCGCTTGGCGGCTGGGTGACTGCCAGGGCGCAGTCGATGCCTTTACCAAGGCCGCCGATCTTGCCGAGAACAGCGAACTGAAAAGCGCCGCCTATTACTGGCAGAGCCGCGCTCACGTGCGTTGCCGCCAGCCCGAAAAGGCGAGCACGCCGCTGCGCATGGCCGCCGCGCGCGATGAAACGCTTTACGGGATGCTCGCCGCCGAATCGCTCGGCCTGAAGATTCCCGAAACCCATGCCGGCGCCGATTTCAGTCAGTCCGACTGGCAGAAGCTGCGCGAAGTGCCGAACGTCCGCGCCGCCGTGGCGCTCGCCGAGATTGGCCGCGACGGTCTTGCCGACGAAGTGCTGCGCCATCAGGCGCGCATTGGCGAGCCTGCGCAATACCAGCCGTTGACCCGCCTTGCGCGCGATCTTGGCCTGCCTTCGACCCAGCTGTGGATGGCGTTCAACGCGCCGAATGGCGGCCAGCCCGAACGTGCAATCCGCTATCCGACGCCGAAGTGGACGCCCTCGACCGGATGGCGCGTCGATCCGGCGCTGGTCTATGCCCATGCCTTGCAGGAATCGGTGTTCCGCACCCGCGCGATCAGTCCCGCCGGCGCCAAGGGTCTGATGCAGATCATGCCGGCGGCCGCCAAGGACCGCGGGCCGGAGCTCGGTATCGCTGGCAGCGCCGCGGACCTCGCCAAGCCGGAAGTCAATCTCGCCTTCGGGCAGGCGCACCTTCAGGCGCTGAAAAACGCGCCGGGTACGCAGGGCCTGCTTCCCAAAGTCATGGCCGCCTATAACGCCGGGCCGCTGCCGATCTCGCGCTGGAATACCGAAATCCGCGATTCAGGCGATCCGCTGCTGTGGGTCGAATCGATCCCCTATTGGGAGACGCGCGGCTACGTTAACATCGTGATGCGCAATTACTGGATGTACGAGCGGCAGGCGGGTGGCCCATCGGAAAGCCGCATGGCGCTGGCGCAGGGGTTGTGGCCCACTTTCCCCGGCCTCACCGGCAGCGAAGGCATGCGCATGGCAGCCAACGGAACGCTCATCCGTGGCCGTTGACCCGTCGCGGCTGTTCAAGCCGATCAACATAGCGCTGCTCACCGTTTCAGACACGCGTACGCCCGAGACGGACACGTCCGGCGATATCTTGGCCGAACGGATCAAGGCCGCCGGACACAACCTGGTGTTCCGCGCGATCGAGGTTGACGATGCAGCGCGGTTGACCAGCCGGCTCAACAACTGGCTCGATGACCGCAACGTCGATTGCATTGTCACCACCGGAGGCACTGGCCTGACGGGCCGCGACGTGACGCCAGAGGCGCTCGATCGGGTCAAGGAATCGAGCGAAGGCAAGGACATCCCCGGCTTCGGTGAGCTGTTTCGCTGGATCAGCTATGGCACGATCGGCACCTCGACCATACAGAGCCGCGCCATGGCCATCGTCGCACGCGGCAAGTACATCTTCGCCCTGCCCGGATCGAACGGAGCGGTGAAGGATGGCTGGGACGGCATTCTCGCCGAACAGCTCGACAGCCGCAACCGGCCCTGCAACTTTGTTGAGCTGATGCCGAGGCTCAAGGAAGTCTAGGCTGGCCGCGAGCCTGACGGGCTGCAAAGTCGCGGCTGGTTGCTGCGCCAGATAGTCGTGGCGCGGAGAAAATAGTCCACTTGCCCTCCACAACCAACGATGCCAGCAATCGCAAGTGAACGAACGGTACGAACCAAAGTCAGATTTCCTGAGGGCTTTCATCGCTGACGAAATCCCGCTGACGGGCAGTGCTCTGGCCGAAGCCAATCTTCGCAAGCTGGTATCAATGACTCGAGACGACGATCGCTCCAATCGCGACTGGGCCACGATGCTTCTTGCGCAGGAGGCAATTGATACCAGCGAAGTTCGAACTGCCCTATTGGCGGCGGCCAACGATGAGGATGATGTTGTCAGGGCCGAGGCGATGCTAGGGCTGGCAATGCGCGATAAGAACTTGGCACTGCCTTTTGTTCTGCGGGCCTTGCTGGGCGATTTTGCATGCATGGCTGTTTTCGAAGCAGCGGAACTTCTTGCCGATCCCGCTCTGGTCGAACCGCTCCGTTCCTGGACTGAGCCTTCTGAGAATAATTTTTTGGATCGGCTGGCACGTAATGCATTGATAGCTTGCGAGAGTGGCGAACGTTAGTCGGCTTGCATCTTTGTTCTTTTTATGTTCTGATCGCGGCATGTCCCACCCCGACATCGTCCATGGCCGCGGTGCGCAGTCAGCGCAGGTGCCGCAACGCTTCGGCCTTGCCGCGCGCGAGGCCGATGGCGATTGGCTCGACGCGCGCGAGCAGGTCGATGACGGCGCGCCCAAGCTGCGGACGACGGTGACCGAGGAAGCGGCGCGGTCGATCATCAGCCGCAATACTTCGCCTGACATTCCTTTCGACCGCTCGATCAATGCCAATCGCGGCTGCGAGCATGGCTGCATCTACTGCTTTGCGCGGCCGTCTCACGCTTATCACGACTTGTCTCCGGGACTGGATTTCGAGACGAAGCTGTTCGCCAAGCCCAATGCGGCAGAACTGCTGCGCGCTGAGCTCGCTCGTAAGCCCTACCGCCCTGCACCTATCGCCATGGGCACCAACACCGATCCCTACCAGCCAATCGAAGGGCATTACGGCATCACGCGCCAGATTCTCGAAGTCTGCCTTGAGGCGCGGCACCCGGTGACGATTACCACGAAGAGCGACCGCGTGGTGCGCGACATCGACCTGCTGGGTGAGCTGGCGAAACTGAACCTCGTCGCGGTCGGTGTGTCAGTTACCAGTCTCGATGCCCGCCTTTCCACCCTGCTCGAACCGCGTGCGTCAGCACCCGGAAAACGGCTCGCAGCGCTGGGCAAGCTGGTTCAGGCCGGTGTGCCGGCGCACGTTTCTATCGCGCCGGTCATCCCGTCGATCACCGATGAATTTATCGAGGGCATCCTTGAAAGCGCAGCGGCTTTGGGCGTGACCTCGGCCAGCTGGATCATGCTACGGTTGCCGCACGAGGTGGCGCCGCTTTTCCGCGAATGGCTGGCGGCGCACTATCCGGACCGGGCCGGCAAAGTCATGTCGATCGTCCAGTCGGTGCGCAACGGGCGTGACAACGATTCCAATTTCTTCAGCCGGATGAAGCCGCAAGGCGTCTGGGCCGACCTGTTCCGCACCCGTTTCCGGCTGGCAGCCCGGCGGCTTGGCATGAACGAAGCCCGGCTGGAGCTGGACAGCACGCAGTTCCGGCGGCCGTCAATCGGCGACCAGATGCGGCTCTTCTAGCCCGGGCGGTAGCGCACCAGCCGACTGTCCTGCACCGCCGCCGTACGGTGATCGACGACTTCGGCTTTGTAATTCGGATCGGTCACTAGCGCGAGGAAGGCGCCGGCCGTGGGGAAGCCCATGACGAAGACCTTGTCCCATTCGAACTGCGCGGGGCCAGTGATGACGCCTTCGAACGTGCCCGCCCATGCGATGCCCCCGCCCAGCCGCTCAATGAACGGCACTACGCGGGTGAAATATTCTTCGAATGCCCGCTCGCCGCTCCAGCCCAGACCGGCGCAGGGGTGGCCCTCGGGATAGAGGGCGGCCCCCCGAAAGCGGATCATGTTGAGCAGGTGCACCGGCTCATCGCGCGGCAACGACTTGAAATGATCGAAGTTCTCGCGGCTGGGATTGACGCAATCCATAGCGCGATCAGGCCACGAGCCGCAGGTGCGCTGCGCCGCGCCGGGCGCTCAGGACGGGATTGCGGACACCGTCGATCATGGTCAGCCGGTCGACCAGTTCGGAATCGAGCTGGAAGTCGCCGCCAAGCCGCATCAACGGCTCTTTCGCCCCGCCCGTGCGCAGGATGGCGATCACTTCACCAGTGGCTTCGGCGGACCGGGGCAGCAGCATGGCAAGGTCGGAAATGGCCTCGATCCGGTCAATCTCCAGGCGCAGTTCCATCCGCGCCGCCTGCTTCGCTTCGGCGAGCGGCTGGGCGCTGCGCACGGTGATGCGCGGCGGTTCGTCCGGGCTCGGCGCGTCGAGTTCGACCTGCAGCAGGATGCACGTGCCATCGCGCGCCCATTCGAGGAAGCTCGGCACCAGCGATTCCTCAAAGCATGAGGCGGAGAACTGGCCCGATGAATCCGAGAAATCGGCCATGCAGAAGTCCTTGCCGCGCTTGGTCTTGCGCCGCTGCACGCCCTCGATCATTGCCGCCATAGTCGCCGGCAGGCGCCCGCCGCCCGGAACGCCGCTCTGCATCAGGCTCGTATAGGTCCGCGCGCCGTTGGAATTTGCAATCGCGCGCCATTGTTCGACCGGGTGGGCGGCGAAGTAGAAGCCGAAATTCTCGCGCTCCTTGGCCATCTGCTCGGCACGGCTCCACGGCGGCACATCGGCCAGCCGCAGCGCCGGAGCGGCGTGATCGTCACCGCCGAACAGCGCCGCCTGCCCGGAATTGCGGCTGCGCTCGGCCTCGTCCGCCACAGCCAGCAACATATCGGCATTGGCCATCACACGCGCGCGGTTGCTGTCGAGCGCGTCGAACGCCCCGGCGGCGGCAAGGCCTTCCAACTGGCGCCGGTTCATCGAGCCATAGGGAGCGCGCTTGAACAGGTCCTCAAGGCTGGTGAAGGCCCCGTTCGCCTCACGCTCGGCAACGATGGCGTCCATCGCCTTTTCGCCGACATTGCGGATGCCGGCCATGCCATAGCGCACCGCCAGCCCCTCGTCGGTCTGGTCAACCGAGAATTCGGCTTCCGAATGGTTGATGTCCGGCCCGGCGAGGATGAGCCCCGCGCGGCGCATGTCATCGACGTAGACCGCCAGCTTTTCCGACTGATGCATGTCAAAGCACATCGAAGCGGCATAGAATTCATGCGGGTAATGCGTCTTCACCCAGGCCGTCTGATAGGCGAGCAACGCATAGGCGGCGGCATGCGACTTGTTGAAGCCATAGCCGGCAAACTTGTCGATCAAGTCGAACAGTTCGTTGGCCTTGGTCTTGTCGATGCCCGACAGTTCCTTGCAGCCATCGACGAAGCGCTGGCGCTGGGCATCCATTTCGGCCTGGACCTTCTTGCCCATGGCGCGGCGCAGCAAGTCGGCGTCGCCAAGCGAATAGCCAGCAAGGATCTGCGCGGCCTGCATGACCTGTTCCTGATAGACGAAGATGCCGTAGGTTTCGGCAAGAATGCCTTCGAGCTTTTCGTGCGGATATTCAATCGCTTCCAGCCCGTTCTTGCGGCGGCCGAACAGCGGTATGTTGTCCATCGGCCCCGGGCGATAGAGCGAGACGAGCGCGATGATGTCTCCGAAATTGGTCGGCTTTACCGCCGCCAGCGTGCGGCGCATGCCTTCCGATTCAAGCTGGAAAACGCCGACCGTGTCACCGCGCTGGAGCAGTTGGTAAACCTCGGCATCGTCCCATGACAGCAGGCCAAGGTCGATCTCGATCCCGCGCCGCTGCATCAGCTGAATAGCCTTTTGCAGCACTGACAACGTCTTCAAGCCAAGAAAGTCGAACTTGATCAGGCCGGTGTCCTCGACATATTTCATGTCGAACTGGGTCACCGGCATGTCGCCGCGCGGATCGCGGTAGAGCGGCACCAGTTGCGCCAGCGGGCGGTCGCCGATGACAACGCCGGCAGCGTGAGTAGACGAATTGCGTGGCAGGCCTTCCAGTTGCATGGCCAGATCGACGAGGCGTTTCACTTCCTCGTCATTCTCGTATTCGCGGCGGAATTCGGCGGCACCGTTGAGAGCGCGCGGCAGGGTCCACGGGTCGGTCGGATGGTTGGGCACCATCTTGCACAGCCGGTCGACCTGGCCATAGCTCATCTGCAGGATGCGCCCGGTATCGCGCAGCACCGCGCGGGCTTTCATCTTGCCGAAGGTAATGATCTGGGCGACGTGATCGTGGCCGTACTTCTGCTGGACATAGCGGATCACCTCGCCGCGGCGGGTTTCGCAGAAGTCGATGTCGAAGTCCGGCATCGAAACGCGTTCCGGGTTGAGGAAGCGTTCGAAAAGCAGGCCCAGTTTCAGCGGGTCGAGATCAGTAATGGTCAACGCCCAGGCAACCACCGAACCCGCGCCCGAACCACGCCCCGGCCCCACCGGAATGTCGTTGTCCTTGGCCCACTTGATGAAGTCGGCAACGATCAGGAAGTAGCCGGCGAAGCCCATGCCGTTGATGACATTGGTTTCGAAATCGAGCCGGTCGAAATAGGTCTGGCGATCAGCCGGCTCCATCTCGCCATAGGGTTCGAGCCGCTTTTCGAGGCCCGCCCGCGCATCGGCGATCAGCATCGCCGCTTCGCCTTCCTTGTCACCGGCAAGGCTGGGCAGCAGCGGCTTGCGCTTGGGCGGCATGAGGGCGCAGCGTTTGGCGACGACGAGGGTGTTGGCCAGCGCCTCGGGCAGATCGGCAAAGAGCTCGCGCATCATCGGCTCGCTCTTCACCCAGGCGTCCTTGCTGGTACGCGGGCGCTCGGCGGCGTCGATGTGGGTCGAGCTGGCGATGCACAACAAGGCGTCGTGCGCGGCGGAGAAGTTGGGCTCGGCGTAATTGGCGGGGTTGGTCGCGACCAGCGGCAGATCGCGCGCATAGGCCAGGTCGATCAGTGCGACCTCGGAGGCTTCCTCAATGGGGTCATTGCGGCGCGCGATCTCGATATAAAGCCGGCCGGGGAATAGCGCCTCCAGCCGTTCGCACAGGTGTTCGGCCTCGTCCTTGCGGCCTTCCGCAAGCATGCGGGCCAGCGCCCCCTCGCCCGCGCCGGTCAGCGCGATCAGGCCATTGGTGCGGCCGTCGAGGTCGGCCAGGGCGACATGCGGATCACGCTCAAGCGGTCGATCGAGATGCGCGCGGCTGACAAGGTGGCACAGGTTGTTCCAGCCGTCCTCGTTCTGGGCGAGCAGCGCCAGCCAGTCGATCGTCTTGCCGTCCCCCCGGCAGACGCCGAGGAATGCGCCAATCAGCGGCTGGATGCCGATATCCTTGCAAGCCGATGCGAACGGCATTGCCCCGTAGAGCCCGTTGCGATCGCACATGGCGATTGCGGGAAAGCCGCGTTCCTTCGCCAGTTTGGCAATCGCCTTCGGATCGATCGCGCCGTCCAGCATGGTATAGCTGGAGAACACGCGCAGCGGGACGAAGGGTACGAAAGCCATCAGCGCACTATGGTCGGCAAGGCGCCGGGTTCAAGGGCAGATGCGCCGGGCTTGGGGAAAACCGTGCGACCCGCCTCAGAGAAGCGCCTCGATATCCGACGCAATGCTCTTCGGCTTGTCCGTCGGACCATAGCGGCGCACGACCTTGCCATCTCGGCCGATGAGGAACTTGGTGAAGTTCCACTTGATCTTCCTGGTGCCGAAAAGGCCCGGAGCTTCCTGCTTCAGCCAATGATAGAGCGGCGTCTCACCATCGCCATTGACCTCGACCTTGCCCATCAACGGGAAGCTGAGGCCGAAGTTGACCTTGCAGAACTGGTCGATTTCTTCCGCTGATCCCGGTTCCTGCCCGCCGAACTGGTTGCAGGGAAAGGCGACAACTTCAAACCCGAGCTCGCCGTATTGGCGCCACAGTGCCTCCAGCCCATCATACTGCGGGGTAAATCCGCACTTGCTGGCAGTGTTGACCACCAACAGCACCTTGCCCAGCTTGTCGGTCAAGCTGACTTCCTCACCATTCGGCAAGCGGGCGGCGAAATCGGCGATAGTCGTCATTCGAGCACCCCGTCATGCAGGCGGACCACGCGGTCCATTGCGTAGGCCATCCGTTCGTTGTGAGTCGCCACCACAGCAGCGCTGCCGTTGTCGCGCACCAGCTTGATAAATTCGGCGAGGACCTTGTCAGCCGTGCCTTCGTCAAGGTTGCCGGTCGGTTCATCCGCCAGCACGAGCGCCGGCTTGTTCGCCAGTGCGCGCGCCACGGCGACACGTTGCTGCTCACCGCCGGAAAGCTTGTTGGGCCGGTGTTCCAGTCGCTCGCCGAGCCCCAGAAGCCCGAGCAATTCGCGCGCCCGGACGTCGCAATCGGCGCGCGGGGTGCCGGCGATCATCTGCGGGATGATGACGTTCTCCAGCGCCGAGAAATCCGCCAGCAGGTGGTGGAACTGATAAACGAAACCGATGTGCTCACGGCGCAGCGTGGTGCGTTCATCGCCATCAAGCGCCGAGGCGTCCTGCCCGGCGATCAGGATGCGTCCGCCAAAGCCGCCTTCGAGCAGGCCGATCGCTTGCAGCATGGTCGACTTGCCCGAACCTGATGGGCCCAGCAGCGCAACGATCTCGCCGGGGCGCACTTCGAAGTCCACGCCTTTGAGCACGTCGATGCGAACATCGCCTTGCTCGAAGCTGCGGGTCAGCTTGTCCAGTTTGACGACCGGGTCACTCATAACGCAGCACCTGCACAGGATCGGTGCTCGCCGCGCGGTAGGCGGGGTAGAGCGTGGCGAGGAAGCTCAGCCCGATGGCCAGCCCGGTGATGGCCATGACCTCAACCGGATCGGTGCGCGCGGGCAGTTCGGTGAGGAAACGGATCTTCGGGTCCCACAGAGATTGGCCGGTCAGCAGTTCGATGCCGGTCACGATCGGCTGGCGGAAGATCAGGATGATGAAGCCCAGAGCAAGGCCCGCTAGCGTTCCCGCCGTGCCGACCACCGTTCCGGCCGTGACAAACGTCCGCAACATAGATTTGCGCGTGGCGCCCATGGTCCGCATGATCGCAATGTCGCGCGACTTGGTGTGGACCATCATCGCCAGCGACGAGAGGATGTTGAACGCCGCGACCAGCACGATCAGCGACAGCGCAAAGAACATGGCAACGCGCTCCACCTGCAGCGCCTCGAACAGGCCGGAATTGATCGTCTTCCAGTCGGAAACCACCGCCTGCCCTTCCAGCTTTGCGGCAATCGGCGCGAGCGTTTCGGCGGCAGTATCGGCGTCGTCAGTCTTCACCTCAATCATGCCGATCGAATCGCCGGTCAGCAGCAGCGTCTGCGCGTCCGCCATGGGCATAACGACGAAGCGTTCGTCGTAATCGTAAATGCCGATCTCGAAAATCGCGTCGACCCGGTAGGCGATTTCGCGCGGAACCGTGCCGAACGGGGTCGAGCGGCCCTGCGGGTTGATGATGGTGATCGTATCGCCCACCCGCGCTCCAAGATTTTCCGCCAGCCGCGATCCGACCGCGACGGCACCGGATTCGGGGACAAGGCCCGACAAGTCGCCATCGACGACCTTTGGCTTGATCTTGGCGATGTCTTCTGGCGTGTTCCCACGCAGCAGGATCGCCTCGACCCGGCCATTGAACGTGGTCAGCAGCGGCTGTTCGATGAGCGGCGATGCCTCGGTCACGCCGTCGGTGGCCTTGATCTGCTTGAGAATGCCCTGCCAGTTTTCCAGCCGGCCTCCGTAAGCCTGAACGATGGCGTGGCCGTTGAGCCCGACGATCTTGTCGATCAGTTCGGCGCGGAAACCGTTCATCACGCTCATCACCACAATCAGCAGCGCGACCGACAGCATGACGACAATGACGCCGATCGAGGCGACCAGCGCGATCATCCGCTCCCCCTTGCCGGGCAGCATATATCGCTTGGCGATCATCCATTCGAAGGGGGAAAGCAGCAAGAGGTTCAATGTCCTTTTCGGCAGCGCTTCGATTTTCAGCGGTGCGTCCGGCATTTAGGGCGGTCCCCCGCACAGGGCAATGGCGAAGCGCAAAGCGGTGCTTGCCTTTCCCCGGCAAGCGGGCCAAAGCGCGGGCCAGGCAAGGTCCGGTGCGAATCCCCATGAACCTAACTCATCCATTTTTCGACGCAGATGGCGACAAACTGCGCGAGGAATGCGGCATTTTCGGCGTTATCGGCGCCAAGGACGCGGCGTCCATCACTGCGCTGGGGCTCCACGCCCTGCAGCACCGCGGGCAAGAAGCCTGCGGCATTGTCAGCGTGGACGGTGCCGATTTCTACGCCCGCCGCGGCATTGGCCACGTGGCGCAGGTGTTCTCCGGCCCGCCGATCTTCGCCGAGCTTCCCGGCACGATGGCATCGGGCCACGTGCGCTATTCCACCACCGGCGGACAAGGCCTGCGCAACGTCCAGCCGCTCCACGCCGATCTGGCGCGCGGGGCATTCTCGATCGCGCATAATGGTAACATTTCCAACGCGATGGCGCTCAAGCGCGAGCTGGTGAACAAGGGCTCGATCTTCCAGTCGACCTCTGACACCGAAGTGATCATCCATCTGATCGCCACCAGCCGCTATCCCACGCTGCTAGACCGCTTCGTCGATGCGCTGCGCATGGTCGAAGGCGCCTATTCGCTGATCTGCACCACGCCCAAGCGTATGGTTGCTTGCCGCGATCCGCTGGGCATCCGCCCGCTGGTCATGGGCAAGATGGGCGATGCGACGATCTTCGCCAGCGAAACCGTCGCGCTTGACGTGATCGGCGCTGATTTCGTCCGCGAGGTTGAACCCGGCGAAATCGTCGAAGTCCGCATCGATGGCCGGATCACCAGCCACCGTCCGTTCGGCAAGCATGCGGCGCGCCCGTGCATTTTCGAACATGTCTATTTCAGTCGCCCGGATTCGGTGACGGGTGACCGATCGATCTACGAAGTGCGCAAGCAGATCGGCGTCGAGCTGGCCAAGGAAGCGCCGGCCGATGCGGATATCGTCATTCCCGTGCCTGACAGCGGCGTCCCTGCCGCCATTGGCTATGCCCAACAATCGGGTATTCCGTTCGAACTTGGCATCATCCGTTCGCACTATGTCGGGCGCACTTTCATCCAGCCCGAAGACGGCGCGCGCCACGCCGATGTGAAGCGCAAGCACAATGCCAACCGCGCGCTCGTCGCCGGCAAGCGCATCGTGCTGATCGACGATTCGATCGTGCGCGGCACCACCAGCCTCAAGATCGTGCAGATGATGCGCGATGCCGGCGCGGCCGAAGTCCACATGCGCGTCGCCAGCCCGCCGACCAGCAATTCCTGCTTCTACGGCGTCGATACGCCCGAACGCAGCAAGCTGCTCGCTGCGCGCATGGACATTCAGGGCATGGCGGAATTCATCCATGCCGACAGCCTCGCCTTCGTTTCGATCGACGGCCTCTATCGCGCCGTTGGCGAACCCAAGCGCGACGCTTCGAAGCCCAGCCATTGCGATGCCTGCTTCACCGGCGATTATCCCACCCGCCTGACCGACCTGGCCGAGAAGGAATCGCCCGACCAGCTTTCACTGGCGGTCGATGAACTGATATGAGCTGCCAGCAGTGAGCCAGCGCCCGTTTGAAGGCCAGCTCGCCCTCGTCACGGGTTCGAGCCGGGGCATCGGTGCGGCCACAGCCGAGGCGCTGGCCGCAGCCGGGGCGCACGTCATCCTCACCGGACGTGATACCAAGGCGCTCGAAGCGGTCGAGGAGCGCATTTTCGCTGCCGGCGGCCATGCCACCATCGCCCCGGTTGACCTTGCCGAGCCTGACGGGATCGTCCGGCTAGCCACCGCACTACATGGCCGCTGGCAGGCGCTTGATATCCTCGTGCTCAATGCCGCGATCCTGCCGCCACTGATGGCCGTGACACAGATCGAATCGGCAGGGTTCAACAAGGCGTTAACAACCAACGTCCTTGCTCAGCAGGCACTGCTCGCCGCTTTCGATCCGATGCTCAAGGCAAGCAAGGACGCGCGGGTCATCGCGGTGACTTCCAGCGTGGCGACCAAGCCGCGCGCCTTCTGGGGCGCCTATGCCGCCAGTAAAGCCGCGTTCGAAGTGCTCCTCCAGTGCTATGCTGAAGAAGTAAAGAATATCAGCAAGATACGGGTCGCAATTGTCGATCCCGGCGCAACCCGCACAGCGATGCGGGCCAAGGCCTATCCGGGCGAAGACCCGCAGACGGTCAAGCTTCCCTCGGAAGTTGCTGAACACGTGATTGCCCTGCTTGGTAAACAATTTGCCACCGGCAACCGCGATTCCGTTAACACTGCTTCATAAACTCCCCTCAACCGCGATCTGGGATAATGCTTGCAGCGGACGCAAAGGGTCGCGTGCGCTTGTTGTCCGGTTTTCCGCTTTCGGGACGTCGGCCTGCCAACACCGGAGCACGGCAATGAGCACAGACTATCTCGCCCCCGACCGCTACCATATCGCCGCACAGGAAGACCGCTGCGCCCCGCGCACGCGCATCCAGATTCCCGGCAGCTTCCGCGCGTCGGGCATGCGCAGCTTCACTACGGTCGTGCATGATCTTTCACTGGGCGGCTTCTGCTGCTCGGCGATCAACCGGCTGCATCCCGGATCGGTCTGCTGGCTGACGCTGCCCGGACTTGAAGCCCTGCCCGCACAAGTAATCTGGTGGGACAACAGCCTGGCCGGCTGCGCTTTCGAGAACCTGCTCAGCCCGATCGTGCACGACAACATCCTCGCTCGCTGGCGCGGCGATTCGGTTTACCGGCCGATCCTGTAAGCCTCCAACGCCCGGTTGCGAGCGAAGGCGTGGTCTACGATCCGATCTGGATAACCAGAGGGTCGCACCGTGGGATCGTGGATCACGTCGTCCTTAAGCCTCGCCAGTTCAGGCACCCATTCGCGGATGTAACCGGCGGCATCGAACTTCGGGCTCTGCGTGAGCGGCGCCATGATCCGCACGAACATGTTGGCATCGACCCCGCTCCCGGCTGACCACTGCCAATTGACCGCGTTCTGTGCATAATCGGCATCAACCAGCGTATCCCAGAACCACTCCTCGCCGCGCTTCCAGTCGATCAAGAGATGCTTGATCAGGAAGCTGGCGGCGATCATCCGCACCCGGTTGTGCATCCACCCGGTCGCCCAGAGCTGTCGCATTCCTGCATCGACAATGGGATAGCCGGTGCGCCCCTGCTGCCATGCCTTGAGGTCCGCTTCCGCTTCCGGGCCGCTGCGCCAGGGGAAGCTGTCAAACTCCGTCTTGTATGATTTCGCACCGTAATCCGGGAACTGCTGGACCACGTTGGTCGCATAGTCACGCCAGCCGATCTCGCCGAGGAAGGTGCCGGAGCTGCCCTTGCGCGAAGAAACGGAGTGCCAGATCGTGGCGGGCGACACTTCCCCGAAATGCAGATGCGGAGACAGGCGAGACGTGCCCTCGACCGATGGCAGGTTGCGCTGGTCGGCATAGCGGGCGACCTGATTGGTGAAGTCCTCCAGCCGCTCGGCCGCGCCGGCCTCCCCGGGCGTCCATTCGCTGCGAAAACCACCGGCCCAGTCGGGATTGGTGGGGAGCAGGCCCCAATCGGCAAGATCGTCCGACTTTGGCCAACTTTCAGGGGCGGACAGCTTGTCCGGAGCTGGCAGCGGATCGGGGGGCGGCAGAGTCTCACTCAGCGCGCGCCAGAACGGCGTGAATATCTTGTAGGGCGTCCCGCCGCCGGTCAGCACCGATCCCGGCGGCGCGAGGTAATTGCCGTGGTGGAGATGCAGGTCGAGCGCTTTGCCCGCCGCCTTCTCGGCATTGCGCCACCACGGTTCGTAGTGGTGCAGGCCGTGGACTTCGCGAGCGCCCGTCTCTGCCGCGAGGGCTGCCAGCACCTCTGCACTCGCGCCGCGCCGCAGGATCAAGCGCGATCCCAGCTTCCGCAAGTCGGCGTCAAGGCTGGCGAGCGAATGGTGCAGCCACCAGCGCGAAGCCCCGCCCATTGCGCGATGCTTCGGCGTCTCGTCATCGAGAACATAGACCGGGATAACCGGCGCGCCGCTCTGCGCCGCAGCGTGAAATGCGGCCTGATCGGCAAGGCGAAGATCGCGGCGCAACCAGACTATTACGGGGGCGGTCATGGCTTGGGCTTTCGCAGGGTCACAGTGAATTGGCCAGACGCAGGTGAACCAAGGAAACGCTGGTCGCGCAGGGTGATGTGATCATCGTGGAGTTCTGCAACCGGCATCCGGCTCCAGAACAGGAATGCCTTCGCGGCAGGGTCGTTCTTCGACCACTCGGCGATGCGGGGGTCGGACATGTTGATGGGGCCGAAATCCGATACTTGACCTTGATCGCCGGATATGGACACGATCTGACTACCGCGCTCATTTTCAACGGTTCTGGTGAGCCGGTCACGTTTCCAGAAGGCGATGGGAACAGGGTTGGCAACTGTCTTCTCTACGTAACTGATCGGCTGGGGAGCCAGGTCCCATGTAATTGCAAGGTTAACGCCAACGTAGGCCATGACACCATAGGCTCCCACGCGTGCCGGTGCCGATGCCTTCGGTTTTTGCGCACGCTCCCTGCGTCGGGACAGCCATATCCCGGCCCCAAGCATTGCCAATATCCAGGGATCAACGATAAACAGCGCGTCCCCGTAGAACCAGCGGTGCGAGAACGGTTCAAGCAGGCGGATGCCGTAGCTGTTCAGCCAATCGAAGAACGGGTGCGTCAGGATACCAATGTAGCAAAGCGCCACCAGCCACCCGGCATGGACCGGCAAGCGCTTCTCCGGCCGTGTACCCCTTCTCGCCTGCCAGCGATCGAAAGCAATCAGTAGCCCCGCCAGCACCAGCGGCAGCAGCACCAGCGCGATCGGCCCGTGGGTAATCCCCCGCCGCATCGCGAGCGATTCGACACCGTAGAGCGCACAAGGCGCATCGATATCCGGCAGGTTCGCCGCGATGATAAGCGCCGGCATGGCCAGCCCCGTCTTGCGCTTGAGCCCCGCCTGACCGAGCGCCGCGCCGATCAGCGAATGGGTGAGATTATCCATCGCCGGTGGTTGGCAACATTGCCGCGCGCTTGCAACCTTTGGCGAACCAATGCCTTATGCCGCGCATGGATACGCCGCTTCCCGCCGAAACTGTCGTCCTGCCCCAGCGCGGGTGGCAGGTTGATCCTCAACACGCCCTAATCGCCGGGATTGTCTGCTGGCTGGGCTTCGGCCTGATGACCTGGCTGGTTCACTCTGGCCGGATCGTCACATTAGACGAGGCAGGTCTCCGCCTGTTCCGCCACGGCGGCGATCTGTCGTTGATCGGCTCGGCTGGGGTTGCCGAGGCGGTTCGGGACGTCACCGCGCTGGGCGGTACGTTCCTGCGCACGATCGCCACGATCGCCGCATTCGTAGCGCTGTTCTTCCTACGGCTGCGGCGCGAGGCGGTGCTGATGGTGGTCACGATCCTCACCGGCCTCGCCGTCGAACTGGCGATCAAGGATCTGGTCGGCCGCCCTCGCCCTTACCTCGTGCCGCACTTGGTCGAAGCCGGCGGCATGAGCTTCCCGAGCGGTCACAGCTTCAATTCGGCGCTGGGCTTCATCGCCATCGCGCTCGCTTTTGCGACCTGCAGCGTGCGGCGGCGGGTGCGCTGGACGCTCATTGGCGCGGCCGGCATCTTGTCGATGCTTGTCGCCTCAAGCCGGGTGGCTCTGGGCGTGCATTACCCCAGCGACGTGATCGCTGGCTGGCTGGGCGGCGCCGGCTGGGCCTTCCTTGCCGAAGCGCTGTTCTACCGCCCCGCGAAAGCCCTTGCCGATGCCGTGCCAGATGGCCTCTAGAGGTCCGGCCCGGCCGGCTCCACCGTCCAGGTCTGACCCTTGGCGAGCAACTTGGCGAGGTTCGCGCTCTTGCCCTCGTTCATCCGCGCGTCCTGTTCGAGAACGGCGGTTTCATAGGTCGGGCGCGGATCGTCATAGATCACGCCGAGCGCCATCGGGAACGGCCCGAACGGCATTTCGACCAGCATATGCGCGACCGAACGGTTGGTAATGTCGTGGACGATCACGCCCGCCGCCTGCCAATCGCCATCGACAACATCGACAACCTTGAGGATCAGCGCATCGATATCGAGCGTAATGCCCTGCGTGCCGCCGTTGAACAGCATCGGCTCGCCATTCTTCAGCCAGAGCTGACGCGCCTCGGCACCCTTGGGCGCGGCGAAGTCTTCGAACACGTCCTTGTTGTAGACGATGCAGTTCTGGAAGATTTCGATGAAGGCCGCGCCCTGATGGCGGTGGGCAGCCTTCAGTACTTCGGGCAGGTTCTTCGACACGTCAAACCCGCGCGCAATGAACCGCGCACCGGCGCCGAGAGCGAAGGCGCAAGGCAGCATCGGCCGGTCAACCGAACCGCCCGGAGTCGTCGGGCTGGTCGTGCCGGTGCGGCTGGTGGGCGAGTACTGGCCCTTGGTCAGGCCGTAAATCTCGTTATTGAACAGCATGATCTGGCAGTTCAGGTTGCGCCGGATCATGTGCATCGTATGGTTGCCGCCGATCGACATGCCATCGCCGTCGCCGGTTACCAGCCAGACGTCTAGGTTCGGATTGGCCAGCTTGATGCCGGTAGCGAACGCCGGCGCGCGGCCGTGGATCGTGTGAAAGCCATAGCTCGACATGTAGTACGGGAACCGGCTGGAGCAGCCGATGCCCGATACGAAGACCGTGTTCGACGGGTTACAGCCGAGTTCCGGCAGGGTGCGCTGCACCGCTTTGAGGATCGCATAGTCTCCGCAACCGGGGCACCAGCGGACTTCTTGGTCCGATTCCCAGTCCTTGAGGGTCGTCTGGAAGGGGGTCATGTCGTTCATGTTCGTCGTACCTTCACCGGAAATCCGAGCGCCAGTGCGCTTTGGTGTACCTGTAATCTTCTGTAATCCTGACGGCGTTACCAAGCTCGTCTGTAATCGCTACATTCGCTACGCCGTTGTCTTTCATCTTCGACGCCAGATAACGCGCATTTTCAAGGGCTTGTTCGAAGTATTCGAGCTGAACTCCACCCAAACCGTTACCTGTCACAATGTACGCCACAGTTTCTCACCCGCCGCCTAATTCGTAAACGCAGGCGCCTTCAAAGATTTGCACCTTCGATACTTGGAAGTTGCTTGTCATTGACCGGAACATCATCGCCGCCCGCATTGCCGGGAACGCCGTCGAAGTAGGTCGCGATGGCGGCCTCGATCTCGGCAATGGCGAAGGGCTGACCCGACACCTTGTTGAGCGGCTGCGCATCGACGAGGAACTGGTCGCGCAGCACGGTCTTGAACTGGCCGGTGTTCATTTCGGGCACCAGAATCTTGTCATAGGACTTGAGCAGCTCGCCAAGGTTGGCGGGCAGCGGCCAGATGTGGCGCACGTGGATGTGGCTGACGTCCATGCCCTTGCCCCGCGCGCGGCGCACGGCCTGATGGATCGGGCCGAAGGTGGATCCCCAGCCGACCACGGCGAGCTTGCCGCCTTCCTTGCCGAGCGTGACTTCCTGCGCCGGGATCGATTTGGCGACGCCATCGACCTTGTCCTTGCGGGCATCGGTCTGCAACTGATGCGTGGCGGGCGAATAGTCGAGATCGCCGGTTTCCGGCGCCTTCTCGATGCCGCCGATGCGGTGCATCAGGCCCGGCGTGCCCGGCTTGATCCACGGGCGCACGCCGCGCTCGTCACGCTTGTAAGGCAGAACCTTGCCATCAGGTCCGTTGGCTTCCTCAAGGAAGGTCACCGGGAACGGTTCGAACGAATCCGGGTCCGGCACGCGCCACGGTTCGGCGGCATTGGCGATATAGCCATCGGTCAGCAGCATGACCGGTGTCATGTAGGTCGTGGCAATGCGGCAAGCCTCGATCGCGCAGTCAAAGGCATCGGACGGCGAACGCGCGGCGATGACCGGCAGCGGCGTATCGCCGTTGCGGCCATAGACCGCCTGATAGAGATCGCTCTGCTCAGTCTTGGTCGGCAGGCCAGTCGACGGCCCGCCGCGCTGCGAGTTGATAATGATCAGCGGCAGTTCGGTAATCACCGCAAGCCCCATCGCCTCACCCTTGAGCGCAATGCCCGGGCCGGATGACGAGGTCACACCCAGCTGGCCGGCATAAGATGCGCCGATGGCAGCGCAGATCGCGGCAATCTCGTCTTCCGCCTGGAAGGTGGTGACGCCGAATTCCTTGAGCTTGGCAAGGTTGTGCAGGATCGAACTGGCTGGCGTGATCGGATAGCCACCGAAGAACATCTTCAGCCCGGCAAGCTGCGCGCCGGCGACAAGGCCATAAGCAATCGCGTCCGCGCCGGTAACCGTGCGATAGAGGCCGGGCGTCGATGCCGCCGGATCGACATGCACTTTCTTGACCTGTCCGCCGATTTCCGCCGTCTCGCCATAAGCATGACCGGCGTTGAGCGCGGCGATGTTGGCATCGGCCAGCACCGGGTTCTTGGCGAACTTGCCCTTCAGCCATTCGATCAGCGGCGCGCGGTCACGGTCGAACATCCACAGCGCGAGGCCGAGCGTCCACATGTTCTTGCAGCGCAGCGCTTCCTTGTTGCCAAGGCCGAACGGCTTCACCGATTCCAGCGTCAGTGCGGAAATGTCGAAGGCCAGCAGGTTCCACTTGGACAGGCTGCCATCGTCAAGCGGGCTCACCTCGTACTTCGCCTTTTCGAGGTTGCGCTTGGTGAACTCGCCGCTGTCGGCAATGATGAGTCCGCCTTCTTTCAGCGCCTGAACGTTGGTCTTCAGCGCCGCCGGATTCATCGCCACCAGCACGTCGGGCTGATCGCCCGCGGTTTCGATCGCGGTCGAGCCGAAGTTGATCTGGAATGCCGAAACACCGAACAGCGTGCCCTGCGGCGCGCGGATTTCGGCGGGGAAATCGGGGAAGGTCGCAAGGTCGTTGCCGGCCAGCGCGGTGGACAAGGTGAACTGCCCGCCGGTAAGCTGCATGCCATCACCGGAATCCCCGGCAAAACGGACCACTACTGCATCGGGATGTGCCACGCTCGATGCGCTGCCTTGACTATCGCTGTCGGCCAATACTGTTGCCATGATCTTCCTCTGCTGGCGGCAAAGCGCCCTGCACCATTTATGCCGCCCTATGCTCTCCCGCTTCGGGGCGCACGACAGAAAATCTGTTCACCGCCAAAGCTTGTTCCTGCAAACTCCTGCAAAGCCTGCTAGTCAAGCGGGGAATGGTCGCTTACCTGCCCATCCCCGCCACGCCCCGGCGTTTTTCCCCAATCGGAGCATTTGCATGACGGATTACACTGCCCTTCCCTATCGCCCCTGCGTGGGGGTGATGCTGGTAAATGCAGAGGGCCAGGTCTTCGTCGGCAAGCGCATCGACACGCGCGGCCAGCCTGATGAGGGAGGCGTTTACTGGCAGATGCCACAGGGCGGGATCGACGATGGCGAGGATCTGCACGCGGCCGCCCTGCGCGAACTGTGGGAAGAAACCGGCGTCGGCGAACATCACGTCACCCTGCTCGCCACGACCCGCGAGGAACTGCTTTACGACCTGCCCGAGGAATTGCTCGGCAAGCTGTGGAAGGGCAAATACCGCGGTCAGCGCCAGCACTGGATCCTTGCCCGCTTCACCGGTTCGGACGAAGACGTGCGGCTCGACGCGCACGATCCGGCGGAATTTGATGCGTGGAAGTGGATGGAACCCGACCTGCTGCCCGAAGTGATCGTGCCGTTCAAGAAGCGGGTTTACCGCTCCGTGTTGGATGAATTCCGGGCGCTTATCTGATCAATTCTCGCTGACCGTCGGCGAAGGCTTCACCGCTTCGGCAGTCAACACGCGGGGGCTTGGGCCCTTGGCGATCGCGGCGGACAGCGACTGCACTTGCGAGCAATCCTTGCCGCACAAGCCCTGAAGCCGGGTCAGGTTGCGGCGCGCCTTTTCGACCGCGCCCTTTTCGACCAGCGCGGTGCCCTCACCGGCAATGGCATCGAGGTTCTGCGGATCGGCGACCAGCGCCTTGCGGTAATAGTGCAGCGCCTTGCCCTGCAGACCTTGCCGGCGCGTCGCCTCAGCAAGGTCGAGCGTCAGTTGGACGGAACCCGGCTGCACTGTCAGTGCAGCCTCGAACGCGTCAATTGCAGCTTCGATGTTACCACCAGCCAGAGCCGACTTTCCTTCGGCCTGGAGTGAAGCGGCGCGCGGCTCAAGAACCATCGGCGCGGCAGAATAAAGCACGCTGGATGTCAGCGCGAGGGCCAGCGACAGCGCCAGCGCGGCAGGAGTGTAACGCATCAAAATCTCTCCAACCCGGGGCCGGTGAACCGAAGGAGTATCGATGGGCTCAGCGGTGGTCATTGGGCAAAGGCTAACATGGCGAAGATAAACTGGCGATGAAAAATCCGTCGGTTCCGTCATGCTGCGGGGTGAGCCGCAGGCCCGGTCCACGTGGGCGGCCGGCGGGCAGATCGATCGGCTCGGAGCGCCAGCCGGGATGATCGGCTAGGAAGTTGCCGACCTGCCCAGCACCTTCGCCGTCAAGCAACGAGCAGGTGACATAGACCAGCCGTCCGCCCGGTCTCACCAGTTTGGCCCCGGCAGCAAGCAGCCGCGATTGCAGCGCCACCAGCCGGTCCAGTTCCTTCGTCGTCAGCCGCCAGCGTGCTTCCGGATTGCGCCTCCATGTGCCAGTGCCCGAACAGGGCGCATCGACAAGCACGGCATCGGCCCGCCGCTGCCAGCTGTCGAGCGAAGCCAGTTCGCGGCCCGGATCGAGCAATTGCGTGGTGATGATCGTCGCCCCGGCCCGCTCGGCACGCGGCGGCAACTGCGAGAGGCGGCGGCGATCCGTGTCGCAAGCCACAATCTCGCCCTGATTCTCCATCGACGCGGCGAGCGACAGGGACTTGCCCCCGGCGCCGGCGCAAAGATCGATGATCTTCTCCCCCGGCCGCGCCTGCACGGCATCACAGGCAAGCTGCGAACCGGCATCCTGCACTTCGATCGCGCCGGAGAGGAAGGCATCCCATTTGTCGATCGGCAGGCCGGCAGGAAAGCGCAGGCCGTTTGGCGCGATGCTGGGTTCGCCCGGTTCGGGCAATTCCAAAAGCTCGGTTTTCAGCCGGTTGATCCGAACGTCCAGCGGCGCGCGGTCAAGCAGCGCAGCGATTTCCCCGCCGCCCAGATCGGACGCGGTGAGCGCCTGCGTCAGCCACTTGGGCGCCGCGCCGCCACCGGCCATCGATTCACGGATGCCGATCGGTGCCGGACCATGCGGTGCCCCATCGAACAAGGCGGTCAGTTCGGGATTGCCCCAGGCCAGCCGCAGCATGGCCGAGCGCCCGGTCTGCGGCACGTCACCGCAAGCGCGGATCGCCGAATATACCAGTTCTCGCACTGCGCGGCGGTCCTTGCTGCCGGCAAAGCGCCGCGTGCGGAACCATTCGCTGACGATGCGATCCGCCGGCGCGCCGCCCGTGCGTGCAGCAGCGATAACGAGATCGAGGATTTCGATTCCGGCCTGGACCCGTGCAGCCGGGGTCATGCTGAAAGATCAGCCACGAGTGGGATAGTTCGGCGCTTCTCGGGTGATCGTAACATCGTGGACGTGGCTTTCGCGAAGGCCCGCGCCGGTGATCCGCACGAACTGCGCCTTGGTGCGCAGGTCATCGATCGTGGCGGAACCAGTGTAGCCCATCGCCGCCTTGATGCCGCCGACAAGCTGGTGAATGACATCCTTGGCAGGGCCTTTGTAGGGCACCTGACCTTCGATTCCTTCAGGCACCAGCTTCATCTGGTCCTTGATATCGCCCTGGAAATAGCGGTCCGCCGATCCGCGGCCCATCGCCCCGACAGACCCCATGCCGCGGTACGACTTGTAGGCGCGGCCCTGATAAAGGAACGTCTCGCCCGGCGCTTCCTCGGTGCCGGCCAGCATCGAGCCGACCATAATCGAACTGGCACCGGCGGCAATCGCCTTGGCGGCATCGCCCGATGTGCGCAGGCCGCCATCGGCGATCACTGGCACGCCGGACTGGTTGGCCGCTTCGCAGGCATCCATGATCGCGGTGAGTTGCGGCACCCCGACACCCGCGACAATGCGCGTGGTGCAAATCGAGCCCGGCCCGATGCCCACCTTGAGCGCATCTGCACCGGCACCGATCAGCGCGCGCGCTGCTTCGCCGGTGGCGATGTTGCCGGCAATGACCTGCGCCGAGTTCGAAAGCTTTTTCACGCGTTCAACTGCGCGGGCGACATCCTTGTTATGGCCATGCGCGGTATCGATGATCACGACGTCGCATTCAGCGGCAAGCAGTGCCTCAGTGCGTTCGAAGCCCTTGTCACCCACCGTGGTCGCGGCGGCGACACGCAGGCGGCCAGTGTCGTCCTTGGTCGCATTGGGATAGGTTACGGCCTTTTCCATGTCCTTCACCGTGACCAGCCCGATGCAGTGATAGGCATCATCAACGACCAGCAGCTTTTCGATGCGGCGCTGGTGCAGCAGACGCTGGGCATCGACCTGGCTGACGCCAGGGCGCACCGTGGCGAGGTTTTCGTGCGTCATCAGTTCGCGCACGGGCTGGCTGGGGTTCTGGGCAAAGCGCACGTCGCGGTTGGTCAGGATGCCGACCAGCTTGCCGCCCGCTTCCACCACCGGGATACCGCTGATGCGGTTCGCCGTCATGATCGCCTGCGCCTCACCCAGCGTGGCGTCAGGGCCGATGGTGATCGGATTGACCACCATGCCGCTCTCGAACCGCTTGACCGCTCGAACCGCGGCGCACTGCTCATCGATCGTCAGGTTACGGTGCAAAACGCCGATGCCGCCAAGCTGCGCCATGACGATCGCCATGTCGGCTTCGGTCACAGTGTCCATGGCCGATGAAATCACCGGGATATTCAAGGAAATCGACCGCGTCAGCTGCGTGCGGGTATCCGCCATCGATGGCAGGATATCGGACTCGGCCGGACGCAGCAGCACGTCGTCAAAGGTAAGGCCGAGAGGAATGTCGAGGTTTGCCACAGGTACCGTCCGCTGGGAGAATCGTGGCGGCCCATGTAACCAAGCGATGCCAATTGGGCTAGTGGCTTTGCCGGGTAAGGTTTCTAACAAGAAAAGCGCCCCTAATCTACGCTCATCAGGTTACCCAAACCACTCGACCCAAGCCCCATGCGCGTGGGCCTCGCCCAATAGCGTCTCCACTTTACCGCCTGGCCAGAAGCGGCAGCGCAGTTCGTGGCGGAAGGTCTGGCGGTTGGTTTCGACAGTCACCCAGGCGAGCGGCCGCTCCGCCGTCGCTCGCGCGCCGGCCGCTGCCATTGCAGCTTCTATCCGGCCGCGCCCCTCTTCCGGGATATATTGCCAAACGATCGAGTGGAACAGCACACGGGTGACGCCTTGCGCCTGTGGATCAGCCAGACGCCGCTCCACCCAATCGGCCGCGTCCATCTGCACAACATCGGGCCGTTGCCTCGCGGCAAGTGCAATCGCGGCGTCGATCCGCGCCAGCCGCTCGGGCATATCGGGCCATACGTAGCACTTGAGACGCAGCGCCTCTGCCGGGTCGGACAAGTCGATAGGCTGCACATCGCAGCCCCTGATCGAGACGATCTCCACTGGCCCGGCCGGCGGCGGAGGCCCGCGCCATTCCGGGCGGATCAGCATCGGCGAGCCTTCAACCCCCGCCCTAACCCCGCCAAGGTCAAATGCAAAGCGGTCCATCATCGTGTTGATGCCCGCGCTCGAACCGATCTCGTTCAGTTCGAATCGCGGCCCCAGCCGCCCGGACAGCCACAAAAGCTGCGCCATGATGCCCGCTGAGCGCCCTGCCTCATTGGTCTGCGGCGGGCCGGCGAACCATGCGAGTAGCGCTTCGTCATGATCGGCGACCACTCCAACAACAATGGCTTCAACCGCCTCCGGATCGGTCACTTGACCGCGATATACCGGTTCTATCCGCTGGTCCGTCCCCGTCAGGTGCAGATAGTGAAAGCCCCCCGCCAACCGCAACGGCATGGCATCTTCAAGACTTAGCCCCGGCCATTCGCGCATCCGCTGGCCGACCTTGCTCGTCCCCGCCAGCAACGGAATGAAGGCGCGGACCAGCCTCCCGGTACATGGCGCGCCGTTGCGGGTGGCATGGTCGGCCTGCCATTCGAGCGTGCGCACGACATTTGCCTCGTCCATCGGTATGTCATGATCTCTTGCCATATGTTGCCCTTTTGCGCGGCTCGCCCTAAGGCGCGCGCCATGTCCAAGCCGCTTATCTTCGCCGTGCCCAAGGGGCGCATCCTCGACGAGGCGCTGCCGCTGATGGCGCGTGCCGGTGTGGTGCCCGAGGCCGAGTTCCATGACAAGAACAGCCGCGCGCTCTCCTTCGCCTGCGAGAACCCCGACATGGCGGTCATCCGCGTGCGCGCTTTCGACGTGGCGACATTCGTGGCGCACGGGGCGGCACAGGCCGGGATCGTCGGGTCTGACGTGGTCGAAGAGTTCGCCTTTTCCGACCTTTACGCGCCGGTCGATCTCGACATTGGCCACTGCCGCCTTTCAGTCGCCGAGCCGGTTGGCCAGCATGGCGGCGGACCCGTCAGCCACCTGCGCGTCGCCAGCAAATATCCCAACCTCACCCGCCGCCACTTCGAAGCCATGGGCATCCAGGCCGAGGTAGTGAAGCTCAACGGCGCGATGGAACTGGCGCCGGGTCTTGGCCTCGCCAGCCGGATCGTCGATCTCGTGTCCACGGGCCGCACGCTCAAGGACAACGGGCTTGAAGAAACCAGCGTGATCCTGCCGGTCTCCGCCCGCCTGATCGTCAACCGCGCCGCGCTCAAGACCGATGCCCGCATCGGCGCGCTGGTCGATGCCTTCCGCGCCGCCATGGGCGCGAGGGACGCCGCCTGATGTTGCGGCTGAACACCCGCGATGCCGGCTTCGATCAAGCGTTCCGGCGACTGGTCAATGACCGGCGCGAGAGCGATGACGATGTCGCGCGCGACGTGCAGATCATCCTCGATGACGTGCGCAACCGCGGTGACGAGGCGGTGGCCGACCTGACCGAACGGTTTGACGGTCACGCCCTTGCCAGCGAGGCTGACTGGTCGATTTCCGCCGAGTCCTGCCGCGAGGCGTTCGACAATCTCCAGCCGGACCTGCGCGCCGCGCTCGAAATGGCGGCCAAGCGCATCCGCGCCTATCACGAAGCCCAGGTTCCAGCCGACCGCGACGATACCGACAAGCACGGCGTCCGCCTCGGCGCGCGGTGGAATGCGGTCGATGCCGCCGGGCTTTACGTTCCGGGCGGACGCGCGGCCTATCCCTCGTCGCTGCTGATGAACGCGATTCCGGCCAAGGTCGCCGGCGTTGAGCGGCTGGTTGTCGTCACGCCGACGCCCAAGGGTGCGGTTAATCCGCTGGTCCTCGCCGCCGCGCACCTTGCCGGGGTTGACGAGGTGTGGCGCATTGGCGGAGCACAGGCCGTTGCCGCGCTGGCCTATGGCACCAAGCGGATCAAGCCGGTCGACGTCATCACCGGCCCCGGCAATGCCTGGGTGGCCGAAGCCAAGCGCCAGCTGTTCGGAGTTGTCGGTATCGACATGGTCGCGGGCCCAAGCGAAATTCTCGTCATTGCCGATGGCAAGAACGACGCCGACTGGATTGCCGCCGACCTGCTCAGCCAGGCCGAACACGATCCCGCCGCACAATCGATCCTGATCACCGACGATCCGCTGTTCGCAGATACCGTGGCCGACCGCGTCGGTGTCGAACTCGCCATGCTGCCCACCGCGCGCGTCGCGGCTGAGAGCTGGAAAACGCACGGCGTGATCATCGAAGTGGCATCGCTGGACGAAGCCCCCGCCCTCGCCAACGCACTCGCCGCTGAACACGTCGAGATCGCCACTGACGATCCCGAGGCGCTGTTCAGGCAAATCCGCCACGCCGGTTCGGTGTTCCTTGGCCGTCACACGCCCGAGGCCGTGGGTGACTATGTCGCCGGGCCTAACCACGTGCTGCCCACCGGGCGGCGCGCGCGCTTTTCTTCGGGCCTGTCGGTGCTCGATTTCATGAAGCGCACCAGTTTCATCCAGTGCGATGCGAAGTCGCTCGGCAAGATCGGGCCCGCAGCCATTGCGCTGGCCGATGCCGAGGGCCTTCCTGCGCACGCCCGTTCCATTGAAGTGAGGCTCGGAATATGAGCAAGTCCCGTTCCGCAGCCCGCCTTGCCGCGGTGCAAGCGTTGTATCAGCACACCATGGAAGACACCCGCTTGCCGCGCCTGCTTGACGAATTCCACCAGCACCGTCTGGGCGCGGAAATCGAGGATATGCAGTTCGAGGAGGCCGAAACGCAGTTCTTTGATGATGTCGTCAGCGGCACCATCGCCCGCCGCGACGAGATCGACGCGCTGCTTTCCGAGCGCCTGGCCGAAGGCTGGTCACTGGCGCGGCTCGACCGCACCATGCTGCAGATCCTGCGCGCCGGCACCTACGAGTTGATGGCCCGCGCCGACGTGCCCACCGGCAGCGTGATCAGCGAATACCTCGACGTCGCCCACGCCTTCTTTGACAAGCGGGAAGCCAAGTTCGTGAATGGCGTGCTGGATGCCGTCGCAAAGGCTGTGCGTTGACACCTTCCGGATCCTCTCCAATTTGCGTAGCCAATTGGGGAGGTGGCAGGCGCCAAAGGCGACTGACGGAGGGGTATCGACGCCCGCCAAAAGACCCCTCCGTCAGCGCTTCGCGCTGCCACCTCCCCATTTGTACTGCGTGAAAATGGAGAGGATCAAGGAATGAAGGAGCTCGCCTTCATCGAGGCCTTGCGGGCGCTGGCCGTCCATCCCGGCGCGCGCGGGCTCAATGATGATGCCGCCGTGCTGGAAGTCGGCGGCGAGACTATCGTGCTGACCCATGACTCAATGGTCGAAGGGGTTCACTTCCTAGCCGGCCAAGATCCCGCCGATGTCGCGTGGAAGCTGGTGGCGACCAATATTTCCGACCTTGCTGCGAAGGGTGCCGAACCGATTGGCGTGTTGCTGGGCTACCAGCTCGCGCAGGATGACGCCCGCTTTGTTGCTGGCCTCGCCGAGGCGCTGGATCACTATGGCGCGAAGCTGCTCGGCGGGGACACCACCGGCGCGAACGGGCCGCAATCACTGGGCCTCACCGCAATTGGCCGCGCGACCTTTACGCCAGTCCCATCGCGCAGCGGCGCGGAAGTTGGCGATGCAATCTGGCTCACCGGATCGGTCGGCGGAGCCATGGCCGGACTGGAGGCGCTGAAGGTCGGTTCGGGTGACAGCACCGCCTATCGCCGCCCGCAGGCTCGCCTTGCCGAGGGGCTGGCGCTGGCCCCGCAGGTTACCGCGATGATGGATGTATCCGACGGCCTGCTGCTCGATGCCTTGCGCATGGCGACCGCCTCTGCCGCAACCTTCGCCATAGATAGCGCCGCCGTACCCATCGCCGTGCCCGAAAGCCGCCGCGCCGAGGCCTTGCGCTGGGGCGACGACTACGAACTGCTGTTTACCCTCCCCGCCGGAGTGCTGCCGGCCGCCCCGGCCACGAAGATCGGCGAAGTGTTGCAACGGTCGGAAAACGCCCTGCTTCTGGACGGAAAGGCCCTTTCCCCGGACGATCGGCCCGGTTTCGTCCACAGCTAAGGGGAAACCGGGCGATTTGGGGTTGCGCAGGCACCGGTGCCACTTTAGCCCTCCGCCACGGGTGACTCCAAAAATCAAAAACGGGTCGCTTTTCGAGAGGATTCTTAAACAGGAGGGGCAACACCGTGAGCCTAGTCACGATCTCCATTATCCTGGGTCTGGTCGCCGTCGCATACGGCGCGTTTACCAGTACCCAGGTGCTCGGCGCTTCTGCCGGCAACGCAAAAATGCAGGAAATTGCTGCGGCCATCCAGGAAGGCGCTCAAGCCTATCTGAAGCGCCAGTACACCACCATCGCCATCGTCGGCGTGATCGTGGCGGCAATCGTCGCTTTCGCCCTTGGTACGATTTCGGCCACCGGCTTCATCATCGGCGCAGTGCTTTCGGGCGTGGCGGGCTTCATCGGGATGAACATCTCGGTGCGCGCCAACGTGCGGACGGCGGCTGCGGCGCAGACCGGCTTGCAGCAGGGCCTGACGCTGGCGTTCCGCGCCGGTGCCATCACCGGCATGCTGGTCGCGGGCCTCGCGCTCCTCGCCATCGCCGGGTTCTACTGGTACCTGACCCAGGTGGCAGGCTATTCGGTGGGCGGCGATGACCGCACGGTTGTCGATGGCCTTGTCGCCCTCGCCTTTGGCGCCTCGCTGATCTCGATCTTCGCGCGTCTCGGCGGCGGTATCTTCACCAAGGCCGCAGACGTCGGTGCCGATCTCGTCGGCAAGGTCGAAGCAGGCATTCCCGAAGACGATCCACGCAACCCGGCGGTTATCGCCGATAACGTGGGCGACAACGTGGGCGACTGCGCCGGCATGGCTGCCGACCTGTTCGAAACCTATGTTGTCACCGTCGGTGCGACCATGGTTCTCACCGCACTGCTGCTGAAGGGCGTTGCCAATCTGGAAGCGCTGATGGCGCTGCCGCTGCTGATCGGCGGCGTTTGCATCGTCACTTCGATCATCGGCACCTACTTCGTTCGCCTCGGTGGCGGCAAGAACATCATGGGCGCCATGTACAAGGGCTTCCTGGTGACGGCCGTGCTGTCGGTTCCCGCCATCTGGTGGGCCATCAGCCACGCGCTGGGCGGCATGGAAACGGTGATCAACCCGGGCGCTGCCCAGGAATTCACCGGGCGCACGCTGTTCTATTGCTCGTTCCTGGGTCTGGTCATCACCGGCCTGATCATCTGGATCACCGAATACTACACCGGCACCAACTATCGCCCGGTGAAGTCGATCGCCAAGGCTTCGGAAACGGGCCACGGCACCAACGTGATCCAGGGTCTGGCCATCAGCCTTGAAGCCACCGCCCTGCCGACCATCGTCATCTGCGCCGGCATCATCATCGCTTACCAGCTGGCGGGCCTGATGGGCATTGCCTATGCGGCAACCGCGATGCTGGCACTGGCCGGCATGGTCGTGGCGCTCGACGCTTACGGTCCTGTCACCGACAACGCCGGCGGCATTGCCGAAATGGCCGGCCTCGACGATTCGGTCCGTGAAAAGACCGACGCGCTCGACGCCGTGGGCAACACCACCAAGGCCGTGACCAAGGGCTATGCCATCGGTTCGGCCGGTCTTGCCGCGCTGGTGCTGTTTGCTGCTTATACGACTGACCTCAAGGAATTCTTCCCGAACCTTGACGTCAATTTCAGCCTAGAAAATCCCTATGTCATCGTCGGGCTTCTGCTCGGCGCCCTGCTCCCGAACCTGTTCGGTTCGATGGGCATGACCGCCGTTGGCCGCGCAGCGGGCGACGTGGTCAAGGACGTTCGTGACCAGTTCAAGAACAACCCGGGCATCATGACCTATGAGACCAAGCCGGACTATGCCCGCACGGTCGATCTGGTCACCAAGGCGGCGATCAAGGAAATGATCGTGCCGTCACTGCTGCCGGTGCTCGCACCGATTGCAGTGTACTATGTGATCACCTGGGTGGCTGGCGATCAGGCGGCAGGCTTTGCCGCGCTGGGTGCCATGTTGCTGGGCGTGATCGTCGGCGGCCTGTTCATCGCCGTTTCGATGACCTCGGGCGGCGGCGCATGGGACAATGCCAAGAAATACATCGAAGACGGCCACCACGGCGGCAAGGGCTCTGAAGCCCACAAGGCTGCGGTGACCGGCGACACGGTCGGCGATCCCTACAAGGATACTGCCGGTCCTGCCGTGAACCCGATGATCAAGATCACCAACATCGTCGCGCTGCTTCTGCTCGCGGCGCTGGCGGCACATTGATCTGAACGTTCCGCTTCGGCGGAATTCAAAGCCCCGTCCGGTTCGCCGGGCGGGGTTTTTGTTTTAGGTGAACAATTCGCGGAAAGCAGCGTCGCTCATCGGCTTCGCACCCAAGAATCCCTGCCAGGCACAGCACCCTTCAGCCTCAACCGCAGCCCGCTGCGCATGGTTCTCGATCCCCTCAGCCAACACCCCCAACCCCAGCGCGCGCGCCATGGCGACGATGCCGCGCAGCACGGCCAGATCGCGCGGATCATCGGCGATGCCTTCAACCATCGTCCGGTCGAGCTTCAGCTTCTGCAGCGGCAGCAGTTTAAGGTAGCGAAAGTTGCAGAAGCCCGCGCCGAAATCGTCGAGCGCGACACCCATGCCCTGCCCGACCAGCGCGGTCAGTGAACGGCGGGCCAGCGCAATATCCCAGACAAGCGCCTGTTCGGTAACTTCGAGCACGATCCGCTCTGCCGCCATGCCGCTGCGCGCGACGATGCCTGCCAGGACTTCGGCGTAATTGTCTGCCGCCAGATCGGCCGCCGTCACGTTGATCGACAGGTGCAGGTGATCCGGCCATGTCGCCGCCAGCTTGCACGCCTTGGCCGCGATATGGTGCGAGAGCTGCGCCACGTGATCGGCTCGCTCGGCAATCGCGAACAGCGCCCCGGCACCGATCAACCCCAACTTGGGATGCTGCCAACGGGCCAGCGCTTCCGCCCCGATCAGCGCATCTCCCGGCAGCGCATATTGCGGCTGGAACAGGATCTCGATCTCGTCACGGTCAATCGCCTGCAGCAGGTCCGCATCAAGACGCGCGGCGCTGCGGCCCACGCCCGATACCTTGCCGCCCACCCAGCCGATCCGCTGCGATGATTTCTGCCCGAGCGCCGATTGCGCCTGCCCTAGCCGGTCGAGCACCGATTCGGCATCCTCGCCCGGAGCGGCCCGCAGCAGGGCAAGTCGGGGTGAGAGCCGCATGTCACCCGCCTGCGCGCCAATAGGTCGGGCAACAGCCTCAGCCAGCCCCTCGGCGATGATTGCCCAGCGTTCGCGGCTGCAGGCTTCGCGCGACGCCAGCAGGAAACTGCCACCGCCAATCCGTGCGGCGAACCATGCGGCGTCGATCTCGCTACCGGCGTAATGGGTCAGCCGCGTCGCAACCTCGGCCAGCGCGCCATCACCGGCACTCGCGCCCCAGGCGAGGTTGATCGCATCGAGCCTGGGAAAAGCCAGCAGCAGCGCGTGCACCGGCCCTTCCTCAAGCCAGCGCCCCAGCTGCTGGCGCGCGGCATCGGCGCCCATCAGGCCGGTCAGCGCGTCACGTTCGGCCAAGGCAAGCACATCCATGGTCCGAGCCTTAGCACTAATGGTTTGCAAATTGTTCAAGCCGCAGCGATTCATGCCAAGATCCGGTCGTTGCCAAAATCCGGGGTACCCGATACGAGGCACGCAGCATGGGCAAGGACTTGAAACTGGCGCTGGTCGTCTCCGATACGGCCAAAGCGCAGGAAGGCGCGGAAGCGCTGCGCAGCGCGCATGACTGGGTGCGCACGGACAAGGCCGATGCGCTGGTCGTGCTGGGCGGCGATGGCTTCATGCTGCACGTTCTGCACCGCATGCTTGATGTCGGCCGGGTGGTGCCGGTCTATGGCGTGAACCTGGGCACTGTCGGCTTCCTGATGAACCGCCACCGCGGTAGCCGACCAATTGCCGAACGGGTCGCCCGCGCCCGCGAAGTGGCCGTCGTGCCGCTCGAAATGCGCGCCCGCACCATCGGCGGAAAAGAGCACAAGTACTACGCCATCAACGAGGTATCGCTGCTGCGCGAAACCCGCCAGACCGCGAAGCTTGAGGTCAAGGTCAACGGCAAGGTCCGTATGGCCGAACTGGCCGGTGACGGAGTTTTGGTGGCGACTCCTGCCGGCTCCACGGCTTATAACCTCTCCGCCAACGGCCCGATCCTGCCGCTGGGTTGCGGCATGCTGGCGCTGACCCCGCTCAGCCCGTTCCGTCCGCGCCGCTGGAAGGGCGCGATTCTGCCTGACAGCGCCGAGGTGTGTTTCTGCGTGCGCGAACCGGACAAGCGCCCTGTCGCCGCAGTCGCCGACCAGAAGGAAGTGCGCAACGTGGCGGAAGTCCTCATTTCGGTAGCGCGCGAGCACCAGCTGACCCTGCTTTTCGATCCCGGCAAGTCGCTTGAGGAAAGGATTTTCGCAGAACAGTTCCAGGTGTGAACTTACCCTGTTGCCAAACGTATCAGCGCTGCTATAGGCGCACCCCTGCCCCGGCATTGACCGCAGTTGCCGGGTTTGTTCCCTGATAGCTCAGCGGTAGAGCTCTCGACTGTTAATCGAGTGGCCGTAGGTTCGAATCCTACTCAG
>NZ_JANPGP010000119.1:0-46465 GCF_031424035.1 Novosphingobium sp.
CGGCCGATGCGCGGCAGCTTCGGCGCAAGCGCCTCGAACCGCCGGAGCAGCGGAAAGAGCCCCCACCGCTTCACCGCTGGCTGCGCGGTGGCGACGTAGCTCAGATGGTGTGCTGTCGGCCGATCCGCGGGGGCCATTTTATCAGGGTTCCTTCAAGAGGCGTTTCGAAGTGACATTCCGTGAAGCTGTTGATCGTGACGAATTCGGCGAGGAAGCGTTCGACAATCGCAGAGAACAGGAAAATCCGCGACTGGTCGAACGACGCATCGTCAAGCTTGATGGTGATCCGGCGGCCCCGCGCCACGGCGCTGCGATCAAGACCGGGGACGCGCCGGCTGATCGGCCGGCTGGAGACTTCAAGGATACCGTCGATCTGGCGGCGCAGATGCGGATCATCCTGCCGGCCATAAAGCGCGAGATGATTGCGCAGGGCATCGGGGGCATTGCTATCATCAGGTGCCAGCGAGGCGTAGTTCGGCGTCAGGTGGCCAATCAGCCGCCACGCGGCATCATTGAGCCCCAGCGGCGGACGCGGCCGGGTGGGTGATCGCAGCACGCGGATCGTGCGGACGGGAAGCCCTGACCCGGTGAAGTGATGCTCACCGCGAAACGTCAGCCCTTCCGCCATTTCGCGATTGGTCACCAAGGCGCGGACGCTGAGTTCATTGATCGCGTCCAGCCGTTCCGCATTGCCCGGTGACGTCAGGCTGATCCACGTCTCCGTGCCCGTGTAGTCGCTGCGGCTGCGGAACCGCTGTTCCTTTTGCGACATCCGGCGCTGGCGCAGCTGGGTGGTATAGAACAGCGCGTCGCGCCAATCGTAAAGCAGCGCTCCAAAGGCATAGAGCGGGGCCACCGTCCGTCCATCGGTGCCGTCGCGGCCATAGGCCTTGATCTCGGTGACGCGGAAAACCTCGAAGTCGAGCGTTTTCGTCCGGTCCGGCTGGACGTGGAATTCGTGTTTGTAAGGCTCGATCTGTACGCGCCCGAGCTGCTTGGCGAACAGGTTGATCGCCGGGCTGGCAAACAGCTTGAAATTGTTCGGATCGAGCGCGCCTTCCAGCACGGTCGACGGGCGATCGAACAGCAGAACAACGTCGCACTCCTCCTCGCAGCCGGCGAAGGCCTTAGCCAGATCGAGGAGCTTGATGAACAGGAAGCGTTCGGGGCAGGCGAAGTATTCGGACAGCAGCCGATAGCCACGGAACGAGCGCAATTCTGCCGGGAGCAGGCCTTCCTCGTCACTGAAACCGGCCTGGACCGGGTGCGCGAGCGAGGTCCACGACGCAGCGCCGGCCGCCGAATTGGGGTTCCGGGCAATCACGGCCGCGCATTGCCCGATGATCTGGCGATAGAGTTCGCCGGGCACCGCCTCGGTCCCGTCAAGGTAAATTGGCAGTTCGGGCGGCGCGATTTGGGAAAGCTTCAGGCCGGCCGTCGGGGCAAAGCGCAGCCGCACCCCGCATTCGGCGCGCACGCCGGCAGCTGCCGCGAACGGCGCGATTGCCGCGCGCGAGCCAAGGAATTCGGTCTGGATGATCTTCAGCGGCCAGAGCGTGACGTCATGGCCGGTAACGAAGGTGACGGCGGTGCTCTCGCCCTCGTTCATCGCGGCGCTCAGTTCGGTGCCTGCCGGAATGGTCTGGCCGGTGACCAGTGCGGGATCGCCGTCCTGGGGTTCGAACCCGGCAATGCAGATCGATGGGGTTGGAGCAAGGTAATGCGGCTGCACCGCCTGAAGCAGGTGCTGGGTAAACTCAGGAAACTGGTCCTGCTGCTTCAGGTTCACGCGCGCGGCGAGGAAGGCCACGCCTTCGAGCAGCCGTTCGACATAGGGATCAGGATCGTTGGGCGTCTTCAGGCCGAGCCGCGAGGCAATCGCGCTGTTTTCCTCGCCGAATTCGCGCGCAGTCTCGCGCAGATAGGCCAGCTCGTCTTCGTATGCGGAGAGAAGCCGCGGATCCACGCGCTATTCCCGCACCGTAACGGCGGCCGAATCGATCTCGACGTCGGTCTTGAGCAGCATCGGCAGCGCGTTGACCGCCGAGGAGACATCGCCGGTGATGACGAAGGTGATCGAATTCTCGCGCTCGGATTCGTCGCTCGATTCCACCAGCAGCGAATCGCAGTCAAAGCGGGGTTCGAAAGTCATGATCGCCGTGCGGATTTCCCGCGCGCGCTGCTGGATCGATCGGCTGGTAACCGAACGGCCGGACATGGAGGGAACCCCGTAATTGAGCACCGACGCCCGGACATTTGGGTAGTGTTCAAGGCTCATGACGCTGTCGAGATTGGTCGTATTGAATAACCAGCCGAGGTCACGGATGATCGTGCCGCGCAGCGCCTCTTCATTGAAGCGCTCAACCCGGGCGACCGAAAAGCGCTTCAGGGTATCGCGGGTGACTTCTGTGGCGGGGGAATCATCATGGAGCCCTGGAATTTCCGTACCAGACACCAGCTTGTCGAAAATCGTCGGATTGACTCGCGGGCGCATGGGACCGGCAACCTCAGGTGAAAGTCAGGGTGCGCAGGTCGAGCAGGCCGACCTCTTCGCCTCCGGAAAGCATAAAGAGCTGCTGGCCGGTGGGCAGATCGCCCGAGGCGCCGCCTTCCCAGCTGGTTCCGCGGCCAAGTCGTTCCAGATCGGTGCCATCGCGTTCGGTGAAGGGATAGCGGCAGGGCAGGAGCGCTGCCGCCGACTGACCCGAGCGGAACATGATCTCGACCGGATACCAGACGAGGTCGCGCAGGTCGCGCACGCCGCTGCTGGTGATCTGGCTGACGGCTTCGAAAGGAACGATGCCCCAGACGCCGCCGATGGTCGCCTCGAATGCCGGGCCAAGCCGGCTGTCGGCATTGGCGATCCAATCGAACTCCGCGCCGTCGAAATTGCCCGGAGTATCTCCGGCCTCGGCGAAGGCAGCGTCGCGCGCGGCTTCTCCTTCGGCGGTTTCGTCGCGGGCAAAGTGGCCAATGGCCGCCGCCAGAGCGAGCGGCCATCCTTCATCGGCACCGTGGACCTTGACGGGCCCGACCCCGGCCCATGCCTTCGCCCGCACGGCTTCGGCCTCGATCGCCTGGCCATAAGCGACGGAAAGCATTTGCGCTTCAGGCGAAATCTGGGCGAGCGTATTGAGTTGCAGGCGCGCCTTGTCCCATTCACCCAGCAGCGCGAGCAGCTGGAACAGGAACATGCGCGCCTGCGCATCGTTTGGCTGCGATTTGACGATCTCCACGAGTGCGCGGCGCGCACCTGCCAGATCCCCAAGGCGCAGTAACTCGCTGGGGTCGGTAACCACCGGCTTTCAATCCGATCAGATAGGCTTGACCTTCTTGAGGTCCCAACCGAACTTCGTCGTGCCGCCCAGCGAACCGTCGGCCTTCTGTTCCTTGTAGGTGAACTCGATCGACGAGAAGTTGAGCGAAACCTGCTCGCTGGGAACTTCGCCATCGGTGCCCATATTGGTCACGCCCGACACGATAAGGTCGGTCATCTTGATGACGTAGTATTCCTGCTGGTCCTTGCCGGCCTTGCGGACGGTGAGCACGGCGGTCTTGATGTGTTCGCCGGTGGCGCTCTTCTGCATCAGGATCGGCGTTGCCTTGTCGGCATGCTTCGAGACGTGGAGGTCATCGAAGCTCGCCTTGCCGGTGCCCGCGCCGCCGCCCGAAGACGCCGAACCGAGCTGGTGCACGCCGAAGCTGAACGACGAGATTTCGATTTCTTCCTTGTGTTTGCTGTCCTGGGATTCGCCTTTGATCCCGTCAAGCTTCAGGAACATGTCTGTGGCCATCATGTATCTCCTTCAAAGTGGGGTGCGTCCCAGAATTTTTCTTTATTCTTAGTCAGTAATCAAAATTCGGAAGGCTTATCCCTGGCCGCCCGGCAGGCGCGAAACCATGCTCAGCGACACGTCCATGCCTTCCAGCTGGTAGTGCGGCACGAACAGGAATTTGCCCTTGTAAAAACCGGGGTTCTCTTCGTCCGGGATAACTTCGATCTGCGCTGCCTTGAGCGGCATCTTGGCCTTGTCCTGCTCAGTCGAGCTTTCCGGGTTGCCGTCGATGAACTGCGAGATCCAGCGGTTGAGGTCATATTGCAGCTGCGGCGCTTCGCGCGTGCCACCCACCCAGTCGCGAACCATGCACTTCAGGTAGTGGGCAAAGCGGCAGCTGGCAAAGATGTACGGAAGGCGCGCCGAGAGGTTCTCGTTCGCCGTGGCGGCCGGATCGTCATAGGACTTCGGCGCATAGCAGGTCTGCGCGCCGATGAAGGTGGCCTGATCGGTATTCTTGCGATGGATCAGCGTGAGCAGGCCGGCCTTCGAAAGCTCGGCCTCGCGGCGGTCCGAAATGGCGATTTCGGTCGGACATTTCATGTCCACGCCGCCATCGTCGGTCGGGAAGGTCGCCGTCGGCAGGCCTTCGACCGTACCGCCCGATTCCACGCCGCGAATGCGGGTGCACCAGCCATAGGTCTTGAACGCCTCGGTGATCTTGACGCCCATTGCATAGGCCGAATTGACCCACAGGTGGTTGTCATGTTCGCCGGTGGTTTCTTCCTCGAAACCGAATTCGTCGACCTTGTTGGTCTTTTCGCCATAAGGCACGCGGCCGAGGAAACGCGGCGCGGTCATCGCCATGTAGCGGCTGTCCTGCGATGAGCGGAAACCACGCCAGCCGGCATAGTCGGTCGCATCGAACACCTTCGACAAGTCACGCGGGTTTGACAGTTCCTGCCACGATTCCATGCCGATCAGCTTGGGCGAGGCGCCCGTGATGAATGGGGCATGGGCCGCAGCACCGATCTTTGCCAGGCCCTTGAGCACGTCAAGATCAGACGGCGAATGATCGAACTGGTAGTCGCAGACGAAGGCGCCATAGGGCTGTCCGCCAAGCTGGCCGAATTCGGATTCATAAACCTTCTTGAACAGCGGGCTCTGGTCCCAGCGCGCGTCGCGGTATTCGCGGAACATGCGGCGGCATTCGTCCTTGCCGATGTTCATCACGCGGACCTTGAGGTCCTTGCCCGTGGGGGTGTTGAACACAAGATACGAAAGCCCGCGCCACGCCGATTCCAGCGCCTGGAATTCATCGTTGTGCAGGATGACGTTGATCTGTTCGGACAACTTGCGGTCCAGCGCCGAGATCATCGAATCGAGCGTCGCAAAGACATCCTCGCCAATGACGTTGGCATCCGACAGCGCCTGCTGGGCCAAGGTCTGGATAGCCTGTTCGATACGATTGGCACGGCCATCGTCGGCAGGCTTGAATTCCTTCTGCAACAGCGAAGCGAAGTCATCGAGGGCAAACGCCTCGGCAACAGGTGCATTTACATTCTGCAGCGGCTCTTTCGCCATTGCGCAAACTCCAGTTATTGCAGCCCTGGGCTGGTTCTACTTACTGTTCAGGCTCGGCCGCATCTGGCGCCGCAGTGTTCTTCGCGGAGGCAAGCGACTTCATGAGGTCGGGATCGTTCAGCACCTTGTCGAGCAGGTCCTGCGCGCCATCCTTGCCGTCCATATAGCTCATCAGATCGTTGAGCTGCTGGCGCGCTTCAAGGAGCTTGGCGAGGGCAGGTACCTT
Source organism: Novosphingobium sp. (assembly GCF_031424035.1). Lineage (GTDB taxonomy): Bacteria > Pseudomonadota > Alphaproteobacteria > Sphingomonadales > Sphingomonadaceae > Novosphingobium. Next base: position 5,587 of record NZ_JANPGP010000119.1, read on the forward strand.
CTTGGCTATCTGCCCAGGCGTAAAGTCATCCATCGTCTTGAATTCGAGGTCGACCGACATGCGCCCTTCGCCCGTAAGTGTATTCTCGACGTTGAACGCCGCGCGAGGAGCAATGGCCCCCATGCGGTCTTCGAAGTTGTCCATGTCGAATTCGATAAAGTCACGCTTGTCGAGCGACTTCTTCTCAACATGGCTTTTGCCGGACAGGTCCGACATCACGCCCATGACGAAAGGCAATTCGACCTTCTGCAAGGCACCGAATGTTTCGACTTCATATTCGATATGTACGCGGGGCGCCCGGTTCTCTTTGATGAACCGCTGGCCGCTCTTGGAACTAGACATAGAACCCCCTCTGAGTCCGGTAATGCGAAGGTATCAAACAATTGCGATTGGGCAAGCTAACTTATTAAAAATCAATCATCGTAACTTGGCGACTCGTCACTTTGAAAAACGAGGATACGCCGCGCGTCGTCCATGCCGTTTGGCACAATATCCTGCAGTATGGTGAGAAAATCGAGCGAAACCCATTCGCGGGCACGCTTCAGTATCACTGGAACAGGGCTGCTCGGCTCTTTGCGACGATAATAGTCGGCAATTGCGTCAAGCGCACGAACCACGTCTTCGCGCTTTTCAATGCGTCCGCCAAATGATCCGCCGCCCGATGGCGCGGAATCTTCGTAGCCGGAGTCGCTGGACCCCGCATCCTCGACACCTGAGTCGGACAATTCCGGTCCGCCGAGATGAAACCGGAAACTCGAACGGATTTCCGTAATCGCGTCATAGGCGTTCTGCAGGTTCGGACCATCGCCATCAGCGTTGAACATGAACGTGCGATCAACCTGCCGCAGCGCGTCCTCGATGGCTTCAAAAGCGGCCAGCGCGGCATCCAGTTCTTCGCGGTCGGCATCGTTGAGCGCCGCCTTGAACTGGCCGAAGTCATCCTCGCTGTCGCCGCCGCGTTCCAGCCGCACGAAATCAGCGCCCGAATACTTGCCCAGACGCGGGTGCGAAAGTAGCGTTACCTTCTTCAGCGGATTGACGAATTCGCGCAGCATTCCCAGCGAGGCGATCGGGGTAATGCGGGCGTTGACGCCCCATTCCTCAAGATCGGGATGCACCTTTTCCCAATACTGTTCGATCAGACCGTTGAGAACCTGGCTGCCGAGAAGGACGGTCTGTATGCGGTCAGCCTTGGCGGCTGCGCGCATCATGTAGACTGCAATCCAGATGTCTTTCGAGCGGGCCAGCATGGCCTCGGCGCTGTTGGCAATCGCAGTCCAGTTTACCGGGGAGGCATCATCGGCGTCGTCGGAAAAGCCGCTTTCGAACGCCGTCCGGATTTCGACCATATCGGGATCGGAATCGAGGTCTGGTCCTGTCGGATCGTCTTCGCTGATCGGTGCCAGCAGCGTTTCCAGATCGCTCGACAAGATTCCCCCCTTATCCCTCGCCGGACGATCGAGCCGGCTTCACAGCATGACGCTTCGCTGCATGATGTTTCACCAAAGTAACGGGCACCCCGCCGCAAGGCGGAGTGCCTGAACGTCAATTGGCCTGAACGATCTCGACCCGGCGATTTGCTTCTGCCCGGGGATCGCGCGCCCGCGGCTTGTCAAAGCCAAGGCCGACCGCTTCGATCCGGCTGGCATCGACGCCGTTGCTGATCAGCAACTGCTTTACCGCTTCAGCACGGCGCCGCGACAGATCGCGGTTATAGTCTTCGGCACCGACGGCATTGGTATGGCCTTCGATCCGCACGACCTTGCCGGCAAACTGGGAAGAGTTGAGCACATTGGCCCAAGCCTTGATTTCGTCCGCGCCCCTTGAATTCACATCGGCCGAAGCGTTCTCGAAGTTGAGCGTCATGTCCGCCGCGTTCTTACGAACGTAAGCGGGGCGGTCCGGCTTCCTTACAGGCTTCGGTGCCGTGTATCCGGTTGCCTGAGGTCGTCGGGTGCTCTGATCCTGGGCGCCTCCGCCCCTGGTCGGAAAAAGCTTGGGACCACTGCCCTGCGCCGACACCCCTGCGACAGATCCGCCGGTCTGCGGCTTGCCCTGCGGCGTGGTCGGCCTGTAGAATTTGAAGGGCGCTTCCGGGCCGACCTCGAGAGTCTGCTCTTCAGACTGGGCCGCCGCCTCATAAGGCGCGAGCGTGGCTGGATCGCAGGTCTGCGAGAATTTGCAGGCCAGGCTTTGCTCATATTGGCTGAGCGGTTCTTCCGCCAAAGCAGCCGAAGAAATGGTAACGGTGCAGAACCCTGCAGCCGCAATTCCGAAGATGATATTGGTACGTCGCATGATAATTCTACCTGCAAACATCACGACTCAATAAGAGTCCCTAGCACATAATGCGGTTAAGGTCACGATTCGCAATGCCATTAACCAAGGTAATGTTGCAAGTCGTTCCTTCTGCGATTAGCTTCGGCAAAATTGAGGAAACGATTGCGCTTTCTCGAATGAAGGCGGATATTTAGTCGCCGGGGGTGACGTGATGGCAGGCCGACAGACAAAACTTGCGATCAATCTGGGCGGCGAACAGGTTGCTATTCGGCGAGTCGAGGCGACTGAAGCGCTTGGACGTCCGTTCTCCATTTCCGTCGATGTGGTTGCTGCCCATGGCGAAATCGACCTGTTGCCCCACCTGGGCAAGGCAGCCGCAGTAACCTTGTCTGAAGAGGGCGAATTACTTCGGCATTTCCACGGTTTCCTTGTCGAGGGCGAATATATCTCGCAGCAGCACGACGGTTATCATTACCGTCTGGGCCTGCGTCCCTGGACCTATTTCATGTCGCACACGATCGACTTCCGGATCTTTCAGGAGAAGAACGCGATCGACATCGTGAAGCAGATCTTCGCGAAATATCCGAACGCCAAGGTTGATTACGGCAATATCCGCCGCAGCCGCGCAGCCCGCGAATATTGCGTGCAATATGGCGAGAGCGATTTTACTTTTGTCACCCGGTTGTTCGAAGAAGAAGGCATTTACTACTTCTATCGCCACACCGCCGACAAACACGAAATGGTGCTTTGCGAGGCTCCGGCATCGCACAAACCGGGCAAGCCGGAGCGAATCAAGTACAACCAGCACTCTGACACTGTGCGGAATGTCTCTTCGACTGCCGGCGGCAGCGCCAAGTCGGACTATGCCAGCCGGTGGAGCGAGCGAGTCGGATCGGGCGGCGAAGCCAAGGTCACCATGCGTGACTTCAACTTCACCAAGGCCGATGCGCCCTTGCAGGTATCGTCATCTGCGGGGGCGGCGCATCCGCTCGATGCCAACGAGATATATGCCTTCCCCGGCCGCTATCAGGAAAAAAGCGTCGGCACCCCGCTCAGCCAGTCAGTGCTCGATGCCATGCGCGCGAACCGGCAGGTCTTCTCGGGCGAGAGCCAGTCGCTGGGGCTGAGCTGCGGATCGACGTTCAAGCTTTCCGAGCACCAGCAAAAGCGCTTCAACGCGGAATACATGATCACCCGCACGCACCATGTCTCGTCAGTCGAGCAAGAGCGCAGCGCGGGCAGTTCGGGCGGCAGCGGCGTCTTCATCGAAGCGGTGAAGGCCAACGTCCAGTGGCATGTCCAGCCGACGGTGCCCCGCCCCAGCGTCAAGGGCCCGGAAACCGCGATCATCACCGGCCCCAAGGGCGAGGAGATCTTCACCGACAAATATGGCCGGGTGAAGGTTCGCTTCCATTGGGACCGCTCAGGCTCGCCCGACGAATCGAGCACTTGCTGGATCCGCGTTTCGCAGACCGGCGGGCTCGGCAACATCATCCTGCCGCGCGTCGGGCACGAGGTGATCATCGATTTCCTGCACGGCGACCCCGACCGCCCGATCGTGACTGGCCGCGTGTTCAACAGCCTGCACATGCCGGTCTATGCCCTGCCCGATAACAAGACCAAGGCGCTGTGGCGGACCAAGAGCTACAAGAGCAACACGACCTCCAGCCTGCCGGGCGCCGAAAAGCTCGACGTGGAGGATGTGCGCGCCAACGAATTGCGTTTCGAGGACAAGAACGGGCAGGAAGAAGTCTTCCTCCACGCCGAGCGCGATATGAACCTGCGCGTACGCTTCAAGGAAAGCCACCACATCGGGCTCGATCAGGAAATCAAGATCGGGCAGGACCGCAGCGAATACGTCAAACGCCACGAGACCGTGAAGATCGACGGTGCGCGCAAGGTGGACATCAAGGAAACCGACAAGCTCGATGTCAAGAAATCGATCACCATCGATTCCGGCACCGAGATCACCATGTCCGCCAAGGCCAAGATAACGCTCAAGGTCGGCGGATCGCAGATCGTCATCGAACCCAATGGCATCAAGATCACTGGTGTCGCCACAGTCGACATGAAATCGCCCATGACCACGGTAAAGGGCGATGGCACCTTGACGCTGAAGGGCGGAATGACCTTCATCAACTGACGGTCTGGGGCGGTTTTGTTTGTCTCGGACGAACCAGGCCAGAACGAACCAGGCTCGAAAGAAGCAGGATGATCCGGAAATGAGCTGGCTCAAAGTAACGTGGACTCAGGCATCGCAGGTCTTGCCGCTCTGCCCTGACGAAATGCCGCCCTGTGCCGATGCAGCCCTATCGCCGAAGGACTATTTCGACAGCACACTGGCAAGCGGCGAGCGGTATGATCTGGCCGTGGGCTATCTCGGCGCAGTCCTGCCCCGCCTCGAAGCCGTGCAGTGGGCCGCCGAATCGCTTGAAAGGGCTCCTGACAAGGCGGGCGCAAAAGTCCGCTCCGGACCGCGCAAGGGCATGTTCGATTCAGTCCAGGCCTGGCTGCGCGATCCGTCCGACAACCGCCGCCGTGCTGCCTGGGCACTGGCCGGGCAGGAAGAGGAATCGAGCCCCGAACGCCTGCTTGCCTGCGCGGTCTATTTTTCCGGCGGTTCGATCGCGCCAGAAGATTGCGAACCAGTGCTGCCCGATCCCGCGATCTGTGGACGGCTGGCTGCGGCTGCGATACTGATCCGTGCATATGAAAACGACGATTCTGAAGCCGTTTTGCGCTTTGCCGTTGCCGAAGGTGACCGGATCGCCAGCAGCTAGGCCCATCCAATCGTGACTTTGACCCTTTCCCTGCGCAATGTTTCGTCGCTTGCCGATGGCGGTCCGGTAGAGCTTCGGCTTGACCGGCGCGGGGCGATCATCGGCCGTTCGCCCACGGTTGACTGGACCCTGCCCGATCCAACGAACTACATTTCATCACGGCACTGCGAGGTCCGCTTCGAAGACGAAACCTACCTGCTGCGCGACACCAGCACCAACGGCACGGTTATCAACGGCACCCGCATGAACGGTCCGCACCGGCTGGCCAACGGCGACATTCTGGTGATCGGTCAGTACGAAGTTTCGGTGTCGGCACCGGGCGGCGCTGCGGCCCCGGCACCGGCGTCGCAGGCCTGGGGCGGCTGGAAGGATGTTGCAGCCACGACCAGCGATGCCAGCGCCGGTAGCGACTGGGGCAAGCCAAAGGCCAAGGCCGCGCTCGCCGGTGACGGTGTGCTCGGGGCCAATTGGGAACCGCCGAGCGTGGCTTCGCCCTCGCCCTTTGCCGCAGGCGGGCCTTCATTGGGCGCCCCGCCGCCTGCTGCGCCGCAGCCGTGGCAACCAGAGGGCCTGACTCCCCCGGTGCCCGCCGCTCCGCCCGCACCTCCCGCAGACGCCTGGGGCGTGCCGACGCCGGGGTCCGACTGGAACGCGGGCAGCAATTCCGACTGGTCGCAGAATTCGCCGGTCAACGATCCATCCGCGCCGTCCACTGGCCAGCCAGCCGGCCGCGACATTTGGGGCGAGCTGGCCTCTGCCCACACGGCCGATTGGTCGCGCAGCAGTTTCGGCATTGCCGGTGCTGACAATGCCAGTGGCGGCCTTGGCCTGAGCCCGGTCAGCGGTGCCGACGCACTAGGAGCGCTGCCGCCCCCGCCGCCCTCTGCCAATCCGGCCTATGCCGCGCCCGCCGCGCCTCAAGCACAGGCACCAGCCGCCGCCGCGCCGCCGCAGGGCCAGCCCAGCGCCGAAGCCTCGGCTGAAGCCCTGCTTGAACAGATCGCCCCTTTGCTCGGGCTAACCCGCGCGGATCTGCACGGCGAGCCTGCCGGAACATTTGCGGCCATGGCCAACCTGATGCGCCGGCTGGTCTCCGGACTCGTGGTCATGGTTGAGGCGCGCGCGCGGGCGAAGGCCCAGCTCGGCGCGCAGAATACTATCCTGCAATTCGACGGCAACAACCCGATCAAGTTTTCGCGCACCCCTGAACAGGCGCTGGCGCAGTTGCTGAACCCGGCGGAACGCGGCTTCATGAGCGCCGACCGTGCGATCGACGATGCCTATTCGGACCTGCAGGCGCACCAGATGGCGACGCTCAAGGCGATGCAGGGCGCGCTGCGCGCCACGCTTGATCGCTTTTCACCCCATGCAATCAGCAGCCGGGTGCAAAGCAAGGGGCTGCTTGCCCAGATACTCCCCGGTAAGCGTGATGCGGCGTTGTGGAAGGCTTACGAAAAGGAATTCAGCGGCGTGAGCCAAGGCTCGGACGAGGCCTTCATGGAGGTCTTCGCCAAGGAATTCAAAAAGGCCTACGAGGACGAGGCAGCCAGAAGGCGGTAAACTCTGGCGTTAACCGCCCGCCACCTTCGGCACGATCATCACCTCGTCGTCCGGCTTCAGCGCAGTCGTCCAGTCCCCCGCGACCACCCCGTCAATGGCGATAGCCGCGCGCTCTTCAACCGCCTCGGCAAAACCGGGAGCCTGGGCATCAAGCGCGCGGACTAGCGCGAACAGGCTGCCCGCATCAACCTCCACCTCGCCGCGTCCGCCGAAGAATTCTCCGGCGAACGGCGGCAGCAGGATGACGCGGGCCAAGTCGCTCAGTCCCCCACGCTCAGGCGCCAACGCTCACGCCGGCGCCTTCAGTCCCGCATAGACCCGGTCAGGCGTCAGCGGCAACTTGGTGAACCGCTTGCCGGTGGCATCGCGCACAGCATTGGCTACGGCAGCGAGCGGCGGCACGATCGGCGCTTCGCCTACGCCCTTGACGCCATAGGGATGGGCCGGGTTCGGCACTTCGACCAGCACGGTGTCGATCATCGGCAGGTCCGAGGCGACCGGCATGCGGTAATCGAGGAAGCCGGGGTTCTCGATCCGGCCCTGCCCGTCGAACAGGTACGCCTCGTTCAGCGCCCAACCAATGCCCTGCGCCGCACCGCCCTGAAGCTGGCCCTCGACATAGTCGGGGTGGATCGCCGTGCCAACATCCTGCACCGCGGTATAGCGCACGATGGAAACCTGTCCGGTCTCGGTATCGACCTCTGTATCGCAGATGTGGACGGCAAAGGCCGGCAGATAATCGAGCGGATTGATCGCGGCTTCGGCGGAAATCGGCCCGGAGAACTGGCCGGCCTTGGCGGCGATGGCGGCGATGGTCAGCTCTTGCCCGCCGGGGCCTTGCGCCGCGCCGTCGCGCCAGACGATCTGTTCCTCACCCACCCCCATCAGGCTCGCCGCGCGGGAGACCAGCGTGGCGACCACTTCCTGCGCCGCAAGGACCACGGCCTTGCCGGTGGCAAAGGTCACGCGGCTGCCGCCCGTAACCATCGAATAGCCGATCGAGGCGGTATCCGCGATGGTCACCCGCACGCTTTCGTAGGGCACCTGCAGCGTTTCCGCCGCCATGATCGCCATCGATGCACGGCTGCCGCCGATATCCGGGCTGCCGGTCGTAACCTGCACCGACCCGTCCGAGGCGAGCGCGACCGAGGCGGTCGATTGCCCGCCGTAATTGCCCCAGAAGGCCCCCGCCACGCCGCGACCCTGATTGGGCCCAAGCGGAGCGGACCAGTGCGGGTGGGCCTTTGCTGCCTCAAGGCATTCGACATAGCCGATCTTGCCGTGCGGCAGGCGCACCGGGCCGGGATCGCCCGGCACCACGGCGTTCTTCAGCCGCAGGTCGATCGGGTCCATGCCCAGCTTGAGCGCGAGGTCATCGAGGCAGGACTCGACCACAAAGGCTATCTGCGGCGCACCCGGCGCACGATAGGCCTTGGTGCCGGCGAAGTTCGACAGCACGTCCCATCCCCGCGCCCAGAAGGCCGGCAGGCGATAGGCCCCCAGCGCGGTCATCACGCCGGGGTGAATCGTCGATCCGGGATAGGCGCCCGACTGGTTCCAGAATTCGAGCTTGAGCGCGGTCAGCGTGCCGTCCTCGTTCGCCCCGATGGTGATGTCCGCGACGACGCCGGGTGCCGGGCCGCTGCCGGCGAAGACTTCCTCGCGGCTCATCGTCAGGCGGACCGGGCGACCGGACTTCTTCGACAGAAGCATGGCGACCGGTTCCAAGTAAATCCCGGTCTTGCCGCCAAAGCCGCCGCCGATTTCGAGTGGATAGGTCCGCAGGTCGCCAATCGGCATGTGCAGTACGGCGGCAGTCTGGTTGCGCAGGTCGAAATGGCCCTGGCTCGAAATCCACAACTGCCCCTGCCCGTCGGCGTTCCAGCTGGCGACGCAGGCGTGCGGTTCGATATAGCCTTGATGGACCGGCGCAGTGCGGTATTTGCCCGTGGCGATCACCGCCGAAGTGGCCAGCGCAGCATCGACGTCGCCATCGGCAAGCGTGAAGCAGGCGGCAGCATTCGACGGCTTGCTTGGTGCAGGCTCGATCCCCTTGGTGATCATTCCTTCGTGCAGGATCGGCGCGCCATCGGCGAGCGCCTCTTCCACCTCGATCACGTGCGGCAGGACTTCATAATCGACCACGATCAGCTTCGCCGCAGCCTCGGCAATCGCCTTGGTTGTTGCGGCAACGGCAGCGACGGCGTGGCCGATGTACAGCACCTTGCCCTGCGCCATGCAGGTCGAGGCGATGTGCTGAAGGTTGCTGCTGCTTTCTCCAGCGGCGACGATCTTCGATTCCTGCCCCGGGAAGTCGGCGCTGGTCACCACCGCCTTGACCCCCGGCACGGCTTCCGCCGCCCGCGTGTCGATGGAAATGATGCGCGCATGGGCGTGCGGGCTGCGCAGAATCGCGCCCTGGATCATGCCTGCCGTGGTGAAGTCAGGTCCGTAGACCGCCTTGCCGGTGACCTTGTCGACCCCGTCCGGGCGGACGGGACGCGTGCCGATGACTTTGAAGGTCTTGGGGAAGGCCTTGGGATTCTCGGGCGCGTTCATGCGGTGGCTCCCTCTTGGCGCATCTGCGCGGCGGCGGCCTGAACAGCGCGGACGATCTTGTCGTACCCGGTGCAGCGGCACAGGTTTCCGGCGAGCCAGTAGCGGATCTCGCTCTCGTCCGGATCGGGGTTGTGATCGAGCAGCGCCTTGGCCGCGACGATGAAGCCCGGGGTGCAGAATCCGCATTGCAGCGCGCCAAATTCAAGGAACTTGTCCTGCACCGGATGCAGCACGCTGCCCTCGGCCACGCCTTCGATTGTGGCGATGGTGCGGCCTTCGGCCTCAGCAGCAAGGACCAGGCACGAGCAGACCATCTGCCCGTCGAGCATCACCGTGCAGGCCCCGCAATCCCCCGAGCCGCAGCCTTCCTTGGCCCCGGTCAGCCCCAGGCTGGAGCGCAAGGCATCAAGCAAGGATTCGCCCGGATCACAGAGGAATTCAGCCGGATCGCCGTTGACCGTAGTGCTGATCGCCATTCTGCTCATGCCTGCTCTCCCTTGGCCCGCGAGAGGGCAATAATTGTCGCCCGGCGTGCGAGGACGCCGGCCATGTGGGTACGATATTCAGCGCTGCCGCGCTTGTCGCCGATCGGACGGCAAGCCGCGCGCGCGGCCGCCTCCATGGCATCGAGCGCGCTGTCGTCGACCAGCGTGCCGACCAGCGCCGCGCCCGCATCCGGGACAAGGATCGCCGTGGGTGCCACCGCGCCGAGCGCAACCCGCGCGGCGGTGCAGACCCCGTCCGCACCGATCGCTAGCGCCACGCCAACTCCGACGATGGCGATGTCCATCTCGGTGCGCGGAGTGGCGCGCAGATAGGCGTCCCCTCCCCCTGCGGGTCTTGGCGGCAAACGCAGTTCGGCGATGAACTCGCCCGCACCAAGCGTCGTCTTGCCGGGACCGGCGGGGATCTCTTCGACCGGCACCAGCCGCTCGCCCCGCGGGCCGATGACCAGCGCGGTGGCTCCGGCCGCGATCAGCGCGGGGACGGCATCTGCGGCGGGCGAGGCATTGCACAGATTGCCTGCCATCGTCGCGCGGTTGCGCACCTGGACCGAGCCGATCAGGTTCGCCGCCTCGACCACGCCCGGCCATGCGGTGGCAAGGTGTTGCGACTGTTTGAGGCCCGTACACGGCATCGCCGCGCCAATGGTGAAGCCGCCATCGTGGCCCTGCACGGCCTGCATCGCGGAAATCCGCTTGATGTCGACAATCGCACCGGGAGCAACACGCCCGCTGCGCATCTGCACGATCAGGTCGGTCCCTCCGGCCAGAATACGGGCGGATGGATCGGCGGCGAGCAGCGCGGCGGCCTCTTCGCGGCTGCGCGGCTGGTGGTATGTCATGGTCATGTTTCCACTGTGGCGGGCCGTGATGACTCCCGCAAGTCGGAACGCGGCAATTTGTCCTGCCGCTGCAAGCAAGCGGACCCGCGATGCCGGCAAGCCGCCGCTGGACCTTGGCCTGCGCGTCAGACTAGGCTGCGCGCCAACGGAGGATGCCAATGGGCAAATATGTGATGATCGCGCAGTCGGCACCGCTGCCGGGGCGCGAGGCCGAATATGACGCGTGGTATGACGCGGTCCACATGAAGGACATCTGCGCCCTGCCCGGCGTCACCGGCGGCCGCCGCTTTGCCGCCACACCCTTTGCCATGCCCGAACCCGGCGCACCGCGGATCGCAATCTACGATATCGAAACCGACGACGCGGCGGCATTCATGGCCGAAATGGGCCGCCGCAGCGCCGAGGGCATTATCACCCGCTCCGATGCGATGGACCGCTCCGCCGCAAAAGTGTGGATCTACGAGGAAAAGCCTAGCCAATGAACGCCGAAACCGAAGTGCAAGCGCAGGCATGGTCCATCCCGACCGAGGCCTATCTTTCCCCAGACTATGCCCGCGCCGAACGCGATGCGATCTGGCGCAAGGTCTGGCAGGTGGCCTGCCGCGAAGAGGAAATCGAAAAGCCGGGCGATTTCGTCACTTACGACATCCTCGACGATTCGATCATCGTCACCCGGCAGGACGATGGCTCGATCAAGGCCTATCACAACGTCTGCCCGCACCGGGGGCGCAAGCTGACCGAAGGCTGCGGCCATGCCAAGGGCTTCAAGTGCGGCTTCCACGGCTGGACGTGGGCGCTCGACGGGCGCAACCTCGGCGTCACGCGCAAGTCCGGCTATGGCGACAGCCTGAGCGCCGACGACATCCGCCTGAAGGACGTACGCGCCGAGACCTGGGGCGGCTGGGTGTTCATCACCATGGACCCGGACGCGGTGCCCTTGCGCGAATACCTCGGCGAAGTGGCGCCGCTGCTCGATCCGTTCGAGATGCAGAACATGCGCTATCGCTGGCGGCAGTGGCTGCACTTCCCGTGCAACTGGAAGGTCGCGGTTGAGGCGTTCAACGAAGGCTACCACGTCATCGGCACGCACCCGCAGCTGGCGGTCTATTCCGACAAGCCGACCTGGAGCCGCTCGCTCGGAATCCACGGCAACTTCGGCGCGCTGCAGCGTGAAGGCGTAGGCGGCGGCACGGCGGGAGCGGCAGGGGCGCCCGACATGCGCATCGGCCTCGCCACCAGTCTCAATCAGGTGTGGAAGGAAGTCTGGGCAACGACCACGCAGACCATGGTCGATGTTGCCAACAAGCTGGTCGACGAATTGCCCGAAGGCACCAGCGCGATGGACGTGCAGATGCACTTCATGCGCCGGGTGATCGAGGAAGATGCGAAGAACGGCATCACCTGGCCCGCGCTCGATCCGAAACACGCGGCGGAAGCCGGAACCGACGTCCACATCTTCCCCAACACCGTGCTGATCTATGGCCCGACCTTCGCGCTGTGTTATCGCGCGCGGCCCAATGGCTATGACCCTGACAGCTGCATTTTCGAGGTCTATACGCTGGAGAAATTCTCCAAGGGGCAGGAGCCGAAGCCGGAGAACCTCTACAAGCCCGAGCAGACGCTGGACCACTGGCCGGTGGTGCTGCTGCAAGACTTCTCCAACATGGGCGCGGTGCAGCAGGGGATGAAATCGATGGCGTTTGGTTCGGCGCGGCCGCATCCGACGGAGGAAGAAGCGGTGGTAGGCTTCCACCGCGCGCTGGCGGGCTACATGGGGACTGGTGGGCCGGTGGAGGTGGGTTAAGGCAATCGAAGAAGCCCAACTCTCAACTACCGTCACCCCGGGCTTGACCCGGGGTCTCGCTTATATCCGCCAATTCCCCACTTACAGCATCTGCTCGTACAAATCCTTCCAGTCAGGGTTCCCGCGCTCGATCAGATCGAACTTCCATTCGCGCCGCCAGCGCTTGATCCGCTTTTCCTGCGCTATGCAGTCTTCGATCGTTTCGCCGCGTTCCGCCCAAACCAACCTGTCCAGACCATAGCGTCGGCAGAAATCCGATCCGTCCCCTTCCCGATGTTGATAGATCCTGCGCGCCAAGTGTGCCGTCACGCCGACATAGATCGTGCCGCGATACCGGTCGGTCATGATGTAAACCCATCCTCCGCGGCGTTCAGCATCCATGCTCGAAATGGAAAGGAAGCGGGACCCCGGGTCAAGCCCGGGGTGACGGGGATTAGGATTTTCGTAGGAACGTCACCCCAACCGCGGATCGATCACGACCCGCACCGGCGCGCCCGGTCCGCTCATCGCCGCCATCGCCTCGGCCACGCCTGACCTTCCGATCCGCGCGCCAATCCAAGGGGCGACGTCGATCCGCCCATCGCCGATCGCGCGCATGGCGAGGTCCATGTCCTGCGGCTCTTCCCCGCCGGCGAACTGGACGTTGAGCCGCTTGTTCTGCGCGGCGAAGACGAAGAGGCTTTCCTCCTCCATGCAATAGCCGCCCATGACGATCCGCCCGTCAAACGGCGCGGCTTCGACCAGCGATTGCAGCATACCGGCGCGCCCGACGCATTCGTAGATCAGGTTCGGCGCGCGGCCCACATCGGGCAGCGGCGCATGGGGGCTGACCTCGCGCGGATCAACCGCGACATGCGCGCCCATCCGCAGCGCTTCCTCGCGCCGCGCGGGATGAAAGTCTGCCGCGACGATCGGGGCGATGCCCATGATCTTGAGGCCGGCGATGACGCCCAGTCCGATCGCTCCGCAGCCGAGCACCAGCGCGACATCGCCCTTCTCGGGCCTGCCCCTCCGCGCGTGTTCAAGGCCGACGGCAAGCGGCTCGATCATCGCGCCGTGATCATCGTCGAAGCTGTCCGGCAGGGCGAACATCACGTCCTCGTCGAGCAGCATCAGCTCGCCATAGCCGCCCGGGCAGACATGGCTGAAACCGACCACCGCATGAGCCCCGCCTTGCCGCATGATCGGCACCGATGTCACCTTGCTGCCGACAGCCACCTTGCGCGCCGAGCCGGGCCCGTAATCGATCACTTCGCCGACGAATTCGTGTCCGGGGACGAAGGGCTGGTCCCATTGCAGCGCGGCGTAAGGCCCGCCAAGTTTGCGCGACAGGTCGATGATGTTCTGCCCGGCGTGGAGGAAGTGCTGTTCACTGGCGCACATGCCGCACGAATGGGTGCGCACCAGCGCCTGACCCTTGCCGGGGACGGGATCGGTGACCTCGCCGGTGAGGACGTGGCCGTTCTGGATGTATGCTGCTTTCATGATGCAAACGCTGCCTTCACTTCCGGGATGACTTGTTCGAGCAGGCGAAGGCACTTCCACCCTTCTTCCGGATCCAGCCCGCCAAGCAGCGGCTGCAATCCGAGCGAGGTCTTGTCTTCCATGCGTCCCGCCTGGGCCACGAACTGCTCCGGCGTCCAGCAGGCGAAAAGCCCCGCCTGTTTCAGCGCCGCCGGGTTATCGAGCCCCTTGAACGGCGAAGAGCTGGCATCGCCTTCCTGCGCGGCCCACTTGGCATATTCGGTGATGACATGGACAGCGTGGCGCTCGATCGCCTTCCAACCTGCTTCCGGGTCCTCGCAAAGGTGGATCGCCAGCGGCATGCCGCTCTTGGGGCGGCTGTACTGACGCGGCGCATGGCCTAGCCGCGCGCATTCCTCGAGATAGAGATCGACCAGTTCGCCTTTCATCGGCCCGAAGCCCACCCCGAACCGCGCCGCGCGCCGCGCCGATGCGGGCACGCCGCCGCCGACAAGCACGATGTCCTCCGGCTCCTGCACCGGCAGCGGGCGGACGAAGACGGGCTTGCCATCCACCTCGAAGCGTTCACCGTGCAAAGCGCGCAGGATCAAATCTATATTCTGATCAAGCAGTTTGGCGCGGTCCTTCAGGCTTTTGCCGAACATGGCGAATTCGAAAGGCACATAGCCCGCGCCGAAGATCACGTTGAGCCGCCCGTTCGAGATCAGGTCCACCAGCGCGATCTTTTCCGCCAGCATCACCGGATCGTGCAGCGGCAGGATCACTGCGCCGAGCATGAAGCTGATCCGCTCGGTGACCGCCGCCATGGCGCTGGCCAGCACGAAAGGCTGCGGCAGGTAGCCGTCGTCCGAACCGTGGTGTTCCATCAGCCCGATGCGATCGACGCCGATCCTGTCGCAGAACGCTGCCATATCGATGGCGGCGCGGTAGAGCCCGGCCGCAGGCGTGCCCCAGTCAGGCGCGCGCATGTCAAACGAGACGGTAAGTTTGATGTCTTTCATCATAGTAACCTTGAACTTTCCAGATCGTCATCCTGAACTTGTTTCAGGATCCATCGTGCAAGGCGCACGGATCAATGGGTGAAGATGCAACGGCGCCGCAGGTTTTCTGACGCGCGACCTGGGCCAAGATGCGAAATGGATCCAGAAACGAGTTCAGGGTGGCGGCGAAGGGCAAATGGGGCGTCATCCCTTCAGAACCTCATAGGAAGGATCACTGCGATCCCGCGCCCAGCCGCTGTGCCGCTTCATCGGCGTAACCTCGCGTATTTCGTCCATTTCCATCACCGCGCGCCGGTGATCGAGCGCCCACCGCCCCTCGCGCTTCGACCAGCGATCGACATAGCGGGACAGCACCGTCATCTGCATCAGCCGCCCTTCACGCTCCATCCGCAGCGTGGCGGTGACATAGCTTTCGCTTCCCGCATAGTCGCCGTTAAGCTCGATAATGATGTTCGACATCTGGTGAGAATGTTGCAGCAAATGACTGTGCTGGCTGCAAACATGATCAATGAAGCCGCGCCCGGTCCCTTGAAAATTGTGCTCGTAATCGGCCGTGCCGTCTTCGTGCCAGATCGAATAGCCCAGTTCGTGATCGATCCGGTCCATCGCGCGGCAATAGCGGTAGATCTGGTCGGTGATCGCCAGCCGGTCGGCCACCCGGGTTAGTAGGTCGCTCATCGCCTCAGCCCTTCTTCGCAAAGGACGACGAAGCGGCTATCGCCTCGATCCGCTTGCGCCGGTCGGCGGCGGAAATGCCTGCCCAACCGGCCTCGTCATCGGCCAAGCCCCAGTTCTGGATCGGTCCATGCGGCAGTCGCTCA
This sequence comes from Novosphingobium sp., assembly GCF_031424035.1. GTDB lineage: Bacteria > Pseudomonadota > Alphaproteobacteria > Sphingomonadales > Sphingomonadaceae > Novosphingobium. The sequence goes on from NZ_JANPGP010000119.1 coordinate 21,222, forward strand.
AGGCCGAGCCGGGCAACATCGGCGGCGCTGGCCATGGTTTCGGGTTGCCAGTCGCGGCCCTGCTTCTCGGTCACTGCGCGGTGCGCGGGCGTGTCGGTCCGCCCTATGACGAGGTAGAGCACGTCAATGCCGCTGGGCTTCAGTTCGGCCCACAGGCTTTCCATCAGGTTGAGGTCGAAGGCCTTGGTCGCGCCGTAAACGCCAATCCCCGGAATGCCGGCATAGCAAACCCCCGATCCGCAAACGAGCAACCCACCCCGGCCGCGCTCGCGCATCTTCCGCCCGAAATGATGACATGCTGCCATGACCGTCAGGCAATTGCGCGTGGCGAGTTCGATCCACGCCGAAATATCGCCCTTGAGGAAGCCGACGCCATTCGCATCGGCGCCAGCGTTGAACACCAGCAGGCCGACATCGCGGTCGCCGGCGACATCGGCAAGGCGCTGGGTCGCGTCGGGCGCGGCCAGATCGATGCTCCCGGTGACAACGTCCACTCCGGTGGCGGAAAGCTCCTGCGCCAGCGCCGCCAGCGGGCCTTCGCGCCGCGCGATCAGGATCAGGTTGAGGCCCTCTGCCGCAAGCTGCCGCGCGAACTCCGCACCGGTTCCTTCGGAGGCCCCGGCGATCAGCGCCCACGGCCCGTACTTTCCAACAAATTCGCCTGCCACGTTCACTCTCCGCAAAGAAGTCTCTTGCCTTCCCCCCATAAATTCAGGAATCATTGAATATGTCAAACGCACCCCTGCCCGCATCGACCCAGCGATTTATGGATGAGATGGTCACGCTGATGGAGCCGTGGGGCTGGTCGCGCACGATCGCGCGGGTTTTCGCCTACCTGCTGGTGCGTGAAACGCCCGCGACGCTTGACGAAATTGTAGCCGATCTGGGCATCGCCAAGAGCAACGCCTCGATGGCGACGCGCGAGCTGGTCGACTATGGCAACGCCGTCCGCCTGCGGCAGCCGGGCACCAAGCAATTGCTGTTCGATGCGCCGTCGGCCCAGACCGGTCCTTTCGCCATGCGTTCTGCCATGCTGCGCCGGATGGCGGATCTGCTTGGCGAACAGCGCGAAGGCATGGGGGAGGCGGCTGTGCGGCGCCTGTCCCGACAGGCCGATTTCCTGCGCGCCATGGGCGAGGCCATCGATGGCGTGATCCGTGAAAAGGGCGATGCCGCGCCCGAGTGATATGATCACCGGCAGACTTGCAGCGCCGGCCGCTTCCGGCAACATCGCAGGTCGATATTCTGGCGAGAGAACCTGACATGGCTATTGCGCAATCCCTGCAAAACCGGATGATCCTGCCGGTCTTTGCCGCGCCGATGTTCCTCGTCAGCGGGGCGGCACTGGCCATTGCCTGCTGCAAGGCGGGCGTGATTGGATCCCTCACCCGCAACCACTGCCGCGATTTCGAGGAGATGGTGGAGCAACTTCGCTGCGTGCGCGCCGCGCTGGAGGCATTCGAGGACGAAGGCGGGCACGCCGCGCCGCTGGCGATGAACATCTCGCCCACGATGGGCCAGCAAGACTTCGCCCGCCACCTCGCCGCCTGCCGCGATCACAGCGTCGACATCATCGTCACATCGGTCGGCGATCCCACCGCCAATGCGCCTTTGGTGCGCGATCACGGCATGCTGCATTTCCACGACGCGACGACGATCCGCTTTGCCGAGAAGGCAGCCGCAGCGGGGGTGGACGGCATCGTCTGCATCGGCGCGGGCGGCGGCGGGCACGCCGGGCAGATCAGCCATCTCGCCTTCGTGCCGCAGGTGCGCAGCTTCTTCGGCGGCACGATCGTCATGGCCGGGGCGATCTCGACCGGAGCGGCAGTGCGCGCGGCAGAGGTGCTGGGCGCAGATCTCGCCTATATGGGCACGCGCTTCATCGCCACGCGCGAGAGCGATGCGCCAGCGGCCTACAAGGCGATGCTGGTTGAAGGCGGCGCGGCGGACGTGACCTATACCCGCGGCGTGAACGGCCTGCCGGCATCGTGGCTCAAGGCCAGCCTGCGCGAGATCGGCCTCGATCCGGAGAACCTGTTCATCCCACAAGGTCGCTCGACCGAGCACTTGCCCGAAGGCAAGACGCCGTGGCGCGATATCTGGAGCGCGGGACAAGGGATTGCCCTGATCGACGCAGTCCCGCCCGTCACTGATCTGGTGGTGCAACTCAGCGCGGAATATGCCGCCGCCTGCGCGATACCCGCATGGGGAGATGCGCAATGATTGACCGCGTCCTGCGCCGTGACGAGGGCGAGGTCTGCATCCTCACGCTCAACCGCCCGGAAAGCCTCAACGCGCTCGATACGGCGACATTCGAAGCACTTGACGCGCACTTTGCCGATCTGGAAGCGCAGGCAGACTCGATTGGCTGCGTCGTGCTGCGCGGGGCTGGCCGGGCGTTCTGTGCCGGGGCTGACCTCAAGGCGATGGCGGGGGTTACAGTCGATCCGCGCTTCAAGCCGGGCATCGTCGAACGGCTTGCCCGCCTGCCGCAACCCGTGATCGCGGCGGTCCACGGTGCCTGCTATACCGGCGGCCTTGAATTGGCGCTCGCCTGCGACATGATCCTTGCCGATACGACCTCGCGTTTCGCCGATACTCACGGCAAGTGGGGCCTGATCGGTGCCTGGGGGATGAGCCAGCGCCTGCCGCGCCGGATCGGCCCTTCGGCGGCCAAGCGCATGATGCTGTCTGCCCAGCCGATTGACGGCGTGGAAGCGCACTGTCTGGGGCTGGTCGACATGCTCGCCGAAGCTGGCGAACTGGACGCGATGGTCATGGATTTCGCCGCGCAGGTGGCGGCCAATTCGCGGTACACCAACCTCTACGTCAAGCGCGCGCTGGCGGCGACCGAGGGCATGCAGATCGAAGACGCGCTGGCTTGGGAGGCCGAAAATTACCCCGGCCGCTCGCCCGATCACCAAGATCGAATCGCCCGGTTTGCGAAAAAAGACTAGCGCGTCCGCACTTCCGCCATGCCTTCCCATTGCAGCAGCCCGGCCTTGCGGTTCGCGGCGAGGATCGGCCCCGGCTCGCCATTGCCAAGGGTCAGCGCAATGTGCGTTGCATCGAAACTGCCGACCGAAATGTCGAAACTCTCCCACTTGCCGTCGACATAGGCGATCACCCATGAATGCGGCTGGAAGGCGTTTTCCGAGCCGAAATAGCGTTCGCGCATGAACACCAGCCCGTTCGCCACCCGCGCCGGAATTCCCGCCGCGCGGGCGAGTGCGGCGAAGACATTCGCGTCCTCGGTACAGTCCCCTGCCCGCAGCTTCCACGCCTGCCGTGCGGAATGGTGGCCGAAGAATTCGACCCGGCTGATCCGCGCGCGGGCAATGTCGCCGAGCATGCGCATCCGGGTGCGTTCGGAAACCTTGCGACCGGCAACCGCGCGGGCAGCGGCGACCAGTTCAGGCGCGTCGCTCTCGATCCACGGTGAAGGTGCGCGCCAGCGGGCGAGGCTCTCGGCATCGTTCGGAATGCTGGGGCCGCAAGTGGAGCAGATGTCGATCCGAAACGTGCCGTCCGCCTGTTCCCGCACCCGCTGCTCGGCGGTTTCGGGCACGGCGAGCGGTGCACCGGCGCGTGGGCGGAATATGTAGCGGATGTGGCCGCGCAAAGCTGCTTCAGAGATTGAAAATGGCGATTTGAAGCGCAGGCTGGAAACCGCGCGGCCCGCTGAAAGCTGGCTGGCCCGCACCGGCTCAGCGCTGCGTTCGAAGACTTGCCGCCCGCCGGGTAGAGGCTTTTCGGCGCGCAAGACTTCGCCCTTGCCGTCCTTCGTAACCAGCCAGGCGTCGGCAAATTCGCCGTTGCGGTAATGAATTAGCGCCTCTTCCACACTTGTCTTCGAACGTTCGGTGCGGCCGCGCTGGATCGTGGTTGTGCCGGGTTCGATCTCGGCAATATCGCCCGTCATCGGCGTACCGGAGAGCCACTCCCCGTCCGCCAGCCGCAGCGCTGGATCGAGCAGTATCTGCCGCATGATCTGCGCCTTGCCTCGTGCACTTTCGACCAGCATGGTTGTGCCGGCGACCGTCAGGCGCACCCGGCTTGTGCTGCCATTGCGATCAGTCTCGGCAAGCAGGCTTAGCGGGCGCCCCTGCGCGTCTTCCTCGCGGACCACACGCACGGTCAGCCGTGCGGCGGGGTGGTCCTTGATGCGGAAAGCCGTGACCCGTTCGCGTGTCAGGCGGCGGCCTGCGGGGATGGTTTCGACGCTTTCGCGCTGCCAACCAATTAACTGGCCCTGCTCATCGGTGATGCGGAACCATGTGTCCGATGCCAGCGCTGGCCCTGCCCAGAAAAGCGCTAAGGCGAGAGCAAGACGCATCCCGCTCAGGATCCGAGCGCCACCACTCCGCCGGTCGAACCGAAGCCGCCCGCGCCTCGCGCCGTGTCATCCAGTTCGTCTACTTCCACCCAGCCCGCCTGCACGACCGGTGCCAGCACCAGCTGCGCCACGCGGTCACCGCGGCGGATGTCGAACGGCACGCTGCCATGGTTGATCAGGATGATCTTGAGTTCGCCGCGATAGTCGGAATCGATCGTCCCCGGCGTGTTGGGCACGGTGATGCCATGCTTGAGCGCAAGGCCTGAGCGCGGACGCACCTGCACTTCGAAACCCGGCGGGATCGCCATTGCCAACCCGGTGGCAACCGCATGACGCGCGCCGGGAGCAAGACTCACATCCTCGGCCGAAACCACGTCCATGCCGGCCGCGCCGCTGGTGGCATAGGCCGGCAGGTCCAGCCCCTGCCCATGGTCCAGCCGCTTGACGAGAACGGGTACGGCTTCGCTCATTGGGCAGTCTCCAGCGCCTGTGCGATCCGTTCCATGATCGCCATGGCCACGGCCTCCTTGGGCATTTCGGGCAGGTGTTCGACCCCGGTTGAGGTGATAATTGCCACCCGGTTGATCGCGCCGCCCATGACATCGCCCGATACGTCGTTGGCAACGATCCAGTCCGCGCCCTTGCGAGTGCGCTTTTCAGTGGCGTGTTCAAGCACGTGATCGGTTTCCGCCGCAAATCCGACAAGCAATTTGGGCTTGCGCCCGCCCGCCGCGACACTGGCGAGGATGTCCGGGTTTTCGGTGAGCATCAGCACTGGCGGGGCCGATCCGCGCTTTTTGATCTTGCCCTTGGACACGTCTTTCGAACGCCAGTCAGCCACGGCGGCGACCATGACCGCGCAGTCGGCTGGAAGCCCTTCCTTCACCGCATCGGCCATCTGACGCGCGGTTTCGACATCGACGCGGTCCACCCCGCGCGGGGTGGGCAGGCTTACCGGACCGGAGACGAGCGTGACCCGCGCGCCCAGACGAGCGGCGGCTGCGGCAATGGCATAGCCTTGCTTGCCCGAGCTGCGATTGGCAATGTAGCGCACCGGATCGATAGGTTCGTGCGTTGGCCCGGCGGTGACGAGAATGTGCTTGCCAGTCAGCGGGCCTTCAACCGGCTCGCCCGGATCGAAATCGGGCTGACCGTCGAGGATATCGACTCGCACGCCGTGATCATCGCCCGGGATTGGTTCGGGTGCGGACTGGTTGGCGTTGACCGTGTGGTTGATCGCCTGCGGATCGGTCGGCGGAGCGGCGCGCGCGCGGCCCTTTTTCGCCAGCGGACCGCCGGCGGTGGGGACCGGGGTGGCCTCAAGCGAAGTCGCGGGAACAGGCACTTCGGGAATCGCTGGGATCGGCAGTTCGACCGGATCGCTGGATGGTGGCGCCGGCAGGTAATCGATATCGTCGAGCGACGGCGCCTTGCCCTTGCCTTCACGCTGGATCAGCTTGGACGCCATCGGCCCCAAACCGATGTCACCGCTGCCATCATCATCAGGCTCAAGCGCTTCGAGCACCGAGCCTGCAAGTGGCGCGCTTAGGCCCTGCATCGGCAGGGCATCCGGCCCTTCGAACAGGCTGGAAATCCGTGCCCAGATCGCTTCGGGTTCGGGCAGGCGTCCGGGGCCATATTCGCCGCAGGCCATGTCGCCTTCGTCCGGTTCAACAATGAGGCAGCCGGCTCCGGCCAGTGTCTCGACATTGCGCTGGGTGGCGGGATGCAGCCACATCCGCACGTTCATCGCCGGTACCGCCATCACCGGCTTGTCGGTGGCGAGCAGCAGCGTGGTCGCCAGGTCATCGGCGATGCCCGCCGCCATGCGCGCCAGCAGGTCTGCCGTGGCCGGGCAGACCACAACGAGGTCTGCCTCGCGGCTAAGGCGGATGTGACCCATTTCGGCTTCGTTACGCAGGTCCCACAGGGTGGTGTGGACAGGATTTTCCGACAGCGCGGCCAGGCTCATCGCGGTGACGAACTGCGAACCGCCCTCGGTCAGCACGCAGGTTACCGAGCCGCCGTTCTTGCGGATCAGGCGCACCAGTTCACACGACTTGTAAGCCGCGATGCCGCCGCCGACGACGAGGAGAATCCGGGGTCCGATCATGCGCTTTCGCTATTAGCCGCTGCTTTGGCCGAGGGAAAGGCCGCGCTTGCCAATCCCTTGAGCGCCATCGGCACAAATGCGAGGCCGAGCCACATCATCGGCGCGATCATCATGCCCCAGTACCAGTTGTCGCCGCGCCCGCCGATCATGAAGGCGAGGCCGTAGCCGAGGAACAGCAGCGTGGCGAAAGTGGCGATCGGGGTGCGCCAGCCGGCCCAGCCGAAGACCATCAGCACCATCAGCGGCCCTGCCAGCATCGCCGGGATAAGCCGCAGATTGCTCGACAGCACGACCATCGACATCCAGCCTGACAGTCCACGCAACGTGACCCACGAGGGCCCGACCGGATCACCGGGGCGCACCAGTCCGGCGACGGTATGCAGGTGCACCGCCATGGCAGCGATGAAGAAGCCGACGAGCAGCGTCCAGGCTCCGAACTCCTTCCAACGCCGGTGCCACAAGGCAAAGGCACCGAGCAGTAGCACGAAGGGCAGCGCATGTTCGCGCAAGGCGAGCGCCGCAGCGGCGGCGAGCCATGTGCCCAGCCACTTGCCCTTCTCTGGCCGGTACAGCCCCATGGCAAGCGCCAGCAGGCCGCCCGACCACAATTCATGCAGCACGAAGAAATAGCCGATCGAGAGGATTTGCACGCCAAGGAACAGCAGGACCGTGGCCCACAGGCGCACGCGTTCCCCGCCCGGTTCCTCGCCCAGCCTTCGCCACCAGACGATCAGGATTGCAGCGATCAGCGCCAGCGCGAGCAATGCCTCGACCTTGCCGCCATCGCTGGGATTCGTCGGCGGCGGCAACTGCGCCTCAATCGTCGCCAGCGTCGGCAGGCGCACGGCAAAGCCTGGGCGCAGCGGATAGCGGCTGGCGCGGTGTTCGATGGCAACCGCCTCGTAATAGTTCTCACCCCGGCGCAGGCGCTCGGTCACGCGGTCGTAAAGCGCGAGGTCCTCGTCGCGCGCCTTGTCGCCTGCCTTGACCTTGCGCCCTTCGGCGAGCGAGGTGTGCACGCCTTCGCCCGACCGCATCGGCGTGATCGCGGCGAGCACGAGGAAGGTCAGCAGCAGCGCCAGCACCGCGCGCGCCGGAGCGGCCTTCCAGTGGGCGAAGCGGTTCCACTCGGGTGCGGTCATGCGGGTGTCTCCCGCGCGGCATCGATCAGGCTGCGCAGAGCAAATGGCATCCACGCGAGGCCCATGAACAGGAACGGCACGGCAATCACCCCCCAATAGAAATTGTTCTGCCGCCCGGCGATCATGAAAGCCAGCGCATAGCCCAGCGACAGCAGCGCGCCAAAGCGGCCCGCCTGGCTGTTCCACCCGGTCCAGCCGAAGACGGCCAGCACGGCGAGCGGCCCGGCGATCATTTGCGGCAGCAGGTTCAGCAGGCTCGAATGCTCGACCTTATAGAGCCAGCCGCCGATCCCTTCGAGCGCCAACCACGACGGCGAAACCGCATCTCCGGCCCGGATATGCGCTTCGGCAAGGCTCAGATGCCAGGCGAGGCCGGCGGCGAACAGGGCAACAAGCAATGCCCAGCCCAGTGCCTCACGCCGGCTTCCGCGCCACAGCGCCAGCGCGCCCATAAGCAGCACGAACGGCAGCGCCAGTTCGCGCACTGCGATAGCGGCGGCAGCGACAATCAGGGCAGCAATCCACTTGTCCTTGTCGGGTTGGTGCAGCGCGAAGGAGAACACCATCAGCTCGGCCGCCCAGACCTCATGCAGGCTGAGGAATTCGGCGGCCATCGACGTCGACAGGCCGACAAGCAGCAGCGCCGTGCCGACCAGTTTCACCGGCTCGCCGCCCGGTTCAGCAGCAAAGCGCCGGTACATGAAGGCCAGTGCAGCGAAAACCAGCGCGAGGTTCAGTCCGACCATGCCCTTCGGCCCCAGCGCCGCAGTCACATAGGCCAGCGTCGGCAATCGCACGGTAAAGCCGGGCGCAACCGGGTAGCCATTGGCACGCTGTAGTTCGGTGGCGGCAACGTAATAATCATCGCCCGCCGCGACACGCTCGGCAATGCGGCGATAGAGCAGGAGGTCGTTGTCCTTTTCGCCCGCAGTTGGCTTAGCCGCATTGACGGGCGCGGCGGCAATCGGTGCCCGAGACTGCGTGACAAGATCAGGTGCATCAGCCAATTCGCGCGGCATTCCCGGCGCCCAGGCGGCGAGCGCCATCAGCAACAGCAGCACGGCGAGTGCAAGCCTCGCCGGCCACTTTCGCCAGTGGGCATAGCGGTCAAAAGCCGGTGCGGCCCCTTCCGCCTTAACTTCCTCCACGCTCATGCGACCCCCAGAGCCCCCGGTTCTGCCGCATTGCTGCCACAGCCCCGCCGCGCGCGCAAAGCGGGCTTTGCGCACTATGGGGGAAATCCATAGGTTGCCATGGTTGCGATTTCCTTTCCGTGGGCGCGTTTGCCCCGGCGCTTTCGCTGGTGCGGCGAGGTGCTAAGGTCCGCGCCATGTCCGCCGGATTCGCCGCATCATGATCGAACCTGACCCGGCGATTGCCGCGATCGAAAGCGACGCGGTGGACTGCGACGCCGATTTCAGCCTGCCCGGCTGGACCTATCACGACGCCGAATTTCACGCCGCCGAGATGGAGCGGGTGATCCGCCCAAGCTGGCAGATCGTCTGTCACGACAGCGATATTCCTGCCCCCGGCGATTTCCAGACGATCGATTACGCCGGCGAAAGCGTGATCGTGATCCGCGGCGATGACGGCGTTGTCCGCGCCTTCACCAACGTCTGCCGCCACCGTGCTATGCGGCTCGTCGAGGGGCCCGCTGGCTGCGCGAAGAAGCTCGTCTGCCCCTATCACGCGTGGACCTATGGCAGCGACGGCAGCCTGCAGGGCGTGCCGATGAAGGCCGACTATCCGGCGCTGCGGCTGCAGGACAATGGCCTCGCCCCCGTGGCTCTGGAGACATGGCAAGGCTTCTACTTCGTCTGCCTCTCGCCCGCAGGCTTTCCCACGCCCGCTGAAATGATGGCGCCCTTCGAGGCCGAGATCGCACCTTACCGCTTCGCCGAGATGCACCTCTTGGCCCCCGTCCGCCACCGCCCGCGCGCCGTGAACTGGAAGACCGTGGGCGACAATTATTCGGACAACCTGCACATTCCGGTCGCGCATGACGGGCTGAGCCGGCTGGTCGGCGACTCCTACCGGATCGAGGCGCATGGTTGGGTGGACCGGCTGTCCGGCGAAGTCGCGGCCAGCGAAAAGCAGACCTTCTGGGAACGGTTCTACGCCGCGCATCTGCCGCGCGTGGAGCACTTGCCCGACGAGGCACAGCACCGCTGGCTCTACTTCAAGCTCTGGCCGAACATGGCCTTCGATATCTACGCCGACCAGATCGATTTCATGCAGTGGCTGCCCACCGGGCCGACATCGTGTCTGCTGCGCGAAGTTGCCTATGCGCTGCCGGATGAGCGCCGCGAAATGAAACTCGCGCGCTATGCCAACTGGCGGATCAACCGCGTGGTCAATGCCGAAGATACCTGGCTGATTTCCCTCGTGCAGGCGGGCATGGAAAGCCGCAGTTTCACCACCGGGCCGATTGCCACGAGCGAGGTCTGCCTCCGCTCTTTCGCGCGCAAGATCCGCGCGCTGATCCCGCAAGCCCGCTTTCCCCATTCGCCCGCAGCGGGCTGGAGCAAAGAATGACCAAGCACTACGATGCGCTCATCATCGGTGGCGGGCACAATGGCCTGACCTGCGCTTTCTATCTTGCCCGCGCGGGGATGCGGGTGCGGGTGCTCGAACGCCGACATGTCGTGGGCGGCGCGGCGGTGACCGAGGAATTCCATCCCGGCTTCCGCAACTCGACCGCCAGCTACACGGTCAGCCTGCTGCGGCCCAAGGTGATCGCCGACATGAGGCTGCACGATCACGGCTACCGCGTGGTCGAACGCAAGATCTCCAACTTCTTCCCGCTGGAGAATGACTACCTGAAACTGGGCGGCGGGCCCGGCCGGACCGAGGCCGAATTCGCCCGCTTTTCGGCCAAGGACGCCGCCGCCTATCCCGCCTATGACGCGGCGCTGGAAAAGGTCGCGGGCGTCCTGCGTGACCTCTCGCTGCAGGCCCCGCCCAATGTCGGCGGCGGGCTGGCGGCGATTGTCGCGGCGGCGAAGCAGGGCTGGCCGATGGCCAAGCTCGACCTTGCCACCCAGCGCGACCTGCTGGCGATCTTCACCAAGTCCGCGCGCGATTTCCTCGACGGCTGGTTCGAACATGACGTGATCAAGACGGCTTTCGCCTTTGACGCGGTGGTCGGCAATTACGCCGGGGTTTCGACCCCCGGATCGGCCTATGTCCTGCTTCATCACGTCTTTGGCGAGGTCAACGGCAAGCTGGGCGCCTGGGGCCACGCAGTGGGCGGCATGGGCGCGATCACGCAGGCCATGGCGAAGGCCTGCGAACTACAGGGTGTGGAGATCAGCCTTGAAACGCCGGTCGACAAGTTGCTGGTCAGCGGCGGAAAAGCGCGCGGCGTGCGGCTGGAGAGCGGCGAGGAAATCGTCGCGCCCATCGTCGCGGCCAATGTCGGCCCTGCGCTCCTCTACCGCCGACTCGTCGACGAGGCCGATCTCGATGCTGATTTCCGGCAGCGGATCAAGACCTACAAGACCGGTTCGGGCACCTTCCGCATGAATGTCGCGCTGTCCGAATTGCCCGATTTCTCCGTGTTGCCGGGGAAGGAACAGGCCGAGCATCACACCGCCGGCATCATCATCGCGCCGGGCATGGATTACATGGATCAGGCCTTCATCGACGCGCAGCAACACGGCTGGTCGAAGAAGCCGATTGTCGAGATCACCATCCCCTCGACGGTGGATGACAGCCTCGCCCCGCCGGGATGCCATGTCGCCACACTGTTCTGCCAGCAGTACGATCCGGCGCTGGATTGGGACACTCACCGCGAGGCGGCGGCGGATGGGATCATCGATACGATCACCGACCATGCGCCCAACTTCAAGGCCAGCGTCATCGCTCGGCAGATCCACTCCCCGCTCGATCTGGAGCGCAAATTCGGCCTGATCGGCGGCGACATCTTTCACGGCACGATGGGCATCGACCAGCTCTGGGCCGCGCGCCCGGTGTTGGGCCACGGCGACTACCGCGGGCCCATCAAGGGACTCTACATGTGCGGATCGGGCACCCATCCGGGCGGCGGCGTGACCGGCGCGCCGGGGCACAATGCGGCGCAGGCAATCCTTGCCGACCGGCCGCTTATCCGGAAGCTGCTGCGGTCTTAACTTGGGATGGGCGGGGCCGCAGCCAGTAGAGCGGCACGGCGGTCAACATCAGGGCAATGCTGAGCAAGAGGGGCTCCATACCTGAGCCCCACAGCACCCAGCCCGCCGCCAGCAATCCAATCACCGCAGGACCGCGCACAATACCCAGCTTGAGCGCAGCAAGTGTTGCACCGGCATAAAGCCAGACCGTCGCCGCAGTGGTCAGTTGCAGCATGAAGGTCAGCACTCCGGTCAATCCCGGCAATGCGCCGCACATCACCAGGGCGCTGCCCAGCACAGTCGAAAAAAGGATCGCCGCAGTCGGCACGTCGCGGGCGCTGGTGCGAGCGATGAAGGCGGGCAACAGTCCGGCCCGCGCCATACCCAGTGGCACCTCGCCCTGCATCAAAACCCAGCAATTGAGGCAGCCGATGGCCGAAATCGCGGCAAAGGCGGCAACGGCAAGTCCCGCTCCGCGTCCCCAGAAGTTCTGCACGAACAGGGCCACGGGCGCATCGGATGCAGCGACCTCGGCAGGCGGCATGGCCAGCACGATGCCATTGCAGATGACGATGTAGAGCGCCCCGGTAAGCGCCGTGCCGAACAGCGTTGCCCGCAAGACATTGCGCGCCGGATCGCGCACCCGTTCAGCCGCGAGCGAGGCGCTTTCGAAGCCGACGAGCGGGAAGAAGGCGAGCGTCAGCGCGGTGGTCAGTTGCCTTGCTTTGAAGGGGGCCTGCGCATGGCGGGCGAAAGTCGCCGGATCGGTAAACACCAGCCCCCCAACGATCAGCACCACGGCGACGAGCGGCAACAGCTTGAGCACTGTGGTCAGCACCTGAAACCGCCCCGCCCCCCGAGCACCGCCCAGATTGAGCAGGGTCAGCGCCCAGATCAGCGCCGTTGCCGCCAGCGCGGTCGCCAGCGGGGTAGCGGTCAAACCCGGTACGAATTCGGCAAGGTAACGCACGGCGGTAAGCGCGATGATCGCATTGGCTGATATGATGCCGACCCAATAAGACCAGCCGACCAGCACCCCCGGCATCGGCCCGAGCGCATCGCCAACGATCTCGATCATGCCGGTCGATCCGGGCCGCGCGGCGGTCAGTTTCGAGAGCACATAGGCCAGCAGCATGGCGGCGGGAACGGCGATGAACCAGGCCATCATCCCGGTCCAGCCAAAAGGTGCAAGCTGCGCCGGCTGGACGAATATGCCCGCGCCAATCATCCCGCCGACGACCAGCGCGGTCGCGGTCCAGAAGCCGAACGGCCTCTTGTCAGTGCCTTCCATCGAAGTCTCCCCGCGTCCCTGCCCCTAGGTCGTGAAAAGAGTGCAACACGAAACGGGCAGGCTGTCGAGGTAATCCGCCTCAGTCAGGCAGCTTGCAGATATCCACCCACTCGCCGCCGACCAGTTCGGCCAACCGCTGCGGCGAGATTTCGACCGACGATGTGCGCGATCCTGCTGCCGGGAACACTGTCTCGTAAGCGAGCAGCGACCGGTCGCAAACGATGGCCACCGGGTTCGCCAGCCCGAAGGGGCATACCCCGCCGACGGCGTGGCCGGTCAGTTCCAGCGTCGCATCGGCATCGAGCATCCGCGGCCGTCCGCCGAGTTCCGCCTTGCACTTGGCATTGTCCAGCCGCGCATCGCCGCGCGCGACGAGGAGCATCGGCGTGTCGCCCACGCGGAACGCCAGCGTCTTGGCAATGCGGCCCGGCTCGACGCCAAGCGCCTCTGCTGCTTCAGTCACGGTCGCGGTGCTCACGCCCTGATCGATCAACGCGATGTCAGGCGCGTGTTCGGCCAGCCAGGCGCGCACGCTGGCCTCGCTCATTCGTCAGGATCGCCAAAACGTTCGAGGCGGAAGGCGGCCTTGAGGTATTCCTCCGCCGCCGCTTTCAGCTGCGGGTGCTTGGCGAAGGCATCGGCGGGCAGCGGCGCATGGCCCAGCCCTTCGAGCAGGGTCCATAGCGCGAACTTGCGCCCCTCTTCGCGTTCCAGCTCAAACCCCAGCCGCAGCCGTTCGATCCCCAGCGCGAAGTCTTCCTGCGTCAGGGTCGACGGGTCTTCGGTTTCGAAGAAATGCAGGAACAGCGCGTCGAGGTCCATCAGAGCCAGCCGAGCGCGCCCGCGCCCCAGACGGCCGCGCCGCCGATGGCCAGCGCCAGCGCGTAACCGGGCCAGCGCCGGTCGCCCCTGCGTTCCCAGACCAGTTCGACCTCAGGCAGAGGCCGCTGTTCGGGCGCGCCGCCCTTGGCCGGGAAACGGTCTTCGATCCGGCGCAACAATTCGGGCAGGCGCAGCAACGTTTCGGCATCGGTGCGAAGGCGATCCGCCAGTGCCGCCTCGGGGCCGAGTTCGTCGCGGATCCAGCCCTTCACGAAGGGGCCGGACACGTCCCACATGTTGATTTCGGGATCGAGCGAGGTGGCCAGCCCCTCAACCATCACCATCGTCTTCTGCAGCAGCAGCAGGTGCGGCTGGACCTGCATATCGAAATCGCGGGTGATGGCGAACAGGCCGTCGAGCATCCCGCCGACCGAAAGCTCGCTCACCGGCTTGCCGCGCATCGGTTCGCCGACCGCGCGCAGGGCCGTCGCGAATTCGTCCACGGAGTGGTGCGAGGGCACGTACTGCGCCTCGAAATGGATCTCGGCAACGCGGCGGTAATTGCCGGTCGTCAGGCCATAAAGGATCTCTGCCAGCCACAGCCGCGCGCGGCGGTCGATCCGGCCCATGATGCCGAAATCGATCGCTGCAATCGTGCCGTCTGCTTCGACGAACAGGTTGCCCTGATGCATGTCGGCATGGAAAAATCCGGCGCTGATCGCTTGCGTCAGGAACGAGAGCACCAGCCGCTGCGCCAGTTCGGGCAGGTCGATACCGCCAGCGCGCAAGGCATCGAGGTTCGACAGCTTGGTGCCGTCGATCCACGCAATCGTCATGACAGTGCCGCAAGTGCGGTCCCAATCGATGTCGGGCACGCGGTAACCGGCATAGCCGTTCATCGCGTCGGCCAGTTCGGAAGCGGAAGCTGCCTCGCGCCGCAGGTCGAGCTCGCGTGAGGTCCAGCGCTTGAAATTGTCGATCACCGCGCGGGGGCGCAGGCGTGTCGCTTCGCCGCCCATCGCCTCAAGGTGCGCGGCGGCCCATTCGTAAGTCTCGATATCGCGGGCGAACTTTTCGCGGATGCCCGGGCGCAGGACCTTTACCGCCACGTGCCGCCCGTCGGTGGTGATCCCGCGGTGAACCTGCGCGACCGATGCCGAGCCGACCGGATCGGTATCGAGCGAAAGGAACATTTCGCTCACGGGCTTGCCGAAACCCGACTCGATTGCCTGTTCGATTGCCGCGAATGGCAGCGGCGGCAGGCTGTCCTGCAGGGTCAGCAGGTTGCGCGCGGCCTCCTCGCCAACAAGGTCAGGCCGGGTGGCAAGGCTTTGCCCCAGCTTGATCGCCGCCGGGCCGATGGCCTGAAAGGCACCGGCATAGTCAGGCACGCGTGGCTGGAACGTGCCCAGTCGCGCCAGCCGCACCAGCCGCTTGACCTGTTTCGGCGCGTTGCGATCATTCTCGATCCCGCGCAGCGCCCCGTGCCTGGCCAGCACGCGGCCCCAGCGCAGCAGGCGCAATATGTGGGTAGCGGGTGAGGTCATGAGTGCAGGCAGATAACCAAAGAAAACTCGTCATTCCCGCGCAGGCGGGAACCTATCTCCCACCCGTCGTTCTGGCCGAAAACGCCGGAGATGGATTCCCGCCTGCGCGGGGATGACGAAGGTTTTGTGCGAACCGCCATCAAATCTTCCACCCCGAGTGAATCGCCACCAGCCCGCCAAGGATCGGCTCCACCTTGGTCCGGGCGAACCCAGCCTCGCGGATCATGCCTTCGAATTCACGCATCGGCGGGAAGCGGCGGATCGATTCGATCAGGTAGCGATAGGACTCGGCGTCCCCGGCGATCTTCTCACCCAGCCACGGCACCAGCTTATGCGAATAGGCATCGTAGACTTCCTTGAAGCCGGGCCATTCAGTGGTCGAGAATTCGAGGCAATAGAACCGTCCTCCGTGCTTCAACACGCGGTGCGCCTCGGCCAGTGCCTTGTCGATGCGAGTGACGTTGCGGATGCCGAAAGCGATGGTGTAGGCATCGAAGAAGCGGTCCGGAAAGGTCAGTTCCTCGGCATTCTGGCGCGACCAGACAAGGTCGTCAAAGCCCCTCTCCATCGCGCGTTCGATGCCGACGTCGAGCATGTCCTGATTGATGTCGGACACGGTGATAGTCGCGCCGCGCTCGGCCATGCGGAAGGCAATGTCGCCGGTGCCGCCCGCCATGTCGAGGATCTGCTCGCCCTCGCGCGGTTTGACCCGGCGGACGAACTGATCCTTCCACAATCGGTGCATTCCGCCCGACATGGCGTCGTTCATCACATCGTACTTCTTCGCCACCGCAGAAAATACCGCGCCGACACGGGCGGTCTTTTCCTCTATGGGCACGTCTTCGTAGCCGAAGGAAACCTGATCATTCATGCGCCGTGCCTTAGGGGAGTTTGTGTTGCGGGCAAAGAGTGATCGTGCGTCCTCCCGGGCCCTTCGGCGAAGCTCAGGATAGACTTGACCCGGGACCGCTGGCCTCTAGGTCGGAACACCCCGCCAGCGATCCCGGCGCGGGGGCCGGGATGACGAGAAAACCCATGCCTGAGTTACCCGAAGTCGAAACCACCGTGCGCGGCCTTGCGCGCTATCTCGAGGGCGAACGCATCGCCCGCGTGACGCTCAACCGGGCCGACCTGCGCCGGCCTTTCCCGGAAGGACTCGTGCAGAGCCTGACCGGGGCAACAGTGACCTCGCTCGGCCGACGGGCGAAATATGGCCTGATCCATACCGACCGTGACCATACCATGGTGTTCCACCTTGGCATGAGCGGGCGCTGGCGGATCGAGCCGGAAACGCCCGACAAGCACGACCATCTGGTGCTGGAAACCGGCGCTGGCCACGTACTGGCGCTTAACGATGCGCGGCGGTTTGGTTCAGTCGATCTGGTCGATACGGCTGGCCTTTATCAGTGGCCCGCCTTCGCCGCGCTTGGCCCTGAGCCGCTTGGCGAGGACCTGACCACGCAGCACCTGGCCGCAGCGTTCAAGGGGCGTGCAGCGCCGGTGAAACCCCTGCTGCTCGACCAGAGAATCGTTGCGGGCCTAGGCAACATCTACGTCTGCGAAGCGCTGCTGCGCGCCGGCATCCGGCCCGACAAGGCCGCAGGATCGATCAGCCGCAAGGCGATTGATCGGCTGGTGCCCGAGATCAAGGCCGTGCTTTCCGAATCGATCGAGGCGGGCGGCTCGACCATTCGGGATTATGCCCAGCCCAACGGCGAACTCGGCTATTTCGCGGCGAACTGGCGGGTCTATGGCCGCGAGGCACAGCCTTGCCTGCATTGTGGCACCCCGGTACAACGCATGGTGCAAGGCGGGCGCAGCACGTTCTGGTGTGCCAAATGCCAGAAATGAAGCACCGTTTGGCAAGACTCCCGCTTGACGATTCGGAGGCCGCTCGCTAAGGGCCGCGCTTTCCCGGCGGGCTTCGGTTCGCCTTCCTTGCAGTTTTTCCAGCATTCCGGCTGCTCCGGCGGCCCCCAGAAGACGAGAGTCAGACACACATGGCCAATACGCCGCAAGCCAAGAAGCGCATCCGTCGCAATGAAAAGCGCGCCGAAATCAACGGCAACCGCATCGGTCGCATCCGCACCTTCGTGAAGAAGGTCGAATCGGCGATCGCCGGCGGTGACAAGACCGCTGCTGCGGACGCGCTCAAGGCGGCACAGCCTGAACTGGCTCGGGGCGTTGCCCGCGGCGTGCTTCACAAGAACACTGCCAGCCGCAAGCTTTCGCGTCTGACCAAGGCCGTTTCGGGCCTCTGATCCGGCCTGCGCCGCGGGCTTGTCCGCGCGCACCGAAACAGACCAAAAATCGATGAAGGCCGGGGCCAAAACCCCGGCCTTTTCGTTTGCCTGCAGAAGGCGTCACAAGACCGCCATGAAAGTGCTTGAATTTCCGTGATTCGGCACCCGAAACTGGCAAAATCGACGTAATTCCGCCAGTTTCAATTGTTACAGTTGCATTTCAGCGGGTCCTTCAGAGTCAAGGCGATTATTATTATTTTTTGGCTTTATCCCCCCTTGCCCTGAAGGCCGTCACCGAGTTTAATCCTGCTTGTCCGACGGAGAGATTCTCTCTTTCCGAAGGGCCCACAGATTCGGAACGAGACTGCATGAACGCTTGGGGCAAGCTGCCTCAACGGTCGTCGGTTTGCGTCCGAATGCCCGGTCGCTGGGGAGCCCGGGCACGTTACCTTCGGGGGAGGGTGCGGTCTCTGTGTCGCAATGGGGTGGGGGCAGCGCGCTTTTCGCGATGGTCCGGTATGTTATTATGAGTGGAGACCAGGCCGTGAAGGGCAAAGCAAACGGATCGCGCATCGAAGACCAGGACGCGCTCGATCTGGCCGCCGACTGGGCGGATATCAGCCAGGGCCTGCGCAAGGACCTTGGCCATCAGCTTCACAGCCAGTGGATCAAGCCGATTCAGCCCGGCACTTTCTGCAAGGAAACCGGTACACTGGACCTGTTCCTGCCAACCGAATTTTCCGCCAACTGGGTTTCAGACCGGTTTTCCGATCGGCTTTCACTCGCATGGAAGATCGCCCGGCCCGACGTGCGCCATGTGCGTGTTGCCGTGCACCCCGGCCGTCGCGGCATGCCTGACCTGCGCCTCGGCGATTCGCGCCGCCCGGCCAATGACGGCGCGCCTTCGGGTTCGATGCCGCAGGGCGGCCAGCTTTCGATGGCCAGCGGCGATTTCGGCGGCATGGCCAATGATGCGCTCGGCCTCGGCACGATGGGGCTTGATCCCTCGCTGACCTTTACCAGTTTCGTCACTGGCGGCTCGAACGTGCTGGCCTGCAACGCAGCGCAGCGCATGGCGGCCACCGAAACGCCGCAGTTCGCGCCGCTCTATCTCAAGGCGGCGACCGGTCAGGGCAAGACTCACCTGCTCCATGCCATCGGCCACGCCTTCCTCGCCACGCATCCGCGGGCGCGCATCTTCTACTGCTCTGCCGAACGTTTCATGGTCGAATTCGTCCAGGCGCTGCGTCAGGGCCAGATGATCGAGTTCAAGTCACGCCTGCGCGGGTTCGACCTGCTGATGGTTGACGATATCCAGTTCATCATCGGCAAGGCTTCGGCGCAGGAAGAGCTGCTCTATACGATCGATGCCCTGCTCGCCGAAGGCAAGCGACTGGTTTTCGCCGCCGACCGCGCCCCGCAGGCGCTCGACGGGGTGGAACAGCGCCTGCTTTCGCGCCTGTCGATGGGCCTCGTCGCCGACATCATGCCCGCCGACATCGAACTGCGCCGCATGATCCTCGAACATCGCCTCGCGCGGTTCTCGTCGCCGACCGAAGTGCCTTCGGACGTCATCGAATTCCTTGCCCGCACGATCAACCGCAACGTGCGTGAACTGGTGGGCGGGCTGAACAAGCTGATCGCCTATGCCCAGCTGACCGGACAGGCCGTTTCGCTGCAATTGGCCGAGGAACAGCTCACCGACATCCTCTCGGCCAACCGCCGCCGCATCACCATCGATGAAATCCAGCGCACTGTCTGCCAGTTCTACCGCGTTGACCGCACCGAAATGGCCAGCAAGCGCCGCGCCCGCGCGGTCGTCCGCCCGCGCCAGGTGGCGATGTACCTCGCCAAGGTGCTCACCCCGCGCTCGTACCCGGAAATCGGCCGCAAGTTCGGCGGGCGCGACCACTCGACCGTGATCCACGCCGTGCGCCTGATCGAAGACCTGCGCACCCGCGACGCCGATATGGACGGCGACGTGCGCTCGCTGCTGCGCCAGCTCGAAAGCTGAAGCATGGCGATTACTGTCTTGATCCGGAATAACGGCGACGGTGAATTGGTTGGACCGTTTGTACTTCAATCCAAACCATCAGTTCATGAAATGGTTACGGTCCCTTGGGCCGCTGATCCTTCGGGCGTCAGAATTTTCCAGATCGAAGAAATTGCTCACATCGCTCAAGGCGCGACCAATGAGGCAAGTGAAGATTGCATGGCTCATTCGATTTTGAGCGGATTCGAAATCACATAATTTGAAAGAATACTGGTGGATCTAGTCTAGGCGACTATTAGAATCTCCACCGGATCGAGCCCGTCGATCCCGCCATGCAACCTGTCGGTCCGGACCACCGGGCCGACACCTGCCGGCGTGCCGGTGTAAATCAGGTCGCCCGCCTGCAAGTGATAGTACTTTGACAGGTCGGCGATCAGTTCAGGGACGCTCCACACCAGATCGGCCAGCGTCTGATCCTGCCGCACCTCGCCATTGACGCTGAGCCAGATGCGCTGATTGGCAAGTTCCCCGAACTCCGCCGCTGGCGTGATGGCTGCGATAATCGCCGCGTTTTCAAAGTCCTTGCCGGTATCCCACGGCCGCTGCTTGGCTTTTGCAGCGTTCTGCAAATCGCGCCGCGTCATGTCGAGCCCGCAGGCATAGCCGAATACGTGGTCCATGGCGCGGGCCGGGGCAATTTCGAAACCGGGAGCCCCGATCGCGACGACCAGTTCCATCTCGTGATGCAGGTCCGCCGTCCCCGGCGCATAGGGCACGCTTGCCCCAGTCAGCGTCAGCGCTGCCGGGCTCTTGGTAAAATAGAACGGCGCCTCGCGGTCAGCCGTGGTGCCCATTTCCTGCGCGTGGGCTTCGTAATTGCGCCCGACGCAGAAAATCCGGTGCACCGGGAATCGCGCATCGGTGCCGCGCACCGGCACGGCGGGAATGGCGGGCAGGCTAAACAGCAGGTCAGGCATTGCTTTTCCCTTGAACAGAGCCCCTGCGCTGCCTCCCGCCCTGCCCCCTGTCAATCCCGACCTGACAAGTGCCTCGTTCCCCTCTAGGCTGCGCGCCATGCCCTTTACCGACTCCCCCATGCTCGAACATATCAACCAGCCGGTCATGCTGCTGGAGGATGACATCGTCCGCTTTGCCAATGCAGCGGCGCGCGCCATTCTGGGCGGCCATGTCGTCGGGCAGGACGTGCGCATCGCGGTGCGCATTCCTCAGGCTCTGTCCGTGATCGCCGCGCCGCAAGGCGGCACCGCGCGGATCGAGGGGCTATCAGGCCGTGGCAGTCAGTGGGATCTGGCGTGCCATCCACTGACTGCGCGCCGCAAGATGGTGGTGCTGGAAGACTTGTCGGTCCGGGTCAGCGTTGCCAAGGCCCACGCCGATTTCGTCGCCAATGCCAGTCACGAACTGCGCACACCGCTGGCGGCGGTCTTGGGCTATGTCGAGACGCTTGAGGATGACAAGGCCGGCGGCGATCCGGATACGCGGAAGCGTTTCCTTGGGATCATCCGGCACGAGGCGCAGCGGATGCGCGCTCTGGTCGAGGATCTGATGTCACTTTCGCGGATCGAGGCAGTCAAGCACGATGCGCCCACCGATTCGGTCGACATCGCCGCGCTGGTGCGCGAGGCCGCAGGCGAGGTGCAGGACCGCGCCAAGGTGGTGATTACCGGCAATTGCGACAGCGCCATTGTCGCCGGTGATCGCGGCCAGCTGGCGCAGGTGCTCCGCAACCTCGTCGATAATGCGATCAAATATGGCAAGGCTGACAGCCCCGTGCGGATCGAGGTTGATAACAGTGGTTCGGGCCGGATCGCCATTTCCATCTCCGACGACGGCGAAGGCATTGCCCCTGAACACCTGCCGCGCCTGACCGAGCGCTTTTACCGCGTCGATGCCGGGCGCAGCCGCGCCGCTGGCGGCACCGGGCTGGGCCTTGCCATCGTCAAGCACATCGCCGAACGCCATCGCGGTTGGTTCGATATCTCCAGCCGGCCCGGCCAGGGCACCACGGCAACGGTCATTTTACCGCTCAAGAAGGAAAATGCGCCGTCTGCTTGACGGCCGCTACCACGAATTTCCGCGACTTGTTCGAGTGTCACAAGACTGTCACGGAAGCGCAATATCTCTACCGGCGATTCGCAAGAAAGGTTCCCATAATGCGCTTTAAGACGCTGGCATTTGTCGCCATTTCCTCAGCCGCTCTCACCGCTTGTGGCGGCGGTGGCTCGTCCTCCAGCCGTGATGCCGCCTGGGCTGTCGGCTCATCCACGCTTTACCCCTTCGCCTCGGCTGTTGCGGAAGAAACCGCCAAGTCGGGTGTCAAGGCGCCCAAGGTTGAACAGAACGGCACCGGTTCGGGCATCAAGCTGTTCTGCGCCGGCGTCGGTGCAACGCACCCCGACATCGCCGATGCCTCGCGCCGGATCAAGAAGTCCGAGTTCGAGGAATGCGTGAAAAACGGCGTCAAGGACATCGCCGAAATCCAGGTCGGGCTTGATGGCATCGCCTTTGCCGAGGCCAAGGAAGGCCCGGCAATGAAGCTGACCCCGACCGACGTCTACAAGGCACTGGCCGCCAATCCCTTTGGCAAGCCCAACACCGCCAAGAACTGGAGCGATGTGAACCCCGCCCTGCCGGCGATCCCCATCCTCGTCTATGGTCCGCCCTCGACTTCGGGCACCCGCGACGCGCTGGCCGAGCTGATCCTGACCAAGGGCTGCGACAGCGACCCGGCGATGAAGGTGCTCAAGGAAAGCGACAAGGACGCCCACAAGAAGACCTGCACCGAAGTCCGCGAAGACGGCGCCTATGTCGATTCGGGTGAGGCCGACAACCTGATCGTCCAGAAGATCGCCGCCAATCCCAAGGCCATCGGCATCTTCGGCTTCTCGTTCCTTGAAGAGAACATGGACAAGCTGAAAGGCGTGCCGATGAACGGCATCGACCCGACCTATGCCTCGATCTCGGACTTCTCCTATCCCGGCGCACGCCCGCTCTACATCTATGTGAAGCTGGCGCACCTGAACGCCATTCCCGGCCTCAAGGAATTTGTCGCCGCCTGGGCCAAGTCGTGGGGCCCTGATGGCCTGCTGAAGAGCAAGGGCATGGTCATTTCGACTGAGGACGTCCGCAACAAGAACGCCGAACTGGCGGCGAAGCTTGTCCCGATGGACGCCTCGGGCCTCAAGTAAGACCGATGCATCCGGCAATAGTCCTGGCTATGTTACTTGCGCTCGGGGGCGTGTCCTGGTGGACCGCACGCTCCCGGGCGCAAGGCCTGTATACGGGCCGCGGCTCGCTCAAGGCCATGCCCAATTACCACGGCTGGCACATGGCACTTTGGGTGCTGGTCCCGGCGCTGATCGGCTGGGCCGTGTGGAACGGCGTCGCCACCGGCCTCGTCCGCGCCGCGTTGCTCGCCGATCCTGCTGCCTCGATCCTGCCGGCGATGGACATGGAGCGCGACGCCATTGTCAACGAGGCGCTGGCCGCGGCGCGTAATGGCGGTTTTGGTGCCTTCCGGGCCGAGGCGTCGCAGCTCGTTCCGGCCGCGAAAGCGATCCTCACGCGCTTTGACCTGATCGGCGCCGCGCTGGTTGCCGTGCTGGCTTTCGCTGGCGGTGCTTTCGGCTTCACCCGCGTGCGGGCCGATTTCCCGGCGCGCACCCGCGTGGAGCGCGGGGTGCTTGGCCTGCTGCTCGCGGCAAGCTCGGTCGCCATCCTGACAACTGTCGGCATTATCGGGTCGCTGGTTTTTGAGGCGGCGCGGTTCTTTACCTTTGTCAGCCCGATCGACTTCCTGTTCGGAACCAACTGGAACCCCGATCCGTTCGCGCCGATCACGCCTGAAATCGGCGAAAAGCTGGGCGCCTTGCCGCTGTTCTGGGGCACGCTGTTCATCGGTGCGATCATCGCCATGATCGTCGCCGTGCCGCTCGGCCTGATGAGCGCGATCTTCCTCACCCAATATGCCAGCGCGCGTTTTCGCCGCTGGGTGAAGCCAATCCTCGAGATTCTCGCCGGTGTTCCAACCGTGGTTTACGGCTATTTCGCCGCGCTCACCGTGGCCTCTGATCCGCGATTTTGGCACGGCCATCGGCATTGCCAACCCGACGACCGAAAGCGCACTGGCCGCCGGTCTCGTCATGGGCGTGATGATCGTGCCCTTCGTCTCCTCGATGGCCGATGATGCCATCGCCGCTGTGCCACAATCGATGCGCGACGGCAGCCTGGCGATGGGTGCGACCAAGTCGGAAACGATCAAGAAAGTGCTGATCCCCGCCGCGCTGCCCGGCATCGTCGCTGGCGTGATGCTGGCGATCAGCCGCGCTATCGGTGAAACGATGATCGTGTTCATGGCCGCCGGCGCTGCCGCGCGCCTTTCTGCCAATCCGTTCGAATCGATGACCACGGTGACGTACCAGATCGCCCGCCTGCTGACCGGAGACGGCGATTTCAGCCACCCGTCCACGCTCTCCGCCTTTGCGCTGGGGCTGGTCCTGTTTGTCGTCACCCTCGCGCTCAACATCGTCGCACTTCGCGTCGTCAAGAAGTACCGGGAAGCGTATGACTGAGCCCGCCGTCCCCCCTCAGGTGTCAACGTGGAACAGCCCGGAAATGGCGAAGCGACTGCAAGGCCGCTACGCCGCCGAACGCCGCTTCAAGGCGATTGGCGCAGGCGCGGTCGCGCTAAGCCTGTCGTTCCTCGCTTTCCTGCTGTTCATCATGCTGCGCGACGGTCTCGGCGGAATCGACTGGTCGTTCCTCACCGGATCGGATTCGACCGAGGCCGCCACGGCCGGTATCTGGGGCGCATTCAAGGGATCGTTGCTGACCATGGGCGTCACGCTGGCGTTGTCGTTCCCGCTCGGCGTGCTGGCGGCGGTCTATCTCGAACAGTTCGCCCCGCGCAGCCGCTGGACCGACTGGGTTGAGGTATCGATCAACAACCTTGCCGCCGTGCCCTCGATCATCTTCGGCCTGCTCGGCCTTGCCGTGTTCATCCAGGTTATGGGCCTGCCGCGAAGTTCGGCGCTCGTCGGTGGCATGACCCTGGCGCTGATGACCATGCCGGTCATCGTCATCGCCGGACGCAATGCGATCAAGGCCGTGCCGCCGTCGATCAAGGACGCCGCGCTGGCCGTCGGCGCAAGCCCGGTTCAGGCCGTGTTCCACCACGTTCTGCCGCTGGCGCTGCCCGGCATCCTCACCGGCACAATCATCGGCATGGCCCGCGCGCTGGGCGAAACCGCGCCGCTGCTGATCATCGGCATGCGCGTCTTCGCTTCCGCACCGCCCGAGGGCGTGACCGACACGGCAACCGTCCTGCCGATGCAGATCTTCCTGTGGTCCGATGAAATCGACCAGGCCTTCGTGCAGAACACCTCTGCTGCGATTATCGTCCTGCTGGCCTTCCTGCTCGCGATGAACGGGCTGGCCATCTACCTCCGCAACCGCTTCGAAACACGCTGGTAAACATGACAGAGACGAACCGAATTTCCGCCCGCAACGTCAAGGTCTTCTATGGCGAGAAGCAGGCGATCAACGATGTCTCGATCGACATCGCCAGCGAACACGTGACCGCCTTCATCGGCCCGTCGGGCTGCGGCAAGAGCACCTTCCTGCGCGTG
>NZ_JANPGP010000120.1:0-18102 GCF_031424035.1 Novosphingobium sp.
CCGGTCTGCACGCCGCGCCGGTCCTGGCAGAGCTTGAGGATCGAGCCGAGGTATTCGTCGGGCGTGTAGATCACCGCCTTGATCCACGGCTCCTCGATCGTTTCGATCCGGCTGGGATCGGGATAGTCGGCCGGGTTGTGCAGCAGGATCTCGCGCGCGTCGTCGGTCTTCGATTTGCGCAGCTGGATGCGGTAGACGACGCTGGGGGCGGTTGTGATCAGGTCAAGATCGTATTCGCGCGTCAGACGCTCCTGGATGATCTCGAGGTGGAGCAGGCCAAGGAAGCCGCAGCGGAAGCCGAAGCCCAATGCGGCGCTGCTCTCCATTTCGAAGCTGAACGAGGCGTCGTTGAGGCGCAGGCGGGCGATGGATTCGCGCAGCTTTTCGAAATCAGCGGCGTCGACCGGGAACAGGCCGCAGAACACCACCGGCTGGACTTCCTTGAAGCCCGCCAAAGGGGCGACAGCCCCGCCCTTGACCGTGGTGATCGTGTCACCGACGCGGGCCTGGGCAACGTCCTTGATCTGCGCGGTGATGATGCCGATTTCGCCGGGGCCGAGTTCTTCGAGCACTTCCAGCTTGGGCGTCATGCAACCGACGCGGTCAATCAGGTGTTCGGTGCCGCCGGCCATGAACTTCACGTTCAGGCCCTTTTTGATCACCCCGTCGATCACGCGAACGAGGATGACGACGCCGAGGTAGGAATCGTACCAGGAATCGACCAGCATTGCCTTCAACGGGGCGGTGCGATCACCCTTGGGCGGGGGGATGCGGGTGACGATGGCTTCCAGCACTTCGGCGATGCCGATACCGCTTTTCGCCGAGGTGAGCACGGCCTGGCTGGCGTCGAGACCGATGACCTCCTCGATCTCGGCCTTGACCTTTTCGGGTTCGGCGGCGGGGAGGTCGATCTTGTTGATGACGGGGACGATCTCGTGGTCGTGTTCGATCGACTGGTAGACGTTGGCGAGGGTCTGCGCTTCCACGCCCTGCGCCGCGTCAACTACCAGCAGCGCGCCCTCGCAGGCGGCGAGGCTGCGGGAGACCTCGTAGGCGAAGTCGACGTGGCCGGGGGTGTCCATGAGGTTCAGCTCATAGGTGATCCCATCCTTGGCCGTGTAGTTCAGGCGCACGGTCTGCGCCTTGATGGTGATCCCGCGCTCTTTCTCGATGTCCATGTTATCAAGGACTTGCGCGCTCATTTCACGCTCGGTCAGCCCGCCGGTGTGCTGGATCAGCCGGTCAGCCAGCGTGGACTTGCCGTGGTCGATGTGTGCGATAATCGAGAAGTTTCGGATAAGGGCGAGATCAGTCATCCCGGCCCGTTAGCAGCGCCGCTACAAGGTGTCACGCCATCAGCGCATTCAGGCGGCTTTGCCCGTCTTTCCGGCGGTTTCCATGGTGGCGAACTTGGGCAGGTGCATACCCCCGCTGGTGTTGAGCGCGACCACCGCGGCGGTGCTGCCGGGCGCTGGCATACCCATCGCATCAAGCAGGTGGCGCGGCACGCGGTGGCGGGTGCACAGGCCGCCGGCGCCGTCATCCACCAGCGCGCTTTCGAACTCGAGCCCCTGAATCGCGCCATCCGACCGGCGCACGATGGAAACCATCAGTTGCCCCTCGCCCAGATCGATGACGAATTCGGTGCCAACGGGAACGTCGAACAGACCTTCGACCAGCGCCCCGCCCCGGCTGAGGTTGCGCATGATCACGTCATAGCGGAAGTCTTCGTGGATCACTCCGACGCGGCGATAGACCGAGCGGCGGTCGGCACGCTGGCGAGCCGGACCATCGGGCTCGATGATCCACAGGCCGGTGGCCAGCGCGTCGATCACTTCCTCGATCCCGCACGGCGGTGAATAGATGTAGCCCTGCACCTGCTCGATACCGAGGTCCTGCATGGCCTTCAATTCGTCGCGCGCCTCGACACCCACGGCAATCGCGGTCATGCCCAGCTGCCGCGACAGCGTGACGATGGACGCACCGATCGCCGAACAGCGTGAGCGGCCCGCCGCCATGTTCTGAACCACCTGCCGGTCGATCTTGACCTTGTTGAAGTGATGGTTGCGCAGCCGCCCGAGGGGCGAGATGCCGGCCCCGAAATTGTCGAGCGTGACGCGCACGCCCAGCGTCTTCAGTTCGCCAAAGATCTCGTTGATCAGCTCTTCGCTGACGCCGAAAACCGCTTCGTTGAATTCCAGTTCAAGCCGGTCGCCGGGCAGTTCCGCCTCGGCCAGGGCCTGCATCAGTCCGGACATGAAGCCGTTGTGCGCCAGGTGGGCAGGCGCGATATTGACCGCGACGAACAGATTGCCCGGCCACTGCGCCGCCTCGCGGCAGGCCTCGCGGATGGCCCATTCGCTGAGCCCGACGATCAGGTCCGATTCCTCGGCGATGGGAATGAACATCGACGGTGACAATTCGCCGAATTCGGGGTGCTCCCAGCGCATCAGCGCCTCGAAGCCGCAGACCGTGTTGGTCGCCGGAGTTACAATCGGCTGGTAAGCGAGCCGGATCTGACCTTCTGCCAGCGCATGGCGGAGGTCTTCTTCCAGCACCTTGCGCTTTTCGGCGGTGTTCTGCAGTTCGATCGAGAAGAAGCGGAACTGCCCGCGTCCGCCGCCCTTGGCCGCGTAAAGCGCCAGATCGGCGTTGCGGACCAGTTCCTCGCTGGTTGCGCCATCGAACGGCGCCACGGCAATGCCGATCGACGCCCCAATAACGCAGCGCGAATTGTCGATCGAATAGGGCTGCGAGACCAGCGCGATGATCTTCTTGGCAATGTCGCCCAGCTTGCCGCGGTCTTCGCAGTCGGGGAGGATGATCTGGAACTCGTCCCCGCCCAGGCGGCCGATCTCGCCATCCTTGCCAATCACGCCGCGCAGCCGTTCGGCCACCTGTTTGAGCAGCGCATCACCCACCGGATGGCCCAGCGTATCGTTGACCTGCTTGAACCGGTCGAGGTCGATCATCATCAGCGAGCACGAGCGCTGGCTCGACTTGTAGGCGCTCAGCGTCGATTCCAGCCGCTGCCCCATGGTGAAACGGTTGTTCAGCCCGGTCAGCGAATCGAACTTGGCGAGCCGGCTGGTGTCGCGCTTTTCGCGCAGTTGTTCGGTGATATCGACGCCATTTCCGCGAAAGCCGATGAATTCGCCCTGGGCATCCAATTGCGTACGACCAGAAACCGACCACCAGATCTCCGCGCCCTCGCGCCGGGCGCGCAACGGAAAGTCGGCGAATGTCTTGTGCGAGGCGAGCGCAAGGGGCAGCGTGCGGCCGGTATCCTGCCGTTCCTCGTTATCGAGAAAGAACAGGGCGCCAAGCGGCTGGCCGACCAGTTCGCCGGGCTCCTTGCCCAGGGCCTTGGCAACGCTGGACGAAACATAACGCAGCAGGCCATCGGCATCGGTGGTCCAGAACCAGCCGAGGCCCGATTCCTCGTAATCGCGAAGGGCGGCCAGCGCCTCGCGCTCCTCGTCTACCGACAGCACGGGTCGTGCCTCGGTGGAGGATGCGCTGCGCCGGAAGTTGCCAAGCCTTCTGATCATCTGTGCCTCTGGCCGGCGTCCGGGCAATAAGCGCGGTGCGGCTTGGATGCACTTGTAAACCCGTAATGGTTAACCAACCACCAAGGTTTACGGGTATGCCCTTGGGGAAAGCCCTCGGCCTATCCCGCTTTCAGCAGCCTTGATCGATCCAGCAGCGGCCGCTTCACCGGCTCGGGCATGAGGACAACGCGGCCGTTCTCGTCAATATCGAGCGGCCGGGAAAATTCGATGCCCATGCGGTCTTCCTTCGACCAGCGCGAAGTGATGGTTATCACCTGGCCTTCGCCCAGTTCGAGCGTGAATACGGTGCCCGACGGCACGTTCCACAGCCCCGATACCAGCGCCCCGGTGCGCGAGATGTTGCGGATCGTCGCGTCATATCGCTGCGCTCCGTGCTGCAGCATGACCCGGCGCAGCATCGTCTGGCGGGGGCTGCGGGCGGAACGCGGGCCATCGGCTGTGACGCCAAGGCCGCGCTCCAGCAGCGCCTCGGCGTCTTCGCGGGTCAGCGGTTTGGCATAGACGAAGCCCTGAACATGGCTGCAGCCCAGCATTCGAACCAGATCGAGTTCGTCCAGCGTCTCCACGCCTTCCGCCGTGGTTTCCATATCGAGCGCTTCGGCCAGACTGACGATCGAGGAAATGATCGCACCGTTGCGGCTGCCGTGAATCGTCGCGCCGCGCACGAAGGACTGGTCGATCTTGATCTTGTCGAACGGCGCTTTCTTCAAATAGCCCAGCGACGAATAGCCGGTGCCGAAATCGTCGAGCGCCAGACGCACGCCGATCCGCTTGAGCGCGGCGAACATCGCGTCCGTGCCGTCGCTGTCATTCAGGAACACGCTTTCGGTGATTTCCAGTTCGAGCCGCGAGGGATCAATCTGGGCGGCGGCGATGACATTGGTGACGACTGCCGGCAGCGTCGGGTTGGCGAACTGCAACGGCGAGACGTTGACTGCCACGCGCACACCGGCAGGCCATTTGGCCATGTCATGGCAGGCCGTGCGCAGCGCCCATTCGCCGATCTGGACGATGAGCCCAGCGTCTTCGGCGATGGGAATGAACTTGCTCGGGCTAAGCTGCCCGCGCACCGGATGGTTCCAGCGCAGCAGCGCCTCGAAACCGGTGATCTTCTCGGTCGTGGTCGAGACGACCGGCTGATAATGCAGCTCCAGCCCGCCAGCCGCCAGCGCATCGCGCAGGTCCTGCTCAAGCTGGCGGCGCTCCTCGGCATCGGAATGAAGATCGGGCGCGTAGAAATGGTGGCGGCCGCGCCCCCCGTCCTTGGCGGCGTAAAGCGCAAGGTCGGCGTTGCGGATCAGGGCTTCGGAGGTCACCCCGTTTTCGGGCGCCATGGCAATGCCGATCGAAGCGCCGATCATTACGCGATGCCCTTCGATCAGATAGGGCTGCGACAGCGCCTCAATCACGCGGCGGGCGAGTTCGGCAAGGTCGGCATTGAGTGTGTGGCCCGGGATGATGACCTTGAATTCGTCACCGCCCAGACGCCCGACACGACCAACCCGGCCGACCACGCGTTCAAGCCGCTGCGACACCTGCTTGAGCAGGGCATCGCCCGCCGGGTGGCCCAGCGTGTCGTTGACCTGCTTGAACCGGTCGAGATCGAGCAGCAGGATCGCGCAGGTGCGCTGCGCTTCGGCCCGGGCGGTCAGGATCTTCTCCAGCATCTGCGACATCTGCAGCCGGTTGGCGAGGCCGGTCAGCGAATCGTAATGCGCCAGGCGGGTCACCTTTTCTTCGGAGCGGCGGCGCTCGGTCAGGTCGCTGCCTGACCCGCGGAACCCCTGGAAGTTGTTGTAGTCGTCATAGATCGGCAGGCCGTTAATCGACCACCAGCGCTCGTCGCGGTTCTTCGTCGCCGCGTGGACGGCCAGTTCCTGAAACGAGGACCGGGTGGACAGGTGGAACGCCAGTGTGCGCTCGCCTTCCTGCGATTTGTCATCGAGGATGAACAGTTCGGTGAAGGGGCGACCGATCAGGCGGCGGCTTTCGCGTCCGACGATCTCGCCGATGGTCGGCGAGACATAGGTGATCATGCCGCGCCGGTCGGTTTCCCAGAACCAGCCCTGGCGGGTCTGTTCGAAATCGTTGAGGATCAGCTCGGCCCGCTGCTGCGCGCGTTCGACCTCTTCCTGCGCCTTTTGCGCGCGGTTGTCCTCGCGCTGCTGCTGGCGTGAGGAATGGATCCCCATCAGGGCGGCAGCGATGATCGCCATGAGCACGACGGGATGGAACGAAGTGATGAGAAAGCCCAGCCACAGGGCGAGCTTGCCGGTAATCAGGGCCGTCAACCGCCCGCTGGTCTTGATCGCGCAGATCAGGTCGAGCAGCACGAGGCTGGCGACTTCAACGCCCAGCACGCCATCGGCTTCGAACCACAATCCCATGCCGGCGCCGAACAGGATCATCGGCAAACCGACCATCAGCGCAACGACAAGATAAGTTCCGCGCTGGCTCAGTTCGTGGTCCTGCTCAAAGGAGATCGCCTTGCGCGCCAGCATGGCAACCGCGATGGCGATCCCGCAGATCAGGCCTTGGACGATGGACGGCAGTGACCACGAAGTCAGCCCGTTACCGAGCATGACAATGGCCATGATCGGCCCGATGTGCCACCAATCGGGCGGCAGGGCATAGCGCTGGACATAGCGTTTTCCGCGGACTTTCGCGGTGGTCGCGGCGCGGCGTGAAGAACCTGAATTCACCGGCGCCGGCCCAGAATTTATCGCCGGATTTGGCCCCTGATTTACCGGCACCAGAGAGGTGTCTGGCGCAGCCGTCATCGGGCGCGCAGCATCCTGCGCGGATATCTCCCGCTGGCCCGTGACAGTACTCATCGCCAAACAATGCCAAATCGCCCCTGCAAAACGGTTAACCGCACGCCAAATTTCGACGATTTTACAAGTGGAACACCGCGCCCAGCCGTTGCTTGGTGGAAAATCGCAGAAACCGCTTGCGCATTGCCGCGATTCCGATTGCAAATGGTCCCCACAGAAAATGACGAAATAGACGTATTGGGGTGAGGCGTGCGGCAAATTGCAATCATCGGTTCAGGACCAGCTGGATACTACACTGCGGAAGCGGCGCAGAAACAGTGGGGCGAAGACGTCGTAGTCGATATTTTCGATCGCCTGCCCGTGCCGTTCGGCCTGATCCGCACGGGCGTTGCGCCCGATCACCAGTCGATCAAGGGGGTTTCGCGGCGCTACGAGGCCGTCGCCCTGTCAGACAATGTGCGTTTCATCGGCAATGTCACCGTGGGTGAGGATGTCTCCATCGCCGAGCTTGAGGCGATGTACGATGCGGTCGTACTCGCCACCGGCGCGCCGTATGACAAGAAGCTGGGACTGGAAGGCGAAGACCTCGCCGGCGTCCATGGCAGCGCCGCCTTTGTCGGCTGGTACAACGGCCATCCGCAGTTCGCCGGGCTCGATCCCGACGTGTCGGGCGGCCATGCCGTGGTCATCGGCAACGGCAATGTCGCGCTCGACGTGGCGCGCATCCTCGCCAAGACGCGCGGTGAATTCGCCGGCAGCGACATCGTTGGCCATGCGCTTGATATCCTTCAGCAATCGCGCATCGAACAGATCACCATCCTCGGCCGCCGCGGACCACATCAGATCGCCATGACGACCAAGGAACTTGGCGAACTGGCGCATCTGGAGCGCGCCTGTCCGCGCGTCGATCCGGCCGACCTGCCTGACGAAGGTGAGGACGCGCTGCTCGAACCCGGACAGCGCAAGTCGGTTACGCACCTGCGCTCCTTCGCCGCCATTCCCGAAAGCCACCGCGCCGACAAGGACATGGAGATCGAGTTCGATTTCTTCGCCTCACCCAGGCGCATTCTAGGTGATGGCGGCAAAGTGACGGGTGTCGAGGTTGAGCGCACGAAGCTCGACGGCGGCCGCGCGGTCGGCACGGGGGAAACCTACGTTGTGCCCGCCAGCCTCGTCGTCGCCTGCATCGGCTATCAGACCTCGCCAATCCCCGGCGTGCCGTTCGAGGAAAGCGCCGGCCGCTTCGCCAATGTCGATGGCCGCATCCTGCCGGGGCTCTATTGCGTCGGCTGGGCGCGGCGCGGGCCTTCGGGGACGATCGGCACAAACCGGCCCGATGGCTTCTCGATCATCGAGCGTATCGTCGAGGATCTGGCATCAGGCGCAGCCAAGGGCGGCAAGCCCGGCCGCGCGGCCTTTGATGCACTGGCCGAGCAGCGCAGCCTCAAGATCGTCCGTTTCCGTGATTGGCAGAACATCGATGAGGCTGAAAAAGCCAACGCCCGCGAGGATTCCCCGCGCGAGAAGTTTGTTGATGTGGGTGCGATGATCGAGGCGGCGAAGCGCTGACTGCTATTGGTGGTCTAAGCGTTCTGCCTCAGACTTTCCTGTTAGCGCTTTGGCTGGCAACACGAATAATATTTCAGCCAATGCGCGAGCGAATTCAACCATTAGCTTTGCACGCTCGTTTGAAACGTGAGGCTCATCGGCGTCTGCATGGCGTGGGTTGTTTGATTCAATTCTAATAGAATCCGCCCATTCACGAATTTCTTTGGTTATCAAACCTAATTCGACTGCGTCCGCTAGACGCTTGTAAACAGATCCTTCCGCGAGACCCCTAGCTTGCAACATCGCGTCTACGGCCGAATTCGCAAGCATTACAGCGCCATCAGGAGCGTGTGCACTTTCCATCGCCTGTGAAAGGTATCGTGCCGCCTTTTTGGGAACGGAACTTGGTAAACTGTCCAATTTAGGGATGAATCTATTTGTAGAACTCACGTGATTGAAATGGGGACTCCCGTCCGCAATTACACCTCTTGGGCCTCGAAACTGCGCAGCCACGGGCCCTCCGCACTTGGAACATTGATATATGTACCAAGCGAGCCATTGATCGTCGTCGGGCGATGTTTCATAATAAGCCAATTTGTTCTTAAACTGCAGATTAGGCGAAGCTACACCGCAAAGTGGGCAGCGACTGAATACTTCTAGATTAGGACCTAATCTGCTCATCACACCCGCATCGGCATCAGCACGTAAAGCGCAGCCGACTTGTCATCCTTGCGGATCAGCGTCGGCGCGCCGGCATCGGCGAGGTGCAGTTCGACATTGTCGCCATCGATCTGGGCAAGGATGTCCTTGAGGTAATTGGCGTTGAAGCCAATCTCGATGCCTTCGGACTTGTAGTCCGCCGGCAGCTCTTCCGCCGCCGTACCGTTGTCGGGCGAGGTAACCGAAAGCGTCACGCGGTCATTGTCGAGGCTGATCTTCACCGCGCGGGTCTTTTCGGTGGCGATCGTCGCCACGCGGTCCACGCCTTCATAGAAGGTGCGCGGATCGAGGCGCAGCAGCTTGTCGTTCCCGGTGGGGATCACGCGGCTGTAATCAGGGAACGTGCCGTCGATCAGCTTCGAGGTGAGCACGACGCCGTTCTCGCCGCCAAGCGTGAAGCGCACCTTGCTCGCCGAAAGGTCGATCAACACGTTGGTGTCGAGTGATTCTTCAAGCAGCTTGCGCAGTTCGGCAACGCATTTGCGCGGTACGATCACGTCGGGCATGCCCTCGGCGCCATCTGGCCGCTTGAGCGTATAGCGTGCGAGGCGGTGGCCATCGGTGGCGGCGGCCTTCAGCTCGTCATCGCTGACATGCAGGAAAATGCCGTTGAGGTAATAGCGCGTTTCTTCGGTGCTGATGGCAAAGCGGGTGCGGTCAATCAGTTCGGCGAGCGTTGCGGCGGGCAGTTCGAAGCTGGTCGGCAGATCGCCTTCGACGATCACCGGGAAATCGTCACGCGGCAGGGTCGGCAGGCTGAAGCGGCTGCGGCCGGCCTTCACCGTCATGCGGTTGTCGGTGACTTCCAAGCTGACCTGGCTGCCGTCCTGCAGTTTGCGCGCAATGTCGAACAGCAGGTGAGCCGAGACAGTGATCGCACCGGCCACGTCGACCGAGACCGCGTTCATCGTTTCGACGACCTGAATGTCGAGGTCGGTCGCCATGATCTTCACCGCGCCGGCACCCGATGCCTCGATCAGGACGTTCGACAGGATCGGAATGGTATTGCGCCGTTCGACAACGGACTGGACGTGCGACAGGCACTTCAGGAGTGTCGCGCGTTCGATAGTGGCTTTCATCGTCGTCCCATTCCCCATCGCGCTTTCGCGCAAAGACCCTTGACTGGCAGGCAGCGGACAAGAATCGGCTGCAAACCGGAAATTTTCGGACTTTCTTCCTTAACGCGGGGTCCGTCGCGGGCAAGCGCAAAGGGGCGCGGCAGGGGCGAATCTGGGGATAATTCCGGGGTTTCGCCAAGGTTCGGGATCGGCGATCAACCGATCGCTCCCTCTATACCGTCATTCCCGCGCAGGCGGGAACCCATCTCAGGGGCTGGCCCTGCGGCGTAACGTCCCCGGAGCAGGCGAAATCGGGAGATGGGTTCCCGCCTGCGCGGGAATGACGAACCAATTGGATCAGCATAGGCGTCAAAGCATCGCCATGCCGCCGTTCACGTGCAGCGTCTGGCCGGTGATGTAGCCGGCCTCGCGGCTGGCGAGATAGGCGACGGCAGCGCCGATATCCTCGCCCTCGCCCATGCGGCCCATCGGGATGCGGCTGTTCAGCGCATCCTTCTGGCCGTCGGGCAGACCATCCGTCATCGCGGTGCGGATGAAGCCGGGGGCGACGCAGTTGACCGTCACGCCGCGGCTGGCGAGTTCCTGACCCAGCGACTTCGACATGCCGACAAGCCCGGCCTTGGCGGCGGCATAGTTCACCTGCCCCGGATTGCCGGTCGCGCCGACCACGCTGGTGATGGTGATGATGCGGCCGAAACGCGCCTTCATCATCGGCTTGGTCGCGGCACGCATCAGGCGGAAGGCGGCCTCCAGATTGACCCGGATCACCGC
Source organism: Novosphingobium sp. (assembly GCF_031424035.1). Lineage (GTDB taxonomy): Bacteria > Pseudomonadota > Alphaproteobacteria > Sphingomonadales > Sphingomonadaceae > Novosphingobium. The sequence goes on from NZ_JANPGP010000120.1 coordinate 10,465, forward strand.
GTCCCACTCCTCGTCCTTCATCCGCATGGCAAGGTTGTCACGCGTGATGCCGGCATTGTTGACCAGAATGTCGATCTTGCCGAGCGTATCGACGGCGGCGGGCACAAGGTGCTCGACCTGTTCAGTGTTCGACAGGTCGCAGGTGATCTCGACATGGCCGTGACCATAGGTGTCGTTCAGCTCCTCACGGAACGAGCGCAGCTTGGATGGGTTGGTCCCCGAAAGCGCGAGGCGCGCACCCTGTTTGGCCAGCGCATGGCTGATCGCGGAACCAATGCCGCCGGCAGCCCCGGTGACGAGGGCGGTCATTCCTGTGAGATCGAACATCTTGTCCATAATCAGAGTCCCTTCGCCAAATCTTCAATATCCGCCATGCCGATCACGCTGGTGACCGAAACATCGGCGACCGAGCGCGTGATCATCGGGCCGAGGACCTTGCCGCCCAGTTCGACGAATTGCTCCACGCCGGCACCGGCCATGGCGATCGCACTTTCGCGCCAGCGGACGCGGCCGGTGACCTGCTCGACCAGCAAGCGCTGGACCTCGGTGGGATCGCTGACCACGGCGGCGGTGACATTGGCGAACAGCGGCAGCCGCAGCGCGCCGGGAGGCGTCTTGGCGAGCGCTTCGGCCATGGCATCGGCAGCCGGCTGCATCAGCGGGCAGTGGAACGGGGCCGAGACCGGCAGCAGCAGGCCGCGCTTGATCTCGAAATCCTTGACCATGGCAATCGCGCGCTCGATCGCCTCGCGGTGACCGGAGATCACGACCTGCGTGGGATCGTTGTCGTTCGCTACCGTGCAGACCTGACCCTCCGCGGCGGCTTCGGCAAGCCGCGTGGCCTTGTCGATATCGGCACCCAGCAGCGCTGCCATGGCACCGATACCCACCGGCACGGCGGCCTGCATCGCCTGTCCGCGCAGCTTGAGCAGGCGCGCCGTATCGGCAAGGCTGAAGGCCCCCGCGGCACAGAGCGCGGTATATTCGCCCAAGCTGTGCCCGGCGACGAAATCGGCCTTCTCGGCAAGGTTGATGCCGCCTTCACGCTCCAGCACGCGCAGCACCGCAATGGCATTGGCCATGATCGCCGGCTGGGCGTTCTCGGTCAGGGTCAGCGCGTCTTCCGGGCCTTCGCGCATGATCGCGGAGAGCTTCTGGCCGAGCGCGTCATCGACTTCCTGAAACACCTCGCGCGCGGCGGCGCTGGCTGCGGCGAGATCGACGCCCATCCCGACTTTCTGGCTACCCTGACCGGGGAATACGAATGCGCGCATGGCAGCTACCTCTCCATCTGAAACGTGGCGCGCGCCGTATTGCCGGCGCTACGCTGTGGCAAGTCCGAAGGGGACGATCTTGTTGGCGGCATCATGGCCGATGTCGGCCCGGCCGAGAAAGGGAATCGCGTGGCGCTGGCACCAGTACCGGGCAATATCCTCCGCCTCAGCGCCGAATGGCCGGTCATTTTCCGGCACCTGCCCCACCCGCCCGAGCCGCAGTCCGGCAATGCCTGAGAAGTGCGCGGTGGCGTGGAAGAACAGGCGGTCGACGGCGTAGAGGTGCTCGCTGACTTCCTCGACTTGCACGACATGGCCCGCCAGCCCCGGCATCAGCGGGGTGCCGCAAAGCATGGCGAGCGTGGTCAGGTTGAAGGCCACCGTGGGGTGCTGATCCAGCGCGGGTTCGACGCCGCTGCGGTCACCCTCCAGCCAGTCGAACACCCTCGTGATAGCCGCTTCTCCGCCCTCACGGCGAATATCAGCAGGCATCGGCGCGTGAACCGGGCGGCCGATGCGCTCGCGGTAGAGCCCGCCGAGCAGGTAACCCATGTCCGAATAGCCGAGGTACGCCTTGTCCTCGGCCGCCTTGCCGAGCCCGCCCATCGCCGCCTCGGCTATCCGGTTCGAGCCATAACCGCCGCGCGCAAACCACACCGCATCAAAGGCGACATCGTTCGCGCATTCAAGGAAGGCCGCCAGCCGCGCCTCGTCCGGCCCGGCGAAGTGCCCTGCGCTGTCAAAGCACTGCGGATGGAACACCAGTTCGATATCGCGCCCTTCGGCGAGGCGAGCAACTTCAGCCGCGTCCTCTTGCGTGATCGGGCAGGCCGGGGCGCAGATGGCGATGGAGATCATGTCTGTGCTGTAACCAGATGTGGGGAGTTGGGGTAGATGATGTTTTTGGATTCGCGCAAAGCCCGCAAAGCCCGCAAAGAACGCAAAGGGCTTTTGCCGGCGGCGAAGCCAGTCTGAAATTCGATCATCACCGATTTGATAAGGATGGATGCCTGCGGCGCTTGGCGCACTCCCTTTGCGTTCTTTGCGGGCTTTGCGCGAACCAAATCATTGCCAACCTCGCCCGGCCCGAATACCGATCCGGGATGACTTCCCTCACCCAACATCCCTGGTTCTTCTGCGGCATCGGCGGCTCCGGCATGTTGCCGCTCGCGCTGATCCTCAAGGGCCACGGCGCGCAGATCGCCGGGTCCGACCGCAGCCGAGATCAGGGCCGCACGCCGGAAAAATTCGCCTGGTTGGAAAGCCTTGGCTTTACCCTGCTCCCGCAGGACGGCAGCGGCGTGACCAGCGCGGCGCAGACTTTGGTCGCTTCGGCGGCGGTGGAGGCCACCGTGCCCGAGATGGTCCGCGCACGCGAACTCGGCTGCCCGCGCATGAGCCGCGCCGAATTGCTTGCCGCGCTGTTCAATGCCGCGCCTTGCGGCATTGCGCTCGCCGGGACGAGCGGCAAGAGTACGGTCACCGGCATGACCGGCTGGATCCTCGATCAGGCGGGCCGCGACCCGACAATCATGAACGGCGCGGTGATGAAGAACTTCGTTTCCCCGGGCGCGCCGTTTGCCTCGGCGCGGGTCGGACACGGGGGCGTGTTCGTTTCCGAGGTCGACGAAAGCGATGGCTCCATCGCGCTGTATACGCCGCAGATCGCGGTGCTGCTCAACGTCAGCCTTGACCACAAGTCGATGGAGGAACTGCGCGAGCTGTTCGGCAATTTCCTTGGCGCGGCACAGGTTGGCGCGGTGAACATCGACGATGCCGAAAGTGCGGCGCTGGCCGGTCGGGCGAAGGCGCTGGTGACCTTCGCGGTTAATGCGCCGGGTGCCATGATCGGCGTGGAACCGGGATCAGTGCAGGAGCGGCCGACCAGCCTTTCGGCCCGCGTGGTCGACCGACGCGATGGATCGGCACACCCGCTCGACCTGCAGGTTCCGGGCCGCCACAACCTTGCCAATGCGCTCGCCGCCATCGCTGCTGCCAGTGCTGCAGGCGTGCCGGTGCGCGAGTCCGTGGCTGCGCTATCCACCTTCGCCGGCCTCGCCCGCCGGTTCGACATTGTCGGCACATCGCCCTCCGGCGTGACCGTGATCGACGATTTCGGCCACAATCCGGAAAAGTGCGCGGCGACGCTCTCCGCCTTGAAGGCGCACCCGGGCCGCGTGATCGCCTTTTTCCAGCCGCACGGTTATGGCCCGCTGCGTCAGATGGGCCACGAACTGGCCGAAGTTTTCGCGCGGCTGCTCGGTCCCGAAGACGTGACGATCTTGTGCGATCCGGTCTATTTCGGCGGCACAGTTGATCGCAGCGAGGGCAGCGAGCGGATTGTGAACCTGATTGCGGCGGGCGGCGGAAGCGCTGAATACATTCCGGCGCGCGAAGACTGCGGCAAGCGGATGATCGCACTCGCCCGCCCGGGCGACCGCATCGTGATCATGGGCGCGCGCGATGACACCCTCTCCGCCTTTGCACGGAGCATTCTGGAGAACGTGGCATGATCAGGACTTTCATTGCGATTGCCGCCCTGCTGACTTCGCCCGCGGCCGCTCTGGCGAAACCGGCGGCCAAGAAGCCGCCCAAGGTGATGCCACTAAACATGTTCGAAGGCGCTTACCGCTTCACCAGCACCGATTTCAACAGCGTGACCAGGAAGCCGGTCTGCACCGAAACCTGGACCTTCACCAAAGGCAAGCTGGCCGTCGAAAGCGGTCAGGAACAGATGACCAAGACGTTTCGCACGATCCGCGACCGCACCGGCGACTGGCTGGCGGCGAAGACGCTTTCGAGCAACGGCAAGCCCGACTGCACTGGGAACGTCACTACGGCCATCGATCCAAGGGAATCGCGCATCTACCTGTTGCCGATGAACAGCGGTGACTTTCAGATCTGCCCGCCGCCATCGAAGACCGCAGACGGCATCCCGCTGATCGGCGGCTGTTACGGCTCGCTGCGCCGCATCGCCAACTCCGACCACATATTTTAACCATCGCGCCAAGCGCAATTCCGCCAAAAAAGCCGGACCCCTTAATCCCGCTGTTAGCCCTCCGTCCTTCCCCTCAGGTTTGATCGGAATGGGGAAAAACGCAATGTCCGACAGCATTGAATCGATGGGAATCCAGCTGCGCCGGGCCGAGCGGATCGCCTTTGACATGATGGTCAAGTACCGGCTCTGGGGCTTTCGCGGCACGATCATGCTGAAAGACATGACCCCGTTCGGCGCGCGGATCGAAGGCATGTCGGACGTGCGCATGGGCGATGCCATTACCCTGCTGCTGCCCGGCCTTCAGCCCAAGCTGTCCACCGTCGTCTGGCAGGATGGTTGCTCCGCCGGGGTTGAATTCGACCACCCGCTTCACGGCGAAGTGTTCAAGGAACTGGTCAGGGATTACGCCCGCTCACGCCCGTCTTTCGAGCCGGTGCCCGTGCCGATGCCAGCGGCGATGTCCGCAGCGCGGCCGATGCGCGCGGCGGCCTGATCCATCGCTGCGGCGCTCTGGCGGTTTGGCAGTTGGCGCAATAGACTTCCTACCGGACACAAGATCCGGGAGAGAAACATGCGCCGCCTGATCCTGCCGCTACTGGCCGCCAGCGCCATTACCACTACCCTCCACGCCGATGAGCCGAAGCCGCGTCCGGTGTTCACCGAAGATGGGACGGTCAAGGTCCCGGCCTTCGAGCTTCCTCCCTCTACCCTGCTCAGCCCCCAGGCGCTTGCCCAGCAAAAGTCGCGGGCGAAGATGGGCATGCCGGTCATGGACACCTCCCGCGCGGAAATGAGCCCTGCAGACGCCCGCAAGGCGCTGGCCCGCTATCTCCAGCCGCAAGTTGACCGCTACCTCAAGCATTTCGCCGTCGACGTCAGCGAAACCACCGTCGGCGGGGTGCCTGCGCGCATCGTTACGCCCAAGGGCGGCAAGGCAGAGCCGCGCCGCGTGCTGATCAACCTCCACGGCGGCGCTTTCACCACCTGCTGGGAAAGCTGCTCGCTGATCGAATCGGTGCCCATTGCGACAACCGGCAATTACAAGGTCGTCTCGGTCAATTACCGTATGGGGCCAGAGGCGAAGCACCCTGCCGCACTCGAGGATGTCGAGAAAGTCTATCGCGACCTCCTCAAGAGCTACAAGCCAAGCCAGATCGGCGTCTATGGCTGCTCGGCGGGCGGCGCGCTCGCCGCGCAGCTTGGCGCATGGCTGCCAAGGCGCGGCCTGCCCCAGCCGGGCGCCCTGGGAATTTTCGGGGCGGGAGCCCTGCGCTTTGGCGCTGGCGATTCCGCCTGGATCGCTTCGGCCATCGACGGATCCTTTCCCGCCCCCGCCCGCCCCGGTGAAAAGGCCGCCGACATGACCAAGGGCTATTTCGACGGCGCGGACATGAGCGACGAAGTGCTCTCCGCCGCCCTCCATCCCGCAGTCATGGCCAAGTATCCGCCCAGCCTGATCATCACCGGCACCCGCGCCATGGACATGACGCCGGCGATCTTCACCAATTCCAAGCTGCTGGAGGCTGGGGTGAAATCAACCCTGATCGTTAGCGAAGGTATGGGCCATTGCTATATCTACAGCGAAGATCTGCCCGAGGCGCGGGCGGCGTGGCAGGTGATTGTGCGGCATTTCCGCCAGACGTTGAAGTAACGCCCGGTCGTCCCGGACTTGATCCGTGACGACCAGCGGATCAATGGTCCTTGTGGCCGACCTTCAGCACCTTGTGCAGCGCCAAGACCACCAGCATTCCCATGATCAGGCCGACAATGGCTGAGGCCACCGCATAGGTCAGCCAGCCGAGCAGGCCGGCGAGCGGTCCGGTTGCGGCTTCCACCGCGTGCCGCGCCGACTCCGCGATTTCAGAGGGGCCGTGCAGGCCAAGTTCGTGGCTGCCGTGAAGCAAAATGCCGCCGCCGACCCACAACATCGCCAGCGTGCCGACCGACGACAGCAGCGCCAGAACCACCGGCATCGCATGCAGCAGGCCGCGCCCGATGGAGCGTGCAAATGCCGTCTTGCGGTTTTCGACCATGTGCAAGCCGATGTCGTCCATCTTCACGATCAACGCGACTGCGCCATAGACCATGACCGTGATGACCACCGCGACCGCCGCAAGGATCATAGCGCGGTTGAGCAAGGTCTCGCCTGCAACTTCGGCCAGCGAGATGGCCATGATTTCCGCCGAGAGGATCAGGTCCGTGCGAATTGCACCGGAAACACGGTCCTTTTCGAAACCGGCCATGTCGGTGATCTCATCGCCCAGCGTCTCACCGTGTTTTTCGCCGCCGAACTTTTCCAGCACCTTTTCAGCGCCTTCATAGCACAGGAACAGGCCGCCCAGCATGAGCAGAGGAGTGATCGCCCAGGGCACGAATTCGCTGAGCAGCAGCGCCGCCGGCAGCAGGATCAGCAGCTTGTTGCGCAAGGACCCCTTGGTGATCTTCCAGATGATCGGCAGTTCGCGATCAGGCGTGAATTCAGTGACATAGCTGGGGGTGACGGCAGCATCGTCGATCACCACGCCGGCCGCCTTCGACCCGGCCTTCGCGGCAGCGGCGCCAACATCATCAATCGATGCAGCGGCGGCTTTGGCGATGACCGAGATATCGTCAAGCAGGGCGACTAGGCCGGATGGCATGGTGAAAGAACTCCCCAGAAGCGTGTTTGTTGCCGCGCCGATGTGCGTCAGCAGCCTCCGGGGATCAAGTGGAGAGGCAGATCAATCCAGCGAATCGAGCACATAGCCGAGCGAACGCACGGTGCGCAGCGGGTCCGCCGCGCCTGCCGCGACAAGGCTGCGGCGCAAGCGGCCGATCCACACGTCGACTGTGCGTTCATCAATACCCAGCGCATGCTTGCCGAGATGCTCGATCAGCGCCGCACGGGAGAACACCTGGTCGGGATGTTCGAGGAAGTGGACGAGCAGGCGGAATTCGTTGGGCCTGAGCGCGATCACTCCGCCTTCGTGGCGGACCTGGTGCGCCGTGCAATCGATCGCCAGCGTGCCGTGGCGATGGACCACCCGTCGATTGTCCAAAACCCCCACTGGCGGGACCAGCCCGACGCGGCCCAGCACGGCATCGGCGTTAAGCGGGCCAACCAGATAATCGTCGGCCCCGGCCTGCAAGGCACGGCGGCGTGCTTCGACATCGCCGCTTTCCAGCACCATGGTCAGATGCGCGCGGCGGGTCGGCTCGGCCTCGCGCAGGCGGCGGCACAGTTCAAGGCCCGACAGGCTGGGGCAGAGCCAGTCGATGAAGCCCCAGACGCGGCCATCGATCGCTTCGGGCGGCGGGGCGTCACCAATCTCCAACACGCACCAGTCCGGACGGCGGCGCGCAAGGTCGACAAGCAGCCCCGGCGGC
>NZ_JANPGP010000121.1:0-17686 GCF_031424035.1 Novosphingobium sp.
GAGGGTTCCTTTGTGCGTTCGTCACGCTTGACGGAGCAGACCTTGGGGAGGCCAGGGCAACAGGGGGGAAACCCGCCTCCATCCGCGCCGTCCTCATCTATGTAGGGTGTCCTCGCTTGCTGTTCAATGAACAGATCGGACAGCTTATCGCAGCGGGCGGGCGCTTCTGGGCCGAAGCGTTGCCCCCTATCGACGAGTTGGCCGGCGCGGGTCGTTATATTTGAACGTGCTGTCACCGACAGCCATGCCGTAGCGCTGGTTGGACAGGGCAACCGTGGTCAGCTTGTTCTGCGAATCAAGCGCGGTCCAGCCGCCGAGCTCAAGTCCGCCGGGGGCGCCCGCCTTGCGATTGAAGCGCAGGGTCATCACGCCGAATTCGGGATGGCTGCGATCACGGACCTGAACCGTGACACCGTTCGGATCGCCGCCGACCAGCGTGCCGAACTTCTTCACATCGCGCGTGGGATCGAGCAGCGCGCCGAGCGGGCTGTTCTTGATTGGCCAACGCTGCACCTGGCGGACCTGATAATCGATCACCGTCAGCGCCGCGCCATCAGACACGATCAGCATCGGGATGCCGGGGGAATACTGGAAGCGGATGCGGCCGGGGCGCTTCAGCGTGATCGTACCGGTGGCGCGCTGGCCGTTGCGGTCGGTCTGGACGAAGCTGGCCTGCATCGTCGAGATCGAGCGCAATGCGGTGACGGCGCGATCGAGGTCTCCCGGCTGGGACTGCGCCACGGCAGGAACAGGCAGCGCGAGGGGCGCACAAACGGCAAACGCCGCCCAAAGGACGGCGCGCTTGTGAAAAAGGATCTTGGGCTGTTTCATGGTCGCCGGACTAATAGACCGGGTTTGAACAGCTTGTGAACCCGCCCCGGTGAAGGGGCGCGGCAATCACTTGATCTTTGCTTCCTTGAACTCGACATGCTTGCGCACGACGGGATCATACTTCTTGAAGCTCATCTTCTCGGTCGTGTTGCGCGGGTTCTTCCGGGTAACATAGAAGAAGCCGGTGTCGGCGGTCGACACGAGACGGATCTTGACGGTTGCGGGCTTCGCCATGGGGGTATCCTGAAAACCTGAAATGATTCGGGATCGACGGTAAGCCGCCGATGCGAGCGGGGCCTTTGGTCGAACCCTGCCCGAAAGTCAAGGCGCGCTAAGCTTTGAAGGGCTTGATCGGCTTGAGCACGGAATACTTCTCTTTCATGGGCGCATGGCCCAGCGGTGGCAGTTCAATTGCTGGCGGCTCGACATGAGTATCGGGCAGGCGGTTGAGCAAGTCGCGAATCAGGGTCAGTCGACCCAGTTTCTGGTCGTTGAAATCGATCAGAGTCCACGGCGCATGGTCGGTATGGGTCGCTTTCAGCATGGCCTCGCGCGCTTTGGTGTAGTCAGCGTATTTTTCACGCGCGGTGACATCGATGGGTGACAGCTTCCAGCGCTTGAGCGGGTCTTCGAGGCGCTCGGCGAAACGCTTTTCCTGCTGTTCCTGATCGGTGCACAGCCAGTATTTGAACAGGAGTATGCCGTCGTCAGTCAGCTGCTTTTCGAAAGCGGGGGCCTGCATCAGAAACGATTCGACCTGTTCTGGCGTGGCAAAGCCCATGACCTTTTCGACTCCGGCACGGTTGTACCACGAACGGTCGAACAGCACGATTTCGCCTGCCGTCGGCAGGTGCGCGGCATAGCGCTGGAAATACCATTGGCCCTTTTCGGCATCGCTGGACTTGGGCAATGCGACGGTGCGGCATTGGCGCGGATTGAGCGGCTCGGCGATGGCGCGAATGGCGCCGCCCTTGCCCGACGTATCGCGCCCTTCGAAAACAACGACGATCCGCTTGCCCTTGGCCGCCACCCAGCGCGCCATGGCCACCAGCTCTTCCTCTAGCGGGGCGTAGAGCTCCTCGAACTCCTTGCCTTTCAACTTCTTCCTGTCACTCATGCGGCCCTGCCTTTCGCGCGGATGATGCGCCTATGGCGGGGGCGGTGCAACCATTCGGTTGTTCGTCACGCTGGCGCATGATAAAGTTGCAATCGAAACCATGTCCAGACCGCCCGCCTCGCATCCTGACTATACGCGCCTGCCCGAACCCGGGCCGGGCATGTTCGCCGCGCCGTTGCAGCGCCCGGCCCAAGTTGGCGAGGACTGGCTGGAGCCGGCGCAGCGGGCCTATTCGAGCGAAGATGACAGCATCTGGAACGATCTCTTTGCCCGGCAAATGCAGGTCCTCCCCGGCCGTGCTGCCACACTGTTCATGGACGGGCTGGACCGGCTTGATCTGGGGCGGGGCGGGGTGCCCGATTTCGGCCGGCTGTCAGAGGATCTTGGCAAGCTGACTGGCTGGTCGGTCGTGCCGGTGCCGATGCTGATCCCCGATCACGTGTTCTTCTGGCATCTCGCCAACCGGCGATTCCCGGCGGGGAACTTCATCCGCACGCGCGAGACGTTTGACTATATTCAGGAACCTGACGTGTTCCACGATGTGTTCGGTCACGTGCCGCTGCTCGCCGATCCGGTCTATGCCGATTACATGCAGGAATATGGCCGCGCCGGGTGGAAGGCGATGCGTTACAACCGGCTGAAGGCACTGGGCGCGCTGTATTGGTACACGGTGGAGTTCGGGCTGATCCTGGAGGGCGCGGATGTGCGGGCCTATGGCGCGGGCATCCTCTCAGGACCTACCGAGGCGGTGTTTTCGGTCGAGGGAAAATCGCCCAACCGGATCATGCTCAATGTCGATCGAGTGATGCGTACCGACTATGTGATCAGCGACTTGCAGCCGACCTACTTCGTGATCGAGAGCTTCAAGGAGCTCTTTCACGATACCGTCGATCGTGATTTCGACCGGCTCTACCGCAGCCTGGGGCCGGGGTTCACTTACGCAAATACGGCGGTGATCGACGTCGATGACGTTCTGCAACGCGGCACGCAGGAGTACCTGCTGCGCGGTGGGCGTGGAAGCGATGCCCAACCGGTTTAGTGGGCCTGGTCCATTCTGGTTCGGACAAGAAAAAGGGCCGGCAGCATTGGGATGCCGGCCCTTTCGCGCAAGATCGGACTGAAAGCCTTATTCGGGCTTCAAGTCCTTCTTGTCTGCCTTGTCTTCCATGGCATCAGCCTTGGTGTCGGCACCTTCGCGGACCGCATCGGCCTTGTTTTCGATGGCGTCAGCCTTGGCTTCGGGAGCACCCGAGGCGCGGGCTGCTTCGGCCTGTGCGTTCAGGGCTTCGGCATCGGCTTCACCCGACGCGCGAACGGCCTGTGCCGCTGCTTCTTCAGCGTTTTCCTTCTTGCTGTCGCAAGCGGCCAGGCTGAGAGCCATGGCTGCGGTCGATGCAATCATCGCGCCTTTGATAAGTGCCTTCATGAGAACGTCCTTTTGGTTCCGTCAGCGCCCCCTGGGCACCAAACATGGATGTTCGGCACCAGTTTGAAACCGGGGCCGGTGCCATCAAAAACGGAGTTCTCGGAAATTGGTTCCCGGAGGAATCAGCGCGCCAGCAAAAAAAGTGCGAGGGCGCCGGCAGCGATCCGGTACCAGGCGAAAGGCGCAAAGCCCGAGCGCGCGACATAGGCCATGAAGGCCTTGATCACCGCGAGCGCGACTATGAACGACACGACGAAGCCGATGCCGATCAGGTCCCAACCGACCGCGATGTTGCCCGACATCAGCGCCTCACGGTTGTCGAGGACCTCAAGCGTGGTTGCGCCCAGCATGGTCGGGACGGCAAGGAAAAAGCTGAATTCCGCCGCCGTGCGCCGCTCTACGCCCATGGCGAGCGCGCCCATGATCGTTGCGCCGGACCGGCTGACTCCGGGGATCATCGATACGCACTGGACCATGCCGATGCCCAGCGCGGTGCGGACCGAAAGCTGCGCGACGCCGCTTGGTCCGCCGGGCTTGGCCGTGCGTTCGATCACAAGGATGGCAATGCCGCCAAGGATTAGCGCCCAGGCGACGATCGACGGGCTGCCCAGCATGGCGTGAATCTGGTCTTTGAGCAGGAGGCCGAGCACCGCCGAGGGAATGAAGCCGAGCAGGATGTTGCGCACAAAGGCGATCGACATCGGCTCAAGCCGCAGCAGCCCAGCGCCCACAGCCCAGAACGTGCGCCAATAGAGCGCCACGACCGCCATGATCGCGCCAAGCTGGATGATGACGTTGAACACCTTCCAGGTGTCGGCATCATAGCCGAGGATTTCGGTGGCCAGCACAAGGTGCCCGGTCGACGAGACCGGCAGAAATTCGGTGAGGCCTTCGACGATGCCAAGGAGGATGGCGATAATGACGGGATCCATGGCGCGCACAAGGAAACGGGCGCAGCTTTCAAGTCAAGCCGCGCCCGTTAATTTCACCCGAATTTGCCCATCTGTTATCTGGGGTATTACCAGATGCGCAAGCGCTTTTCGGGCGGCAGGTACAGCTTGTCGGTCGGCTTCACGCCAAACGCCTTGTACCATTCGTCGATGTTGCGGACGATGCCATTGACGCGGAACTGGCCGGGCGAATGCGGATCGGTCAGAAGCTGCTGGCGCAGGGCCGCTTCGCGCATCTTTACCTTGAACACCTGAGCATAGGCCATGAAGAAGCGCTGGTCGCCAGTCAGCCCGCCTATCACCGGGGCCGGCTTGCCGCCAAGCGATAGCTTGTAGGCGCGGTAAGCCAGGCTGATGCCGCCAAGGTCGCCGATGTTCTCGCCCAGCGTCAGGCGGCCGTTGATGCAGGCCTTGCCGCCGGGATTGGTTGCGTCGATCGGGCAATGGTCATTGTACTGTCCGACAAGCGCGTCGGTCAGTTTGACGAAATTGGCCTTGTCCGCCGGCGTCCACCAGTCCCGCAAATTGCCCTCGCCATCCGACTTGGAACCCTGATCGTCGAAGCCGTGGCCCATTTCGTGGCCGATGACCGCGCCGATCGCGCCGTAATTCACCGCGTCGTCGGCCTTCAGGTTGAAGAACGGCGGCTGCAGGATGGCAGCGGGAAAGACGATCTCGTTCTTGGTCGAGTTGTAATAGGCATTCACCGTTTCGGGCAGCATGCCCCATTCGGTACGGTCGACCGGCTTGCCGAGGCGCGAGATATTGTCTTCCTGTCCCCAGCGCGATGCGGCGAGCGCATTGGCGATCGGATCGGTCGGTGTGAAGGTCAGACCTTCATAGGACTTGAACTTCACCGGATAGCCGATCTTGGGATCGAAAGCGTCAAGCTTGGCCTTGGCCTGAACCCGGGTTTCCGGCCCCATCCACTTGAGATCCACAAGGTTGAGCGCCATCGCCGCACGCAGGTTGGCGACCAGCTTTTCCATCGCTGCCTTGTTGGCCGCGGGGAAATAGCGTTCGGCGTAGATCTTGCCGACGAGTTCACCGGCCATGCCTTCGACCGCCGAAATGCCGCGCTTCCAGCGGGGGCGCTGTTCGGGCTGGCCGCTAAGCAGCTTGCCGTAGAAGTTGAAGCTGGCTTCATCGAAACGCTTGGGAAGGAGCGAGGCAGCGCCGCTGGCCACGCCCTTTTCAAGCCAGGCCTGCCAAAGCGCGACTGGCTCGCTGGCAATCATCCGGGCAATCGCCGGTACGCCGCCATTGCTGACATTTGCTGCCTGCGCAGGAGTCAGCTTGGCGACCGCGAGTTCCTCTGCCGTCGGAGGCAGCTGGCCGACGACGACTTCGGTTGCCTTGCCGCCGGTCATCTTGGTGACCATGGCCGCGAGCCCCACGCCCGGAGCGAGCGCGTCAAGTTCCTGCAGGCTGAGCTTGTTGTAGGTCAGGTCGCGGTTGCGGCCGACGGTGCGGTCCCAGGTCACCTCGGCAATGCGCTTTTCGAGGCCATAGACATCAGCCGCGGTCTTCGCCGGATCGGCATAGCCGAGCTCGGTGTAGAGGAAGGTCAGGTACTGCTTGTATGCATCCTGGAACTGCTTGAAGCGCGGATTGTCCTGCAGGTACATGTCACGGTCAGGCAGGCCGAGGCCGCTCTGGCGGATCGAGAAGACGTGGCTGTCGGACTTCTTGGCATCGACGCCAACGCCCATGCCGAGCGGCGAAGGCACGCCGGGTTCGATGAACAGGTCGGTCAGCGCGCTGACCGTATTGGCCGCCTTGATGCGGTCAAGGTACGGCTTCAGCGGGGCAATGCCGCGCGCTTCGATCGCGTCAGTGTCCATGAACGCCTTATAGGCCGAGACGACGCGTTCAGCGTCAGTGCCCGGTGCCGGGTTGGAGGCGACGAGTTCGTCCATGATCGCCTTCATCCGCGTTTCCGAAAGGTCGCGCAGGACGATGAAGCCGCCGGTCGAGGTGCGATCCGCCGGGATCTCGGCCGTGTCCATCCACTTGCCGTTGACGTAGCGGTTGAAATCGTCGCCCGGGCGCACCGAGGTGTCGTTGTACCAGGTCTGGATACCGGCGGCGCCCCAGCCGTCGGTTCGGTCAGCTGCAGGTTTGGCGACCACGGCTTTCTTCGTGACCGCGGCCTTCTTGGCAACGGCCTTGGCCACCGGCTTGGCGGCGGGCTCGGCCTTTGCCGTCATGTGGTGGCCGGCGTGCGGGTCGGCAGCTTGCGCCTGAGCGGCATTGGCAAAGGCGAGCGCAAACAGGCTCGCGGCGAAGGCGGTGTTCCGGATCATGCAGTCCCCATCGATTGTTGGATGGTTGCAAAGGCAACCAATCCGCTTTTCGTAGCAACCGTGCGCGCGGGCGCAATTCTATTCGACGGGCCGCATGGCCTTTTCGTCGAATTGCAGCGCTGCGAGGTGGGCATAGAGACCGCCCGCTTTGCTCAGTTCGTCATGAGTCCCGACTTCGACGATGCGCCCGGCATCGAGCACGACGATGCGGTCGGCCTTGCGGACGGTCGACAGGCGGTGCGCGATGACCAGCGTGGTGCGGGTTTCCATCAGCCGGTCGAGCGCCTGCTGGACGAGCCGCTCACTTTCGGCATCAAGCGCCGAAGTGGCCTCGTCGAGCAGCAGGATCGGCGCGTCGCGCAGCAGGGCCCGGGCAATGGCCACGCGCTGGCGCTGGCCGCCGGACAGGCGTGCGCCGTTTTCGCCCAGGAACGTGTCGAGGCCGTCGGGCAGTTCGCGCAGGAAGGATTCGGCATTGGCGGCGCGGGCGGCTTCCCAGACGGCCTCGTCGCCGGCGTTCCAGTTGCCATAGCGCAGGTTGTCCCGCGCGGTGGCGGCGAACAGCACGCCGTCCTGCGGCACGAAAGCGATGCGGCGGCGCACGTCGGCGGGGTCGGTGGAGGTCAGCGGCACGCCATCAATGCGCACCGTGCCCGATTGCGGATCATAGAATCGCTCGGCGAGCTGGAAGATCGTGCTCTTGCCTGCACCGGAAGGGCCGACGATAGCGACAGTCTCGCCGGGTTCAATCTTGAGGCTGAAATCGTGCAGCGCGGCTATTTCGAGCCGGGTCGGATAGCGGAACGTCACCCGGTCGAACGCGATCTGCCCGCGCGGCGGCATGGGCAGCGCGGTCGGGCGTGCGGGCGGGGCGATACCGGGCTTCTCGTTAAGCAGTTCGTTCAGCCGGCTGGCCGCGCCCGCGCCGCGCAGCAGGTCGCCATAGACTTCCGACAAGGCGCCGAGCGACGATGCAATCAGGCCGCCGGCAAAGACAATGCCGGCAATCGTGCCGCCGCTGATCTGGCCCGTGGCGACGCCGATCGCGCCCTGCCACAGCGCGACGACAATCGCGCCGAAGATCAGGAACATGACCAGCGCGGTCATCATCGCGCGGATGCGGATGCGGCGCTTGGCCGTGGTGAAGGTTTCCTCGACGGCGGACTGGAACCGCTCGGCCTCGCGCTTTTCCTGATTGAAGGCCTGAACCACCTTCATCGCGCCGAGCACTTCGGTGACCATCGCCCCGATATCGGCGACCCGGTCCTGGCTGGTGCGCGAGACGTTGCGCAGGCGGCGGCCGAAGTAGACGATCGGCAGGACGACAATCGGGATCGCCAACAGCAGCTTGCCGGTTAGCGCGGGCGCCAGATAGAACATGTAGGCGGTCGACAGGATGGCGATCAGCAAGTTGCGCAGCGCCACAGAAACGGTGGTGCCGACCACGACCTCGATCAGCGAGGTGTCAGATGTCATGCGCGAGGAAATCTCGGCCGGGCTGTTTTCCTCGAAGAAGGCGGGGGGCATGCGCAGCAAGTTGGCTTGCACCCGGGTGCGGATATCGGCGACAACCCGCTCTCCCAGCCACGACACGAAATAGAAGCGGACTGCGGTGGCGAGGCCAAGGACGACGATCACCATCAGCATCAGCGTGAAGGTGTTGTCGATCTCGGAAATCTGGGTTCCGTTGCCGAAGCCCTTGTCGACGATGTCCTTCAGCCGGCTGGGAATGAAGGCGGTAGCAGCAGACGTGGTCAGCAGAGCAAGGAAGGCAAAGATCACCTGGCGCGGATAATTCAGCGCCTGGGCCCAGATCATCTTGAGCGGACCAAGGGTGCGCGCGGGCTTGGGCTCAGCCGTATCCGGCTCGGCCACGGGGGACGGCGTTGCGGTTTCGATTTGCGAAGCTTCGTCGGCACTGGCCATAGACCCGCGCCCTAGCGCAGGGCGGGGCCTTGCGAAAGCGTATAGATCGCCATTTGCAACGCTTTTTCATTGTGCATTGCAACATGGAGGAAAAAGGGCCACCTTGGTGGTCAAATCGGAGCGCAAAACCTTGCTGTACAACGCACATGAACTCAACCGCGCGTGGATGACCGGCGCGAGCGCCTGGGCATCGATCGGGGCGGAAATCCTCAACAATCCAAAGCTGCCGATGGGCTATTTCGGCGTTGGGCCGGTGATCGCATCGGCGCTTGACGTCTTCGCCCATGCATCCGCGCCGCGCGGCAAGCCATCGTTCGACCTCGAGACGGTGACGGTGGACGGGACTTCCTATCCGGTAACCGAGGCGATTGTGCTGCACCGCCCGTTCGGCAACCTGCTGCGCTTTACCCACACTGGTCTGCCCGACAACGCGCCGAAACTGCTGATCGTCGCGCCGATGAGCGGCCACTTCGCCACTCTGCTGCGCGGGACGGTCCAACGCATGCTCGAACGCGCAGAGGTATTCATCACCGACTGGGCCGATGCCAAGATGGTGCCGCTGGAAGCGGGGGCCTTCAGCCTCGATGACTATATCGACCAGCTGATCGGCTTCCTTGAGCACATCGGGGCCCAGGGAGACGGACGGGGCGCACATATGTTGGCAGTCTGCCAGCCCTCGGTCCCCGCGCTCGCCGCGACTGCGCTGATGGCTGAGGACAAGAACCCCTATCGTCCGCTGACCCTGACCATGATGGGCGGCCCGATCGACACGCGCGAGGCGCCGACCAGCGTCAATGACGTTGGCACGCAGCGCCCGCTGAGCTGGTTCGAAAACACGGTGATCGCCACGGTCCCGGCGATCTATCCGGGCGGCGGCCGCAGAGTCTATCCGGGGTTCCTGCAGCTCGCCGGCTTCATGGCGATGAACATGGGCTCGCACATGATGAGCCATTACCACATGTTCAAACACATGGTGGCAGGTGACGGTGAAAGCGCCGATGCCTCCAAGGCATTCTACGAGGAATACCGCAGCGTCTGCGACCTTCCCGCCGAATATTACCTGCAGACCATCGAGCACGTGTTCCAGAAGCACTCGTTGCCCAAGGGTGAGTTCCGCCACGGCAAGCGCCTGATCAAGCTCGACGCTATCACCGACACAGCGTTGCTCGCCATCGAAGGTGAAAATGACGACATTTCCGGCATTGGTCAGACGCGCGCTGCGCTTAAGGTCACCCCGGGTCTCGCCGATAGCCGCAAGCAATACCTGCTTGCGGAAGACGTTGGCCATTACGGCATCTTCAACGGCAGCAAGTGGCGAAACCGTATTGCCCCGGTTGTCGAGGAATGGATGGCCAGGCACGCGGCGAGGACCGAGCTCAAGGTCGTCGCCTGATCAGCCGGTTTCGGCGCGTCCGAACAGCCTCTTGAACACCGCGCGTGCGACGAGCAGGAGTCCGATGGCAGCGGCGAGAATGAATAAGGCCACGCCAGCCGCAATCTGCGGATAGGCATAGACGCCCCAAAGCAGCCCGGCGCTCGCCACGTCTTCTGTGGTCGACAGGGCGATGTTGCTGAACGGCTCAGGGCTGGTGTTGACCGCTGCCCTCGTCCCAGCCTTGGCCCCGTGAGTCAGCAGCGATGCCCCGCCGCCGAGGATAAAGGCGACCACCTGCGTTGTCGGGTCGGAAGGATCCGCCAAGGCCAGCGCCAGAACCGCGCCGCCAATCGGCCGGATCGCGGTGTGGATCATGTCCCAGGCCGAATCGATCCAAGGCACCTTGTCTGCCAGGAACTCGACCGAAGCGGCGAGGCCCGCGATGCCGATAACGATCGGGTTGGCGAGTACCTGCAGCGCCTGCAAATGCTCGGGCAGCGGCCATGCCCCAAATCGCATGGCGAGGCCGGTGGCGAAAATGCAGAGGTAAAGCCGCCAGCCTGATAGAAGGCTGACGCTACCGGCAATTCCCAGGATTTCGACTATGCCCATGCCAGCAGGATGCGGCGGTTCAAGGCCGTGCGCAATCCAAATCCTCTCCATTTTTCCGCAGGACAAATGGGGAGGGGGACCGCTGCCGAAGGCAGGGGTGGAGGGGTTTCAACGGCAGCGCCATTGCCCCTCCATCAGTCGCTGCGCGCCTGCCACCACCCCATTTGCCCTGCGTAAGAATGGAGAGGATTATTGATCACAGAACCTCGAACAGCCCCGCCGCGCCCATGCCGCCGCCGACGCACATGGTGACGACCACATGCTTGGCACCGCGCCGCTTGCCCTCGATCAGCGCGTGCATCGCGGCACGCGCGCCGGTCATGCCGTAAGGGTGCCCGATCGAGATGGCGCCGCCGTTGACGTTCATCAGCTCGTTCGGGATGCCCAGCTTGTCACGGCAATAGAGCACCTGAACGGCGAATGCTTCGTTCAGCTCCCACAGGCCGATATCGTCCATTTTCAGGTCGAAGCGGCTGAGCAGCTTGGGGATCGCAAACACGGGGCCAATTCCCATTTCGTCTGGCTCGGTGCCAGCGACTGCCATGCCGACAAAGCGGCCTAGCGGGGAGAGGCCCTTCTTCGCGGCGGTTGCGGCTTCCATGATGATAACCGCAGCCGAACCATCCGAAAGCTGGCTGGCATTGCCCGCCGTGATCGAACCGCCAGGGATCACCGGCTGGAGCGACTGCAAGCCCTCGAGCGTAGTGTCAGGCCGGTTACCCTCGTCCTTGGTCAGCGTGACGTCCTTGGTCGAGGTCTCGCCCGTCGTCTTGTCAGTCACCGACATGGTGGTGGTGACCGGAACGATCTCCGCATCGAACGCGCCCGATGCCTGCCCAGCGGCAGTGCGCTGCTGCGACTGGAAGGCATATTCGTCCATCGCATCGCGGCTGATGCCATAGCGCTTGGCGACGACTTCGGCGGTCTGCAACATCGGCATATAGGTTGCCGGGTGCATGGCGATGAGCGCCGGATCGAAGCCAACGCGCATGTCCTTGGTCTGGACCATCGAGATCGAATCCTGCCCGCCAGCAGCGACGACGTCCATCTTGTCCATCACCACCTGCCGGCTGGCGGCGGCAATCGCCATCAGGCCGGAGGAGCACTGGCGATCGATCGTCTGCGCCGAAGAGGTGACGGGAAGTCCGGCACGCAGCGCGACAAGACGCCCGATATTGCCGGCTTGCCCGCCCTGGGTCAGAACGCAGCCCCAGGCGACATCGTCAATCTCGCCCGGTTCGATGCCGGCGCGCTCTACCGCTGCGGCGAGCGAGAACGCACCGAGGCTTGGCGGCTGGGTGGCGTTGAAGGCACCGCGATAGCCGCGGCCCATGCCCGTGCGGGCGGCGGAAACGATGAGGGCATCACGCATGGTCTTGTTCCTTGTCTTATTCTTCAACCGAAGTGCTGGAAGATCCATTCGGCGATCAGCGCCGGCTTGGTCTCGCCTTCGATTTCCACGGTCGCCTCGACCTTCTGCTGCCACTGGCCGGGGCGCTTTTCTTCCATTTCGAGCAGTTTGAAATGCCCACGAATCTTGCTCCCCGACTTGACGAAGCTGAGGAAGCGGACCTTGTCGAAGCCATAATTGATCGACATCGCGACCTGCGGCTTTTCGACTGCCGTCTCCAGCATTTTGGACAGCAAAGACAGGGTGAGAAAGCCGTGCGCCACGGTCGAGCCCAGCGGGGTCGCCTTGGCCATTTCGGGGTTCACGTGGATGAACTGGTGGTCTTCGGTTACATCGGCAAATGCATCGATGCGAGACTGGTCCACGGTGATCCATTCGGAGGTGCCGAGCGTTTCGCCGATCTTCCCCGCAAGGTCCTGAAGCTTCATCTGGGTGCCTTTCACATGGCCGGAAAGCGCACGTGATGGACCATGAAAAGCGGCAGCGCAACGCGCCTCAATTTGCCGCTACGGCACCGGGAATGTTGAGCTTGGGGCGGGCGCGAATCACCCGGACATCGGGCGAATCGATTCGCCGCAGGTAGGACCACAGCCCGCATTGCACGCCGATCAACATCAGCGCGAAGGCCTGGAAGGCGATGCCGACGAACAGCGAGCCGAGCAGGTAGACCAGTTGGGCCTGCTGCAAGGCATTGGCCAAGGGCGCCTGCCATTGCACATCGGTCCCGGCGCCGGGCGCGGCGGCCTTTTTGCGCCAGCGCGAGCGCAGCCGTTCCATCTGCCACAGGCCCATCGCCTGGATCCACAACCACAGGAACAGCCCCGGCCAGCCCTGTTCGCCCAGCATCTCGAAATAGCTGGAATGATAGGCGCGGGCGGCATCCTCTACCTGCTGGATCTCGACACCCGTATTGTTGCCCTGGCCGGTGGCAGCGCGGGTTTCGATGCGCAGGCGGTTGGAACGGAATGCGTCGAACCCGCCGCCCAGCGGATGATCCTTCACATAGTCGAGCGTCCACATCCACACGGCGACGCGGGTGGAGGCCGATTCGTCGGACTGGTGATTCTCGATCGTGTCCATGCGCTTGGTATAGCTTTCGGGCAGGAACGGGATGGCCACCAGCGCCAGAGCGGCCATCGCCGCCATGTAAAGGAAGCGGTTCTTCACCGAGCGCAGTGACAGCAGGAACAGCAAGCCGATGCAAAGCAGCCCGGTACGTGCCTGGGTGCCGATTGGAATGAGCATGCAGGCGAAGATCAGGGCCACGGCGAACAGCATGGTCAGCTTGCCGCGCGGAAAGATCGTGGTGTACTTTGCCGCCCACCAGACCAGCGGGATCGCGGCGATAGCCATGCACGAGATGATCGAGCCTTCGTAAATCCCGGTATTATCATTCACGAACAGTTTGAGCGTGCCATAACCGCCGCCCGATGCCAGTGTCTTGATGGCCCCGCCGATGACGATCGCGCCGATGCTCAGCACCATGACCAGGATCGCCGATTCAAATCGCAGCCGGGTCCGCAGGGTCAGCGGCAGGAACACGGCGAAGATCATGGCTTTCCATACCCATGCCCATTTGGCCGCCGCTTCCACCGGGAAATCGGCGGAAAGCGTGGTCAGGCCGCAGTAGACCAGCAGCACGACCAAGAGCGCTTGCCGCAAGGTAAATCGGCTGTCTTGCTTGTTGTCGATTATCAGCCAGCCACCAAAGGCGAGCACAAAGGTCAGCAGTGAAATCTGCAGTTTGGGCAGGATCATCCAGGTAAATTTCTGGGGCGCCAGGATATCGATGTAGAGATAGGCCAGCACCCAGACAAAGGGACGTCGCAAACCGATGGCGATCAATCCGATGACGAAGGCGGCAAGCCCAAGCTCAGTCATTGCCCGGATCCGGCTGTGGCGGCGCAGGATCGTTATCCAGATCGGCGCGCGAAAGCAGGCGCAAGGCGGCATAGGCCAGCAGGGCGTGCGTCAGTCCGAGCGCGAAAATATCCACCATGGTGCGCGCAGCCATAGCGCGGGCGGGTTGACGCGGCGTTAAGCCTTGTCTGGCAGAGATTTGCGCCATGACACGCGTTCTCCATGTTCTCGATCACTCTTTGCCGCTGCACAGTGGCTACACCTTTCGTACGCGCGCGATCCTCAAGAGCCAGCAGGCGATGGGGATCGAAGTGCGCGGCATCACCGGCCTGCGGCACATGGCCGAGGGGCCGGATGCGGAAGAGGCGGACGGCATCCTGTTCCACCGCACACGCGGGGTTGCTGGCGGTCCGGCCGGCCTGCGCGAATGGCGCGAGATCGGCTTGCTTGCCGGTGCCATCGTCAAGCTGTGCGGTGAGTGGCGGCCCGATGTGATCCATGCCCATTCGCCCGCGCTCTGCGGAGCAGCGGCGCTGCGCGCCTCGCGCAAGCTCGGCATACCGCTGGTCTATGAAATCCGCGCCTTCTGGGAAGATGCCGCCGTGGGCAATGGCACCGGCAGCGAAGGCTCGCTGAAGTACCGGCTGACCCGCAAGCTGGAGGATCATGTCATCGCCGGCGCGAATCATGTGGTGACGATCTGCCAGGGCCTCAAGGATGATCTGGTGACGCGTGGCGTCGATCCCGTGCGGATCACCATTTCGCCCAACGGCGTCGACCTCGCCCTGTTCGGCGAACCGACCGCGCCTGAACCGGAACTGCGCGACGTGCTCGGTCTGGGTAGCGGGCCGGTGATCGGCTTCATCGGCAGCTTCTATGATTACGAAGGCCTTGACGACCTGATCGATGCCATGCCGCTGCTGGTGGCGGAACATCCCGATGCGCGACTGCTGCTGGTCGGCGGCGGCCCGCGCGAGGCGCAGCTACGGGCCCAGGCCGAAGCATCGAGCGCCGCAGGCGCGATCCGCTTCGTCGGCCGCGTGTCGCATCATGAGGTGGAGCGCTATTACGCACTCTGCGACATCATGGCCTATCCGCGCAAGGCGAGTCGGCTGACCGATCTGGTCACGCCACTCAAGCCGCTGGAAGCCATGGCGCAGGACAAGCTGGTCGCGGCGTCATCGGTGGGCGGTCACCGCGAACTGGTGGAAGACGGACGCACTGGCATCCTGTTTGCTCCCGACAATCCCGAGGCCTGCGCCGCAGCGCTGGCGCGGCTGGTCAAGGCAACCGAAACCTGGCCGGCGATTCACGCCAATGGCCGCGAGCACGTTCGCGCCAGTCATGATTGGGCGAAAAACGTTCATCGTTATCTTCGTGTTTACCAAACACTGGTAGCCATCCCAGTGGTTGAAGAGACCATTGCCGCCTGACTCGGCGGTGGGTCCACAGGATTAGGGGTTCTGACCTTGGTTGCGAAGCCACTGAAAACGAAGAGCAAATTGCCGGTCAGTCGTCATCCGTTGTTCGCGCCGATGGTCGCCTTGTGGTTTGCCGCCCTGTTCGGGCTTGGCAGCCTGGCGATTCGCCCGGCGCTGCTCGAATCGGCGATTCTCGCATTGCGGATCGATCTCGTGATTCCGGCCGCCGCGCCGCCGCTTGGCTTCACCTTCCGCATTCTGCTGGCCCTGTCGCTATTCGTCATTGGTGGAGCGATCGGTTTCTTTCTGGCTCGCCGCCTCGCCCGCCCTGCCGGTCAGCAGAGCGCCGGAACCCGCTTCTCAAGGGTCAAAGCCGCCGCCCAGGCTGCCGACCCCGCAGAAGTTGACGCCTATGAAGAGGACGACGATTTCGCTCGCCTCGCCTTGGCCCGCCGCGTCGAAGACGAAGCCGCAAATGCCAATGTCATTCCGGGCCGCCGCCGCGCGCTGGCCATGGACGAGGATTTCACAAACGACATACACGATCTCGCGCCGGTCCCCGGACACAAGCCGCAGATCCTAGATCTCGCCGATCTCGGCGCTTTCGACGAAGCCGAACAGCCTGAGGCGCTCGAACAGCCTGAGACGCCCGAACAGGTAGCCGCGCCGGCCGCCGCCTCCGAGGATGAGGATCAGGAGCCGCAGTTCGATCCGTGGCGCCGACATCCCAATGCTTCGCCCGCCGTGCAGGTTTTCGTCGGGGACGAAACCGAAGTCGACGCGCCTGTCCAAATGGCCGCGCCCATTGCAGCGCCGATTCAAGCCGGCTCCGACTTCTCTCGTCCGCAAGCCGCCGATCATGGCGAAGCGCCGAGTTCCTTCGATGCGCCGGCTTTCGCGCCGCCCGCCGCCTTCGCGCCCCCCGCCGAATTCGCCGCACCCAGCTTTGCGGAACCCGCCAGCTTCGCGCCGGCACCCTATAGCCCCTTCGCTGCGCCTGCAGCGTTCGAAGCTCATGAAAGTGCCGAATTCGCCGCCGATCTGCACGGTGCAGCCAATGACGAAAGCGGGCCCGTGACGGAAGTCGCAGCGCTTGCCGCGCCGGAAGCAGACATTGCGCCAGAGCCCGCTGCCGCCTTCACCCCGGCACCGCTCGATTTCCTCACGCCGTCTCAGCCGGCTCCTTCGCTGCCGGTCTTTGGTGCCGCGACTGGCGATGCCGCCGAACGGCTCGTGGCCATGCCGCTGACCTCGCTCGGCGTCGTCCAGCTTGCCGAGCGTCTGGCCCTGGCGATTGCCCGCAAGCGTGAGGCCGCCTCTACAGAAGATGCAGCGCCTGTCGAACTCCCCGGGTTGCCGGCCAGCCTGTCTGTGCCGCAGCCGCCGATCCCGGTCGCCTTTCCGCTTCCGCCGAGCCTGATTCCGCCGCCGGCGATGAATTTCGCGCGGCCCGAGCCGGTTGAACCTGTCTCCGAAGCCGAGCCTGTCGCCGCAGCTGAGCCCGAATTCGACGCAGAAGTTTACGCCGAAACCGACAATGCCTTCGAAGCCCCTGCTGAACCTGCCACCGCCGTCACACAGCTGTTCGGACAGTCCTCGGCTCTGCCCGCCGCGCTGCGCCCGTTCAATTTCGACGACAGTGTCGATGACGAACCGCTGCCCTCGATTCTGCCGCCGCGCGGATTTCCGAAGCTGCCCGAACAGGTTGCTGCAGCGCAGTCCGTGGCACCCGTCCGGCCGGGTGAAGACGTCGCCGAACACGCCGCCCCTGAAGCATCCGGGGAGGACGAAACCTATGCCTCGCTGCTCGAAATGAAGACTCCGCCGCGCGCCTTCGTGCGGATCGAGGAGCCGCAGGTGGAAAGCGCTTCGGTTGAGCCGGTGGTGATCTTTCCCGGACAGGACAGCCGCCACGCTTTCGCCAATGGCGGGACGTCCTTCACCTCGGTTCCGAGCGAAGAAGCAGGCCGCCTGTTTGACGCACCTCCAGCGCCCAACGCGCCGCTGCGTATGCCGCCGGCCGTGACGCGCAGCATCGATGCCGAGGAAACCGAGCGCCAGCTCAAGGCTGCTCTGGCAACCCTGCAGCGAATGAGCGGCGCGGCTTGATCCGGACCCGCCGATTCGCTCTTCCGCGTGAAATCGCGGGCGCTCTGAGATAGCGCTCGCTTCGCATCGGCGATCAGAATACCCTTATGGCGGTTTCGTTTTCCGCCAAACCGATCCTGCCTGCCACTTCGCAGTTGCAAAAACACTATCCTGTCGCCATTGCGACCATTCGCGCAACTTCGCTGCATTTCGTGGCTGGGTGAGTCGCGTTTGATTTCCGTTGTAACCAGTTTTCTGGGCGCAGCGGACCAGGACAGGACAGGATTTTCGAATGGGACTTCCGCAGCCCCAGGGCCTTTACGATTCACGCAACGAGCATGACGCATGCGGTGTGGGCTTTGT
>NZ_JANPGP010000122.1:0-3161 GCF_031424035.1 Novosphingobium sp.
GCCGAGCGCGACGTACCTGCCAGGGCCGTTCCAGGGCGCGGTGCGCGATGTCGACGGGGTCGGCAACGTCTACTTCATCCAGAACCTGATGGATGAGGCCAAGAGCCTGACCGATGCGACGTGGGGCTTTTCTGCCGTGGCTTTCGCCGCGCGGGAGACGCTGGTGTTCCTTGAGGCCGACAGGGCGAATGCGATCTGGTCCGACATTGACGGTGCGCTGTGATGACCAGCGCAACCTTTTCCCGGGCACCCGCCCGATCAGCAACGGGGGTATTCGTGGATCAGGCAGGCCTTTCGGCGGGCGAAGTGGGCGGCGTGTTTGCCGGGGTAGTGGCGGCGCTGGCGGCGCTGGGCAAAGGGCTGGCCTGGCTGCTCAACTGGCAGGGTGCGCGGTCTGATCGCAAGGCCGATCGGTTGCGGGTCTGGGAGGAATCGCTCGACCGGCGCGACAAGGAATACCGCCAGCAGCTCGAACACGATCTTGAGGAACTGCGCGCCGCGCACTTGGCCAATGCGACCGAGATTTCCGCGCTCCGCAACCGCTTCCGCGCGCTGCGCGGGGCGGCGCTCGAGCTGGTGATCGAGGTCCGGGCGATCTCTCCCGACAGCCCGGCCCTGAAACGCGCTGACGCCATGCTGCGTACCGCCTTCCCGGTCGAGGTCGTGCTGCCGGCTGACCTGACCGAGCTGGTCAACCAGCTGGGCGAGATTTGAAAGGACCCGCAATGTTCATCGACTTCAAGGACGACAAGCCGATCTTCGACGCGGTGCGCGTGGTGGGCGGCAAGTTCGACAGCCGCGACGTGCTGGCGATTCACGGCGCCATCGCGCAGGCCCGCGCGCTGCAGGCCGACAAGCCGATCTTCGACGTGGCGCGGCGGCTCGACGATGACGACGACGGACTGAGCCAAGCCGAGGTCGACACGATCAACGCGGGACTGGCAGCGGCGCGCGAGGGCGTTGTCCTGCCGCCCATCGCCACCGGCCGGCAGATCGGCGCAGCGGGGCTGGCGCTGATCAAGGAATTCGAGGGGCTTGAACTGAAAGCCTACCTCTGCCCGGCGAAGGTCTGGACGATCGGCTACGGCTCGACCGGGCCACACGTCACGCCCGGGCAGGTAATCACCGAGGCGCAGGCCGACGTGCTGCTGCAGAGCGATCTGGACCGGTTCGAGGATGCCGTCGCCAAGGCCGCGCCGGGGGCCACGCAGGCGCAGTTCGACGCGATGGTCAGCCTCGCCTTCAACATCGGCATCGGCGCGTTCGGCAAGTCGAGCGTGCTGCGTCTGCACAAGGCCGGCGATCACCGCGCCGCCGCGGAGGCGTTCGCGCTGTGGAACAAGGGCGGGGGCCGCGTGCTGCCCGGCCTGCAGCGCCGCCGGGCGAAGGAAGCGGATTTGTATCGGAGGGGCGTATGAGCATCTGGACGGCCCTCAAGGGCATCGGCGGCGAGTTCGAGGTTCAGCGCATCCTCGGCGCGGTCGGCACGCTGGTCTACACTGCTGTCGTCCCGCTGTTCGTTGCCACCGGCGTGATCGACAATGTCGGCGTGACCGAGTTCTGCCTCGCCTATCCGGGCGGGCTGGCGGCCTGCATCGGCGCGACGGCCGGCGCGATCGCGCTCAAGGACCGCTCGACCGCCACCTCGCGCGTGATCGGCGAGACCGGCGCTATTCCGACCAAGCCTCCTGCGGGGCCGCAGGTTCCTGATCTGGGAGAGGTGAAGCCATGACGCTGCTGATAACCCTGTTCGCCCGCTGGGGCCTGCCCGAGGGCTTGCGCCGCCCGCTCGCGCTGCTGACGGCCTTCGTTGCCGTGGCGGGGCTCTGCGCGCTGCTGTGGTCCTGCTGGCTGTCGTCGCACGATGCCGAGGTGATCGACGAACACGAAGCCGCAGTCACCGCGCAGGTGATCGAGGCCAGCGCCTCGGCGTCGATCGCGGCGGTGGAATCGGCAGCCGCGACCAAATCCAAGGTGGAGAAACAGAATGACGATGCTCGCAAAGCTGCTGACGGCTGCGCTGACGTGCTCAAGTGTGGCCTTGACCGGATGCGGGAACGAACGCGTTAGGCTGGTCCCGTTCCCGGCCGAGCTGACCACCTGCGCCGATGAACCGCAGGCCCCTGACCTGCCGGCGCAGTCCCCCGAAACCCAACGCGCCCGCGATGCGATGACGCTCGATTACATCCTCGCCCTGCGCTCAGCCTGGGGCGATTGCTTCGCCAAGGTCGCGGGCGTGAAGGCGTGGAACGCCGGGGTGGGGAAGTAGCAATTTGCGGAAAGTGCAATTTGCTCGGGCGCAGTCGTCAAGGTTTTCTTGACGACTGCCGCTCACACCTGATCGCCGAATAGCGATAGACCGCCTGCCCGGCAGCCACCATCGCGCAGGACAGATCCCGCGCCCCGGCCGAGCACCGCGCCAGCAGCCGCCCATAGCCATCGCGCCCGACTGTCCGGCAGATCACCACGCGCCCTGAAATCATCGCCGCCAGCGCGCGCTTGCTCGCCCAGCCATCCCCCTGAGTGCAGGTGCGCCCAGGCCGACAATGCCCCGGCATCTCGGGTGCATCTATCCCGACAAGCCGCACCGCCCCAAGGTTCCCACATCGCAACGTATCGCCATCAACGGCAACCGGCGAGGAACAGACAAGGGCAGCGGCGAGCCATGGCATGAGCGGCGGCATGGCGTATCAAACCACCGCGCGCAAGAATTGTGGCAACGCACAATTCCCCTTACCCGCTCCATCGTTAGCATACATCGCCCGGTTCTGGGTCGGTTCGCCGGTGGCCAGGGCGAGCATTTCTGTCAGTCTTCCGGTGACTTCGATGGTCACGCCTCGGCCTTCGGGGGCGGGGTTTATGGTGATTCGGTCGATCAGGCTAAGGCCGTCCATGCGGAAAGCGAAGTCGTTCGATGTTCCGGGAATGCGCTTCGGCGCGACTGCCTCCAATCTATCAGCCAGCGCGATCAGTTCTTCGTCGGTCATGGCTCCATATCCTCAACCTCAATGCCCGCGCGGCGCATGGCCTTCTCAATGCGGAGAATGCGGCGCTCGATCACAAGTAGGCGCTCATACTCAATTAGCTGGCCGGCGTGTTCCCCGTAGGCAACAGCACCGAGCAAGCCCGAGCCGATAGCGTTCATGTTTACAGCAGTGTAT
>NZ_JANPGP010000123.1:0-2831 GCF_031424035.1 Novosphingobium sp.
AACGCGCCCTCGCTGCTGGCTGACCCCCCTGTTTGAGGAATCGGCAAATGGATTCATCCCGACCGGACCCTATGCATATCGCGGAAGGACCGGGGTGGAAAGGGGTAGAGTCGGAATTTTCGGGAAATTCTCGTTAAACTACTGGTTTTATTCAATTCTATCGAGGTTAACAGGCGAGAAACCACGTTTCGGACTGACTAGCATATTGTTGTTTTCAAACGGTATTATTTCGCGCTCACCAGCTTTCCCCGCCCTCACCCCGATTTTCCCCGATGTGCTTTCGCGGCGGTTTTCCACAAGCGCGAGCACGCCAGCCAGCGCAGACTTGCGGGCTTCCGGGCCGGTGATGCCCTCGCTCTCAAGCAGCGCCGCGTCAGCGACAATGACGGCCCTGCCCCGCCCGATGCGACAGGTTGCCACCAGTGCCGAGGGGTCAACCGAGCAACGCTTGTTGCTGGCCTTGAGAGTTCCCGGCAGGTTCACCGGCAGGCTGAGCCCGGCGGCCTGAACTGTGGCCTCCACTTCTTCGGCGGCATCATCGAAGCCCAGTTCCAGCCCCCAATGCGCGAGCAGTGGGTCGACCATGGCGATCGCCTGCGGTCGGCGCTTGTCTCCCACCGGGAAGATCGAATGCGCAGTGAGCATCGGATCGGCGAACAGCAGCAGCTTGCCGCCGCCACGCACCCAGCGGTCAAGCGCGGCCATTTCCTCCGGAGATAGCGGGCGCGGTTGGGCGAGGACGGCGAGGTCCACACCGCGCAGCGTCTGACTGGCGATGCGATCAAGCGGCACAATGTTGCCTCGCGCCTCCAGAACGCCGCGCGCCCAGTGCGGCGGCGCTTCGGCCTTGCTGAGCATCGCTCCGATGCTCGGTTCTTCAGTCCACAGGATCGGCAGGCTGGTCATCAGGCCAAGTTTGCCACTCGTCCGCGCCTGCCCGGCGCAGGCACCGAGCAGCAGCGACGACGCGAGCGCCGCCACAAAGGCGAAACGCCGGATCAGTTTGGTGCCGGAGCCGCCTTGGCGGTAGACTGGGTCGTCTCGGGCGAAGGTACCGCGCCGATGTCGGCCAGCGGATCAGTATTGGCTTTGGGTGCTTCCTGGACCTGCGATGTGCCGCTCACCCCGGATTCGGCTTGGCGGGCGCGGTCCATGATGATGTTGGCGAGGCCGACCAGAAGCAGCATGGCCGCGAGTCCGAAGATGCCGATCTGCAGACGATGCACGGCCTGTGCGCGAAGCTCTCGCGCATTGGGCAGCTGGAAATGCTGCGGTCCGGGACCCGTCGGACTATCGTTCGGCCGTGTTGCCATTGGAATGCGGTTTACAACTTCAGCTCGCGGGGCGCAACCATGGGAATACGGGGAGGCCCTTGGCGGCCAGCCACTCGGCATTGAACAGCGACGAGAGATAGCGGAAGCCGGTATCGCAGAGGATTGTCGCCACGCGTGCGTCCTTGCGACCTTCGCTCACCAGCTGCCGACCAAGCGCAATCGCGCCCGCGACATTGATCCCGCTCGACAGGCCAAGGCACAGCCCTTCCTCGGCAAGCAGGCGCGAAACCCATTCAATGCCTTCTTCGTCGGAAATGCGGAACTGCGTGTCGATCGGCGCGCCTTCGAGGTTGGCGGTGATGCGTCCTTGCCCGATGCCTTCGGCCACCGAATTGCCCTCGGCCTTAAGCTCGCCGTGGGCATAGTAATTGTAAAGCGCCGCGCCGTGCGGATCGGTCAGCGCGATGCGGATGTTATCGTCGAATTCCTTGAGGCCAAGCCCTACCCCGGCAATCGTGCCGCCGGTGCCAGCCGCGCAGGTGAAGCCATCCAGCCGGCCCTCAAGCTGGTTCCAGATCTCCGGCGCGGTGCTTTCGATGT
Source organism: Novosphingobium sp. (assembly GCF_031424035.1). Lineage (GTDB taxonomy): Bacteria > Pseudomonadota > Alphaproteobacteria > Sphingomonadales > Sphingomonadaceae > Novosphingobium. Next base: position 1,875 of record NZ_JANPGP010000123.1, read on the forward strand.
GGGCCTTGCGGTTGGCGACGTTATCGAACTGGTTGGCCCATATCGCGCCTTCGGTCTCTTCCGCCAATCGTCGCGAGGTGTGCACGAAGTGGCCGGGGTTGGAGAACGGCGCGGCGGGCACCAGCACCAGCTCGGCGCCCAGCGCGCGCAGGGTGTCCATCTTTTCGCGGCTCTGCGTTTCGGGCATGACGATGATCGTCTTGTAGCCCAGCGCATTGGCGACCAGCGCTAGCCCAATGCCGGTATTGCCCGCTGTGCCCTCAACGATGGTGCCGCCGGGCTGGAGCAATCCCTTGGCCTCGGCATCGCGGACGATCCACAGCGCCGCGCGGTCTTTCACCGAGGCACCGGGGTTGGCGAATTCGCACTTGCCCCAGATCTCGCAGCCAGCCGCCTCGCTCGGCCCTTTCAGGAGGACGAGCGGGGTGTTGCCGATCAGGTCAAGCGTATTGCGGACAGCAGGTGCAGTCATGCCGCAGAGGTAGGAGCGAGAGGGCCACCGCGCAATGGATTTGCGCTTTGCCCCCCGATACTCAGTCTTCCTCGGCGATGGTCACGCGCAGGCCGTCGAGCGCGTCGGTCATCTTGACCTGGCACGACAGGCGCGAGGTGGCGACGCGGTGGTCCGAGCTGTCGAGCAGGTCGTTCTCGTCCGCGCTCATCGCCGGGATCTTGTCGGCGAATGCGGGATCGACAACCACGTGGCAGGTCGCGCACGAGCAGCAGCCGCCGCACAGCGCCAGCAGCTCATCAAAGCCGTTGTCGCGGATAGCTTCCATCACGGTGTAACCGTTCTTCACGTCGACTTCGGTTTCAGCGCCTTCACGATTGACGATAACGAGCTTGGCCATTGCTGTTTCCTTTGGATTCGCGGCCCGGTTGCGGGCTTTGGCGGCGCTGCTAATGAAGAGCCGCCGCTTTGGCAAGATATAGGGTTGCGCGAAGATATGATATACG
>NZ_JANPGP010000124.1:0-12869 GCF_031424035.1 Novosphingobium sp.
GCCGAGCGCGACGTACCTGCCAGGGCCGTTCCAGGGCGCGGTGCGCGATGTCGACGGGGTCGGCAACGTCTACTTCATCCAGAACCTGATGGATGAGGCCAAGAGCCTGACCGATGCGACGTGGGGCTTTTCTGCCGTGGCCTTCGCCGCGCGCGAGACGCTGGTGTTTTTCGAGGCCGACAAGGCGAATGCCGTGTGGAGCGATATCGGGGGAATATTGTGATGATTTCAGAGGAGTTGGTTTCAGCGATCGTGGGCAGCGGCGGCGTGATCGTGCCGGTGGGTGTCGGGATCGGCTGGATCTGGCGCAAGGTCGAGAGGCGCTTCAAGCTGCTCGAGGGGAAGATGCGGATCTGCGAGGCGCGTGAAGCGGTGAGCAACGAGCGCCGGCAGGTCCACGTGACGGTGATCGAGCTGCTCTGGCAGGAGCTGGCGCGGTTCACCGGCGAAAAGCCGAACCGCACAATGACGCGCGCCAAGAAGCTGCTCGACGATCTCAAGACCCTGCCGCCGGCGGCGACGAACCCCGAGCTCGAGCGCCTGGTCGCCGAGCTGGGCGACATGGAAAAATAGGAGCGAGACATGCAACTGAGCGAGCACTTCACTCTCGAGGAAATGACCCGATCGCAGGCGGCGGTGCGCAAGGGGATCCCGAACGTGCTGCCCGAGGCGCTGGTGCCATCGATGCGCGCGGTCTGCGAGCACGTGCTCGAGCCGGTGCGGGCGCACTATGGCAAGCCGGTGCACGTGTTCAGCGGTTACCGATCGCCGCGCGTCAATGTCGCGGTCGGCGGTTCGGCGACAAGCCAGCATTGCAAGGCCGAGGCCAGCGACTTCGAAGTGATCGGCGAGGCCAACATCGATGTGTGCCAGTGGATCATGCGCAACCTCAAGTTCGACCAGCTGATCTATGAGTTCGGCCCGTCGGGCTGGGTGCATTGCAGCTGGCGGAATGGACCGCTGCGCAACCAAGTAATCAGTGCAGTGAAGCGCGGCGGCAAGACCGTCTATCTGCCCGGACTGGTGGCATGAGCGGCGACAAGCTGGACGCGGCCCCTCCGCGTGACGGCGCGCGCTTTCGCGGACTGGTCGGCCTGCTGGCGCTGGTTGCCGGCATTGCCGGGCTGGGCCTGCTCTACATCACGGAAGTGCCTAGCGGCAACCGCGAGCCGCTGCTGCTGGCGCTTGGCGTGGTCCTTGGCTGGGGTTCGACCGTCGTCAATTTCGAATTTGGTTCGTCGCCATCGGGCCGCAAAGCTGCGGACGCGGGCCTGCGCCGTGCCAATGAACAGCCGCCCGCACCGGCAAGTCCTGAAGGGGAAGCGAAATGAAAAGGATCCTGTTGGCGCTGGTCGCCACTCTGGCGCTGGCCGGCTGCAGCTTCGGCAGCGTGGCATCGGCCCCGCCGCCGCCGGCCGAGCTGGCCAACCGCACGGTGCTCGATGAACAGGCCGCGCTCGCGGTCGAGCTGGCGTACAAGGCGACGCGGCTCGCCGGCGAGACGGCGCTCGATGCCGGGCTGATCAAGGGCGACACCGCGCGCCGCCTCGCCGATATCGACATGCGCGCCTATTCGGCCGTGCTGGCGGTGCGCGCAGCCTATCGCGCCGGCAATGCCGAAACCTATACGCAGGCGCTGATCCAGGCGCGGGCGGTGATCGCCGAAGTTGTCGCGGCGACAAGGAAAGGAACCTGACGATGAACCTGACCAACCTTCTCAAGCTGCTGCCAGTTGTCGGCCCGGTGCTCGCGCGTGGGCATGAATTCGTCGACTGGTTCCTCGAGGCGAGCGCGCTGCTCGATCCCGCCGACCAGGACACCGCCAAGGCGGCGCTGGCCGACATTCAGGCCGAGAACGACGCAGGCCACAAGCGCTATCAGGAAAAGCTGCTGGCAGCGATGGGCCGCGCATAAGCGCCTTCGCGCTGCAGGGTGCCTTTCCGGGCAGAATTTGGCATATCGAAGGGCGGCCGCAGGGTCGCCCTTCTCTTGTCTGGCGGGTCAAACCCTTCCAACATGGCAAGCTGAAATCCTTCCAACTCGCCCGGATTTTTGGGGTTTAATGGCGGTTTTCCGCCAATGTCACTGATTACAAATCAGGTGCTCTACCAACTGAGCTAAGCCGGCCCGCCAATGCCCACGCCCATAGCCTCAGACCGCGCCAAAGGTCCAGCCCTCGGTTTGCGAGACTTCGCCAAGGCCGGGCGGGTTCCACAGTTCGGGGCGGTGCGCGGACGTCCGCAGCCAGGCCGAAGTCAAGATCGCGTCGCTGGTGTGATCGTCGACTATGCCGCTCGCCTCTACCGGCTGGCTGCCGAGCGCCGTCAATGCGGCATTTAGGTCCTCATAACTGCGCATCTTTGAGCGGCTCGGCGGACGGCCGGCCTGCATGGCGGCGATTGTCGTGTAGATTTCCACCACGACCGAGCCTTCGCCAGGCAGCGGATCGACCGGCCAGACCGGCAGGCGCGGCGAGAGCCGATGGAGCATCCGCATGCCTGTCAGACTCGACTTTCCCACTTGCGCCGCGCCGACGAGGTTGAAGTTCGAATAGGGCCGGCAGCCCATGCGCTCCTGCGCCCGTTCGGACTGGCGGAAGCGCCCGCGACCACCTCCAAAGCAGTCTCCCTCGCGCCCGCCGTGGCGGCGGAAGTGGCGGCTGGCCTCGGCGTGATCGACAAAGCTGGAGACGGACAGGTGTGGGTCGCCGGCGCAAATCCGCTCGACCGCCGCCCACAAGTCGCGCGCATCGGCGGGGCTTTCGTCCCATGCTGGGAAGAACGCGCCCCGGTCGGCGTGCGGCAGCGACATGCCGAGGTCCAGCCCGGCCAGCGTGTCTTGCGGCATGTCATCGGCCAGCCAGTCCGCCACTTCCGTCCGCGACCAGCGATGACCGGGCCGCACGATCCGAGGAGCCGCATCGCCTTCGCTGCACAGGGCAAGCGCGATGCCCTTGTGCCGTTCGCCCGCCGCGCCTGACCAGTCGATGGCGGCGAAATGGTGGAAGCGGGGCGGAGTCACGCAGAGGCTATGGCTTGGGCCTCAGCGACGAACCCGGCTTCCACGCGGGGGCCTTCGGCTGGTTCGCTACCCGTTCGACCAACGTATAGAAGAAACGGTTGAAATCCGCCGCCGCCTGCCAGTCGATCGCTTGCGTCATGTTATCCTGCGGGCGGTGATAGCCGGTGCGGTACCATTGGCGGTACACGGCCTCGCTCGGGCTTCCCGGTTCATAGCCGAACACAAAATTCGTTGCTGGAATGCCTGCGAGGATGAAGTTCCAGTGATCGGTGCGGCGCAGCAGGCTGCGTTCGGGCTCAGGGTCATCCTGTGTAACGATGCCCATTGAGCGGGCAACCGCCTCGACATCGTCGCCCAGCGTCGAATCGGTGCGGGCATGGACCGTCAGGCGGCGCAGCGGAAAGATCGGGCGGAGCTGATCAAGATTGATGTTGGCGGCAATGCGCGGCAATGGCCATGTCGGATTGGTGACCCAGTATTTGGACCCGAGCAGGCCCTTCTCCTCACCCGTTACCAGCAGCGCGATCACCGGACGGGCGAAGCCCTTGCCCTTTTGCCGTTCCATGAGGCGGACGATCAGCGCGACATAGGCGGCATCGTCGAGCGTGCCGTTGTAGAGGTCATCGCCCTTGACCGGATAGCCGTGTCCATAGCCATCAAGGTGCGCGGTCAGCACGATGGCCTGGTCGGCAAGCGCGGGATCGGTGCCCGGCAGCACGCCGACGACATTGGACGAAGTGACGCGCCGCTCTGCCGTGGCGAAGGTCAGTTCGAGGGGCAGTTTCGCATCGCGCGAGGGAAGCGGCCGGCCTGCCGCGCCGGCTGCAACCAGCTTTGCGCCGCCCGGTATCAGCGAACCCAGCACCTCAGCTCGCAGGGTCAATTTGACGAAGCTGTCTGCCGCAGGAAGTTGTCCGGCGAGCGCGAAGCTGCGCGCATAGGCGAAGGGCCAGCGCGGCGGCTCGATGGTGAAACCCGGATCAGCGACTTCAAACATGCCGGTCGCGCCTGCCTTGCGAACAGCGGCTTCGCGGGCGGCTGGGGTGGTCAGGCCGCTCTTTCGGGTGCCATGGCAAATCACCAGCCGGCCCGCCACGTCGCCAAGTTCCTCCGCGCCGCAATAGCCGCGATAGGCGAGGGGAGCCACGATCTGCGCGGGCATTCCCCGGCGCGGGGAGACGGTGAAATCTGCGAGGAAGCGCAGGCTGGTGCGGCCCATCCGGGCGCTGGCCTTGGTGACGGCCAGTTCGTCAACCCCGACCGGCTGAAGCCATCCGTTGGTGCCAAGCGGCTTCAGGCCCGCCGCTTTCAGGCGATTGGCAACGAGCGCCGCCGACCGTTCGTAGGCTGCGCTTCCGGTGTCGCGGCCCTGCATGGCATCGCCGGACAGTTCCCCGGTGAACGCCCACCAGGCACGTGTATCGGCATCCTGGGGGCCTGCGGGCGGCTTGCCTTGCGCCAGCGCCGGTCCGCTGGTTGCGGCCAGGAACGAGGCGGCAACGAACGCTTGTTTCGCTAGTGACCTGTTCATTCGTCCCCCCGGCGCTCGCGGCGCTTCTTGTCCCACCATTCCATCCGCTTGGCGACTTCGCGTTCGAAACCGCGCTCGACCGGGCGGTAATATTCCTGCGGCTCCATGCCCTCGGGCCAGTAATCGGCGCCGGAAAAGCCGTCCTCCGCCTCGTGGTCATAGGCATATCCTGCGCCGTAACCGATGTCCTTCATCAGCTTGGTCGGGGCGTTGAGGATGTTGGCCGGCGGGCTGAGCGAACCCGTCTCTCGCGCGCTTTTCCAGACGGCTTTCTGGGCGGCATAAGCCGCGTTCGATTTGGGCGCGGTGGCGAGGTAGAGGCAGGCCTGCACGATCGCCAGTTCGCCCTCAGGACTGCCGAGAAATTCGTAGGCGTCCTTGGCAGCGAGGCACTGGACCAGCGCCTGCGGATCGGCGAGGCCGACGTCTTCGCTGGCGAAGCGCACCAGCCGGCGCAGCACGTAGAGCGGCTCCTCGCCCGCCGTGAGCATCCGCGCCATGTAGTAGAGCGCGGCCTGGGGGTCCGACCCGCGCAGGCTTTTGTGCAGGGCGGAAATGAGGTTGTAATGCCCGTCGCGGTCCTTGTCATAGACCGCGACCCGGCGCTGGAGGAACTTGCCGAGCGCAGCAGGATCGAGCGGTTCCGGTATCTTCGCATTGTAGAGCGTTTCCGCCTGATTGAGCAGGAAGCGCCCGTCGCCGTCCGCGCTCGCCACCAGCGCATCGCGCGCTTCGGTGGTGAGGGGCAGGGGGCCTTCCAACTCCTCGCCGCGCGCCAGCAGGGTATCGAGCGCGCGGGCGTCAAGCCGGTGGAGGATCAGGACCTGCGCGCGGGAGAGCAGCGCGGCGTTGAGCGCGAAGCTGGGATTTTCGGTCGTCGCGCCGACCAGCGTGACCGTACCGCGCTCGACAAACGGCAGGAAGCCATCCTGCTGCGCGCGGTTGAAGCGGTGAATCTCGTCGACGAACAGCAGGGTTCGCTGGCCCATCTTGGCGGCGGTTTCCGCTTCGGCGAAGGCCTTCTTGAGGTCCGCCACGCCCGAAAACACCGCGCTCACCGAAATGAAGCGCATGCCAACGGCATCGGCGAGCAGGCGGGCGATGCTGGTCTTGCCGGTGCCGGGCGGACCCCAGAGGATCATGCTCGACAGGCGGCTGGCGGCGACCATCCGCCCGATCGCCCCTTCCGGGCCGGTCAGGTGTTCCTGCCCTATCACCTCGTCCAATGCGCGCGGGCGCAGCTTGTCAGCGAGCGGCGCGTCGTCGCGCGGTTCGTCGCGGTTTTGCTGCGGGGATTCGTCTGCGAAAAGGTCAGCCATCACCCTCGTCCTAGCCGGTTCGACGGCGGATTGCATCGCCCCTCGTTCAGGCATAGCATTGTGCCATCAAAAACGGGGGAGATGGGGCATGACGAATGGCACCAAGGCACCGACGATCTATTGGGTCGTGGCTATACTCGGACTTCTGTGGAACTGCATCGGCGCATATCTGTACATTCAGACGCGGCTTAATCCGGATGTGATGCTGGTAAATGCGCCGCAGGAAATCCGAGATTACGTGGCGAGCATGCCGCTGTGGGCGAACATCGGCTATGGTCTTGGCGTCTGGGGATCGCTTGCTGGCTCGGTACTGATGCTGCTGCGTTCGCGCCATGCACCCACCGCGTTCCTTGTTTCGCTGGTCGGTGCGCTCGTGAGCTACCTTGGTCAGTTTTTGGCTGGCGTGCTGGGTCCGGCAGAACCTGCGATGATCCTCGCCGGCATCCTGCTGCTCTGGTGGTACAGCCGCCGCGCCGCTGCGCAGGGCATCCTCAAGTAGGTCAGCGCTTCTTCGCGCGCTGGCGGATCAGCCGCAGATAGGTATCCGCCACGGCCTGATTGATCCGGTCCCATGAGAAGTCGCGGGCGCGCCGTTCGCCCGCGGCGCCGTGCTTTGCGCGCAGGTCTGCATCGTCCAGATAGGTGACGATGGCATCGGCGAACTGGGTGATTGCGCCGGGCGGGATTAGCCGACCAGACTTGTTGTCCGCAACCAGGCTTTCGCTGCCGGTAGCTGCCGCTGCGACGACTGGCAGATTGCAGGCCATCGCTTCCAGCGTGACATTGCCAAAGGTCTCGGTGGTCGAGGGGAAGAACAGCACGTCCATCGAGGCGACTGCCTTGCCGAGGTCCTGACCGCCCATAAAGCCGGCAAAAATGGCGTCCGGCAGCCGGTCTTCCAGCCATTCGCGCGCCGGGCCATCGCCGACGATCAGCGTGCGGTGGAAAACGCCGCGCCGGCGCAGTTCGTCGATCGTGTCGGAGAACACGTCGAGCCCTTTTTCCATCACCAGACGGCTGTGGAAGCCGACTACAATCTCTTCATCGCCGATGCCCAGACTGCGGCGCCATTCGAGCGAGCGCAGGCCCGGATTGAACAGATCGCGGTCAACTCCGCGTGACCAGATGTCGATATCGTAGTTCATCCGCTGGTCGCGCAGCACTTGCGCCATCGATTCCGACGGGGCAACCAGCGCGTCGCAGCGGCGGTAGAGCCGGCGCAGCATGGCTTCGACTGCCGGTTCGAACCAGGCCATGTTGTAATAGCGGAAATAGGTTTCGAAGCGGGTGTGGACCGATGCCAGCACCGGCAGCTTGCGATGCCGCGCCCAGGTCACCGCGCGGTGCGCGACGATATCGGGCGAGGCGATGTGGACGATGTTGGGCGCAAAGGCGGCGAGATCGGAGCGCAGGCGCGGGCTGAGAGCGAGCGGAAAACGGTATTCTCCGCGCCCCGGAAAGGCGATCGACGGCACCGAAACCAGATCACCGGTGGCCGGGAACGCGGGCTCGGGAACGGTTGGCGAATAAACTCGCACCTGCGCGCCCTGCCGCAGCAGGTAGCCGACCAGCCGGTTCAGCGCCTGGTTCGCACCATCGCGGACATAGTTGTAATTGCCGCTGAACAACGCGATGCGCAGGTCAGCCAGAGGTGCCTCAGGGTTCGCCATGGGCAGCGCCTTTAGCGGCTTGTGGACATTATGGCGAGGGGGCGCCGTCAGGACAGGGCGAAGTGCTCCATCGTTCCGCCCACGGTCATCGCGCCCATGCTGGCGCGAAAGGCGGCGAAGGCATCGGTATTGCGCGCCTCGCCGTGGGCTTCGAGCGAGTCCCATTCAACCACGAAAGCGAACTTTGAGGGATCTTCCACGCCGCGCCCGAATGACACCTTGCTCACGCCCGGGCAGCCCGAAAGATGCCCGACGCCGCCGTGCCGCATGGCGGCTTCGAACGCTTCTTCCTGGCCGGTAGCGATGGTGACGGTGGCGATTTCGGTGATCATGGCAGGCTCCTGATGCGTATCACCTGACCATCAACGCGGCATGGTCAGCTGGCAAGGGGGCGACCATCGCTCGGGCGCTAAGCCGGCGATTGCCCCGGATAGCTAACCCAGCTTAGGAAGGTTGTCAGGAGAACCGATGCCCCGCTTTACAACTGCCTTTGCCCTTGGAGCCACGATCGGACTTGCCGCGACTCCGGCGCTTGCCCAGCGTTCGACAGAGAATGCTGCGGCGAGCAGCGACGACGCCTTTGGCACCCAGGTCGGGACCGAAGCTACGGGTATCTACAACGAAAACGATACGCGCGGGCTCAGTCCGCTGAAGGCCGGCAATGCGCGGATTGACGGAATCTATTTCGATCCGGTCGCCAGCCTCTCGGGCAGGACGCGCGCATCCTATGGCATCCGCGTCGGCATCGCGGGGATCGACTACCCCTTCGCCGCGCCAACCGGGATCGTTGACAGCAAGCTGCGCTCTGCCGGGGATGCGTTTGTCGGCAGCATCTCACTTACCCGGTTGCAATATACCGGCGTGCTTGCCGAACTCGACATGCAGGTGCCGATCGTTCCCGGCCTGCTCAGTTCGAGCATCGGTCTGGGCTATGCCCGCACCGTGACCGGCGATGGCGGCGTGATGCCCAGCGCGGCGATTGCCATCCGGCCGGTCCTGCGCGTGGGCAAGGGGTTAGAGATCAGCCCGTTTTATGCTGGAACCCTGCTTTATGACGTGCAGTCGCGGCCCTTCTTCCTCACGCAGGGCGATATCGTGCCGCCGCAGCCCAAGCTGGGTCATTACCTTGGGCAGGACTGGGCGCGCGGGCGCATCTACCAGAGCAATGCCGGCTTGACAGTGCGCGCGCCGATCACCAGCCGGCTGGCCCTGCGCGGCGGCGTGTTCCGCTCGGCCCTTTCGCGCAAGCATAACTATTCCGAGTTCTTCAGCTTCACCGGCCCCGGATCAACCGTGCGCCACCGGCTGGTTTCCGATCCGCAGCAGGACGTCCATTCGTGGAGCGGCGAAGCGCAGCTGGCGTGGAAGCTGGGCGGGCCGAAGGCCTTGCAACACCGGCTGATCGCGGGATTCCGGGCGCGAAAGCGCTACACGGAATCGGGCGGATCAGACCTGCGCGATTTCGGGCTGATGGACCTCTACGGCGATGATCAGGAGGCCGAGCCAACGTTCTCGTACGGTCCGGTCAATGTCGGGCGCGTCAGCCAGCGCGCCGTACTGCTGGGCTATCAGGCCAAGCTTGCGGGTGTGGGCAGCATCAACCTTGGCATCCAGCGCGCCCGCTACCGCGCAACCTTCCGCGATGCCCGCACCGGCATCGTCACTGCCAGCGCCAGCGATGCGTGGCTTTACAACGCCACTGCCGCCATCAACCTTGCAGCTCACGTCGAACTGTTCGCCGGCACCCAGAAGGGCCTCGAAGACAGCGGCGCCGCGCCCGAAAATGCGGTCAACCGCAGCGAGCAGCTCCCCACCACGCAGTCCACCCAGTACGAAGGCGGGGTGCGGATCGGGCTGGGCAAGGGAAACCAGCTGGTGCTGTCCGCCTTCCAGATACGGCGGCCCTATTTCACTTTTGATGCCGGTGGCCGTTACGCTGAACTGGGCGAGGCGCAATATCGCGGTGCGGAACTTTCATTCGCCGGCCACTTTGACCGGCTGACCGTGCTCGCCGGTGCCGTGCTGATGAAGCCTGAAGTCAGCGGCCCGGGGCGGACAAGTGGTCTGGTCGGCAAAAGGCCGGGGGGCATTCCGGATTTTTACACCCGCATCGACCTGCAATACCGCACCAACATCCTCGGCGGCCTGACCCCGACGGTCACGCTGCTCGCCACTGGCCCGCGCGCGATGGGTTCCGCGCCGGTGGCGGCGCTGGGCGGCCGGCAAGCCATGCTGGACGCCTACGTTGCGCTCGACCTAGGCCTGCGCCACCGTTTCAAGTTTGGCGATATGCCAGCCAGCGCGCGAATGCAGTTGCAGAACGTGTTCAATCGCACCGGCTGGAAAGTCATCACCAGCAACACGCTCCAGCCCGAGGAACACCGCCGGTTCACGTTCACGGTTGCCGCCGATTTCTGACGTGTTGTCGTCCCGAAGCGCTCGATCCACCGCATTTCCGAATTGCAGCGGAACCATCCGGTAGCTCGAACGTCTTGTGGTCTCACATTGTCGCTGATGTGCAGAATTTCACAAGGATATGAAAATGAAGATGATTTCGACGCTGTTGGTCGCCACTGCGGCCCTCGGCCTGACCACGGCTGCCTCCGCCCAGGATGAAGATCGTTCAAACGATTTCAACGGCTTCTACATAGGTGGAACCATCGGTACAACTGCCCAGAAGAATGACGGTGCCAGCACTGTCGTGTTCGATACCAACCGCGATGGCACCTTTGACCAGAACGTGCTGACTTCGACGGGCGGCAACGCGTTTTCGCCGGGCTTCTGCAACGGATTCAGCACGGCCAATGCGCCGGGCGGCTGCCGCAAGGATGAGAACGGCCTCGAATACTCGGTGCGCATGGGTTACGATGCCCGCATGGGCAGCAACCTGGTTGCCGGCCTGCTCGTTGAAGGTGCCAAGTCTTCTGCGCGTGACGGTTCTTCGGCCTTCAGCACCACCCCGGCCGGCTACAGCTTCGACCGCGAACTGGACTATGCCGTGTCGGCGCGTGCGCGTCTTGGCATTACCCCGGGCGGCGGCGGCGGCCTGTTCTATGTGACCGGCGGCGGTTCCTACGCCAAAATCGACCACACCTTCTCGACCACCAATACGGCGAATTCGTTCTCGCCGGTCAACGATGGCAAGATGGTTTGGGGCTGGCAGGCCGGCGGCGGCGCGGAAGTGCTGCTGTCGCGCAATCTCTCGCTCGGCATCGAATACCTCTACAACCGCTATGACGACGGCGATTACTATGTCGCAGTCGGCAACGGCACGGCAGGCCCGACGAATCCCTTCGTTCTGGCTGGCGGCGTGAACATGCGCCCCTCTGAAACGCGCTACGACTATCATAGCCTTCGCGCGTCTATGAGCTTCCGGTTCTGATCTGACCGCGAAACTTCAGGCAAAGAAAAAGGGCGGCTCCCGCAAAGGAGCCGCCCTTTTTTCATGTCAGGCCCGAAAGGGCTGCGCTGAAATCAGGCAGCCTGCTTCTTGCGGCCGGCCTTCTTGCGCTCGTTCGGGTCGAGCAGCGCCTTGCGCAGGCGGATCGACTTGGGCGTCACTTCGACCATTTCGTCTTCATCGATATAGGCAATCGCCTGTTCCAGCGTCATGATCTTGGGCGGGGTGAGGCGGATGGCGTCGTCCTTGCCCGAGACGCGGAAGTTGGTCAGCTGCTTCGACTTCATCGGGTTGACTTCAAGGTCATCCGGCTTGGCGTTTTCGCCGATGATCATGCCTTCGTACAGCGGGGTGCCGACGCCGACGAACAGGATGCCGCGCTCTTCCAATGGGCCGAGGGCATAGGCGTTTGCCTCGCCCGCGCCGTTGGAGATCAGCACACCGTTCTTGCGGCCTTCGATGCGGCCCTTGTAGGGACCGTACTTCTCGAACAGGCGGTTCATGATGCCGGTGCCGCGCGTGTCCGAAAGGAACTCGCCGTGGTAGCCGATCAGGCCGCGCGACGGGGCTGAGAAGGTGATGCGGGTCTTGCCGCCGCCCGAGGGGCGCATGTCGGTCATCTCGCCCTTGCGAGTCGCCATCTTCTCGACAACGGTGCCGGCGTGTTCATCGTCAACGTCGATCATGACGGTTTCGTAAGGCTCGGTCTGCTTGCCGTTTTCGTCTTCGCCGTAAAGCACGCGCGGACGGCTGATACCGAGCTCGAAGCCTTCGCGGCGCATCGTTTCGATCAGCACGCCAAGCTGCAATTCGCCGCGGCCGGCGACTTCGAAGCTGTCCTTATCGGCAGATTCGGTAATCTTGATCGCGACATTCGATTCCCCTTCGCGCTCAAGGCGATCGCGGATCATGCGGCTGGTGACCTTGGAGCCTTCACGGCCGGCCATCGGCGAATCGTTCACCGCAAACCGCATCGACAGCGTCGGCGGGTCGATCGGCTGGGCGTGGAGTGGTTCGGTGACCGAAGGGTCGCAGATCGTGTTCGAAACGGTCGCTTCGGTCAGGCCGGCGATCGAGATGATGTCACCGGCGCGGGCCTCTTCTACGGGAACGCGCTCCAGCCCGCGGAAGGCGAGCAGCTTGGAAGCTCGGCCGGTCTCGACGATCTTGCCGTCGTTATCGAGCGCGTGGATTGGCTGGTTGACCTTGACCGTACCCGACTGGACCTTGCCGGTCAGCACGCGGCCGAGGAAGTTGTCACGATCGAGCAGGGTGACGAGGAACTTGAACGGGCCGTCGAAATCGGCCTCAGGGGCAGGGACGTGGCGAACGATGGTTTCAAACATCGGCGTCAGCGTGCCTTCGCGCAAGTTCGGGTCTTCGTTGCAATAGCCGTTGCGGCCCGAGGCGTAAAGCACGGGGAAATCGCACTGCTCGTCCGTCGCGTCGAGGCTGACGAACAGATCGAACACTTCGTCGAGCACTTCCTGGATGCGTTCATCCGGACGGTCGACTTTGTTCACCACGACGATCGGGCGCAGGCCCAGCGCCAGCGCCTTGCCGGTGACGAACTTGGTCTGCGGCATGGCGCCTTCCGAGCTGTCAACCAGCAGGATCACGCCGTCGACCATCGACAGGATGCGCTCAACCTCGCCGCCGAAGTCGGCGTGGCCGGGCGTATCGACGATGTTGATGTGCGTGCCGTTCCATTCGACCGAGGTGCACTTGGCGAGAATGGTGATCCCGCGCTCTTTTTCGAGGTCGTTCGAATCCATCGCCCGCTCCTCGATCCGCTGGTTGTCGCGGAAGGTGCCGGACTGGCGGAAGAGCTGGTCGACAAGCGTGGTCTTGCCGTGGTCGACGTGGGCGATAATGGCGATATTGCGCTGATTGGCGGACATTACGAACTTTCCGGGAGCTTTGGACAG
>NZ_JANPGP010000125.1:0-56117 GCF_031424035.1 Novosphingobium sp.
CAGTCGCCACGCCAGCGCATGTTCGCGGCCGCCACTTCCGATCAGCAGGATATTCATGTCGCCGCCCTCGTCTTTCGATACAGATTCCATGGATTCCGGCGGGCTGGTAGCGAAGGAAGGCCGGTCCAGCAACGCCGAGCCTTTGTCGGTCACCGAGATTTCCTCGGCGCTGAAGCGCACGGTGGAGGAACGCTTCGCCTATGTGCGGGTGCGCGGCGAGCTTTCGGGCGTGAAACTGGCGGCTTCGGGGCACCTCTATCTGGCGCTCAAGGATGAAGGCGCCCGGCTCGACGGGGTGATGTGGCGCGGCACCGTGCAGCGGCTCGCCTTCCGGCCCGAGGACGGGATCGAGGTGATCGCCACCGGCAAGCTGACCACCTATCCGGGGCGCTCTAACTACCAGATCGTCATCGAACGTATGGAGATCGCCGGCGAAGGCGCGCTACTCGCGCTGCTGGCGAAGAACAAGGCGCGGTTCGAGGCGGAGGGCCTGTTCGCGCCCGAACGCAAGCGGCGGATCCCATTTTTGCCCGGCGTCATCGGCGTCGTCACCTCGCCCACCGGCGCAGTGATCCGCGACATCCTCCACCGCCTCGCCGACCGGATGCCGAGCCGGGTGATCGTCTGGCCGGTGCTGGTCCAGGGACAGGGCGCGGCGGAACAGGTGGCGGCGGCGGTGCGGGGGTTCGGCGCACTGGGTCCGGACTCCACCGTGCCGCGACCCGACGTGATCATCGTCGCGCGCGGCGGTGGGTCGATCGAGGATCTGTGGTGCTTCAACGAAGAGGTCGTGGTCCGCGCGATTGCCGAATCGCCGATCCCGGTGATCTCGGCTGTCGGGCATGAAACCGATACCACGCTGGCCGATTTTGCTGCCGACTTGCGCGCGCCAACGCCGACGGCAGCGGCCGAACTGGCCGTGCCGGTGCGTGCGGACCTTGCGGGTAGCCTCGCAGAACTGGCGCTGCGGGCTCGCAAGGCCGTTGCAAGGCCGTTGCAGTTGGGCCGGGAACGGCTCGAGGCAAGGGCCCAGCGCCTGCCGCAACCGACCGCATTGTTGGCCCTTCCAGCGCAGCAGCTTGACGAAGCGGGGGAGAAATTGCGCCGCGGATTGGGCGACCGGATCGTCCTCGCGCGGCACAAACTCGCTGAATCTGCAGGCAAATTATCCGCCCCGCTGCTCCTGTCCCGCCGCGACCGCGCCGCCGAACGCCTCGCCGCGCTGCGCCTGTACCCGGCACTGGTCGAACGCGGCATCGCAGCGGCCCGCGATCGGCTGGCCGGGACCGTCCGGGTCATGGCCTCGCTCAATCCTGACAACGTGCTAAAGCGCGGATATGCGCGGGTTACGGGGGCTTCGGGGCGCACGCTGACCACGGCTGAGGCGGCGCGTGGAGAGGTGGCGCTGGGCCTGCATTTTGCCGATGGAGTGGTATCCGTCGCACCGGTTTCCGACAGCGCCCCGCCGCCCCGTCCTGCACCCAAGCCGGCGCAGGCGAGAGCGAATCCCGACCAGCCGAAATTGCTTTGACCGGCTGAAGGCGCTAACGGGAACCCATGCTGATGTCCTCCTCCGAACGCCTCGCCGTGCTGCGCTACGAACCCAATGGCTTCCGCGTCATCGCGCCCGGAACCCACGTGAAATGCGCGGTTTCCGGCGAACTGATCCAGCTAGAGGTGCTCCGCTACTGGAGCGCCGAGCACCAGGAAGCCTATGCCAGTTGTGCCCTTGCCACAAAGCGGCTTGCGGAAAACGGCTGACATGGCGCGGGCGACGGGGCTCGGCTCGCTGGCCGGCCTGACCATGCTCGCAATGGGGAGCTGCAACCTCAACATGGCGCCGGCCGTGGCACAGGTTTCCGCCGTTTCCGAGGCAAAAGCGATGCCTTTGCCGGTACGCCAAACCAGCGACTTTTCCCTCACTGGCCAGCAAGTCCAGGGCGGCTGGCTGCGCGGCTTCGCCCCAGCCGGAACCCTCTCGCTGGCGCTGTCGGGAAGTCCCGTCGAGGTCGAACCCGATGGCAGTTTCTTTGTCGCGTTCGATCGTGATTCCGGGCCTTTGAGCGAGCTTGTCGCCCGCCGGGGGGACTTGCCGACCGTCCGCAAAGCGCTCGCCATCGCGCCGCGCGGCTGGCAGATCGAATACGTCAACGCGCCCTATCGGCCCGGCGGCATGGCCGATGCCGAATTCGCCCGCCGGCGCGCCACAGAGCTCGCGCAGATCGGCGGTGCCCGCGCGCAATCGACAGACGCAGCGGGCTGGCGGCAGCCATTTGCCTGCCCCCTGCGCGGTGCCATCCGCGGGCGCTTTGGTTCGCAACGCATTTATCAGGGCAAGCCGGGATCATACCACGGCGGCCTCGACATTGCCGGGGCCGAGGGCACACCCTTCATGGCGCCCGCCGATGGCGTGGTGGTGCTGGCGGCAGCCACGCCCTTCACGCTTGAGGGGAACTTGCTGATCGTCGACCACGGCTCCGACTTGTCGAGCGCCTTCCTGCACGCCTCACGGCTCGGCGTTCGGTCGGGCGACCATGTACGGCAGGGGCAAGTCATCGGCTGGGTCGGGCGCACCGGACGCGCCACCGGGCCGCATCTCCACTGGGCAATCAAGTGGCGCGACGCGAAACTGGATCCGTTGCTTTTCGTGTCGTCGCAACCCTGAGGTGCACGCGCGCATCGCCTGGACCATAACAAGTTTCAGAAACGAACTGAAAAGTTTAACGTATCGCCTGAACATAAATGCCGCAATTCAGGGTAAAGACGCAAGAAAATTACAATTGCCGCCAATTGCACCGCCAAGGCCCTCGCCTTTCCAGTCACGGTCTTGTTGTAGAATGGCCACAGGTCGGCGGAATCTGCTTTCGCCCGCAACCAAAATCTTTGCTGATACCGCGGGTTTCCGCCAATAAACCCCATCTTTCCCGGTTGGGATAGCTGCGCGTAGCCATTTGGCGACAGGGGGCAGCTTCCCTATCCACTCACCGGGATTGCACCGGAAGCCTGTCGGATGAGCCGCCAGGTGACCGTGAAACAAAGGGACTGGACTGTGAAAAAAACCACTCTTTCTGCTCTGAAGGCGGGCTCGGCACCTGTCGTGCTCGGCCTCGCGCTTCTCAGCACCCAAGCCTTCGCGCAGGATGCTGCCGAAGCTGTACCCGAAGATAGCAACGTAATCGTTGTTACCGGCTCGCTCATTCAGAATCCCAACGTCGTCTCGACGTCGCCGGTTTCGGTGATTGGCGAGGAAGAAATCAGCCTTCGTCAGGTGACGCTCGCAGAAGACGTTCTGCGCCAGATCCCTGGCGCGGTTCCGAACGTCGGCCAGAACGTCAACAACGGCAACGGCGGCGCTTCCTATGTCGACCTTCGTGGTCTGGGCTCGTTCCGCAACATTGTTCTGCTGGACGGCGCGCGCATCGTTCCTTCGGGCACTGCTGGCCGAGTCGATCTCAACAACATCCCGCTCGCGCTGATCCAGCGTGTCGATGCCCTGACGGGCGGCGCTTCGACCACCTATGGTGCTGACGCGGTTTCGGGCGTTGTCAACTTCATCACCCGCAAGAACTTTGCTGGTGCAGAGCTCTCCATGGGCACCCAGATCACCGAAAAGGGTGATGGCTTCGGCTGGCACGCCGATCTCACGCTGGGCGCCAATTTTGAAGACGGCCGCGGCAACGCAGTCCTGTCGGTAGGCTATCAGTCCAGCGACGCGCTTTATCAGGGCGACCGTGACATCTCGATCTTTGGTGTTTCGTCGACCAGCGGTGTCGCTTCGGGTTCTTCGCCGACTTCGACCCCTACGACGTTTGGCTTTGCTGACGAAAACCTTCAGGTTTCCGGCTCGGGTGCCAACCTGGTTGCGCCTTATGCGCCCTTCAACTTCAACCCGTACAACGTCTTCGTGACGCCGTTCAAGCGCTACAACATCTACAGCGCCGCGCGTTATGAGATTTCGGATGCGGTCGAAGTCTACACGCGTGGCATGTTCTCGCGTAACACCGTCGCTTCGATCGTTGCTCCTTCGGGCATCTTCGGCGAAGAACTGACGATCCAGGCAAACAATCCGTTCCTGAACTCAACCATCCGCGACCAGCTTTGCGGCAAGGCCGGCATTCCGCTGGGTGCAACCTGCAACACCAGCACGGCCATCCCGCTGGGTGCCGTCTATCGGCGCTCGGTCGAAGTCGGTCCGCGCATCGACGAATATGTCACCGACATGTTCGACTACCGCGCTGGTGTCCGTGGCAACATCACCGAAAAGGTCCAGTATGACCTTTGGGGATCATATGGCCAGAGCACCAACACCCAGGCTCGCAAGAACTACGTTTCGACTTCGCGCGTTGTTAACGCCCTGAACCTCGCAACGCCGACGACTTGCGTCGCTGGTGGCACTTGCGTTCCGCTGAACCTGTTCGGCCCTCCGGGCAGCATCACGCCGGCAATGGCTTCTTACATCGGCGGCATCACCAGCACGATCGCTCGTGACGCGAGCCTCGGCCAGGTGCACGGCACGGTTTCGTCCGAGTTTGGCAACTTCTTCTCAGACAAGCCCATCAACGTTGCAATCGGCGGCGAATATCGCAAGTACACGTCGGAAACCAAGCCGGATGCCCTGGCACAGGTTCCGGGTGAACTCGGCGGTGCCGGTGGCGCAATCCCGCCGGTCAAGGGTGGCTACGACGTCAAGGAACTGTTTGGCGAAGTTAACATGCCGATCATTTCCGACGCGCCGTTCTTCCATGAGTTGACGCTTGAAGCCGGTATCCGCCAGTCGTGGTATCATATTGATGCTGCTGGTGACCCGAAGTTCTCGGCAACCACCTGGAAGGCCGGTCTGACCTGGTCACCGATCCCCGACATCAAGTTCCGCGGCAACTATTCGCACTCGGTGCGCGCACCGAACATCGCTGAATTGTTCGCACCGGTTTCTACGGGCCTTACGAACCTCGGTGCTGATCCGTGCGCGGGCGCTGCCCCGAACTCGAATCCCAACCTCAAGGCAGTCTGCCTTGCGCAGGGTGCACCGGCTGCGTCGATTGGCGTGATCCAGGACCCGGCTGCAGGCCAGGCCAACTCGTATGGCGGCGGCAACCCGGCCCTTAAGCCGGAAACTGCGAAGAGCTATACCTTCGGTGTCGTTCTTGCGCCGTCGATGTTGTCGAACCTCACCCTCACGGTTGACTACTACAACATCAAGATCACGGGTGCGGTCAGTGCGCCGACGCCGAATGACGTGATTGCCGCTTGCTTCGGCACGCTCACTGCCTCGTCAGCGACGTCTGCCGCATGTACCGGCATTCGCCGCAACCCGACCACCGGCCGTCTCAGCGGTTCTTCCGCGACGACGCCGGGCCTGCCTACCCCGCTGTCCAACCTTGGCCGTCTGGCAACCGACGGCGTCGATTTCACGGCGAACTATCGCACGGATCTCGGCTTCGGCAAGTTGAGCCTGAGCCTGGGCGGCAACTGGACCAACCATTCGACGTTCCAGGCTACGCCAACCAGCTTCGATCGGGAATGCGTGGGTTACTACAGCGCCAACTGCGCCTCGATCCAGCCCAAGTGGCAGTGGTTCCAGCGCACCACGCTGACTGTTGGGGCCATCGATCTGTCGCTCGCATGGCGTCACACGTCGGCTGCTCAGTATGAAGGACAGGCATCGGACTTTGCGGCCCGTGGCTTCACTGCTACTAACCGCAACCTGTTCAAGGGCACCATCAAGAACGCAAATGCATCGATCAGCTCGCCTCTCGCGGGCCGGAGCGTGGACTTCAACCACATCGGGGCTTACGATTACTTCGACCTCGCGACGAAGTACTCGATCGGCGACAACTTCGAACTGACGCTCGCTGTGACGAACCTGTTCAACAAGCAGCCCCCGGTCGTGGGTTCGGCTGCCGGTTCGACCTCGTTCAACAGTGGCAACACCTACCCGTCGAGCTACGACGCGGTTGGCCGTCGCTTTGCGGCAGGCGCCAAGCTCAAGTTCTGATCTGGACTGAAGCAGAAATAAGGAAGGGGCGGCTTAGGCCGCCCCTTTTTTTGTCCACGCAGTAAAATCTATAAAAGCAATTACTCGCTGGGCAGGAACTCCCGGAAAGCCGCCGCCCGGCCAATAGAACCCTTGTGAACCGCGTCTCGCACCTGCCATTGGCTCAGTGTTCGCACCCCTGCCGGACCGTAATCAGCGGAGCATAAGGTGTCGGACCATTCCAGACGACAGAACGCGAGAACCCGGCGCATGACACCCTCGACGTCGGTGACCAGCTCCTCATAAGGAACATCGGCAATTGCGCTGCCGAATGCCTGCCGCCAATGATCCATGATGCGACCATGCATACCTTGCCAGTGGCGGATATCTCTCCAACGGGACGCATAAGAAACGGCGGGCCCGAACAGGTTGCCGAACACTGAAAGCGCGACATCGTCTTGGTTGCGTTCCGTGTGCAGGATGGGGGAGTCGGGAAACAGGCGGCGAATCAAGCCAAGATGCAGGAAGTTGTCGGGACGCTTGTCAATGATGATTTCAGCTCCTGGCACGACCGAGTCGACCTCTGCCCAATAGGCCGCCCGCATGGCATTCAATTGAACTTCGCCTAACGTGGCCACGGCCTCCGGGTAGCCATTCAGGCGAGCAACGAGCGCGGGCAAGCTCTCAAGCTCTCCGGCCGCTGCAACGCGGGGATGACGGGCAAGGACTGATTCGAGAAGGGTCGAACCCGACCGGAACATGCCGCAGATGAATATCGGACTGCGTCGTGAAGGGGCCGATGGAGCTGAGATGGACGGAATTTCTGCATCCAGAATCCGTTGCACGAAGCCCTCCGCAGCACTTTCGACATATCGCAGGCTAGGCGGCAAGGAGCTTCTCGCGGCCTCATTGGCCCTAACAAAGCACTCGAAAGCCTCGCGGTGATTCCCGGCAGCTTCATGAGCCTGACCTAGTGCCATCGCGACTTCGGCAAAATCGTCGCTCTCAGGCGCAAGATTGGGGATTGCCGCTTGCAGCGCCTCGATCGAGCCTTGCGCATTGCCTCCCATGCGCGACAAACTGGCGAGCCGCGCCAATGCCCGGCCACAGCCGGGAGAGACGTCGAGCGCATGCTGGTAAGCTGCCGCCGCCTGCTGCGCCCGCCCGGAATCTTCATGTAGTTGTCCCAGACTCAGCAAGGCTCCAAGCGACGCCGGATCCTTGGCGAGTGCGGCCTCAAGCTCGGTCTGCCCTTGCTCAGGACGCTGAAGATGCTCGATCAGGATATGCGCCCGGTTGATATGCGCGTCCTCGGGGCGGTCCAGGCCATAGGCAATTGCCTGACCGTAGGCTTCCAGCGCCTGCTCGAACAGGCGCACCATACGCATGCTGTAGCCCAGGTTGAACCAGACCACAGGCTGGGTCGGATCTGCAAAAACGAGCCGCTCTCCGATTTGGGCCGCAGCGCCATAGTCTTGCGCCCGAAGCGCTAGGCCAAAGCTCCGGCGCAGTTCGGACACATCAGGTGCGCTCTGCACGGCTTTAGCCGTTCAACAGGGGGTTGGGCGCGGCGAGATTAATGCCTGCCCTTTCCGCCACGACCCGCGCCCATGCTGACGCCATAGTGATCTCCTCGTCATGGGCTGCCCTCACCCGTTCATAATCGGCTCGGCGTGTCTCGGAAGAATAAGCCAAGCCCGATTTTGAATGGCGGGTAAATGCCGGGCCAGCCAAGGCTGCCGCGATATCGAGATCGAGTCCGTAATAAGTCGATACAGCGTCGAGCGCTTGCGCAGGATCGGCCATCATCAAATCCGCATCCAGACTTGCGAGGCGTGTACCGACTTCTCCCCCAAGTTGGGCAAACAGGCGTTGCTGCGCCAACCAGCCTACTGCGGCAATTTGCAAATCACTTTGGCGGAAGAAGTCGTCAGGCATGAATCCCATGCCTTCCAGCACACCCTCGCGCAGATAGCCCAACAGCAGTTCTCGAACCCAGATGCGGCAATGCATCCCCTTGTTTGCCACCGAAACAAGAAAGGTTTCGAGCGGGGCGTGCAGAAAGAGCGCCTTGGAATCCTTTCGCAAACCGAGGAGTAGTCGTGCCATTGGATTGATAATGTTCGAGGGCTTGACGATTACCACCTCGCCGATCGCGAACGGGCGACCCAGCAGGCGGGTGGCAGCGTCGGTCGCGCGGGCAACTGCAAGCAGCTCCGCACCGCGCCGACGAAAACCTACCACGTCGTTCAATACCTGTGGTTCGCTCAACCCCATAGCGATCCCGCTCTGCGACAGAGCCCGGATCAGCATCGTCGATCCGCAGAATGCTGAATGGAACAAGAAATGCACCGGCGCGGCATCGTCCTGTGTCAAACACTCAGCCGCCGGGATTTCGGGGCTCGTTTCGCGGCTGCCAAGGCATTCGTCTGTCAGGAACGCCAATTTCGCGTGATCTTCTCGCGGAACTCGCAGGAAGCGGAACGCATCATCGCTTTCAACGAAGCGGTGCGCCAGCCATTCAGGATCGTCGAGGAAAAAGGAGAAATCGGCCACGCCTCAACCTTAAGCCCACGCGACTGTCGCCGCAACTCACTTGCTCTGGCAACACCACTGCAATAATCAGGTCAAAAGAGGATCAAACCATGAGCAATCCGGCGCTTGCGCAGGAATCGAACGCCGCTGGCATGGCCGCGCTGCGAGCGGGAGATGCCACCAAAGCCGTGGAGGCGTTTAAGCACGCTGCGCAGGCCGACCCCGAAGCCTTGCCTCTGTGGATCAACCTTGCTCATGCGTGCAGGCTTGCTGGTGACGCCAAGGCTGAGCAAGCCGCGCTTGAGCGAGCGCTGGCGGTCGACCGGACGGATTTCACCGCCAACTTGCGAATGGCACAACTCCTGCAGAGGCTAGGCGAAGAGTCGAGGGCGCTCGCGGCCTGGAGTGGCGTTCAGCAACTCGCCGCGCAGATGCCGAATCTGGTGCCGCATGTGGCCAGCGAACTAGATGCTGGCCTAGTTTATAGCGCAGCCTTGCAGGCGCGGCTCTACGAACGAGTCGATCAGGCGTTGGGCAAGTCATCGGCGTCTTGGGATGAAACCGAGAACCGCCGCCTGCGCGCATTCGTCGACACGGCGATGGGCAAACGTCAGGTCTATCACAACAAGTGTGCGGGAACTTTCTATCCCTTCCTGCCCCAGGACGAGTATTTCGACCGCCGCCATTTCCCGTGGCTTGACGAGCTGGAAGCACATCACGGCGCGATCAAGGCGGAACTGGAGGCGCTGCTGGAAGCACCGGACGGGACAATCCGGCCTTATGTGCAAATGGACCCGGGAACACCCGAGAGTACCTGGACCGGGCTTGATGGTTCGCTCGATTGGGCGGCCTGTTTCTTGTGGGAATACGGCAGAAAGAACCTGGCAGTTACGGACCGCTGTCCCCAGACGGCAGCGCTTCTCGAATCGCTTCCGTTGGCGCGTATTCCCGGCAGGGCGCCCAACGCATTCTTTTCGATGCTCGAACCACACAGCCATATCCCGCCGCACACCGGCGTTACCAATACCCGGACGATCATTCACCTCGCACTTGATATTCCGCCGGGTTGCTGGTTCCGTGTCGGCAACGAGACGCGGGAATGGGTGGAAGGAAAGGCGTTCGCATTTGATGATACCATCGATCATGAAGCTCTGAACCCCAGTGATCGCCGCCGCGCAGTGCTGATCATCGATGCCTGGAACCCCCACCTCAGCGAAGGCGAAAGGAAGGCCCTGCTGGATTATTTTGCCGCAGCTGACGCAGCACTCCAGGGGACCTCTCTGCTGGCTTGAACAGCTTGCGGACCAGCCTCTTCACGCATAATCTGCGCCCACAAGCTCCAAGAGGTGCATGACCATGCATATTATCATGAATTTCGTCGTCTTGGGGTTACCCGCGCTGGCATTGTCCGCCGCAGCAGTCGCTGCGCCCGAGGTAGTTAAGCCGCTTGAGGTCGTACCTGGGCCGATCAAGATGAAATCCAATGAGATTCGGTCCCACAATGCGGGCCTGAAACCTACCGATCCCACTTACATCGTGTGCTTGAAAACCGAGTCAACCGGATCGATCGTTTTACGCACCACATGCCGGATGCGCGGCGAGTGGGCGCGGCTGGCCCGCCCCAGCAGCAACGATGCAGTGGGTGCGTTCAACGATGCGCGGACGCGGCAATTCGGCGCTTCAGATCACCCCTCCGCCACGGGGCCGATCGGTGGAAAGGACTTCTGAAGATGTCGGGAACCGCCGCGATCAAGCCTTTAGGTGACTTAAGCGGTGACCGGATGTCAGTCAGCGAGACGCATCACCCTTACCGCAGGCTGATCGTTGACATTGGCCAAAAATCCGCCGAGCGCACCGCGTTTGACCACGATCTTTTGCCCGGGCTTGGGGTAGGTGTAGCGCCCCTCGGTCTGCTTCCAGCGTGAACCATCCGCCAGCAGGAAGACCGTCAAGCCATCGCTGCTTGAGCGGGCCGAGGTCAGGGTCGATTCGATCTGGTTGACCTCGACATCGTCGTTGCCACCGAAGATCTTGATACTTGGCAGGCTGATGCCGAACAGGCCGCGCTTGGTTTCGCGGATCGTCGCGCGGTCGATGACTACAAGGTCCTTCTTTGCGGTCGCATCGGCCATAACGGCAACTGACTTGTCGAAGCAGGCGAGGCGCGCTGCTGCATCGGCAACGCTGCGGCAATCGAGCACGCCCTGGAAAATCGCTGGCGGCGCGGTGGCCAGATCTTTGTCCTTGTCCTTCGCTCCGACGGGAGCGCTCAGCGACGCGAAAACAAGCGAATAAAACGCGACACGGGCGGTTTTGGCCACGGTATTTCCCCCAGCAACAGATGATATGCACGAATGGCTGGCAGAAGCGCGACGCAGCGTCAATCCGCCTGCGCTGGGCCCGCCTGCGCTGGGTTGCTGATAATAGGCCGCGCCCATGCAAAAAGGCGCCCGGAAAACCGGACGCCCGATGCGTTCACAAACCGTGAAGGATCAGGCCGCGGCCTTCTTCTTCAGTTCGCGCTTCACCTTGACCGCGGTGGTCGAAAGCTTTTCGTCCGAGGTCTTCAGCAGCCAGTTGTCAAGGCCGCCAACGTGTTCGACCGAACGCAGGCCCTGCGTCGAAACGCGGAACTTGAAGCTGCGGTCAAGGCCTTCGGACATCAGCGTGACGTTCTGCAGGTTGGGCAGGAA
This sequence comes from Novosphingobium sp., assembly GCF_031424035.1. GTDB lineage: Bacteria > Pseudomonadota > Alphaproteobacteria > Sphingomonadales > Sphingomonadaceae > Novosphingobium. Next base: position 11,203 of record NZ_JANPGP010000125.1, read on the forward strand.
CAGGCGCTTGGTCTTGTTGTTGGCGTGGCTGACGTTGTGGCCAGTCATGCGGCCCTTGCCGGTCAGTTCGCAAATGCGGGACATGTGAGTTTCTCGCTTGAATCGTTGTGCCGTTTCCGGATGAAGGCGCGCCCTTACCGATTCACCCTTGTATGGTCAAGTTATCCCGGCCAATTCGGGCAAATGAACCGCTGGCCGCTTCCCGAACCGATGGCGCTTGCGCTGGCAGAGGCCGGGAAAGCCGTGGTTGCGGGCGAAGTGCCGATCGGCGCGGTGATCGTCAAGGACGGATCGGTGATTGCCGCCGCCCACAACGCCCCGCGCGGCCTTTGCGACCCCACCGCCCATGCCGAAATGCTGGTGATTCGCGCCGCGGCGCAGGCGCTGGGGAACGAACGGCTCGATGGCTGCGAGCTGTGGGTCACGCTTGAACCCTGCGCCATGTGTGCCGGTGCCATCGCTCACGCGCGAATCGCCCGGATTTATTACGCCGCGCCGGATGCCAAAGGCGGAGCGGTCGAGCACGGAGCGCGGGTTTTCGATCAGAAGCAGTGCCTGCACCGGCCTGAGGTCTATTCGGGAATGGGCGAGGCGCAGGCGAGTGACCTGCTGCGCGATTTCTTTCGCAACCGGCGCTAATTCCCGCGCCAGATCTTCATGGCCTGCCTGTCCGGCGCACCGGGGCGGGTGCAAGCGGCAGGCTTGCGCCGCGCGTCAAAGCACAGGTGCACTTCGCGCAGCCAGCCTGACTGCGACAGCCGCAATGCAATCGCGTTGCGGGGCCAGCCGGGGTTCGCGGCCCTGAAGGCCTCCTGGAAGCTCCCCACGGTCAATCCTCGCTGTCGGGACATCTGATTGCCGTCTGGCCAGGCGATGCGGCTCCACGCCTCGCGGGCTTGCGAGAAATAGGCGTCGGGGGCCGGTGCCATGCAGCTGCCGTGCTTGGCCCATTCGTGCTCGAGCAATTGCGGCGAGGGGGTCATGCAGAGGTTGCGGCGGATTTCGCCGAGCGATGGCCGCGCGCCCGTGCCGCACCACTGCGGCGGCGCCCCGCTGCGCGACTGTGGCCAAAGGCCGTGCAGGATGAAGCCGAATCGCCCGGCCTTGCCCGAACACTGCATCGAACCCGAAGCGCCGCGAGAGGCGTTGCAGTATTCGGGCGACCAACTTGCCGCGAGGATGAAGCCGCCGATGGGGGTGGTCCGGCTGGGTCCGTCAGGCCGAGCGGGTTCGGGCTGGCTGATCGAATCGGGTACCCGGCACTGATAGGCCTGCGCCATGGCGCTGCCGGGCAGCCCCAGCGCCGCCGCATAGGCCAAGGCGCGCATCACGCCGTCAGGCGTCGGCATCGGTGCCTAGGTCGCTCCCGGCGAACCAGGCCTTGGCGTCCGCGCGGAACAGGAACGTCAGCGCGACGATTCGCAGCGCCTCTACCGCTACGCTGACCAGCACGCCCAGCCCGCCTGAACCCAGCTGGCGCAGCGCGCTCGGCAAGTTGAGGATGGCGAGCGCGGTGAAGGCGACGAGGATCCATTTGGCCAGCGCGCTGCGCTTGTAGGCCACAGCAAACCACAACAGCAGGGAGATCGCTGCGCCCGCCGCGATCGAGGCGTAAATGACCCCGGAACCCAAGCCGATGGCCCGAAATTGCGGCATGGCCTCGATCCGCGCCTGCAGGCGTTCGATCGACATGAACGAATTGACCAGCCCCAAGCCGGTGGCGACCAGGTACAGCCGGTCGAATGTGACAATGGATGCCGGACGCATTGCTAAACCCCTGAATTGCGTTCGATGACGCAATGTTTGCCCTAAAGCGGTGTGAAATCCAAGCCGATGTCGGCGGCCGGGGCGCTCTGGGTGAGTCGGCCGACCGATACGTAATCGATTCCGGTGGCGGCAATCGCGCCGATGGTGTCGAGCCGCACCCCGCCTGATGCCTCGCACGGCACGCGGCCGGCCACGAGTTCGACACAGGCGCTCAGTTCTGGCGGAGTCATATTGTCGAGCAGCAGGTGATTCGCCCCGGCCTCGAGCGCGGGCGTGACCTGTTCGATCGAATCGACCTCGCAAATGATGCGGGCAACTCCAGCTTCCCGGGCGCGGCGTACAGCCTCGCCAACGCCGCCCGCAACAAGCACATGGTTGTCCTTGATCATCGCTGCATCCCACAGGCCCAGCCGGTGATTCTGCGCTCCGCCGGTGCGGGTGGCGTATTTCTCAAGATGGCGCAGGCCCGGAATGGTCTTGCGCGTATCGAGCAGCACGGCGCGCGTTTCACCCATGGCTCGGACATAGTCCCGCGTCATCGTGGCCACACCCGACAAGTGCTGCACGGTGTTGAGTGCGGAGCGCTCTGCGGTGAGCATCGCGCGCGCATTGCCCGACAGGCGCAAGAGATCGGTCCCGGCGGGCACCTCCGCGCCTTCCTCGTGCAGAATCTCGATCACCATGGCGGGATCGAGCGCGCGGAAGAACGCTGCAGCAATGGGAAGCCCGCAGACGACAATGGCATCGCGGCTGTCCATGACGCCCGAAAAGCGCGCATCCGCGGGAATCACGCTTTCGCTGGTGACATCGTGCCCGCCGCCCGGCCAGCCCTCGCCAAGATCCTCGGCAAGGGTGCCGCACACGAAGGCCTCGAGGTCGAACCCCTCTACGGTGAATGCCCCCATCCCTGCCTCAGTGCACAAAGCGCGCGACAACGTCGCGGTAGGAGCGGCTGACCTTCACCTGCGCGCCTGATTCGAGCACGAGGAAGCATTCGCCGTTAGTGTGCGGCTTGACCTGACGGACCTGGTTGAGATTGACGATGGTCGAGCGGTGGACGCGCTGGAAAACGCGCGGATCGAGCCGGCGTTCAAGGTCCTTCATCGTTTCGCGCAGGATCAGGCTGTTGTCGGCCGTGCGGATGCACATGTAATCGCCCGCCGCCTCGATATGTTCGATCGAATCGACATCGACGCGGAAAATCTGCCCGCGATCCTTGATGTTGATGAGCTTTTCAAAGCGGGCCGCGCCGTGGCCGGCATTAGGGTCCTCTTCCTCGGGCATGGCGTCCATCGCGTCGGGCGCGACTTCGGCCAGCACGGATTTGAGCTTCTCCGCCTCTTCGGACGAACGCTTTTCGGCAAGGCGCGTGCGCACGCGGTCAAGCGTGTCGGCCAGCTTGTCTTCGTCCACCGGCTTCATCAGGTAATTGACGGCATTCGCCTCGAACGCGCGCACGGCATATTCGTTGTAGGCGGTGACGAAGACGAACAATGGCGGTTCGATGTCCATCACGCCCTTGACTACTGAGAACCCGTCAAACCCGGGCATCTGGATGTCGAGAAACACCAGATCGGGCTTTTCGGTCTTGATCTTGCGGATCGCTTCACGCCCGTTCGAGCAGGTTTCGATCACTTCGACATCGGCAAACTTTTCGAGCCGGAGCATGAGCCCCTGGATCGCCAGTTTTTCGTCATCGACCAGAATGGTGCGGATGGTCATTGCAGTCCTTTTTCCAAACGCCCCCGAATTTTTAGATGTCCCATGTGGGGTCAACCGGCCGGAACGGCAAGGCGTGGCGTTCCCGCGCTTGGCCCTGAGCCCGCCCCTACACTCGCAAACGGCGCTGGCGCCTCGCGCTCCTCATAAGGTATTTCGATCAGCACGCTGAAGCCGCCCTCGGGCGGATCAACGATCTCGAACCGGTGCGTCGAACCATAGGCCTGGGCCAGCCGGTCGCGCGTGTTGGTGAGGCCAACCCCTGTCGATACCTGTTCGCCGCCGTCGAATGTCACGCCGGCGAGCCTGTTGTCGATACCGCCGCTTTGCAATCCCGGACCGGTATCGGAGACGGTGATGCGAAGCGCTGATCCGACGAGTTGCGCGGTGACGGTAATTTCTGCCCCGGCCTCCTGCGGGCTGACCGCGTACTTGATGGCGTTTTCCACCAGCGGCTGGAGTAGCAGCGAGGGCAACAAGCCCGGTTTTGCCGCGTCCTCGATCTCGAACCGGGTGCGCAGCCGTTCTTCAAAACGCATCCGTTCGATATCGAGGTAGAGCTTCAGCGTCTCCACTTCCTGCGCCACGGTCACGCGCCCAGCCGGCTCGTTGGCCAGCGTATAGCGCAGGAACGAAGATAGCCGCGTGAGCATGGCATTGGCCGGCTCGGTCTGCTTGAGCAGGACCAGAGTGGAGATCGAATTGAGCGTGTTGAACAGGAAATGCGGGTTGAGCTGGTAGCGCAGCATGGCCAGCTGGGCGCTGGTCGCCTGATTTTCCAGCTGGATCATCTGGTCGTTCTGCTCTTCGATCTGCACGTAGAAGTTGATCATGTAATACAGCGCCGACCATGCGCCGAGCAACGTGGCGTTGAGGTAGAAGACGCCGATCAGCAGGCGGGCGAAATTGGTGTTGCCGTCGGTCTGACCAAGGCTGAACACCCAGGCATCGATGAAGGCGTAAAGCATCACTGCCAGCGGTAGTACCAGCGCGGACACGCCCCAGGTCACCAGCGGCCTGCGGTTGATCAGCTGGTGATAGATCACCGAGAGGATCAGCGAGATCGAAAAGCCGGTTACCGCCTCGATCGCGACGAAGACGAGGAACGACCACTCCTGCCCGCCGGCAATCGACGACATGGCGCGCAGCAGCATCGCCCCGCCCCAGCCGATAGCCTGCAGCCGCCAGAAGGCCTGGTTCTTGTTGGCGAAGAACGGCGCAGGGGTGATCGGCAGGACGGCCATGAAATCGGGTCTAGGGAATCCGGAAGCGAAGGGGAAGAGTCAGCATGGACTGGACACACTGGACACAGTCCAGGGGTAACGTGTCACCTTGCCAGAAGTTGCTGAAAAGGAGTGCGGATATGGGCATTTTTCGGTCATCCATTGCGGATGACATGTCGAGCCGATGTAGGACAGGTTCACCCTAGTCCCGCCAGCTCCGGTCCACGCGGTCCACCTTGCGCATCCAGGCCGCAAAGTCGGGCGCGCCGGGGCCGCCGGGCAGCTGAACCTGGCTAAGGTCGCGCTGGTGCACGTGGAGCACCTCATCAGGCACAAGCACCGGCTTGCCCATGGCCAGCGTGGCGCACTGAATCTCGCAGGCGCGCTGCAAGGCCCACATGGTGAAGAACATCTCGGGCACCGTTTTGCCCATGACCACCGGGCCGTGGTTGCGCAGCATCAGGATCTTGTGCTGGCCAAGGTTAGCCAGCAGCCGTTCGCCTTCCTCGCCGCGGACGGTGACACCTTCGAAATCGTGGTAGCCGATCTGGCCGACGAAGGCGCAGGCATAGAAATTCGATGGCAGCAGGCCGTGTTCATAGCTTGATACGGCCATCGTCTCGGTCGTGTGAACGTGGCAGATCGCTTTCACCTGCGGCAAATGGCGGTGGAAATAGGCATGCTGGGTGAAGCCGGCCTTGTTCACCGGATAGGCGCTGCCATCGAGCGTGTTGCCGTCAATGTCGATCTTGACCAGATTCGAAGCGCAAACCTCGGAGTAAAGCAGGCCGAAGGGGTTGATCAGGAAGGCGCCTTCCTCACCCGGGACGGTCAGCGATATGTGGTTGTAGATCGATTCGGACCAGCCAAGCAGGTCGAAGATCCGGTAACAGGCAGCGAGCTGCTGGCGCGCCTCCCATTCCTCGGCGCTGCATTCGATCGGGCGGTGAAGCGGTGTTGCCATGGCCTTTGCATCCTCTCGTCGCGCTGGAGCGCGTTCAAAATCGTTGACCTCGCGCCGCGCCAATGGCAGTGCGCCCGGCACGCGGCCAAGTGCTGCCGGCACGCCGGACAAGCGGGTATAGCATAGTGGTAATGCACTAGCCTTCCAAGCTAGCTAGAGGGGTTCGATTCCCCTTACCCGCTCCACGTTCCGAATTATAGCTGTCCGTATCTGTCTGGACAATCCCCTGAAAATCACGGTATTTAGCGGAAATCAAGCCGCACACGTTCACCCGCGTCCATATCTAGCCGCCTCCTGATGGGGGTATGATTGGGGGCAGGCCAGATTGGCAGGGGGTATGAGGCGCGGCCTTGGGGGTATGCGAGGGCTGGCCATGGCGCTGACAGATATTACGATTCGGCAAGCGAAACCGGCAGCCAAGCCATTCAAGATCGCTGATGGTCTGGGCCTCTATCTACTTGTCACGCCCGCTGGCGGAAAGCTCTGGCGGCTGAAATACCGGGTGGACGGCAAGGAAAAGCTCATGGCCTTTGGGGCCTACCCTGAAGTGAGCTTGGCCGATGCTCGCAAGCGCCGCGATGAGGCCCGCGAACAAATCGCTGCCAGCAAAGATCCATCGCGGGAAAAGCGCCGGGCCAAGGTGCGCCAGCGGGCAGAGGCCATGAATACCTTTGCGATCATTTCTGCCGAATACTGCGCCAAGCGGAAAAAGGACGGGCATGACGGTTGGGCACCCGCGACGGCCAAGCGCAGCGAATACCTGCTGTCCCGGCTCAATGCCGCCCTGGGGAGCCTGCCGATCGGTTCGATCGAGCCGAGCGACATTCTGGCGGCTGTCCGCAAGATCGAAGGCAAGGGAACGCTGGAGAGCGCCCGGCGGACGTTGCAGCTTGCCGGGATGGTATTCCGCTATGCAGTCGCGACTGCGCGGCTGGCGTCCGATCCTACCCGCGATCTGCGCGGGGCGCTGGCAACGCCCAAGGTAACGCATTATGCGGCGATCCTTGAGCCGGTGAAGGTGGGCGAGCTGCTGCGCGCCATAGACGGTTACGAAAGCCTTGGCCTTACGCGGCTGGCGCTCCAGCTCGCCCCCCATGTCTTTGTGCGCCCTGGCGAGCTGCGCCATGCCCGATGGGAAGAAGTCGACCTGGACGGCGCGTTGTGGACCATTCCGGCCGAAAAAACGAAAATGCGAAAGGACCACCGCGTTCCCCTGTCCCGGCAGGTTGTGGAGCTGATGCGGGAAATTCACGCCCTCACTGGCCCGGCTGGCTATGTCTTTCCCTCTGTCCGCACCCGTGCCCGCCCGATGAGTGAGAATACCTTGAACGCGGGCCTGCGGCGGCTGGGCTATGCCAGCGATGAAATGACGGCACACGGGTTTAGGGCCATGGCGGCGACACTGCTGAACGAAAGCGGCAAGTGGCATCCCGACGCAATCGAGCGGGCGCTTGCCCATGGCGAGGCTGACAAGGTGCGCGCCGCCTATACGCGCGGGGCACATTGGCAAGAGCGCGTCTCTATGGCCCAATGGTGGAGCGACCACCTCGATACGCTGCGCCAAGGCGCGGACGTTGTGCCGATCAATCGAGCGAAAGGGACCGGGAAATGAAGCGCACCCCGTCATTACGAGAGCTGCGCCGGGCCTGCCCGGCGAACGTGGTCATTCTGCCGACCGCTCCAGCGCGGCAAGTCCAGCAACATTCAGGGCGAGCTGCGGAACGTCGCGCCCACATGATGGCAAGGCGAGAGCTGATCGCCAGCCAGCCCGTGGCGTTCCCCTTCAAGTTTCCTGGTGAACGGGAAAGGGAGCGACAGGAGCAATCGCTTGAGCTGCGGGCCGATGTGCCTCCGTTCGATCCCAGCAATCCGAGACACCTTCGTGCATGGGAAGCGGTATGTGATTTCAGCAAGCGGCCTTGGCGATCGGACAAGGAATGAGCCAGCCGCGAAGCGGCAATCGCGCGCCGGGTGAGGGGGACGGGGGAGCCACACGCGCGCGGCATTTCATGGGAGACTTGCCGCTGGCCAGCCGACTTGGGCAGAGGCGGCAGGGGGGTGGTCGAAAGTCCAGCCGCAAGACCTGGCGCTTGACCACCGTCCCTCTCATCCGGGGACTTTTTTCCCGGCTCTGCGATTATTCGGAAGGGCGGCAGAGCTGGCAGGCAGGAAGAGGCCCGGCGAGCGGCTGGGGCCTTCGCCCGTCAAATCGGCGCAGCGCCTTGCCTGGACGGTCCTGCCAGCTCGATTCCAGCGCCATCGGGCGGCGGGTTTGCGATCGTGACCACAGGCCGGATTTCCGGCGGATTAATTTCCCTCTTATTGAGCGGCTTTCGGTGAGTTATGAATTGCAAGGGAACATTGGGAACAAGGGAACAGTCTATGTCAGTCAGGCAGAACACTGCGCCATTGGAGCGCGCTGGCCTGTTCCCAAAGCATCGGGCGACATTGGGAACAGGGGAACAGATTTGCCCGATCCCAAGTCGGGAAAATCCGCGCGCGTGTGGCACCCCCCTGCCCCTTCCAGCCGGTGAGCTGGGGTAGTGGCGGACCATTCCCAGCCTGATCCAGAAGGCAGCGAATTCTACCCTTTGTTAGAAAAGCTGCACGGCTTGCCATCTGATGCGGTTGTTCGCGTTGCGGTGGGCTGGGCAATCAAACGCCACGGTTCTACACTATTCGAGCGACCATATTGGAATGGGATGCGAACGACCTTGGCCAGCCTGATGAAGGCCCGGAACCCGATGCCTGGCTAGCCGCGCCGGGCTGGGATAACGATAGCGCAGCGGGTGAAAACCTAGATCCATTCGGCTGGCCTGAGGGTGAGCGGTAATGCCCAAGCCCTTAGCCGTCCGGCAACTGCCCCTTTTCGAGCAGCACATAGAGCCAGCTCGCCAGCGGGGCGGCATTCCGCGTCATGTGCCAACGCTGGAGAGTATGTTGCTTGCAAACGAGATGAAGGCGGCGGGGGCGACGTGGGCCGAAATAACGCAAGCCTTAGGCATTTGCTCCAGCACACTCGCTACACATTACTTCCCCAGCCCTCTGGCCAATCCGCCCATGGGACGGCGGCGACATTCGCCAACATCGGCAACGCGCATCATTGTGCGCCGCGCGATCGATGGCGGAATGACGCAAGCCAAGGTTGCCAAGCTGTTGGGCGTGTCAGTGCCAACGCTGCGCCTCTACTATCGAAACGAATTGCAGCGATAAGCGCGCGGCTGGTCAAACGTGCGGCCTGTTCCCCTGGCGAAAGGCGGGGAACAGGTTTGCGGATTTGTGGGAACGCGATTTAGAGCGACAATACATGGCTTTAGTTGGGCCGTTCCCGAAATCCCAGCGTTCCCGTCACTAAAAGAGCAATCCCACAGTGCAAATTCCCAAAGCGCGGCTTTTGCGGGGCGAATCGGGCGGGCATTCACTGCCTCGCATTGCCCTGAAGATGGCTGGAGGGGCGTTGCCCCAGCCGCTTGAACCGATCCCTATCAATCACATTTGGGGGTATGATTGGGGGTATGCTGCGAAATTGCCTATCAATTTATGGCGGATTATCGCGCTTTTCACGCAGTTTCGCGGTTCCCCTTACCGCTCCAGCCGCTTTCTCCGACCATCACTGGCGCATCGCCCGGCTGCCACGGCGGCAGTCGTTCCATGATCGCGGCAAAGCGCGGGCTGGCGAGGTGGCGGCCGAGCCAAGCTTGCACGCGGGGCAAAGGCTGGGCGGCGAACCATTCGGGCTCCACCGCTGAGAACTGGCGCGCGAAGGGCATGATCGCCGCGTCGGCCAGACCTTCCGATTCGTCGCAGAGATTCGCGCTCGTCGCCAGTCGAGCCTCCAGCGTTGCGAGAAATTCCAACCCTGACGCGCGATGCGCCGCTGCGTCGGAGTCATGCCGTTCGGGGTACTTGTAGCGGTCAAGATCATGCTTGAACCCGCCGTCATTGGCCGCGACGAGCGCAGGGTCGTGACGGTCCAGCCAGCCATCGGGATCGCTGTGCCCCAGTGCCCAGACCATGATGTCGAGGCTCTCATCGATCACCGCGCCAACGGGCAGGACCAGCACGGGGACTGTGCCCTTGGGTGAGGCTTCGAGCATTTCGGCGGGCTTTGCCGGCAGCTTCACTTCGCGCCGCTCATGGCGAACTCCGCTCACCGCCAGTGCCAGCCGGGCCCGCATGGCATAGGGGCAGCGGCGGAAGCTGTATAGGATGGGATCAGTCCCCAACGACCTCTCCGCGTTGCGAAAGCACCGCACCGACGTGAGCTTCCCCGCGCCCGGTGGCGAGTATTTCCTGCTTTTGACGTTCGCGATAGGCCGCGCGCTGCTCGTCGCTACGCTCGGCGTGGCAGGCGGGGCAGCTCACCCCTTCTTCGTAAAGCGGCGATGTCTGGTCGGCCGCAGTCACCGGGCGGCGGCAGGCGTGGCACAGGGCATGAGTGCCCTGGGCAAGGCCATGACCGACCGCGACGCGCTGGTCGAAGACGAAGCACTCGCCCTGCCACAGGCTCTCGGTCTCGGGCACGGTTTCGAGGTATTTGAGGATGCCGCCCTTCAGGTGGAACACCTCGCCCACGCCTTCGGCCTTTAGGAAAGCCGTACTCTTTTCGCAGCGGATACCGCCGGTGCAGAACATGGCCACTTTGGGCGGCGGGCCTTCGCCGAGCAGTTCGCCCCGGTGCTCACGAAACCATTCGGGAAAGTCACGGAAAGTCAGAGTTTCCGGATCGATCGCCCCTGCAAAGGTGCCAATCGCCACTTCGTAATCATTGCGGGTATCGATCAGGATCGTGCCGGGATCGGAAATCAGCGCGTTCCAGTCCTGCGGCTCGACATAGGTGCCCACCACAGCGAGTGGATCGATGCCGGGCTGGCCCATGGTGACGATTTCGCGCTTCAGCCGCACTTTCATGCGGTGGAAGGGCATGGCCGGCGCGGCGGAATACTTGACGTCGAGCCCTTCGCAGCCAGGGAGGGCGCGGATGTGGGCGACGACTTCGGCAATGCCTTCGTCCGGGCCGGCGATCGTGCCGTTGATGCCCTCATGCGCCAGCAGCAACGTGCCGCGCACGCCGTATGTCCGGCACAGCGCCTCAAGCGGCGCCTTGTGTCTGGCGAAATCGTCGAGCGGCGCAAAGCGGTAAAGCGCGGCAACGCGGACAGGCTGGTTGGTCGGAGGGGGCATCATAGTCATGGCTGGCCAATCGCCGCGTGGCGGCCCTGCTCAATTCGTCCGGATGGAGGCCCGAGCCGGAATCGAACCGGCGTGCGCGGATTTGCAGTCCGCTACGTAACCACTCCGCCATCGGGCCTGATTCCGAGACGATCCCTTTCGGGAAGGCGGCCCCTAACAATAGCGCGGCACCTGCGCAACGGGATTCACGCAATCCGCTCGAAGACGATCTCGCGGCGCACCGGGTCGGCGCGAGTCAGGCGGACGGTCACGGCCTCGCCAGGGAGCACGCCGTTCGCCTTGACGCGCGACACGACCGGGTGCTCGCAAAGCTGGATGCGCGCACCGGCCTCGCCCAGATCGGTGACGACGGCAGCAAAACGTTCGCCCTCACGGCCCGAAAGCATCACCGCTTCGGCAAGGTCGACCACCGCGCGGTCAACCTGATTGTCGCGCGCTTCGGCCTTGGCCATGACCTTGGGCAGGAGCGGGAAGGCATCGGCGGCGAAATCCGGCACCGGCTGACCATTGGCGACGGCCATGGCGGCGGCGATGACGTGGCGGTCGGCCAGCCGGCGCAGCGGCGCAGTGATGTGGCAATAGGTTGCCGCCATGGCGGCGTGCCAAGGCTTCTCGCCGGCCATGAAGGGCACATAGCTCGCGCCGCCGCCGCCGCGCCGTGCTGCCATCAGGAAGGCGGCTTCGCGCGGGTCAGAAGGGTTAAGCCGCTTCTCGAATTCGGCGAGCGCCATGTCTGCCGGCCAGTCGAGTCCAAACGCCTTCGCCGTGCCACGCAGGCGGACGATGGCGTGATCGCTCGCGCCGGGCATCACCCGGAACAGCCCGGTTTGCGCCTGCCACAGCGCGTCGGCGACGGCGAGGTTGGTTGCCAGGCTGAGCGTGGCATTGCGCTGCTCGGCCAGCGTCTGCGGTCGCAGTTGCAGGGTGAAGTGGCCAAAAGCGTCGCGCGCGACCTCTTGCTCGGGCGGGTCGACGCGGGCCGCGCCGCGCGCTTCCTCGGCCGCTTTCACGCGGTCCGCAATTTCGGCAAACCCGGCGGGCAGCTCATCATCGCGGACGTTTTCGTAAGCGAGCTTGGCGCGGCTGCGGATCAGCGCCTTTTCAACGCCCTCCAGCCGCGTCCCGCCATCGGGGGCCACGCGCACGGCAAAGACCGTGGCGGCACGATCACCGTCAGGCAGCAGGCTTGCCGCCTTCTCGCTCAGCGCCTTGGGATAAAGCGAGGCCTTGGCACCCGGCAGGTAGCAGGTCGTGCCGCGCTGCCACGCTTCCAGATCGAGCGGATCGCCCGGATCGACGAAAAAGCCCACATCGGCGATGGCATAGTGCAGCAGCCAGTCGCTACCGGCAGGCTCGATCGCAAAGGCCTGATCGAGGTCGGTCGAGATGCCCGGATCGAGCGTGACGTAATGCATGTCGGTGCGATCGCGGTGACCGCTGGGCACGCGCTGGGCCGCCTTTTGCGCCGCCGCTTCCACCTCCGGCGCGAAGTCTGGGGGCACCTGGAACTGCTCGCGGATGGCATTCAGCCCATCGGCAAGTAGGCAATCGGGATCGCGCAGAGTTTTCATCCCTCACCGCTTGCCAAGCGGCGAGCCGCACGGCAAGCGGGACGCGCGAACAGTCCGGAGGAATCGCTTAATGAAAACTCGCGCTGCCGTTGCTTTCGAAGCGAAAAAGCCGCTCGAAATCGTCGAACTGGACCTTGAAGGGCCCAAGGCGGGCGAAGTTCTGGTCGAGATCATGGCGACGGGCATTTGCCATACTGACGCCTACACGCTCGATGGGCTCGACAGCGAAGGCCTGTTCCCCTCGGTCCTCGGCCACGAAGGGGCGGGCATCGTGCGCGAAATCGGCCCGGGCGTGACCAGCGCGAAGCCCGGCGACCATGTGATCCCGCTTTACACGCCCGAATGCGGCAAGTGCAAAACGTGCCTTTCGGGCAAGAGCAACCTGTGCACCGCGATCCGCGCCACGCAGGGCCAGGGGCTGATGCCCGACGGCACGTCCCGGTTCAGCTACAAGGGTCAGACGATCTTCCACTACATGGGCTGCTCGACCTTTTCGAACTTCACCGTGCTGCCTGAGATTGCCGTGGCGAAAATCCGTGAGGACGCGCCGTTCCAGACCAGCTGCTATATCGGCTGCGGCGTGACCACCGGGGTTGGCGCAGTGATCAACACCGCCAAGGTGCAGCCGGGTGACAATGTTGTGATCTTCGGGCTCGGCGGCATCGGCCTCAACGTGATTCAGGGCGCGCGGTTGGCGGGCGCGAACAAGATCATCGGCGTCGACATCAACCCGGACAGGGAGGAATGGGGCCGCAAGTTCGGCATGACCGACTTCCTCAACTCGCGCGGGCTGAGCCGTGAGGACACCGTGGCGAAGATCGTCGCCATGACCGACGGCGGCGCGGACTATACTTTCGATGCCACCGGCAATACCGAAGTCATGCGCACCGCGCTCGAAGCCTGCCACCGCGGCTGGGGCACCTCGATCATCATCGGCGTGGCCGAAGCCGGCAAGGAAATCTCCACCCGCCCGTTCCAGCTCGTCACCGGCCGCAACTGGCGCGGCACGGCGTTCGGCGGGGCCAAGGGCCGCACCGACGTGCCCAAGATCGTCGACATGTACATGACCGGCAAGATCGAGATCGACCCGATGATCACGCATGTCATGGGGCTGGAGGAGATCAACACCGCTTTCGACCTGATGCACGCGGGCAAGTCGATCCGCTCGGTCGTCGTCTTTTAAGGAGAGAGCACAATGTTCACGCATAACACGGTCGGGACCAATGATCCGGCGAAGTCCAAGGCGTTCTACGATGCGTTGTTCACAGCAATCGGCGGCAAGCCTGGCTTCGCTGACGACAAGGGCCGCACGGTCTACATGCACAACGGCGGCGTGTTCATCGTCACCCCGCCAATTGACGGCCAGCCAGCGACGGTCGGCAACGGCTGCACCATCGGCTTCGGCATGGACAGCACGGAAATGGCCGATGCCTGGCACGCAGCTGGCGTGGCGAACGGCGGCACATCGATCGAGGACGCTCCGGGTTGGCGCGAAGGCGGCTTCGGCAAGCTTTACCTCGCCTACCTGCGTGATCCCGATGGGAACAAGCTCTGCGCGATGAAGCGGGGCTGAGGGCATCCGGGCTGGACGATCGGCGCTGTTGAACGCGCCGTCGCTGTGGCAGGCTCCTTCCCAAGGGAGCAGGCCATGGCGAAACGTCCAGCGCTGGAAATGTTCACCCCGGAAGAGGCGGCAAAGCGTCTCGGTTCCGGGCCGATCGATGCCAGCGTCTATCACGACCCCGCCTGGTTCGAGGACGAGCGCGAGGCGGTATTCAAGGCCGAATGGATTCACGTCGGCCACGCCTGCGAAGTGCCGGAACCCGGCTGCTTCATCCGCCGCGAACTGGAATATGCGCGCGCCTCGCTGCTGATCGTGCGTGGGCGCGACGGGGAAATCCGCGCCTTCCACAATGTCTGCACCCACCGCGGCACCCAGCTCACGGACGATATCGAAGGCAAGCGTGCGACCTTTTCGTGCCGCTATCACATGTGGACCTTCGGGTTGGACGGCGCGCTGCTGTCCGCCCCCGATTTTGAACGCTTCGGGCTGGAAAAGAGCGCCTGCGGGCTGAAGCAGGTCGCGCTGGAAAGCTGCGCCGGGCTGCTGTTCGTCAACTTCGCCAAGCCACCGAAGGAAAGCCTGCGCGAGTTCCTTGGTGCGATTGCCGACGAACTGGAGGAGCTACCGCTGTCGCGCACGGTGGAGTTCGACGAATACGTGTTCGAGATTGATGCCAACTGGAAGATCTACGTCGACAATTTCCAGGAAAACTATCACCTGAAATTCATCCACCCGCGCACCGGCGCGCCGGCCATCGGCCCGGACAATCCGCTCGCCTATCCCACGCATTACGGCTTTTCCGGCGCGCACCGGGGGCAGACGCTGTGGCGAAACCCCGAACCGCCGGTGCTGCCGCCGGTGCTGCGCATGGCGATGGAGCGCGGCATCCGGGCGGCGGGGCGCGATGGCTTTCCGCCGCGCAAGACTGACTTCAAGCTGTTCCCGGCGACTTTTGTGCTTGGCCTTGCCAGCCACGTGTTCACCCACACGATCTATCCCGTCAGCGTCAACAAGACGCGCGGCGTGATCCGCTTCTACTGGCCCAATCGCGCGACTGATGCCTCAACGCGTTTCGCGCGCGAATTCAACATGGCCTCGGTCCGCGACGTCCACGCCGAAGATCGCGGCGTGATCGAGGCCGGGCAGGGCGGACTAGGTTCAGGCGCGGTCGAAGTGATCCATTTTCAGGAGCACGAAATGCTCTGCCGCCACCTCAACGAACAGGTGCGTTTGCGGGTGGAGGCGTTGCGGGCTGAGCGGGCCGGGACGTCTTAGCACTCGTCATCCTGAACTCGTTTCAGGATCCATTTCGCCTTAGCGTCCGGCGCTTTGATCAAGGCCCCTAACCGTGCCGTTGCGCTTTCTCACTTGGCTCCGAGCGTGAAGCCTGATGGATCCTGAAACGAGTTCAGGATGACGCAGTGTGGGTCAAGGATCGATAAAATCCGCAGGCCGCTTTGCCATCTGGCTGGCCACTGCCTCGATCTGGTTGCGTGACCCGATCAGCCGCTGCTGTTCGATGGCTTCTGCCAGCAGGATAGCGTCGGTCGCCTCATCATCGCTGCGGGCGAACAGGGCCTTGGCGGCGCGGATCGCGGTGGGGCTCTTGGCGGCAATTTCAGTGGCGAGGGCCATCGCACGGGCCAGAGGATCAGCATCACAATGGGTGGCAAAGCCCATGGCCAATGCTTCCTCGCCGCTGAATTCGCGGTGGGTATAGGTCAGCTCGCGCAGCAGGTCGGGGCGGACCAGTCCGCGCCACAAGGCGAAGTGGCCCATGTCGGGGACGATACCCCAGCGCAGCTCCATTGCGCTCAATTTCGCATCGGGCGCGGCAATGCGGATGTCGGCCCCGGCGGCGATCTGCAAGCCACCGCCAAGGCACGCGCCGTGGATCGCGGCGACGACAGGCACGGGCAGCTTGCGGAACTGCATCGCCATCTGCTGGAAGGCATTGGCATTGCCGTGGGTGCGCGCGGCAAGGTCGCCCGCATCGGCCAGACCTGCGGCCATCGAGGCGAGGTCCAGTCCAGCGCAGAAGGCATGGCCTTCGCCCGACAGGACGAGGCAGCGCAACCCCGGCATGTCATGCAGTGCGGTGCCCGCGGCGAGCAGTGCCTCGATCATCGCCGGGTCGAGCGCGTTGAGCTTGGCCGCGCGGACGAGCTTCAGGTGGCCGACACCGTCCGCGGCAAGGCTGAAGGCGATACGATCATTGCTCGGCCAGTTGGTGTCGGGCTGGTCATGTCTCATGCAGGCTCTTCCGGAAGCTGGGAACCGCGCCTGATTGCAGCGCATCCCCGCCTTCCGCAAGCCTGCGTCGCAGCGGGTCGGGTCCATCACGCGCGGGTGACAGCGCATAACCGCCGTCGGGTGCGGTCGAGACGATTCCACCCAGCCCCGCCGAGGCCAGTTTGGCGCGCAGTCGGCAAACGTGGACGGCAAGGCTGTTGGTCTCGGGCTTGAAGCTCATCTGCCAGACTTCGCTGAGCAGGTCCTGCGGTGCGACGGAATGGCCCGGGGTCTGCGCCAACCGCCACAGCAGCGAAAATTCGCGCGGGTGCAATCCCAGCCGCCGGCCGCCCACCGTGCCTTCGCGCAGCAGCAGATCAAGCTCGAGCGCGCCGTGACGGCGGCGGCGAGGCTCAGCCTCGGCGGCAAGGCGCACGCGCATGGCGCGCATTTCAAGCTCGCCAAGGGAAACCTGGACCGGCAGCACCTCGCCAAAACCCTCACGCAGCCATTCTGCGCGTTCCCTGCTGTCGTCGATGCCGATCAGAATCGCCTGCGCTCGCTGGCGCCTGGCCGTAATCGACCGGGCCTGTGCCGGATCGCTCAGCAACGTGGGAAACGGGGCGGCATCGTCGCTTTCGACCAGCATCCAGCCGCGTTGCCGCAAGTCCCAGTGGGCAGGGAGCGGTTCATGGCAGATCCAGCGGAAGCGCTGCATTTTCAGGCACGCCTTGACCTGCCGTGCGCGACATGGCGTGCCGCCCCGGAACCAGTAGTCTGCCTAACATGATCCTGTGCCAATGGCATCCGGATCCCCCTGAAAACGCAATCAGCGACAGAGAAATCCCTAATCTAATTAACCATGTTCTGCCATCATGCGGCCGAGCTATTTACGCCCATTGTGGACAAATAGCGCTTGATGTTGCGCGCTGCCTGCCGGAGCCGCTGCTCGTTTTCGACCATGGCGATGCGGACGAAGCCTTCGCCATCCTCGCCATATCCAACACCCGGCGCGACAGCGACATCGGCATGGGTGAGCAGCTGCTTGGAAAACTCGAGACTGCCCATTTCCTTGAGCGCGGGGGGGAGCGGGGCCCAGGCGAACATCGAGGCCTTGGGGCTGGGGATTTCCCACCCGGCGCGGCCAAAGCTTTCGACCATCACGTCGCGGCGCTTCTGGTAAAGTTCGCGGTTCTTCTCGACGATGTCCTGCGGGCCGTTGAGCGCCGCGCATGCCGCTGCCTGTATCGGCGTGAATGCTCCGTAATCGAGGTAACTCTTCACCCGCTTGAGCGCGGCGATCAGGCGCGGGTTGCCCACGGCAAAGCCGACTCGCCAGCCGGCCATCGAAAATGTCTTCGACATCGAGGTAAACTCCACCGCCACATCCTTGGCGCCGGGCACCTGCAGGATCGAAACGGTCGGGTTGCCGTCGTAGTACAGCTCGGAATAGGCGAGGTCGGACAGGACCCAGACCTTGTTTTCCTTCGCCCAGGCAACCAGTCGCTCATAGAAGGCGAGGTCGACCGTCTCGGCGGTCGGGTTGCCGGGGTAATTGACGATCAGGATCGACGGGCGCGGCACGGTAAAGGCCATCGCGCGGTCGAGCGCGGCCCAGTACTTCTCGTCCGGCGTGGTCGGCACAGAACGGATCGTCGCGCCGGCAATGATGAAGCCGAAGGTGTGGATCGGATAGCTGGGGTTGGGCGCAAGCACGACATCGCCGGGCGCGGTCATAGCGGTGGCAAGGCTGGCAAGGCCTTCCTTCGAGCCCATCGTCATCACGACTTCGGTTGCCGGATCAAGCTCCACACCAAAGCGCCGGCCATAGTAGTTGGCCTGGGCCTTGCGTACGCCGGGGATGCCTGCAGAAGCGGAATAGCCGTGCGCCCCAGGCTTCTGCGCAACCTCGCAAAGCTTGTCGATCACGTGCTGGGGCGGGGGCAGATCGGGGTTGCCCATGCCAAGGTCAATGATGTCCTTGCCCGCCGCGCGGGCTGCGGCGCGCATGTCATTCACTTCGGCGATGACATAGGGCGGCAGGCGCTTGATGCGGTAGAACTCTTCTTCCATGACCTCGAAATTCCGTTGCTCGCGGCGGATTTGCCGCAAATGTCGCTTTGCTGCATTATCGCCGCCAAGGCAAATGCGGGATTGCGGTTCACGCCGCCGCCGCGTAATTGTGCAGTGCAGCATAACTGGGCGAGGCAATCATGGGCGATAGCAGCAGCGACAAACCGGGCGAGCCGGGCGGTAGTGATCCCTTCGCCGAAATGCTCAAGATGCAGGCCGAGGCGACTCAGGCCATGCTGGGCCAGTTTGCCAGCTTTGCCGGTGGTCCCCCCGTCAAGCCGCTCGCTACCGATCCGGCCGAATTCGCCCAGTGGACCAGTGTGATGCAGCGGATGCAGGACAAGCTGCTCGCGTTCCAGCCCGACCTGTCGCTCGCCAATCCGCCCAGGCAGGTGACTGATCCGGCCACGTGGCTCGAAATGGTCGAGGGCTGGTACAAGAAGATGCCTTTCGCCGATGCGGAAACGCAGGGCCGCCTGTGGGATGACAGCGTCAAGCTGTGGCAGGGCGTGCTCGGCCAGTTTACCGGCGGCAAGCCGAACGACGATGCCGGTCCCGAGCTGCCCCGCACCGACCGCCGGTTCAAGGACCCGCGTTGGCGTGAACAGCCGGTCTTCGCGCTGATCCACCAGGCATACCTGTTGTTTTCAGAACAACTCACCCAGCTGGCCGACAAGGCCGAGGGGCTGGAGCCTGACCGCAAGGAGCAGCTGCGCTTTGCCACCCGCACGCTGACCGAGGCGCTGAGCCCGGCTAACTTCCCGCTGACCAATCCGGTTGTGCTTGAACGCACGCTGGAAACCAAGGGCGAAAACCTTGTTCAGGGGATGGAGCACCTGCTCACCGACCTGAAGAAGGGGCAGCTTACCCATACCGATCCCGATGCCTTTGAACTGGGGCGCAACATCGCGATGACCCCGGGCAAGGTCGTGTTCGAAACGCCGATGTTCCAGCTGATCCAGTATTCGCCGACCACGGAAAGCGTGCTGGAAGTGCCGCTGGTGATCTTCCCGCCGTGGATCAACCGGTTCTACATCCTCGATCTCAACCCGGCGAAAAGCTTCGTGCGCTGGGCGGTCGAGCAGGGGCTGACCGTGTTCATGGTCTCGTGGAAATCGGCTGACGCGTCGATGGCAGACGTGGTTTGGGACGATTACATCCGCTCGCAGATTGAAGCGATCGACCACGTCCGCGAACGGCTTGGCGTCCCCGCCGTTCACACCATCGGCTACTGCGTCGCCGGCACAACGCTTGCCGCCACGCTGGCGGTGCTGTGCCGCCGGGGCGAGGGCGACAAGGTGAAGAGCGCCACCTTCTTCACCGCGCAGGTCGATTTCACCCATGCCGGCGAACTGCGCAATTTCATCGACGACCAGCAGATCAGCGCCGCCAATGCCATGGCCAAGGATGGCTACCTTGACGGGCGAATCATGGCGGCCACGTTCAACATGCTGCGCAGTTCGGATCTGATCTGGAACTACGTGATCGACAACTATCTGCTCGGCAAGGAATACCCGGCCTTCGATCTGCTCCACTGGAACGGCGATACCACCAACCTGCCGGCCAAGTGGCATCACGAGTACCTCTGCGACCTTTACCGCGACAACAAGCTGGTCGTCCCCGATACACTGAGCGCGAACGGCACGCCGATCGACCTGACGCGAATCACCGTGCCCTGCTTCATACAGGCTGGCCGCGAGGATCACATCGCCCCGCCCGAGAGCGTCTGGATGCTCACCCGACACCTGCGCGGCCCGTGGACTTTCATGCTTGCCGGATCGGGCCACATCGCCGGGGTCGTCAACCCGCCGTCCTCGGGCAAGTACCAGTACTGGACCAACCCCGAACCCGGCGACACGCTTGCCGATTTCGTCGCCGGGGCCAAGGAGCATCCCGGATCGTGGTGGGGCCATTGGCTCGGTTGGATCGAGCAACAGGACGCCGCGCGCATTCCCGCAAAGGGCAAGCGCGCGCCTGGCGGCAAGGGGGATCCTGGCATCGAGGACGCACCCGGGCGCTATGTCATGACGCGGTAACAGCCCGCGCCGATGCTCGCGAAACGGGCTTTTGTTGCACTGCACAATAAATATTGACATCCGCCTCCGCGATACTTATTGTGCACTGCAGCAAATGGTTCAAACCGATCCAACGGAAGCAGGCAACATGGCTGAAGCAACCGAAACACAATCGCTCGATGCCGCAGAAAAGGCCTATGCCGAAGCTGCTGCGGAAACACCGGTAGTGTTGCCGGCGCTGATGCCCGCTGACCCTCTCCCCGCTCCGGCGGCGGAACAGGTCGAGGCGCCGGAGCCCGCCGTCAAGGTTGCCACCCCCGCCCCCAAGGCGGTCAAGGCACCCAAGGCTGCGAAGGTAACGAAGCCTGTCCCGGTGGTGAAGACTGCGACCGTGAAGACCAAACCCCTCAAGACCGCGCCGGTCGCCGCCAAGGCCCCGGTGCGCAAATCGCCCGCGAAAAGCGGAACTCCTCCTCTCTCCGTGCTCAAGGATAAGATCATGGCCAAGACCGCCACCACCGATTTCACTGCCGCTGTTTCGACCGCGTTTTCCGACCTCAAGGACAAGGCCAAGTCGGCCTATGAAAAGAGCACTTCGGCTGCTGGCGAGGCGACCGAATTCGCCAAGGGCAACGTTGAAGCCGTCGTCGAATCGGGCAAGATCTTCGCCGAAGGCGCCAAGGCGCTGGGCAGCGAAATCATCGCCGAAAGCAAGACCGCATTCGAAACCATGACCGCTGACGTCAAGGAAATGGCCGCCGTCAAGTCGCCGGCCGACTTCTTCAAGTTCCAGTCGGAAATGCTGCGCCGTTCGTTCGACGCTGCGGTTGCCACCGGTTCGAAGAACACCGAAGCCATGTTCAAGCTGGCCAACGAAAGCTTCGCGCCGATCTCGACTCGCGTGAGCCTGGCAGTTGAAAAGGTTTCGAAGGCCGCCTGATTCAGGCAGGCTTTCAGCTTTCCGGGCCGGCCCTCCTCTCCCAAGCGTAAGCCGGACCGAACCAGCGGGCCGGACAGCCATAGCGCTGTCCGGCCCGTTCGCCGTCTCAACTTTGCGCAGCATCTTGCCCGCCATGCCCCCTTTACGGTATCCTTGCCCGATGATCGTTCCGTCCATCCCCTTGCTCGTCCTTTCGCCTCGTTCCGGGGATGACGACGATTCAGGCCCGGGCGGCGGCGATGGCGGCTCGCAGATCGGCCTGGCTACCAAGACCCGGGCCAAGTCCAAGAAGCCCAGCCAGTTCAAGGTGCTGATGCTGAATGACGATTACACGCCGATGGAATTCGTCGTGATCGTGCTCAAGCGCTTTTTCCACATGGACATGGACCAGGCGACGCGGGTGATGCTCCACGTCCACCAGAAAGGCGTCGGCGTCTGCGGCATCTTCCCTTACGAGATCGCCGAAACCAAGGTGAACCAGGTGATGGATTTCGCCCGGCAGAACCAGCATCCGCTGCAATGCACGCTCGAAAAGGCCTGAACGCCCCCGAAAAGGCCTGAATACCCGGAATAAGGTCGATCCGGCTGCCTCTGGCCGCACGCCGCTTGCCAGCCCCCCCGGCATGACCTAGGCAGGAATCCACGCTGCCAACTGCAACCGGCCGGGACTTTTGTTCAAATCTATCCCCGCAATAGATCGCTACATTTTCCGCCTCGTGCTCATGCCGATGTGCGGGGTGTTCCTTGTCGCGGCATCATTGCTGATCCTCGACAAGATGCTCAAGCTGTTCGATTTTGTCGCGCTGCAGGGTGGACCGGTCTCGGTCGTGTTCAAGATGCTGGCCAACCTGCTGCCTGAATATGCCGGCCTCGCGATTCCGCTGGGGCTGCTGCTCGGCATCCTGCTTGCGTTCCGCAAGCTTGCCACGTCGAGCGAACTGGACGTGATGCGCGCGGTCGGGCTCAGCTACACCCGCCTGCTGCGCGTCCCCTACATGATCGCGATCACGCTGGCGGCGGTGAACTTCCTCAACGTGTCGTACCTGCAACCGATGGCCCGCTACTATTACGAGCAGCTCAACTTCGAACTGAAAACCGGCGCGCTTGGGGCTTCGATCAAGGTTGGCGAATTCACCACGCTGGCCGACAAGCTGGCCCTGCGGATCGAGCAGAGCCGCGAGGATGGTCGCCAGTTGATCGGCATTTTCGCCCGTCTTTCGGATGACAAAGGACAGGTGCTGACCATTTCGGCGCGCGAAGGTCGCTTCCTCGCGCTGCAGAACCAGCCCGATACGATCATCTTCCGCCTGACCGATGGGCAGATCGTGCAGGACAGTCCCGGCATGACGCCGCGCATCCTTACGTTCTCACGCCATGATCTGCCGATCCCCCTGCCCGCGCTCGAACGCTTTCGCGAACGTGGTGGCAAGGAACGCGAATATATCCTGCCCGAACTGCTCCGCATCGGCTGGGCAGCGGATGCCCCGCCGCTTGAACGGGCGCAGGTGCGGGCCAGCTTCTCCTACCGTATGGTCGAAGTCGTCATGATGCTGCTGATGCCGCTGCTTGCGGTGGCATTGGCCATTCCGCCCAAGCGGTCGACGTCTGCGCTGGGCCTGTTCGTCTCGATTGTCATGGTCGTTGCCTATCACAAGATCAACGAATCGGGCGCCGCCGCTGCTGCGCGCGGCGATGTCAGCGCGCTGCTCGCGCTATGGGCACCTTTCGCGCTGTTTTCGGCGCTGATTCTGTGGATGTACTGGCGTATCGCCTATGTTCCGGGCGGCCAGCCGATCGGCGCGCTTGAAAAGTTCGCGCAGGGCTTCGGCAAGAGGATCGTCGCCTTCTTCAAGCGGCATCCGGCGGCACGCAAGTTGACCGGACTTGGCGAAGAGGTTGGTCATGCGGCTTGATCTGTTCCCGTCACGCACGCTGACGCTCTATCTGGCGCGGCTGTTCATTACGCGCATCGTTGCCGTGCTGATCATGCTGGTGCTGGTCCTGCAGATGCTTGACCTGCTCGGCGAAAGCGGCGCAATCCTGGCCAAGCCGGGCAATGGCGAGGCGCAGCTGTGGACCTATGTCACTCTGCGCGTGCCGCAGTTGATGGCGCGGTTCCTGCCCTATTCGGTGCTGCTTGCCACGCTGCTGACCTTCTGGCCGCTGAACCAGAACAGCGAGGTCGTTTCGATGCGCGCGGCAGGGCTTTCGGCGCACCAGGTGCTCGCGCCGCTGCTGCTCAGCGCACTGGTTGTGTCGCTGATCAGCTTTGCCTTCAACGAACGCGTTGTCACCCGTTCTACCGCAACGCTGAAGGCATGGCAGGCGGCGGAATATGGCGTAGTGCCCAGTGCCGGGGGCGGGCGGGCCAATGTCTACCTGCGCGATGGCGAAAATATCCTCATGGCCTCGTCGCTTACCGGGCGCGGCAGCGAAATGGTCATGACCAATGTCACCTGGTACCGCCGTGATCCCACGACCATGGTGCAAGGCCAGATCCGCAGCCCGCGAGCGACCTTTGCCGCGCCGGGCTGGAAGATGGAAAACGCGGTCGAATTCGACGTCAAGGGCGCGAAGGTCAGCCAGCTGGGCACGGTCGTCGTCGCGCCTCAGGTGACCCCCGGGCAGGTGGCCATCAGCAAGGTCGATCCCGATGCCGAGAACATCTTCGAACTGACCGAATCGATCGCCGCGATGAAGGCGGCGGGGCGGCGCACCAGCGAGCTTGAGGGCAAGTGGTGGCACAAGATTTCCGGGCCATTGTCGGCCGTGCTGATGCCGCTGCTGGGGTCAGTCGCCGCCTTTGGCCTTGCGCGATCCGGCCAGTTGCTGATCCGCGGCGTGATCGGGATGGCGCTGGGCTTTCTCTATTTCGTCGTCGATAATGCCGCCATCGCCATCGGCAACTTCGGCGGTTATCCGCCGCTGATCGCGGCCTGGACGCCGTTCTTCCTGTTTGCCCTGGTGGGCGAAACCGTCCTCGTCAGGACCGAAGAGTAGCGCGCCTCAGCGCTTCACCATCGTGCTTGATACCAGCTTGCCGACCAGCGGGAACAGCCCGCGATAGTTCGCCTTGTCATAGGTCGATTCCAGCCCGAGGTGCGCCATCAGCCGGCGGTGCGCTTCGGGATAGGAATGGTATGGGACCGAGGCCAGCAGGTGATGCAGCGCGTGATAGCGCAGACCCACCGGAGCCCACAGTTCGCCCAGCGCGCCGGGCGGCGGCACGTTGACCGAATCGAGGTATTGCCCGGTCACCGTCATAGGATCGCCGTCGTTCGCCCAGAGATGCGCGACCAGCGTGCGGATCTGGTTCAGCACGGCGGTGAGCGAAATCACCGCGATGGCCACGGCCAGCGGCCGCCAGTCCCACGTGGCGGCGCTCCACAGCAGGAACAAGGCCCAGACGCTGGCGCCGAGCTCCTGCCAGAACACCATCGTCCTGAACGACCCTTCGCTGGGCCGGCGGCGGAAATCCGGGTTGATCGACAGCGAGCTCGCCCGTTCCCACACCAACCGGCGCAGCGGCGGAATGATCACGCCGAGCGGCACCAGAACTGCCGAGCGGATCAGCAAGCCAATCGGCAGCAATACCGCGAGCAGCAGGAATACCGGCAGGCTCCACGGCTTCATCAGGGCCAGTGGCAGGTATTCGGGATCCTCGGCAGTGCCGTAACGCGTGCGGGCATGGTGAAGCGTGTGGACGCCTTCGTACATGAAGCTGGGGATCAGCATCGGCACGCCAACCAGAAGGTTCCACGTGAAACGGAAGCCGGGCAGCGCGGTTTCATGGATGTGCGTCAGCTCGTGAATGAACAGCAGCGCGCGGTAGAGCGCCAGCGCCGAAAGCAGGCCGAGCCCGCCGACCATCCACGCCGGTTCTCCCGCCAGCGCGGTGACAATCGCGCCGTAGAGTGCGCCATATCCGATCAACGCCGACAGCAGCATGTCCGGCCAGTAGATTTCGGGCCGGGCCGCCGAAATGTCGCGCGACAGTTCCACCGCGGCGCGCAGCATGGCCTTGTCGTCGGGGATCGCCGAGATCTTGGTAATGGTCATTTCAGGCGCATTCATGCCATAATTCCACGGTTAAAGGCCTGCCGGGCGCGTTGGGACTGTCGCGGTGCGGCTTGACATGTATCGGGACCGAACGCAGGTCCGGCCCCGGTTGTTCTCCAATCCTACGGCAAAGGCAATGACGTGACCTCAGGCGAACTAATGATCACTCCGGTTTCGGGCAAGACCGGGATCGCGGACTTTGTCGATTACGGTTATCGGATAAATGCATCGGACCCGAACTATGTGCCGCAATTGCGCGGCGAAGAGATCGGCAAGTATACTCCGGGCGAGAATCCCTTTTTCGAACATGCCCGTGTCCAGCTGTTTCTGGCGCGGCGCGGCGGTGAGATTGTCGGGCGCATATCGGCGCATATCGATGAACTGGCGCTGACCCAGCCGGTGGAGCAGGGCATGGGCCCTGGCACCGGCCTGTGGGGCGCGCTCGAAACCACAGACCCGCAGGTTGCCACGGCATTGATCCAGCGGGCCGAGGCATGGCTGCGCGAACAGGGCATGACCAAGGTGCTCGCGCCGATGAACCTTTCGGTCTGGGAAGAGCCGGGCCAGCTCGTGCTGGGCCACGATCACCCGCCGATGGTGATGATGGGCCACCAGAACGCGCGCTACCAACCGTGGATCGAAGGCGCAGGCTATGGCCTCGTCAAGCAGCTCCACACCTATGATCTTGACATCAAGCGCGAATTTCCACCGCTGATCCAGCGCATTGTCCAATCGGGCGAAAAGAACGCGCGGATCAAGGTGCGCGGCGTCGATCTCGCCCAGTTCCCCCGCGAAGTGAAGATCATCTGCGACATCCTCAACGATGCCTGGTCGGACAACTGGGGCTTCGTTCCCTTCACCGAGACCGAGATCGCCTATACTGCGAAAAAGCTGAAACCGATCTGCAAGTCCGACCTGATCTACATCGCCGAGTATGATGGCGAGCCGGTCGCCTTCATGATGACCCTGCCTGACCTCAATCAGGTGCAGAAGGAAGTGGTGCGCCCCAACGGCAAGCCCAGTCTGCTCGGCTGGCTGAAGCTGGCGCTGTGGCTGTGGAAGCCGAAGAATGCCGACATGCGGGTGCCGCTCATGGGCGTTGTAAAGCGGTTGCAGTCGTCGCGCATGGCCAGCCAGCTCGCTTTCATGATGATCGAATATATCCGCCGCAACGCCGTGAAACATTACAACGGCAAGCGCGGCGAGATCGGCTGGATCCTGGAAGACAACCAGGGAATGGTCGCGATTGCCGAGACGATCGAGAGCACGATCAACAAGACCTACAACATCTATGAGAAGGCTTTGTAGGCCTCCATAGGGATCACTCGTCACCCTGAACTCGTTTCAGGGTCCATTGTGCCTCATGGCCCGACCGCTGATTGGGTACGCAACTGCGCCGTTGGGTGAAAGAACATAGCTCCGGTTGCGGGGCTTTATGGATGCTGAAACGAGTTCAGCATGACGAAAGCTCTTGACTTGAGAAGGGTGACAGAGGTGACACCCTGTCACCCTGTTTTTTTCCATCAAGTCACTGACAATCCGTCGCTAATCTCGAAAGCGGACGGGTTACACCTGAGCCGCGCGCGCAGGCATCCTTACCGGGACCAACAATGTCAAAGAGCGGCGCGACCCTAGCAAATCGCCGCCTTGTAGGAAAACGCGCGCTCAGTCCCCGCGCTGGCGGTCCACCGTAGCGGTCGTCGCCACGTCGAGCGTGACATTGCCCAGCGTGCGCATGATGTCGGGCAGCATTTCCACCGCCACCAGCAGCGCCAGCGGGGCAATCGGCACGCCCATGGCATTGGCGATCGGGCCGACCGAGATGACGAAGCTCAGCGTCCCGGGCAGCGAGACCGAACTCAGCGAAACGAGGAAGGCAACCAGCACACCCGCGCCCAGCACCAGCGGCGAAAGCGGCGTTCCGGTCAGGTAGGCGGCATAGATCGCCACGCCCATGTTCATCGCCGGGCTGGTGGCGCGAAAGATCGCCACGGCCAGCGGCAGGACGAAATCGGCGGTCGCCTCGCGCACGCCCATCTTGCGCGTCGCGGCGAGCATGGCCGGCAGGCTGGCCAGCGAGGACTGGGTGGACAGCGCCACCGCATAGACCGGGGTCATGGCGCGGAAGAAGGTGCCCACCTTCTGTCCGCCCAGCGTCAGCGCCAGCACCACACCGCCAAGCATGACCACAAAGCCCGCCGCACTGACGATCAGGACATAGTGCGCCAACGCGCCAATGGCGTCGGCGCCGCTGCTGGCGAGCGGCAGGGCGAGGCCGAAAACACCGATGGGGGCCAGTTTCAGCACCCAGCCGACCATGACCATCATCGCCGCGGCCAGCCCTTCGAACACGTGGTTCAACTGCGCGCGCGGCGCGGCGGCGATGCGCGTTGTCGCCACGGCAAAGACCGAAACGAACAGCACGATCGGCAGCATCGCCCCGCTGGCGGCCGAGGCGAAGATGTTTTCGGGCATCATTGCCAGCAGCACCTGGGCAAAGCCGGGAACCTCACCCGCCGTGGCTGCGCCGCCGCTCAGCGCGGCTGCCGCGCGTTCGGGAATGGGAAAGGCAGTGAGCAGCGCCGGCACCAGCAGCGCCGAAAGCGTGCCGCTGATCAGCAGCACGATAAAGAACAGCCCCACGGCGCGGCGCGCCAGCTTGCCGCCGTTTGCCGCTGCCAGCGTCTGCGAGATGCCGGTGAACACCAGTCCGATCACCAGCGGCACTATGGTCAGCTGCAAGGCGCGCAGCCATAAAGTGCCCGCCAGCCCGCCGTACTTGAGCAAGGGTTCCGCCAGCGACGTTCCCTGAAACACCAGCCCGGCAAGGAAGCCAAGCACCAGTCCGGCGAAAGTAAGTCCCGCCGGAACCTTGATTTCAGGAAAGCCCGTTGCCGTTTTGCCCTCGTCCATTATCGCCCCAATTCCGTTGTGCCGGGGTGACATTAGCGCCTGCTTGCGCCATGGCAATTTGTCATGGTTGCTGCGGCGGGAAACGCAGGTTTGGAGAGTGTTGCGCATGGCTAGGCAGTATTTCGGCACAGATGGGATTCGCGGGCGGACCAATGCCGGCGTGATGACTGCTGCCATCGCGATGAAGGTCGGTCAGGCGGCGGGAACGCGGTTCCTGCGCGGTGATCACCGCCACCGCGTGGTGATCGGCAAGGACACCCGGCTCTCGGGCTATATGCTGGAAAACGCGCTGGTCGCCGGGTTCACGAGCGTTGGCATGGACGTGGTGCTCACCGGCCCGCTGCCCACCCCGGCGATTGCCCTCCTCACCCGCGAACTGCGCGCCGATGTCGGCGTGATGATCTCGGCCAGCCACAATCCATATGAGGATAACGGCATCAAGCTGTTCGGCCCCGATGGCTTCAAGCTGTCGGACGAGGACGAACTGGCGATCGAGGCCCTGCTGGGCGAGGAACAGCCGCTGGCCGACGCCGCCAGGATCGGCCGTGCCCGCCGGATCGAGGATGCGCGCGGGCGCTACATCCACGCGGTGAAGGGCTCGGTGCCTGAGAATGTCCGGCTCGACGGGCTCAAGATCGTCGTCGATTGCGCCAATGGTGCAGCCTATCAGGTGGCCCCTTCGGCGATCTGGGAACTCGGCGCCGAAGTGATCGCGGTCGGCGTCAATCCCAACGGCACCAACATCAATGACAAGGTGGGGTCGACACACCTCAACCTCGTCAAGGAAACCGTTGTCGCCAGCGGCGCGGACATCGGCATTGCGCTCGATGGCGATGCCGACCGGCTGATCGTCGTCGATGAAAAGGGCCAGACGGTCGACGGTGACCAGATCATGGCGCTGATCGGAAGCCGGCTTGCGGCGAGCGGGAACCTGCGCGGCGGCGGCGTGGTGGCGACGGTGATGTCGAACCTCGGGCTTGAACGCTTCCTCACCGGACAAGGCCTGACGCTGGAGCGCACCAAGGTGGGCGACCGCCACGTGCTCGAACGGATGAAGACCGGCGGCTTCAACGTCGGCGGTGAACAGTCGGGCCACATGATCATGCTCGACCATGCCACCACAGGCGATGGCACTGTGGCAGCGCTGCAGGTGCTCGCCGCGCTGGTGCAGTCGGGCAAGCGTGCCAGCGAATTGCTGCACCTGTTCGATCCGGTGCCGCAATTGCTCAAGAACGTGCGTTTCTCTGGCGGGAAGCCGCTGGATGATGCCAAGGTCAAGGCTGTGATCGCCGAAGCCGAAGCGCAATTGCAGGGCAAGGGCCGGCTGGTCATCCGCCCGTCAGGCACCGAACCGGTGATCCGGGTCATGGCCGAAGGCGATGATGCGGGTGAGGTTGAACAGGTCGTCGATGCGATCTGCGATGCCGTGAAAGAGGCTGCCGCCTGATGCTTGAAATGCGCCCCGATTGCGAAAAGTGCGGCTGCGACTTGCCGGCTGAAGCCCCCGGCGCGTTCATCTGTTCGTTCGAATGCACTTTCTGCGCCGAATGCGCCGATGCGTTGGACGACCGCTGCCCCAATTGCGGCGGTGAGCTGATGGACCGGCCCTCGCGATCGAAGAAGCTGCAGGAGAAGAACTCGCCTTCGAGCGAGCGGAAGTTCAATTCTTCGTCGTCCCGGACTTGATCCGGGACCGCTGGCATGAACGCTCAACCTTCCGTCGATGAGGTCAGCGGTCCCGGGTCAGGCCCGGGACGACATGTGCCCCGCATCCTCACCATAGCCGGTTCCGATTCCTCGGGCGGCGCGGGCATTCAGGCAGACATCAAGACGATCACCATGCTCGGCGGCTATGCCATGACCGCGATCACCGCGATCACCGCGCAGAACACGCTGGGGGTGAGCGCGGTCGAAGTGCTCTCGCCCGATCTCGTCGTCGCCCAGATCGAAGCCTGCGCCAATGACATCGGCATCAACGCGGTGAAGATCGGCATGCTGGGTTCGCCCGGGATCGCTCACGCCGTCGCCGACCTGCTCGAAAGCGCGAATGTGCCGTTGGTTTTCGATCCGGTGATGATCGCCACGAGCGGCGCGGCGCTGGCCGACGCAGAGACCATCGCGGCCTTCGAACGGCTGATGAAGCTCGCCACGCTGACCACGCCGAACGTGCCTGAACTGGTGGCGCTCGGCGGTGATGCCGGTATGGCGGCGCGCGGCACTGCCTATCTCGCCAAGGGCGGCGATGCGGATGGTCCCGAGGTCGAGGACCGGCTGGTCATTCCCGGCGAGGATCAGCGTATCTGGCGCGGAATGCGGGTGCAGACGCGCCACACTCACGGCACGGGCTGCACTCTGGCCAGCGCCATCGCCACCCTGCTGGGGCAGGGCCTGCCGCTGGTCGAGGCCGTGGAAGGCGCGCGCCGCTTCGTCCGCGCCGCGCTGATCGCCGCGCCCGGCTTTGGCTCAGGGCACGGGCCGCTGGGGCATCAGGCGGTGCGCTGATCGCCGAGTTCAATCTGGCCGGTTACGAGCAGTTCTTCGAGCACGATCAGGGCTTCGCTCGGCGCCGCGATTCCGCTCGTTGCGGCGAGAATTTCATCGACACAGCGCGTCCCGTCGATGGCTGCAACGAGCGCTTCGACCAACCGGCAGGAGTCTGCTTCGGACATCATCGCGCGTCCGGACTTGCCCAGCCGGATCTTGAACGTTGCGCCTTGCGCGCCGATTTCGCGCGTTTCCTCGATTTCGATCTTCGCGTCGCTGCGCAGGTGCGGAACCGCTGCCCTGTGCAGCGCGGATCGGTGCAGGCGGCTGCGCTGTGCGGGACCGGCCTTGCGGGCGCGGAACAGGACGACGCGGTGGACTTCGCCATTCCACGCCGGATCGAAGGCGGACAGGTCAAGATGCGGCAGGACCCGCGCTTCGGCGTGATCCAGTTCGAAGCCGTGCAGGCCGGCGAAGGCGTGCATATCCTCCTCGCTCCAGCGGTCCGCCCCGGCAGAATCGCCGGGCAGGCGGAACGGCAGGCCCACGTTCACCCAGACACCGCCGGGCGCGAGGACGCGGTGGACTTCGCCAGCGATTCCTGCCGGATCGACCGCAATGTCGAGCAGGTACTGCGTGACAACCAACGACTGGCTGCCATCGGCGAAGGGCAGGTTGCCAGCATCGGCAACCGCAAAACCGGCGTTGCCGGGCCCCCGATCGCTTCCGCCGATGCAGATGGCATTGCCGTCGCCGCGCTGTCCGCCATGCTCTGGGCGCAGCTCCGCGTCCCCGCCGTGAAGCAGGTCCTGCGCCCAGAGCATCGCGGGCAGCGAGAGGTCGATTCCCGTCACCACCGCGAAGCTCCCGGCCAGTTCGGTGACCAGCTTTCCGGCGCCTGCCCCGATAACCAGCGCCGCTTGCCGGTCGGCGCTGTGCAGGGCTTCATCGGCGATGATCCGGGTGACCGATGCAGCGGAGCCGCAATCGCCCCAGTCGGCGATGAAATAGGGGATCAGCCGGGCGATCGACCACCCGGTGCGCGCGCGCGCGACAAAATCAGCCGCTGCCGGATCGGCGGTAGCGGTCCCGCGGTAGGCGCGGAAAAACGGTGCCGAAGCCGCTTCGATATTGGCAATGCGGGCCGTAAAAGCCGCCCGAAGCCGTTCGTGGCGCGCTCCGGGGGCATTGGCGCGCATCTGGTCCAGCGCCAGCGCCATGCGCTCGGCCAGCAAGGCCTTGCGCGTGGCGTCGATATGGCGATCCGGATAGGGCAGCAGCACCGGCACACCGCCCTGCGCAGGATAGGCCCGGCTGCAAGCGTGACATGCCAGCGCCTCGCCCGAAGGGTCCAGCGGGCCGCCGCAATGCACGCAGATATAAGGCATCGCGGCGGTGCTCCCGTTCAGCCCAGGTCGTAAAAGTCCCGGATCACGTCCCAGCCTTCCTCGGCGGTTTCCACCCACGAGATCAGCTTGAGGTCCTCGGCATTGATCACGCCTTCCTCGGCCAGCGCCTGGAAGTTGACGACCTTGCTCCAGAATTCCTTGCCATAGAGCAGGATCGGGATCGGCTTCATCTTGCCGGTCTGGATCAGGCACAGCAGTTCGAAGAATTCATCGAACGTGCCATAGCCGCCGGGGAACACCGCGATCGCTTTGGCGCGGAGCAGGAAGTGCATCTTGCGCAGCGCGAAGTAGTGGAACTGGAAGGCCAGCCGCGGAGTGACGTAAAGGTTGGGCGCCTGTTCATGCGGCAGGACGATGTTGAGCCCGATGGTTTCCGAACCTGCCTCACTGGCGCCGCGATTGGCGGCTTCCATGATCGAAGGCCCGCCGCCCGAGCAGACAACGAACTGACGCATGCCCTTTTCGACGATGGCGGCTTCGCTGGCGATGCGCGCCAGGTTGCGGGCGACGTCGTAATACTTTGATTTGGCTGCGAGGCTCTCGGCCACGGCCTTGCGTACTTCGGGGGCATTGGCGACCATTTCCGCCGCCTGTTCGGGGGAAGGAATCCGCGCCGAGCCATAGCAGACCAGCATCGAACCGATGCCGGCCTCTTCCATCAGCATTTCCGTTTTCAGCAGCTCCAGCTGAAAACGCACCGGACGAAGTTCCTCACGCAGGAGGAAATCGTTGTCGGTGAAGGCGAGCTTGTAGCTCGGGCTCTGGGTTTGCGGGGTGGCGGTGAAGTGGGTTTCTGCAAACCCTGCTTCCTGTTCCGCCTTGTAGAAACGGCGTCGGGTGAGCCGCTTGTCATCTGTATCTGTCATTAGCCCCTTTTCGGCCTTCGCGCCGCCGCTGTCAAAGGGCGAGACGGTTCGCCGCCATTCCGTAGCGGCGACCGGCAATGGGAAGGCGGTCAGGCAGCCTTGAGCTGGGGCCAGTCATCAGGGTCGAACGTGTCATCGCCCCCGTCCTCGGAAACGGCTGGCGTGGGCCAGTCCGCAGGAATGCCGGGGATCGCGGCGTACCAGGCGATCCAGTCGAAGCACGAAGCTGAGTTGGTTACGTCCATGTCCACACAGTGCCAGTGCCATGCTGCACAAAAATGACGGCGCACAGGATACAAGTGTAAAAAGCCTGCATGAAAACTGTATGTTTGTGGGCAAAATTAACCATTCCCTCACGGGTTCCCACCTAGGTGCAAACCCGCATGGCTTTGCGCTGAATGGCGAAAGGCTTTGTCTGGCGGGGCGCAGCCGTCACTTTCTTGATGGGGAAGAAAGGCTGCCTCCCTCCGAATGACTGCAATGGATTGCACCCGCAATCCGGCAATTTGGTGGGAACGAAATCCATGAAGAAGACACTAGCGTTCGCGCTGGCGCTGGGCAGCCTTGCTGCTGCCGGCCCGGCCTTCGCCCAAGCGGCGAATACTTCTACCGATACGGCCAGCGCTTCGGTGACGATCATTCGTCCCCTGACCCTGACCAAGACAACCGACCTTGCTTTCGGCCGCGTCGTCCAGCCCCGTTCGGGCACCGGCACGGTGTCGATCGCCAACAACAGCACGACGGTCGTCGGCGGCAGCGGAGCCGTCGTGCTCAGCGGCCTGACCACCAGCCATGCCGTGTTCGGCGTGAGCGGCGAAGGCAATCAGGTGGTCAACATCAGCTCACCGGCGACCTTTGACCTGTCAAACGGCACGGGCACGATCACCGTCACGCTGGCACCTGACTGGAACACCACGACCAACCAGGTGACGCTCTCGGGCGCGCTCGGCGCGGCCGGCAGTGCGACGCTGAACCTCGGCGGCAGCTTCAACCTGCCTTCGACGCAGTCGAGCGGTGCCTATACAGGCACGTTCAACGTCACGGTCGCGTACAATTGATCGACCAAGGCAAGGGCGGAGAAACGGAACCGATGCGCAAGACAGCAATGCTCCTGACCTCCGCCCTTGCCACCCTTTCAGGCGCCACCTTTACGGGGACTCCCGCTTTCGCGCAGACCACTGGCGCCTTCGCGCAGGAAGGCAGTGCTTCCGCACAAGGCAGCGTGGTGATCGAACAGCCGGTTGGCAGCGGCATTGCCTACAATGTCCTGACTTCTGCGCTGTCGAGCGTGTTCCTCTCGGGCCGTTCGGGTGATGCCGTGTCGCTGACCAGCGCGGTTCGCAGCGGTGATGCCGTGGTCTTGTCCGCCGATACCTGGCCGGTGTCGCTGGGCCGCGCCGCCGGCGCGCCGGGTCCGCAAGGGCAGGCGAACCTGCTGTTCCTCGCGCAATTCAACTAAGCGGGCCGGTCCTCCGGCCTGTCGATTCACATGATTTCAACGGGGCTGCAAGACATGAACCAGACAAGCCAGACGAGCCCACGCAAGCTGATGCAGGCCCTGCTGTGTGTTTCCGCCGCCTTGGCTGGCATGTCAGCCGCCAGTCCCGCGATGGCGCAGACCGCCCCTCCGGCGGTTGCACTTCCGGCCAGCGGCGCGGCAGATATCAATGTCACCCCGCGCCGGGTCATCTTCGAAGGCAACAAGCGCGCCGATGCGGTCTACGTGTTCAATCAGGGCACCGCCGAAGTCACGGTCGATGTCGCGCTGGTCGATAATGCCATGCTGCCCAGCGGCGAGATCGTGCCGATGGCGCGCATCGCCGAAAAGGGCCCTGAAGCGGCTGCGTCGGCGGCGCTGGTCAAGTCGGCGAAACCGCTGCTCCTCGCCGCGCCGAGCCGCCTGACACTTCCTCCCGGTCAAGGCCGGACCATCCGTCTTCGCGCCAGCGCTCCGGCTGACACCGCAGCGGCGGAATACCGCACACACCTGACCGTCACGACTGTGCCGCCAGCCGACAGTGGCCTCACTGCCGAGCAGGCCTCTGCCGTCCAGCGCGGCGAACTGGTGCTGCGTATCCAGTCGATCTTCGGCGTCTCGATCCCGCTGATCGTGCGCACCGGCGGGGTTTCCGCCACTGCCGCTTTCGGCCCGATGCGCACCGCTGAGGCCAAGGGCAAGCCGGTGCTGACCGTGCCGATCCGCCGCAGCGGCAGCGCCTCGCTTTACGGCAATATCGAAGTCCGTTCGGGCAAGACCGTGATCGGCAAGGTGCGCGGCCTTGGCGTTTATCCCGAAATCGGCGAACGCCTCGCCGAAGTCCCGCTCGACCGCGCCCTGCGCAAGGGCGAGACGGTGACCGTCACCTATTTTGCCGACGAAGCCAAGCCCGGCACAGCGCTGGCGGCGGGGAGCTTCACCGCTCCCTGATCCTGGATGTTTGGTCGAAACATCCTCCGTGCTTTTGCGCTGCTGCTTGCGACCGCCCTGCCGGTCGTGGGCGCAGCTGAGGCGCAACCAGCTTCCGCCGCGTCGGAGCCTGATCAGCTGTTGCTCTATGAAGTGCAGTTGGGCGGCACCACGCTCACTGAATCGCTGAGCGCCTATGGCGACGCTGCCGACCCGCTGCTCCCGCTGGGCGAATTGTCGCGCCTGCTCGAAATCAATCTGGATGTGCAGCCGGCACGCGGTATCGTCACTGGCCGGCTGGGTGAAAACCAGCGTTCGATCACCATCGACCTCGCCGCTGGCAAGGCGCTGTTGGGCGGACAGGTGATCGCGCTGGTCCCGCCTGATCGCAAGGTCACCCCGACCGAGATTTACCTGCGTGCCTCGCTCGTCGCCAAGCTGCTGCCGCTGCGTATCGCGGCTTCTGAAAGCGAGATGACACTGACCCTGACAGCGACCGAGAAGCTGCCGATCGAAGCGCGCCGCGAACGCGCTTCGCGGCTGGCCGGGCTGGGCGCGATCACGGCCACGCCCGATGACGTGCTGCGGGTGCAGACCCCCTATCGCTGGGCCAGCCTGCCCTCGTTCGATTTCGGCGTAGAGCTTGGCGCGGACAGCAGTCTTGGCCATGCCGTGACCCGGCTTGAAGCGCGCATGTCGGGCGATCTTGCCCGCACCGGCTTTTCCGGCTGGTTTGCCACCGATGAAGCCGGCAAGCCCGCCTCTGCCCGGATCACCGCCACGCGGCGCAGCGCCGAGGGCGATCTGCCGCTGGGCGCGACTTATGCGGCGGCGGGCGACGTTTATGCGCCGGGGCTGGCGCTCGGCCCGCGCAGCCAGGCCGGTGCCGGGTTCGTCGTCTCCTCTGCCCGGATCGAGGACAGCAGCGTTTTCCAGCACATCGACCTGCGCGGCGAATTGCCGCTGGGCTATGATGTCGAGCTTTACATCAACGATGTCCTGCGCAGCGGACGGCAAGGCTCGGCCACGCTGGGCCGCTACGAATTCCGGCAGGTCCCGCTGACCCGGGGGCGCAACGTGGTCCGCGTCGTGCTCTATGGCCCGCGCGGCGAGCGTGACGAGCAGGTCCGCGTGATCAACGTCGGCGGCGGGCAGCTTGCCGCCGGCCAGACGGTGATTGATGCCGGCATCGTCGTGCAGGACCGCGCGCTGATCTCGCTCGATGGGAGTGGCGGCCTGCTGGGCAACAAGGCGCGCGATTCCTTGCGCGCGGTGCTGGGCGTGACGCACGGGGTGTCGGCCGGGCTGACGGTCAATGCCGGGCTCGGGATCTACCAAGACTACACCGGCCGCCGCCATGAAGTGCTCACCGCTGGCCTGCGCACAGCGCTGCTCGGCATGGCGGTGCAGGGTGATCTCGCGCATGATCTGAAAGGCGGAAATGCCCTGTCGCTGGCAGCGGCTGGCGAATTCGCCGGGATCAACTTCGTCGGCCGCCATTCCGAATATTCGGGTGGCTTCAACGACGAGACCAATTCCGCCTGGGATCTCAACCGCCCAATGAAGCGGTTCGATGAACTGACGCTAGATTTCGTGCTGCCGCTTCCGGGGGCAGGCCGCCTGCCGATCTCGGCGCTGGCCAGCCGGGCCCAATATGCCGATGGCGGCACGACTTTCCTCGCCCGCGCGCGTACTACCGCAAGCGTGGCCAGCACCTTGATTGCGCTTGGCACCGACTACCGCCGCCAGACCGGCCCGGGCGGGACCAGCGAGCAGTTGACCGGCAATGTGTCGGCCATGCGCTTCATCGCCTACAAGTGGCAGCTGCGGGCGACGGCGGACTATTCGCTGGCGCCGCGCGCCAAGCTGGAGACCTTTGGCGTGACAGTGGACCGCACGCTGGGTGAGCGCGCCAGCTTCCGGCTGGGCGCTACGCGTTCATTTTCCAGTCGCGATACCGCTTTCGAGGCTGGTATCACCGCGCGCCTGCCCTTTGCCGATGCCACGCTGGGCGGAAGCTGGTCAACCGGCCAGCGCAACTGGCGCGTCGGTGTCCAGTTCAACTTCGGATTGGCGTTCGATCCGGTGCGTGGCGGCTACCGCGTCACCTCGCCGGGGCCTGCCAATGGCGGAAGCGCCTCGTTCCTCGCCTTTCAGGATGACAATGCCAATGGCCGGTTCGATTCGGGTGAAAAGCCGGTTGCCGGGGTGGCGCTGCAAGGCGCGGCGCGGCCCATGGTGACTGACGCTCAGGGCCGCGCCTTCATCACCGGGCTGGGCGACGGCGGCATGGCCAACCTGCGCGCCGACATCACTGACGCCGATGCCGGCTTCGTCTCCGCGCCGCCGCAGAACGTGGTGCTGGCACCGCGTGCGGGCCATGTCGCGACGATCCTCTATCCGCTGGTGCCCACCTCGGAAGTTGTCTTCCGCGTCAATTTCCGCCAGCAGGATGGCACCATGACCGGCCTTTCCGCAGTGATGCTGCGCCTGATCCCTGAAACCGGCGCGCCGATTGCCGGCAAGACCGAATTTGACGGTACCGCCGTGTTCGATGGCGTGAAGCCGGGAACCTACCGCATCGCGCTCGATCCCGAACAGGCCACCCGGCTGGGCATGACGCTCGCTGGCCCTGGCTCGGTGCGGATCGGCAGCGATGGACGCACGGTCCAGCTTTCCGGTGAAGCCCGGTTCGAAGCGAAGGTGGCGAAATGACCTGGCTGCGCCTTGCCTTCATGGCGCTGATCGCCGCATTGGCGTGGAGCGGTGCGGCTCACGCGCAGACTTTCACGGTTACTTCGATTGGCGCTGGCAATTTCGGCAACATCGTCGCCGCGCCCACCGGCCAGTCGATATTCCGCGCCAGCGCTGCAACCGGTACGGTCACCAAGCTTTCGGGCAATGCCGTGCGGTTGTCATCCGCGAGCGTTCGCTCGCTGGTTACAGTGGCCTGCGGTAACCAGGTAGCCTGCATCACGTCGAATGCCCAGCTGACCATCACGGTGACCGGCACCCCAACCGGGCGTGCCGCTGCGCTGCAGAATTTCACTGTCTCCACCTCAGGTGCCACTGCGTCGATCGCTGTTTCACCGGGCACCGGCAGCTCGATTACTTTCCAAGTCGGCCCGGTTGGCCGCAATGCGTCGAAGACCTTCTGGCTAGGCTATGACTTGCCAATCAATGGCAACAACACCGCCGGACTGACCGGCAACGCGACATCCAACATGGTCATCACCGTTTCGCGAGTAGGCGGCGGTACACCCTCATCGACGTCCGGCACCACATCGGCGCAGGTGTTTCGCGGCATCGCCGTCACCCGCAGCGCCAACCTCGCCTT
The DNA here is from genome assembly GCF_031424035.1 of Novosphingobium sp. Taxonomy (GTDB): domain Bacteria; phylum Pseudomonadota; class Alphaproteobacteria; order Sphingomonadales; family Sphingomonadaceae; genus Novosphingobium. The sequence continues at coordinate 49,939 of NZ_JANPGP010000125.1, forward strand.
TGGCCGCATTGTCCTGCCGCGCAGCGGCAGCGGCACGGTCAGCCTTGCGCCAACAACTGGCGTGATGACAGTGACCGGCAATGGCACGGCGGCACTCGGCACCCCTGCTCCCGATGCGGCGAGCTTTGCCGTCAGCGGCGAAGGCGGCCAGGCGGTTTCGATATCGGTGCCGACCACCTTTACCATGACCGGCGGAGCCAATGCGATCACCGTCACCACAATTCCGTCGCTCAGCGGCGTGCAGGTGCTGTCCGGTGCGCTCGGCGCGGCGGGAAGTCTGTCGTTCGATGTCGGGGGGAGCTTTCCGCTGACCTCGGGCACGCCCTCGCAAGCCTACAGCGGCACCTTCAGCGTAACCGTGGCCTACAACTGAGCGCACATAGGAGCATCCGCAGGCACGGGGCGTGAGTGCCGATGATGTCCGGAAAATGGATGCCCCGCGAGGACTCGAACCTCGATAAACGGAATCAGAATCCGGTGTCTTACCATTAGACGACGGGGCAACGCAGTGCGCGCGCTTAATGCCGGGTCCCAGCCGGGTCAAGCGCATTTGCAACCATTGCTTGCCCCATGCGCGCCTCACTACTAGGATGGCGCACGATGCCTGCCCTTGGGGCGGGGAAACGATGTTCGAGTAACTGACCATGGCGGAATACCATCCGCCGGCAATGCGCGAGGAGGCTGGGCACAGCGAGGCGGAAGGCAGACGCGGCACACCGGAAGGATTCACCGGCAGCCCCATTCCGCATCAGGGCCCATCCCAAGGCCCGCGCATTTCCGGTGGCTTATCGGAAACAAGCGGCGATTCGCCGGATGCTTTGCCGCGCTCGCAATACGCGGGGCCAAGGGTGGGGCAGCGGCAGGCCTATGCCGCGATCGATCTTGGCACCAACAATTGCCGGCTGCTGATTGCGCGTCCATCGGGCGAGCACTTTACCGTGATCGATGCCTTCAGCCGCGTCGTGCGGCTGGGGGAAGGTCTGGCGCAGTCGGGCCGCTTGTCCGACGAAGCCATGGACCGCGCGGTCGAGGCGCTGCGGGTCTGCGGCGAAAAGCTGCGCAAGCGCAATGTCCACCTCGCCCGCTCGGTCGCCACAGAGGCCTGCCGCCGCGCCAGCAACGGCATGGATTTCATCGAGCGTGTCCGCGAGGAAACCGGCATCCACCTCAACGTCATCACCGCGCAGGAAGAAGCGCGGCTGGCCGTACTCGGCTGCCACATCCTGCTCGAATCGGGCGAAGGCCCGGCGATGATCTTCGACATTGGCGGCGGTTCCACCGAACTGGTGCTGATCGAAAGCGGGCCGACCGTGCCGCGCATCCTCGACTGGCATTCGGTGCCTTACGGCGTCGTTTCGCTGTCGGAGACCTGCGGCGAGGAAGGCGCGGGCGAGGCAGCACGAATCGAGCGCTATCAGGCCATGCGCAAGCTGGTGCGCGACAGTTTTGCCGATTTTGCCCAGCGGATTTCGCCCAAGCGGCTGAGCCGGCCGATCACCGAACTGCGCCTGCTGGGCACCAGCGGCACGGTCACCACGCTGGCCAGCCTGCACCTTGATCTGCCGCAATACGATCGCCGCGCGGTCGATGGCCTGATCGTGCCGTCACAGGACATGCGCGCGATCAGCGAGAAACTGTCGTCGATGTCGCCCGAACAGCGGCGCGAACTGCCCTGCATCGGCCGCGAACGCGCCGACCTGGTGGTGGCGGGCTGCGCGATTCTCGAGACTATCCTTGACCTCTGGCCGGCCGACCGGCTCGGCGTCGCCGATCGCGGTATCCGTGAAGGCATCCTCAGGAGCCTCATGGCATCAGGCGGCCACCCCGGCCATGCCCGCGCCGTGTTGCAGAAACTGGAACGCTGATGAGCCGCTCGGGCAAGAATCCCAACGAGAAGCTGAAGTCCGGTAAGGGGCGTTCGCAAAGCTCGGTGCGGTGGTTGCAGCGCCAGCTCAACGATCCCTACGTCAAGCAGGCCAAATCCGACGGCTATCGCAGCCGCGCGGCTTACAAGCTGGCGGAACTGGACGACCGCTTCGGCCTGATCAAGTCGGCGAAACGCGTGGTCGATCTTGGCGTGACACCCGGCGGCTGGAGCCAGATCGTCCGCCAGCGCAGCCCCAAGGCCGGCGTCGTCGGTATCGACCTGCTGCCCACCGATCCGATCGAGGGCGTGATCCTGTTCGAAATGGACTTCATGGATGACGAGGCCCCCGCCGCGCTTGAAGCGGCGCTCGATGGCCCGCCCGACCTCGTCCTGTCGGACATGGCGGCGAACACCGTGGGCCACAAGGCGACCGACCATTTGCGCACGATGGGTCTGGTGGAAGCCGCCGTCGATTTCGCGATCACCACGCTGGAACCGGGCGGGGCCTTCGTCGCCAAGGTCTTCGCCGGGGGCACGGATGGGGACCTGCTGGCGATTCTCAAGCGCAATTTTACCAGCGTGAAACACGCCAAGCCGCCCGCGAGCCGCAAGGATTCGTCGGAGTGGTACGTAATTGCGCAGGGGTTCAAGGGGACCTGAGATCATCCCCGTCCCGGGGAGGATTGGCCTTACTTCTTATCCGCCGGAGCCGCTGCTGCACCCTCAGCCGGGGCCACAGCCGCCGGTGCGGTAGGAAGCGGCAGGTTCGAGCCTTGCGAATTGAGATAAACCATCAGGTTCGCGCGTTCCTGCCCATCGCTAAGCCCGGCGAAGCTCATCTTGGTGCCTGCCGCGAACTTTTTCGGGCTGGTCAGCCAGTCATTGAGGTTGGCCCAGTCCCAGTTGCCGCCATGGCCCGACAGATCTGAAGAATAGCCGAACCCGGCCGCGTGTTTGCCGACTGGCTTGCCGACTACGCCAAACAAGTTCGGTCCGATGCCATTGGCCCCGCCAGCAGCGATGGTGTGGCACGACGCACACTTCTTGAAAGTCGCTTCACCCTTGGCCGGATCAGCGCTGGCGAGCAGCGTTTCGATTGGCACGGCGGCAGCTTCGCCTTCGCCCGCCTCTACCACGCCGGCGATCGGGTAACCGCCTTCGTGCGGGGCGTGTGGCTTGTCGGCGCTGAAATAGTGGCCCGAGAGGCTCGCCGCGCCGAGCGCGACAATCCCTGAAAACAGCACCCAGCCGGCGATGGTATTGAAGCGGTCTTCCATGGAGTGGCCCCGTTGGGAATAGTGTATTGCGGTTCGCGCGTCGCTCTAGTGTCGCGCCCGTCGCAGCGCAAGCCCCGGCGGATGCAACAGCCATTGCAGCGCGCGCACTTGGCGCTTAGCGGTAGGCCATGTTTTCATCGCTCCTGATCGCCAATCGCGGCGAAATCGCCTGCCGCATCATCCGCACCGCGCGGGCCATGGGGATTCGCACCATCGCAGTCTATTCGGACGCCGATGCCAAGGCATTGCACGTGCGGAGCGCCGATGAGGCGGTGCATATCGGGCCGTCGCCTGCGCGCGAATCGTATCTGGTAGGCGAGAAGATCATCGCCGCCGCCAAGGCCTCGGGCGCGGAAGCGGTGCATCCGGGCTACGGGTTTCTCTCGGAGAATGCAGAATTCGCCCAGGCGGTAATCGATGCCGGGCTGATCTGGGTCGGCCCGAACCCGGCGAGCATCACCGCGATGGGGCTGAAGGACGCGGCCAAGAAACTGATGGCCGCCGCCGGGGTGCCGGTGACGCCGGGCTACATGGGCGAGGATCAGGACCCGGCGCATCTGGCAATCGAGGCAGGCAAGATCGGCTATCCGGTGCTGATCAAGGCGGTCGCGGGCGGCGGCGGCAAGGGGATGCGGCTGGTGGAAAGCGCGGGCGATTTCGCTGATGCGCTGCAATCGTGCCAGCGCGAGGCGGCGTCTTCGTTCGGCAATGCCCACGTGCTGATCGAGAAATACATCCAGCGTCCGCGCCATATCGAGGTGCAGGTATTCGGCGACAGCCATGGCAACGTCGTCCACCTGTTCGAGCGCGACTGCTCGCTCCAGCGCCGCCACCAGAAGGTGATCGAGGAAGCCCCCGCGCCGGGGATGGACGAAGCGACCCGCGAGGAGTTGTGCGCGGCAGCAGTCAAGGCGGCGAAGGCGGTGGACTATGTCGGTGCCGGGACGATCGAATTCATCGCCGATGCCTCGGAAGGCCTGCGCGCGGACCGGATCTGGTTCATGGAAATGAACACCCGGCTGCAGGTCGAACATCCCGTGACCGAGGAGATCACCGGGGTCGACTTGGTCGAGTGGCAGCTCAGGGTGGCGAGCGGGGAAGTGCTGCCGCTGATGCAGGAGGAGCTGAGCATCAACGGCTGGGCGATGGAAGCGCGACTCTATGCGGAGGATCCGGCAAAGGGGTTTTTGCCCTCGACCGGTCGGCTTGGGACGTTCAAAATTCTGGCACCGAATCGCACCGAGACCGGCGTCGAGGAAGGCGATGCCATTTCCCCGTTCTACGATCCGATGGTTGCCAAAATCGTGGTGCACGGGCTCAATCGCTACGAGGCGTGGAAAGGGCTTCGCAAGGCGTGTGGTATGACGCAGGTCTCTGGCGTTACTACCAACGCGGGTTTTCTCGAACGGCTTTTGGGCCAACCCGCATTCATCGATGAAGACATCGACACCGGGTTCATCGCCCGGCACGCAGCCGATCTGGAGGTGCCGGACGAGCTCCACGAGAACTTGCTCGACGACGCCGCAACAATTCTCTTGGGAATGAGCTTGAACCCGACCGCAAGCTGGCATCCACCTTCAATCGAGTATTCCTATTTCGACAACTTCGAAGCCGATCCGTGGCGACAGAACTACGGGTTCAGGCTCAACGCCGAATGGGGTCGCAGCATTCCAATGAACGTCGGGGGTGAAACGATCCGCCAAGAACTGCCCGACGACTATTTTAAGCGACGCGTCGAGGGTAGGCGAAGCAGCGACGGTGCAGTGGTATTTCGGGGCGGAGAAGCGCTTGCGGTTCGGACGCGCTGGGAAGGCTCAGGCCACCACCACGCCCACGACGGCGATATCCTCTCGCCCATGCCGGGGAAGATCATCGCGGTCGAGGTGAGCGAGGGTCAGGCGGTGACCAAGGGGCAGAAGCTGCTCACGCTCGAGGCGATGAAGATGGAGCACAGCCTGGTCGCGCCGTTCGACGGGACCGTGGCCGAGCTCTCCGCCGTGGCCGGCGCGCAGGTGCAGGTCGAGGCGCTGCTGGCGCGGATCGAGGCGCTCTCCGAATAACCCACAATTCGTCATTGCGAGGAGCGCAGCGACGAAGCAATCCAGAGCGTTTGTGCGTGACGCTCTGGATTGCTTCGCTACGCTCGCAATGACGAGGTTTGGGGATTGGGAAGGATTCGCGTGTGACCTGGCAGCCCGAAGTCGACGAACTCGCCCGCCGCCGCGAATTGGCCGAAGCGATGGGCGGCCCCGAAAAGGTCGCCCGCCAGCACGCACGGGGCAAGCTCGACGCCCGCCAGCGGATTGTCGGACTGGTCGATGCGGGATCCTTCCGCGAGATCGGCAAGATCGCCGGCAAGGGGCATTACGACGAGGCAGGCCAGCTCACCGGCCTCTCCCCCTCCAACCTGGTGTTCGGACGCGCCAACATCGAAGGCCGCCCAGTGGTCGCCTCTGCCGACGATTTCACCGTGCGCGGCGGGGCGGCGGATGCGGCGATCCACCGCAAATTCGTCCAGTGCGAGAAGATGGCGCTCTCGCTGCGCATCCCGCTGATCCGGATGATCGACGGCACCGGCGGGGGCGGATCGGTCAAGACGCTTGAGGACATCGGCGCAACTTACGTGCCCGCGACGCCGGGCTGGGACACCATCGTCAGGAACCTCGAGACCGTGCCGGTGGTCGCGCTGGCGCTCGGGCCGACCGCAGGCCTGGGCGCGGCGCGGGTGGTGGCGAGCCACTATTCGGTGATGGTGCGCGGGCTTTCGCAAGTTTTCGCGGCGGGTCCGGCGGTGGTCGAAGCGATCGGCGAGGCCAGCGACAAGGAGAGCCTCGGCGGCAGCGACATCCACACCCGCAACGGCGTGGTCGATGACGAGGTCGCCAGCGAAGCCGATGCTTTTGTGCGCGCGCGCCGCTTCCTGTCCTACCTGCCCTCCAGCGTCGGCGCGCCCGCCCCGCGCACCGCCTGTCAGGACCCGACCGACCGCCGCGAAGAGAAGCTGCTCAGCATCGTCCCGCGCGAGGCCAAGCAGG
>NZ_JANPGP010000126.1:0-30710 GCF_031424035.1 Novosphingobium sp.
GTCAAAGGCCCGTATCCGCAAGTTCGAGGAACTGCAGAACGCGCAGGACAATCGCCCGATCAGCAAGGCCCAGATCGTCATCCAGGTGCCCGAACGCCTTGGCAGCAAGGTGATCGAGGTCAACAATGTCTCGAAGGCTTACGGCGACAAGCTATTGTTCGACGACCTGTCATTTACCCTGCCCCCAGGCGGCATCGTCGGCGTGATCGGCCCCAACGGCGCGGGCAAGTCCACGCTGTTCAAGATCATCACCGGCAAGGAAGTGCCCGACAGCGGCACGATCGAAATCGGATCGACCGTACACCTCGGCTTCGTCGACCAAAGCCGCGATCACCTGGACCCGAAGAAGAACGTCTGGGAGGAAATCTCCGACGGGCTCGATTACATGACGGTCAACAATCAGGAAACCAGCACCCGCGCCTATGTCGGCGCGTTCTACTTCAAGGGTGCGGACCAGCAGAAGAACGTTGGCAAGCTCTCGGGCGGTGAACGCAACCGCGTCCATATGGCCAAGATGCTGAAAGCCGGCGGCAACGTGCTGCTGCTCGACGAACCGACCAACGATCTCGACGTCGAAACGCTGGCCGCACTGGAAGACGCCATCGAAAACTTTGCTGGCTGCGCCGTGGTCATCAGCCACGACCGCTTCTTCCTCGATCGCCTCGCCACGCACATCCTTGCCTTCGAAGGCAACAGCCACGTCGAATGGTTCGAAGGTAACTTCGCCGCTTATGAAGAAGACAAGCGCCGCAGGTTGGGTGACGCTGCGGATCGTCCGACGCGCTTGGCCTACAAGAAGCTGACGCGCTGAGGATACTACAGGCCGGGTCTGGCGGATGCGCTGACCCGGCCCTCGCTTCTTTTTCCGACGTTCTTTCCTCGCCCCAATTCACTCCGTCATCCTGAACTTGTTTCAGGATCCATCGTGCCGTTTCAGCCGGAACCATGGGATAGGCGCTTGGGGTGCCGCCCGCACCCCTCCGAACCCTCCGTGCGCGCGGAGGAATGGATCCTGAAACAAGTTCAGGATGACGGCGGCTGGATGAGGGCATCTGGTGGTCAGAAGTTAACGCCAGCCTCCGCGTTTCCCCCTGGAATACGACTCGCACCGCCAGAGAATTCCCCCAACCTTTCCTACATCGCCGGGATTTGAGACAAGCAAACCACGCTCTTTCTCACTGTCGGTCGAAGTTTCGTGCACACGCTGGAAAACGGCTATGTGTCACCTAAATTCCAATCAACTGTCTGATTTTCAACCCAGAAATCAGGGTGACACATTTACCCGATCTGTCACCTCTGTCACCTTTTGCTCCAGGCCGCCTTCATAAAACTCCGCCCAAACCTGAACGGGAAGCTGGCAGTCCCATTCAGCCTGTCGAAAGTAGGGAACCGTTAACCCCTCAACAGTGGACGCCGCGAAGGGTCGCGGTGCTTTTTGATCTGGAGATCGGCCATGGCCGTGAAGCATTTCCTTAAATCGAGTGGTTGGGCCGCGCTTGCGGTTGCAGCTGCCGTGGCTTCGCTCCCGGCTTCGGCCGAAGCGCAAGAACGCGGCTGGGGTCGTCGCGGCGGTGAAGCCGCCGGCAACGTCAGTGGCGGCACCTCCGAAGGTGGTCGCCAGTGGGGCGGCGGCAATCGTGGCGGCGGTGACGGCGGTGGCCGTGCCCAGCGCCAGCAATCGGCTCCGCAGGCACAGGCGCAAGTCCAGGTGCAGGCACCGGCAGCGGCCCCTGCCCAGCAGCAGCGCAGCTGGAACGGTGGTGGCCGTACCAGTGCTGAGACAACCAGCACCCCCAACTGGCGCGGCCGTTGGCAGGCACAGGCGCAGCAGGCTCCCCAGGCTCAGGCCAATTCGCAGGCTGACGCTCAGACGCGCGGCAGCTGGAACGGCGGCGCGACGCAGGGTCGTCGCGGCTGGAATGGCGGCGGACAGGCCACCACGCAGACCGCTCCGCGTGCGGAAAGCCAGTGGAACGGCGGCAATTCGCGCCGTGACGGTGACCGCTATGGCACGGCTCGCACAGAGCAGCGTCCGGCCCAAACCACCCGTCAGACTGACGGTCGCAACTGGCGCGATGGCAACCGCGATGGGCGCACGGAAACGTGGCGTGACGATCGCCGCGGTGACACCTATCGCAACAACAACTCGTGGCGTGACAACAATCGCTGGGGTGCAAACAACAACACCAACCGGCGCTGGGACCGCGATTGGCGCAGCAACAACCGGTATGACTGGTATTCATACCGCAACACCAACCGCAACGCCTTCCGCATCGGCTATTACAACGCGCCGTACCGGGGCTATTCCTACCGCCGCCTGTCGGTCGGCTTCTTCATGGACAGCCTGTTCTTCGGGTCGAGCTACTGGATCAACGATCCCTGGCAGTACCGCCTGCCTGAAGCCTACGGTCCCTATCGCTGGGTTCGCTATTACGATGACGCCCTGCTGGTCGACATCTATACCGGCGAAGTGGTCGACACGATCTACGACGTGTTCTGGTAAGCCAGTCCCGGTTAAGTCCTCCGGTTGAGTGGACCGGAAAAGGAGGGCCTTCGTTCGCAGATGAACGGGGGCCCTTCGTCCGTTTGTTCTTGCCCTTCGCGCAGGCCGCGATAGGCAGTCTTTGAAATCAATAGCATGACGAATGGGCGATGGATCCCGCACTCGAACCTTACAACAATGCTCCGAACCCGGACAAACAGGCGCTGAAGCGAGTCGGGCAGATCGTCCGTCGGCGGCTGGCGGCCGATCCGGGGGCACAGAAGTTTCCGGTCGAAGGCGCGGAAATCTATGGCATCACCGATTTCCTCGGGCCCGAGGAATGCGACCGCTTCATCAAGATCGTCGATGACAATGCGCGGCCTTCCACGCTGTATGAACACGGGCAGGACAGCGAATTTCGCACCAGTTATTCGGGCGATGTCGATCGCGGTGACGCCTTCGTCAAAATGATCGAGCGGCGCATCGACGATTGCCTGGGCATGACGCCAGCCTTTGGCGAGGCCGTGCAAGGCCAGCGCTATACGGTGGGTCAGGAATTTCGCGCCCATAACGACTGGTTCTGGACAAAGGCCAGTTACTGGGACGGTGAGGTTGTCCGCGGCGGGCAACGCAGCTGGACGGCGATGATCTATCTCAACGATGTTGAGGAAGGCGGCACAACTGACTTCGTCCGCCTTGGCCTGTCGATCCCGCCGCAGCGCGGGGTCATGCTGGTGTGGAACAACGCGCTGCCCGATGGCACGCCGAACATTGATACACTGCACGCCGGTATGCCGGTGATCAGGGGGGTAAAATACGTGATTACCAAATGGTACCGGACGCGCCGATGGGCGTGAAAACAGGGGTAGCCCTCGCGCTAACCGCCGCGCTGATGGGCTCTCTTGCCACCGCCGCGCTGGCGCAGGACGTGCCCCAGCTGGCCGCTGCTCCGGTGGCGACCGCCAGTCTGCCGGACCGCAGCGATGACCAGAAGCTGATGCTGCTGTTCGCACAGGACGCCAAGCGCGACCGGGCCAACTCCCCGCTGCAGGCGATCTATCGCGGCGAACAGGCAGAACCGGCGCTGATCAGTCAGATCTTCACCGACGCGCTTGACCGCCGCCGGCTTGCCGCCGCGAAGCAGAGCCTGGCCGCGCTGAGCCGGATCAACCGCAGCCGGCTCAGCGCGGAACGGCAGATTTCGTACGACATCTTCCTCGGCGATACGCGCACGTCGATCGATTTTCTCCAGCCGGAAACCCGGGCCCTTACCGCCGTCCGCCCGCTGACCCATTTCGGCGGGCTTCACGTGGAATTTCCCTCGCTGATTGCCGGCAACCTGCCGTTCAAGACCGAGGCGGATTACCGCAGCGCGCTGGCTATCGAAAAAGTCGTGCCCAAGGTGCTCGACACCGCAGTGCTGCGCTTTGGCGAAGGGCTGGACAGCGGAGTGGTCGATTCAAAGTTGACTACGACAAATATGATCGCGCAGATTGACGCCCTGCTGGCGCAGAAGCCGGAAGAATCGCCGTTCTACGCGCCCATCCGCGACATGCCGAAGACGATTCCCGAGGCTGTGCGCGGCAAGTTGGCGGCCGATTATCTCTCCGTGATCCGCAGTGAAATCTACCCCGCCTACCAGCGCTTGCGGACCTTCCTGGCCGAGCAATACCTGCCCGCCGCGCGCATCCAGCCAGGCATTTCGGCGATGAAGGGCGGGCCAGCGCTCTATCGCAAGATGATCAAGCTCCACACTTCGCTGGCTCTCGATCCCGAGGAAGTGCACCAGCTTGGGCTTGGCGAAGTCGCCCGTATTCAGCGCGACATGGAAAGCGTGAAATCGCAGCTCGGCTACAGTGGCAGCCTGCGCCAGTTCTTCGACGTGCTGCGCACCGATCCGCGCTATCACCCCAAGACCCGCGACGATCTGGCGCGCGGTTTCGCCGCCATCGCCAAGACGGTCGAAACACAAATTCCGCTTTATTTCAACAAGGTGCCCAAGACCCGGCTCGAGATTGAGGCCTACCCCGCCTACCGCGAAAAGTACGAAGCCGGCGGTTCCTACAACCAGGGTTCGGCGGACGGCACACGGCCCGGCGTGTTCTTCTACAACGCCTATGACCTGCCCAGCCGCTTCCTCACCGGAATGGCGACGCTTTACCTGCACGAAGGCGCGCCGGGGCATCATTTCCAGATCAGCCTGGCGCAGGAGAATACCGCGCTTCCCGATTTCCAGCGCTTTGGCGGCAATACGGCCTTTGTCGAAGGCTGGGCGCTCTATGCCGAGACACTCGGCTATTCGATGGGGCTCTACAAGGACCCGATGCAGCACTGGGGCACGCTGGACGACGAAATGCTGCGCGCCATGCGCCTCGTGGTCGATACGGGCCTACACGCCAAGGGCTGGAGCCGCGAACAGGCGATCGATTACATGCTCGCCAATTCCGGCATGGGCCGCACCGATGCCACGGCGGAAGTCGAACGCTACATCGCTTGGCCGGGACAAGCGCTCGCCTACAAGGTGGGCGCATTGACCATACAACGCCTGCGCAAGAAGGCCGAAGCCGCACTTGGGCCAAAATTCGACCTGCGCGCCTTCCACGAACAGGTTCTCGGTTCGGGTGCGCTGCCGCTGCCAGTGCTGGAAGCGAAGATCGACCGCTGGATCGCGGCAGGCGGCTAAAGCATCTCGTCGCAGAAATCCGGTTTCGCTAACCGGGGGGTAACCAATCGCTCCTAGTTTCCCTGTCACGGGTACGTGGAGAATGACGAGTGGATTCCATCACCATCGACGGGCAGCACGAGGATGCTTTCCGCCAGTCGATCGAGGACATGCTGCGGCGCGGTCTTGCCGACGACGCGGCCCTGCACCTGCGCACGCTCCTGCAGCCGTTCACGGGTGAAGGCGCGCCGTTTCCTGGGCGTTTCATGGCGGTATCCCACGAAGATATCGAGATTTCCGGCTGGGAGGCTCTCGACGAAGGGCTGAAGAAATTCGACCGCGCAGAACAGCCGGTGACGTCCATCTGCCTGTCATTCGGCGATCCCGAAGGCCGCGCGCCAAAGCCCGATGGTGCCGGCCTGATGAGCCTGCCGGTTGAAACCGCCTATTTCTCGGACGAGGCCTTTCCGTTCTCCGAATCGGACCGCAACGATCTGCTTGACGGCTATTCCTCGTTCGGCTGCCAGTGGGCGGGCGATTGCGAAGGCGTCGATCATGCCATCGCCTTTCGCGGCGTGGACGACCTCTATGGCGCGCTGGCCCAGCTGGAGCAGCACCTGCTTTCCAGCGAGACCCCCGACCCTGACGAGATCCGCGCCGGCACAATTGCCTCGTGCTACCTTTCGGTCCTGTTCCACAAGGCACTGCGCGACAGTTTCGCCAAGCGCCGCATGGGCCGCCCGCTTTGCGTGCTGACCGCGAATAACGGGGTCTACCCCTCGTTCGACGCCCCCGTGCTGAGCTGTGACGAATATCTCGCTGGCGGCGAAGTCGTGGCCATTGCCGCCGCCGCGCCGCCCCCGATGGTTGCCGAGGATAGTCTGGCCCCGGCGCACCAGCCGAGCGAAGACGAAGAAGGTGCCGAAGAGGCCAGCCTGCTCAGCATCGGCATCAAGCGCGCCGCCAAGAAGCCGGTACTCGCACTCGCCGAAGGCGAGGATAGCAGCAGCATGGACGAGATGATGGCCAGCGCCGCGCTGGGTGTCGCTCCGCCACCGCCACCAAGCCAGCCTACTCTGGCCGACGATCCGTTCGATTACCGCCCCTATCTTGAGCCGCAGCAGCCTGCGGTCGACGACGTATTCGAAGACCCCGCAAGTTTCGTCGAGATTGCAGCCGAAGCCGAGGAGGAACTTCCCGAGCCAGTGGCCGAACCAATGGCGGCCGAGGAAACGCCCGCCGATCCTGCCGAGCTGGAAGTGGCTGATGCCGTGGACAGCGCCCCGGTCGAGCCCGCCCAGTCGGTGGTGGATTTCGCTACGGTTGTGGACACCGCTCCAGCCGAGCCGGATGCTCCTGCTCCGGTTACATCAGACGACACGAAGCCCAACCCGACCGTCCAGGCAACCATTGAGGAACTCATCAAGCCGCGGCCAGCCGCTCTGACGCCTGAGCAGATCAAGGAAGGCTACAAGCCGTGGGCGGTCACGCCTGACAATGAACGGCAAATGGGGGATACGGTCTGGCCCGAACGCGAGGAAAATCCCGCCGTCCGCGCCGAGGATATTGCGCCGTTCGAACCTGATCTGCCGCCGCCGCCTCTGCCGCCACGCGAATTCGCTCCGCAGGCCGGCCACAGCCTGCGCGCGAGGATGATCAGCGGCGGTGAGGCTCCTGCCCCGATGCCGGAAACGCGCCCCTCGTTCTGGAGCAAGCTCATCGATCGGCTGTTCGCCCTGTTCCAGCGCCGCTGAGGTAGCGGCGCCGCAAGTCAGGCTGCGAGGGCCTCGGCGATCAGAAGGCGCGTGTTTGCGACCCCGTAAAGCGCAATGAAGCTGCCCATGCGCGGCCCCTGGCTCGATCCGAGCAAGGTTTCGTAAAGGCACTTGAACCAGTCGCGCAGGCCCTCGAACCCGTAGTCCGGGTTCTTGCCGATCTCGTAGACCATGTTCTGCAGCTCTTCCGCGCTGGCGTGATCACCTGCCGCAGCCAATGCGGCATCAAGCGCCGCCAATGCCGCTGCCTCGCCGCCCTCGGGCTTGCGACGGGCAAGCGTCGGCGCGACGAAATCGCGGTTGTAGGCCAGCGCCGAAGTGACCAGCACGTCGACCTGCGGATGGGCAACGGGCCGCGCATCCGCGACATAATTCGCAAGGTACGACCAGACCTGTTCGCGCGTCGCGTTCGGCCCCAGCACGCCGACAAGATTGAGCAGCAAGCCATAAGTCACCGGCAGGCTATCGCCCGCGCCCGGAGTCCCCGCGGAGGCGGGGACCTCATGAGTTTGCGCGCTAATGCCTGAGGTCCCAGCCTTCGCGGGGGATCGCTGATTGGCGCGCAGCAAGTGCCACACCGGATTACCGAGTTGCTGTTCGATCGGCTGATCGGCCAGCTTTTCGCGGAACTGCCAGTATTCATCGACCGCGCGCGGCACCACGCCGACATGGAGCGACTTGGCGCTCTTCGGGTCGCGGAACAGGTAGAAGCCCAGGCTTTCCTCGCTGCCATAGGTCAGCCACTGATCGATGGTCAGGCCGTTGCCCTTCGACTTGGAAATCTTCTCGCCATTCTCGTCGAGGAACAGTTCGTAGATCAGGCCTTCCGGCGGTCGGCCGCCCAGCGCGCGGGCAATCTTGCCGCTTTCGCGCACGGAATCGGTGAGATCCTTGCCGCACATCTCGTAATCGACGCCCAGTGCGACCCAGCGCATCGCCCAGTCGACCTTCCACTGCAGCTTTGCTTGTCCGCCGAAGATGCAATGATCGACCATGTCGCCATGATCCTCGAACCGGATGATCCCGGCTTCGGCATCGACGACCTCGACCGGAACCTGCAGCACCTGATGCGTGCGGGGGCTTACCGGCAGGATCGGCGAATAGGTCTTGCGCCGTTCCTCGCGCAGCGTCGGCAGCATTATGTCCATGATCCCGCCGAAATTGCGCAGGACACCGCGCAGCGCCTCATCGAAGGCACCCGAGTTGTAGCGATCGGCAGCCGAAACGAATTCATAGTCGAATTCGAAGCGATCAAGGAAATCGCGCAGCATCGCGTTGTTGTGGTGCGCGAAGCTTTCGTACTTGTTGAACGGATCGGGAATCCGGCTGAGCGGATGGCCGAGGTAAGCGGTGAGTAGCCCCTGATTGGGCATGTTATCCGGCACCTTGCGCAGGCCGTCCATATCGTCACTGAACGCCACCAGCCGCGTCGGGGCGCCGCCAGTCAGCGTTTCATAGGCCCGGCGCACCAGCGTGGTTCGCAGCACTTCCTGAAATGTGCCGATGTGCGGCAGGCCCGAAGGGCCATAGCCGGTCTCGAACAGCACCGCCGCGCCACCGGGTTTGCCTTCCGGGAACCGCTTGATCAGCTTGCGGGCTTCCTCGAAGGGCCAGGCCTTGGAAACCTTGGCGGCGGACAGGAGTGCATCTTCGGTCATGGGCACGGCCTTTCGCGGACCCACGCGGTTTTCGCAAGTGCGAAGTCTGGTGCCAGTCGCCCGGAAAATCGACGAACTGCGCACCTGAACCGCCAAATCGGCTTGGACGAACAGGCCGCAACGGCTAACCGCGCCGCTCGATAAAAAGCCCGAACAAGGGCGGCCGCTTCGGCATTTCTCGAGTCGCAAGGTAATACGTTGTTCAAATGGAAGAAATCGTCCGCCGATCCGGTGGACCTGAGCCTGCTTGCCCGAAAACTGATTCACTACCGCCAGATGCGCAGCGAGTTTTTCGCTGACGAAGCGATCAGCGCCGGGGGCTGGGACCTGCTGCTGCACCTTTATGCCGCGCCTGGCGATAGCGCGCCGATCACGGTCTCGTCCGCCGCGCGGTCACTAGGCCTTTCCAATGGGATCGTGATAAGCGCGCTTGAACGCGCCTGCCACTTCGGCTTTGCCGCACAGGGCGACTCACCGGGAAACTGGGAGCATATTCAGGTGTCGCTGACCCCGGCCGGCCGTGCAGCAATGGAAGGCTATCTCGGCAAATTCGCCGATAATTGCCAGCCCGCCGCCGCCTGAAACAGCGGAAGCGGCTTGCCCTCTGTTCCATTTCCGTTCTAATCCGAGATCATGAGTCCCCTGCCCCTTCCCGCGATCCACGCCAGCCATTCGGGCTGCTGGCTGCGCGATGGCGCGGGAACCACGCGCGGGGCAGCAAAGGGCGAGGCGATCATGGCGGCGGCCGATACGCCGCTGATCATGCTCAACGCGCCGCTGGTCGCCAGCCGCTTGGGCTATCCCGACCTGTCGGGGCTCGACCTGCTCGAACTGTTCGCTTTCATCCACCCCGCGCAGTTCATCGTGCCGACGCCCAAGGGCATCGCTCATGCCCTCGGCCTGGCTGAACCAGCGAGTGACGACGGAGTGCCCGCCCTGCTCCAGCTTGCCGCCGGAACGCTGCTGGCGCGGTGCGAGGAGCCGGCGTGGAAAGAGCGTGACGGCGCTTGGTCTGCGCTGCAATCGCTTGCCCGCCTGCGTTGGCCGTGGGCGCCTCTGCTCGCCCCGCGCATTGCCAAGCCCGAACGCGCCGAGCGCGGGCTGTTCGGCAAGCTGCCCGAATGGGAGGAAGCGCCCGAGCGCCCGCAACCGGCGCAGGTTTCGCTGGGGCCTGAAGAAGTCGCCGCACGGCTGGCAGCGCTGACCGGCAGCGGCGCCGAAGTGCGCGCCGGTCAGCAGGCCTATGCCGCAGAGGCCGCGCGAACCTTTGCGCCGCGCCAGAAGGAAAACCGGCCGCACGTCCTGCTCGCCCAGGCGGGAACCGGCATCGGCAAGACGCTGGGCTATCTCTCGCCCGCCTCGGTGTGGACTGAGAAGTCAGGCGGCACGGTCTGGGTTTCGACCTATACCAAGGCATTGCAGCGCCAGCTGCGCCGCGAAAGCGCAAGGGCATGGCCCAGCCAGCGCGCCGATGGCAGCCAGCCGGTGGTCGTGCGCAAGGGGCGCGAGAATTACCTGTGCCTGCTCAACCTTGAGGACGCGCTGCAAGGCGGATTCAATGGGCGCGCGGCGATCATGGCGCAACTGGTGGCGCGCTGGGCGGCCTATAGCCAGGACGGCGACATGATCGGCGGCGACTTGCCCGGCTGGCTCGGCACGCTGTTCCGCCAGCGGGGCATCGCCGCGCTGACCGACCGGCGCGGTGAATGCGTCTATGCCGGGTGCCCGCATTACCGGAAATGCTTCATCGAACGCTCGGCGCGCGCCTCGGCGCAGGCTGACCTCGTGATCGCCAACCACGCGCTGGTCATGGTCAATGCGGCGCGCGGACGTGACCATGCGCAGCGGCCGACGCGGTTGGTGTTCGACGAAGGCCATCATGTGTTCGAGGCCGCCGATTCCACCTTTGCCGCCGCGCTGACCGGCACCGAGCTGATCGAACTGCGCCGCTGGGTCATCGGCCCGGAACGCGGATCGAAGGGCCGCCGCCGTGGCCTCGCCGCGCGGCTTGCCGATCTTGCCAGCTATGACGAGGCCGGCGGAAAAGCCATCGCCGCCGCCCGCCACGCCGCCGAGGCCCTGCCCGGTGACGGCTGGCTGCAGCGGCTGAATGACGGCATGCCCTCCGGCCCGCTCGAGGACCTGTTGCAGGCCGTTCGCACGGTGACCTATGCCCGCGACGAAAGCGGCGGGCAGGAAGCCGGCTATGGGCTGGAGACCGAGGCGGCGCAGCTCGACGGCCCGTTCAACGAGCTCGCAGGTGCCGCCCAGTCCGCGCTGGCTGATATCCGCAGCCCGCTGATCCGACTTGGCGTGCGGCTTGAGGCTATCCTTGCCGAACCGCCCGACTGGCTCGACGGATCAGGCCGTGCGCGAATCGAAGGCGCACGCGCTTCGCTGGCATGGCGGGTTGATCTGATCGGTGCGTGGGAAGCCTTGCTCGAACGGCTCGGCGGACCGGCGGATCCGGAATTCGTCGACTGGTTGGCCGTCGAACGCGGCGATGCCCGCGAATTCGATGTCGGCATACATCGCCGTTACCTCGATCCGATGAAGCCATTTGCGCGGACCGTGCTGGAGCCCTCGCACGGCGTAATGGTCACTTCGGCCACCCTGCGCGATGGGGATGACTGGCAGGCGGCGATTGCCCGGTCGGGTGCGAGCCACGTCGATGTCCAGCCGCACCT
This sequence comes from Novosphingobium sp., assembly GCF_031424035.1. Lineage (GTDB taxonomy): Bacteria > Pseudomonadota > Alphaproteobacteria > Sphingomonadales > Sphingomonadaceae > Novosphingobium. Next base: position 11,265 of record NZ_JANPGP010000126.1, read on the forward strand.
GTCGCTCAGCGAGAGCCCGTTCAACTACGCCGATCAGGCCGAGGTGATCATCGTTACCGACGTGCCCAAGGGCGACATATCGGCGCTCGCCGGGGCCTATTCACGGTTGATAGAGGCATCGGGCGGCGGAGCGCTAGGGCTGTTCACCGCGATCCGCCGCCTGCGCGCGGTCCATGGCCGCATCGCCGACCGGCTCGCCCGCGCGGGCCTGCCGCTTTACGCCCAGCACGTCGATCCGATCGACACCGGCACTTTGGTCGACATCTTCCGCGATGATCCGCGGTCGAGCCTGCTCGGCACCGATGCGCTGCGCGACGGGGTCGACGTGCCCGGCCATTCGTTGCGGCTGGTGATCATGGAGCAGGTGCCGTGGCCCAAGCCATCGATCCTGCACCGCGCGCGCCGCGCGGCCAATGGCGGTTCCGCCCATGACGACCGCATCATCCGCGCCCGGCTGGCGCAGGCCTTTGGCCGGCTGATCCGCAGCAGGCAGGACCACGGCGCTTTCGTCGTCCTCTCCGCCGCCTTCCCCAGCCGCTTGCTCTCCGCCTTCCCGCCAGGCACCCCGATCACGCGGCTGACGCTCGACGAGGCCTTGCACCGGGTAGCGGCGCGTGCTTCAGGCGTATCGGTGCCCACCGAAACCGCGAGCGAGTGACCGTCCGCCGATGAAGCTGCCGTCATGAAACTTTTAGGCCTGTTCCGCCACGCCAAGTCTGATTGGCACGACGCCAAGGCGCGTGACTTCGACCGCGGGCTGAACGCGCGCGGCCGCAAGGGCGCGGCACTGATGGGCAAGCACATCGTCGAGCACGGCATGAAGTGGGAACAGATCATCGCCTCCCCTGCCGTGCGCGTGGCCGAAACTATCGAGCTTGCCGCCAAGGCTGCGGGCCGCGAAGTGCCGGTAATCTGGGACCGGCGCATCTACCTCGCCAGCTCGGTGATCCTCACCGAAGTGCTGCACGACCTGCCAGACAGCGTGAACAAGGCCATGATGGTCGGCCATAATCCGGGGCTTGAGGACCTGATCTTCGACCTCGTCCCCGATGACGGCACCTGCCCGCTGCGCGCCAAGGTGGAGGACAAGTTCCCGACCGCGGCCTATGCTGTTCTCGAATGCGATATCGATAGCTGGACTGACCTGCACGACGGCTGCGCGAAGCTCGTCTATCTGATGCGCCCGCGCGATCTAGACCCGGAACTGGGTCCGGAACCGGCGGACTGGTGAGCTAGTCTTAGCCACCTTCACCCCAATCCCCACGCTCCGTCATCCCCGCGCAGGCGGGGATCCATGTGCCCACGCCTGTGCAAACCACCGTCGATTGCACTGGCATCCGCCGATGGACCCCACCTGCGCAGGGATGACGGACAAGTGTTGCGACGAAACTCGGTTTTGCTGGCGAGCGATCAGACGGCCAGCGCCGCAGCGAGGCGGTTGCGGATATCCATCAGCGCAGCGACGGGAACGCCGCTGCCCGATGAAACCGGTGCCGGTGCCACCGGCGCGGCGGCAGGTGCCCGTTCAGCCCCCGCCCCTTTGCCCGAAAGCACCGCCTTCGCGCCCTTCAGGGTGTAACCTTCCTTGTGAACAAGCCGATCGATCGATTCGACCATCGCCACGTCCTCAGGCCGGTAATAGCGCCGTCCGCCGCTGCGTTTGAGCGGCTTCAGCATCGGGAACTGTTCTTCCCAATAGCGCAGGACATGCTGGCGAATGCCGATCGCCTTGGCGACCTCGCCAATTGTCCGCAGCGCATCGGGCGCCTTGCGGGCGTCGAACTGGAGAGCCCCCTCGTCGCTCATCAGCCGGTAACGCGTTCCTTGAGAAGCTGACTTGCGCGGAAGGTCATGACCCGCCTGGGTGTGATCGGCACTTCGACGCCGGTCTTGGGATTGCGGCCGATCCGCTGCGCCTTGTCGCGCAGAAGGAAGGTCCCGAAGCCCGAGATCTTGACGTTTTCGCCGTTGGCCAAGGCATCGCTCATATGACCGAGGATGGATTCCACCAGCCCGAGCGATTCCGCTCGTGAAAGTCCCATCTTCCGGTTGATCGCGTCAGCCAGGTCTGCCCGAGTTAAAGTGCTCATGGAGCGCATCTGCTCCTTTCCCCCTCAATAGCGACCCCCGTGAGTCGGGACGATAATGAACCGTAGGAAAATTGCAACGCAATCGCTTGGCCTTGCGCAAGAAAATACGCCAGATGACCCTGTCCGGACGACAATTTACATGCGGACCAGGCTGGCGCCCCAGGTAAAGCCGCCGCCCATCGCTTCAAGCACGATCAGTTGGCCCGGCACGATCCGCCCGTCACGCACCGCGGCGTCCAGCGCCAGCGGCACCGAAGCGGCCGAGGTGTTGGCATGGCTGTCAACCGTCATGATCACGCGGTCCATCGGCAGGCCGAGCTTTTTTGCCGTGCCTTCGATAATCCGGGAATTGGCCTGATGCGGCACGACCCAGTCAATCTCGGAGGCCTGTGTGCCTGAGATTTCGAGCACTTCGCGCAGCACGTCGGCAAGATTGTTGACCGCGTGCTTGAACACCTGATTGCCGGTCATGCGCAGTTTGCCGACTGTCCCCGTGGTTGAGACGCCGCCATCGACGAACAGCAGTTCGTTGTGTGCGCCGTCCGCGTGGAGCTTGGTGGCAAGGATGCCCGGAGCATCGGGATCGTCGCTTGTCCGCGCTTCGAGGACTATCGCGCCGGCACCGTCGCCAAACAGCACGCAGGTGCCGCGATCATCGAAATCGAGCAGGCGGCTCATCGTTTCGGCGCCGATCACCAGCGCCTTGCTGGCCATGCCGGAACGGATCATCGATTCGGCAACGCCGAGCGCATAGAGAAAGCCCGAGCACACCGCCTGAACGTCAAAAGCCATGCCGCCATTGCAGCCGAGCGCGGCCTGCACCGTGGTGGCAGTGGCCGGGAAGGTCTGGTCCGGGGTGGTCGTGCCCAGCACGATCAGGTCGATTGCGCTGGCGTCAATGCCGGCGGCTTCAATCGCCTTGCGCGCCGCTGCCGTGGCGAGCGTCGAGGTGGTTTCGCCTTCGCCGGCGAAATAGCGGCTGCGGATGCCGGTGCGAGCGGCAATCCATTCGTCGCTGGTATCGACCAGCTGTGCCATCTCGTCGTTGCCTACGCGCCGCGCCGGCAGGGCCGATCCGGTGCCGGTAATGACAGCGCGCAGTGTCATTCTGCAGAATCCTTGGCTGCAGCACCCTTGGGGGCGCGGCCATTGCCCAGCCCGTGGGCACCAAGCTTGGCGAGATCGCCGGAAATGCGTTCGATGAGGTTTTCCTCAAGCAGGCGGGCGGTGACATGCACCGCGTTTGCCACGCCCAGCGCCGAGGCCGAGCCGTGGCTTTTCACGACGATGCCGTTGAGACCGAGGAACACCGCGCCGTTGTGGTTGTTGGGATCAAGGTGGCCGCGCAGCAATTCGGTCGCCGGACGCGAGACCAGGAAGCCAAGCTTCGAGCGCAGCGAAGAGGTAAAGGCACGCTTGAGCAGATCACCGACGAAACGGGCCGTGCCTTCGACCGCTTTCAGCGCAATATTGCCGGAAAACCCGTCGCTCACCACCACATCAACATCGCCGCGGCAGATCTTGTCTGCCTCGGTGAAGCCGTCAAAGGTCAGTTCCAGGCCCTGCGCTGCCAGCTTCAGCTGGCCTGCGGCATCGCGCAGTGATTCGGTGCCCTTGTTTTCCTCAGTGCCGATGTTGAGCAAACGCACGCGCGGTGATTCGAGATCGGTGACGATCCGCGAATAGGCCGCGCCCATGATGGCAAACTGGACGAGATTGCGCGCATCGCATTCGGTGTTGGCGCCAAGGTCGAGCATGATGACGTCGTTGTCGCCCAGCGTCGGCAACAACGCGGCGAGCGCGGGCCGGTCGATCCCCGGCATGGTGCGCAGCGCGAGCTTGGAAATCGCCATGAGTGCGCCGGTATTGCCGCCGCTGACAGCGGCCCCGGCCTGTCCGGCCTTCACGGCGTTAACCGCCATGCCCATCGATGTGTGCTTGGCCCGGCGCAGCGCCTGGCTGGGCTTTTCCTCACCCGAAATGGTTTCGGGCGCGTGGAGGATTTCGGATGCAGCCCGCAGATTCGGGTGGTTTTCAAGCGCTGCCTTGATGTGCGTTTCATCGCCCACCAGCAGGAACTTGAAACGATCGTGGCGACGGCGAGCAAGCGCCGCGCCCTCAACCATGACGCGCACGCCTTCATCGCCGCCCATCGCGTCAATTGCGATACGCGGCAGGCTCATGCGATCAGATCCCCCGTAAGGCCTTAGAGGCCGACGGCGAGGATCTCGCGACCGTTATAATGGCCGCACGAGTTGCAGAGGTGGTGCGGACGCTTCAGTTCGCCGCAATTGCCGCATTCGTGGAAGGCATCTACCTTCAGCGCATCGTGGCTGCGGCGCATGCCCCGGCGGGAGGGCGAAGTTTTTCTTTTGGGGACAGCCATTGCGGCACCTGTTCCTGAATCTGCAAAAAAATGGATCGTATTGCCATGCCAAGTCCATCGAACCCGGTGACAGCGAAGGCGGGCCTATAGACTATTTAGCAGCCGTTGCAAGCCGCTAGGAATGGGGTACCCTGCCCTGACCTTTCGGGTAACGAAAACGGGGGAGAATTCCATGATTGTACTGCTTCCAACTACCTTGTGCCTCACAGCCGCGGCGCTGGTCATCAATTTCTGGCTTGGCATGCGCATCGGCAAACTGCGCCACGCGCACGGCGTTTCGGTAGGCGACGGCGGCAACGAAGCCATCCTGCGCCGGATGCGCGCCCAGCTGAACTTCGTCGAGCAAGTGCCGCTGACCCTGATCGCCATCGGTCTGGTCGAGGCTGCCGGCAAGGGCGGCGCGTGGCTCGCCCCGGTTGGTGCGGTATTCATGCTGGGCCGCGTGGCCCACGCCATCGGCATGGACGGGAGTTTCAAGGCCGGTCGCGGCATTGGCATGCTCACCGGCATGCTGATCCAGCTTGGTCTGGTGGTCGTCAGCGTGCTGATCGCGCTGAACAAGTTCTGACCTGAATTCGCCGCCCTCAGCGGTATTTGGCGTCGGCCACGAACGGATTTGTCAGCCGTTCGTGGCCGAACGTGCTTGTGGGGCCGTGGCCGGGAATGAAGGTGACATCATTGCCCAACGGCCACAGCCGTTCGGTGATCGAGGCGATCAGATCGGCATGGTTGCCCTTGGGAAAGTCGGTCCGCCCGATCGACCCCTGAAAGATAACGTCACCCACCACGGCCAGCCGCGTAGGCTCGTGGAAGAACACGACATGGCCCGGCGTATGCCCGGGGCAGTGGATCACCTGCATCTCGACCTCGCCAAAGGACACGGTATCGCCGTCATGCAGCCAGCGATCCGGGGTGAAGCTCTCACCCTCCAGCCCGTACCGTTTCGACGGATCGTCAAGGCTTTCGATCCAGAACAGGTCATCCTGATGCGGCCCCTCGATAGGCACACCAAGATCGCGCGCCAAGACCCCGGCCATGCCGCAGTGATCCATGTGGCCGTGGGTTATCAGCAGCTTTTCCACGGTGATTCCCGCGCGCGAAATCGCCAGTTTCAGCCGATCAAGATCGCCGCCGGGATCGACCAGCACGCCGCGCATGGTCTTGGTGCACCACAGCAGCGAGCAGTTCTGCTCGAACGGCGTCACGGGCACGATGGCGGCGCGGAGAGGGGGAAGTGTGTCAGTCATGCCGCCGTCCTTGCCGCTCATTTCACGGGCTGACAACTGGGAATGCGGCGGGGCAAATCATGCATCCGTCATCCCGGCGCAGGCCGGGACCCAGCGAACGAATAGGGTATTGCGCAGCAATGCTTTCTTGTCGGGACTGGGCCCCGGCCTGCGCCTGGGTAACGATCAAAGTGCAACTGAGCAGCACCTACAAACGCCCGCTTTTCCAAACCACGCGCCCCACCACCCGCACTTCCTCGGGCGGCAATTCGATCGGGCGATAGGCCGGGTTTTCACTCTCCAGCACGATCCGCCCCGGCACGCCAGACTGGACGCGCTTGACCATCAGGGCATCGCCGATCCGCACAACATGAACCCCGTCGCGCAGCGGGCGCGGGGTGCGGTCGACGAGTATCTCGTCGCCGTCGCGCAGCAGCGGCTCCATCGAATCGCCGGTTACCTCGATCGCGCTGAGCATGGCGGGATCAAACCCCTGCCCGCGCAGCCAGCGGGTGGAAAAGCGGAAGGTGCCGACCGGCACTTCTTCAGCGGCAAAGGCCCCGGGCCCGGCCGAGGCGCCCAGAGGCAGTCGCGGAATGTCGACGAAGTCACTGCGCCTGCCGCCTTCGGCCCGCGTCGGGGAAATTTCCCCCGGCGCACCCAGTTCCGATTCGCTCACGCCAAAGTAGGAGGCCAGCGTCCGCCGATCCCCCTCGTCCAGCTTGCGCGGGCTGCCTTTGCGCACGAACTGTTGTAAATACGTAGCATTACGCCCGATCAGGGTTGAAAGGGCGGCAAGGCTGACGCCGCGTTGCTCGGCAAGCTGGAGCAATCGGGCGCGGGGATCGGTGGCTTCCATGTCAATCGATGTATACGATGTAATTTTCCTAGACAAGTAGGATTTCGCCGGTCACCTAAACAGGCATCCAGTAACGAGTCGCCAAGGAGGGACGCTCAATGCTCATTCGCCGGATCGAGAAATTCCTGCGCCAGACCGGAATGCCGTGGACCAAGTTCGGCCGGCTGGCAGCGCACGATCCGCGCTTCGTCGGCGACTTGCGCAATGGCCGCAGCCCGCGTCCTGAAACGGAACGACGGGTGGAACATTTCATGAACACTTACGGAGAATCGGCCAATGCAAATTGACAGTCACGCCACCCGCGCCATGCAGGCGACCGCCAAGTCCGCGCGGGGACGTCAGGGCCGCAGCCCCTGGGCGCGCCTGCTCGACAGCCTGATCGAGCTTGCCGGCGGCCACGCCGAACTTCTCAGCCACGCCGAGCGCCCCTGGGCGAGCGCCACATTCTCGGGCACCCGCCACACCGCCGCCTTCACCTTCACCGGGGCAGAAGCGGTTGAAGCCGCCGAACACTTCATTGTCGCCCTGCCCGATCACGAGTTCGCCATCCCCGGGCAGTTGGTGGCCGACGCAGCCGTGATCGAAGCCCGGCTCGACATGCTGCCGGTGCCGACTTTCGTTATCGAGGTGGAACTGCTGCTGCTGGACGAGATGTAATCAGTAACCCGCGCCGAGATCGACCACGTGGCTCAGCGGTTCGCCGCGGTGCCAGCGGTCGAGATTGGCGAGGAACCGGTCGGCGCTGCGGATGAACATCATGTTCTGCGCCCGGCCGGACAGGTGCATCGAGATATGCGCGTTATCGAGCGTCCACAATTCGTGTTCGGGCGGCAGGGGTTCAGGATCGACCACGTCGAGCCATGCCGCCCCGATCCTCCGCGCCTTGAGCGCCGCAACCAGCGCCGTCTGATCGACCAGATTGCCGCGCGCAAAGTTCATCAGCGTGGCGGTGGACTTCATCGCCGCCAGTTCGTCCGCGCCGATCATGTGTTCGGTGGCGCTGGTCGAGGGCGCGGTGACGATCACCCAGTCGAATTCGCCCAGCCGCGCCCGCCAGTCATCGGGGCCAAGCTCGCCCGACCCGGGCGTGCGGCGCACCTTGGTCACTTCGACGCCGAAAGGTGCCAGCCGCTCGGCAATGCCGCCGCCGATTGCCCCCGCGCCGATCACCAGCGCCTTGCTGCCAAGCAGTTCGACCTTGCCGGGGCTGTCAGCCAGCCACTCATGCCGCTCCGCCGCGCGCATGACCTGCCGGTAGCCCTTGGCGACGACCAGCATGCCCATCACCGCATATTCGGCGATGGTCACGGCGTTGATCCCGGCGCCGTTGGTGAGGGCAACGCCGTTCGCGCGGAAGGCATCAAGCGGGAAATGTTCGACTCCGGCGGCGATGGTATTGATCCAGCGCAGCTTTGTGGCGATGCGCGACGCCGCCTCGGTCGCGCCGTCCTCATAGCTATCCAGCCACCCAATCTCGGCCTGCGGAGCGAGCTCCATCAGCTCGTCGGTGGACATATACCAGCGCGGCTCGACCCAATCCGGCAGGCGGCTTTCAAGTAGCGGGCGGATCAGGCCGTTGATGACGGTGAACGTCACCCGAGCGTCCATTCCCAGCCGAGCGGGTCGCCGTCCATCACCTCAACGCCCTGTGCGGCGAGTTCGTCGCGCAGGCGGTCGGAAGTGGCGAAATCCTTCGACGCGCGCGCTTCCTTGCGGGCGGCGAGCGTCGCTTCGATTTCGGCTTCGCTAATGGTGGCGGCCTTTGGGCGGATGCGGAGATCGGTGCGGTCCAACGTGAGAAGGTTCAGGCCTAGTATCTTATCGGCCGTGTTAATCGCGGCGAGACGGTCAGAAGCATATCCCTTCATTCCAGCAATCGACTCAGCGATAACCAGCACCTCTGAGGTATTGAGATCATTTGATATTCGTTCGTCGATCTGGTCCAAATTTAGGTCTGCTTGACCGGCAGGCTCAAGTTCTGCCCGGGCCTTCAGACGTTCAACGCCTATCACCATCCGCTTCAACCGCACCAGCGCCGCGCCGAGCCCTTCCCAGCTGAACTCCAGCTCGCTGCGGTAATGCGCCTGCAGGCACATCATGCGGTAGGCAAGCGGGTGGTAGCCCTTGTCGATCAGCAGTTGCAGCCGCAGGAACTCGCCCGACGACTTGCTCATCTTGCCTGAGCGTTCGACGAGGAAGTTGTTGTGCATCCACACCCGCGCGCCGCTGTTTTCGGCATTATCCAGCCCATTCGTGCAGCAATACGCCTGGTTCTGGGCGATCTCGTTGGGGTGGTGGATCTCGCGGTGATCGATACCGCCGGTGTGGATGTCGAACGGGAAGCCCAGCACCGCGCCCGACATGACCGAGCATTCAAGGTGCCAGCCGGGAGCGCCCCTGCCCCACGGCGAATCCCATTCCATCTGCCGCTTCTCGCCCGCGGGCGTCTTGCGCCAGATCGCGAAGTCGGCGGCGTTGCGCTTGCCTTCCACCTCGTCGATGCGGCCCTCCCCGTCCTCGGTCACGGCGCGGGCGAGCCGGCCATAATCGGCAACGGTCGAGACATCGAAATAGAGCCCGCTGTCGATCTCGTAGCAGTGCTTTTCGGCAATGCCCTTGGCAAAGTCGATCATCTGCGGGACGTAGTCGGTGGCGATTGTCCAGTGCGCGGCCGAGGGCTCGCCCGAATTCATTGGCCCCCGGATGTTCAGCGCCTTCACATCGGCCCAGTAGGCCTGCTTGTAATGCTCGGCGATGTCCCAGATCGACTGCGCCTGAGCGGAGGCCATCTTCTCCATTTTGTCCTCACCGGCATCGGCATCGTCGGTCAGGTGGCCGACATCGGTGATGTTGATGACGTGGGTGAGCTTGTAGCCCTTGAAGCTCAGCGTGCGGCCCAGCACGTCTGCGAAAACATAGGCGCGCATATTGCCGATGTGCGGGTAATTGTAGACCGTCGGCCCGCAGGTATAGACCCGCGCCTCGCCCGGATGGACCGGCTGGAATGGCTCCAGCTGGCGGTTGAGGCTGTTGAAGAGCTTGAGGGGGGCGGTTTCGGTCATGATGGGCGTAAGGCCCAGTCAGAACAAGCTGTCAATATCCCGCGCGCCGTGGATCACGCGAAGGATATGCGGCAAGTCGTCGATAATCTCGAACAGGATACGATAGTTACCATGAAGGGCGGAGCGCAATGGCCAGGGCAATCCCTCAACTAGCGGAAAGCTCTCTGGTCGTTCCCCAATGACCCGAAATTTTGCGACAACTTCATCAACAAAACTCAGAGCGCGTTCCGGGTTATCCCGAATGATGTAATCGGCGATGTCTTCAAGATCCGAATCGACTTCGGGAGTAAGTCTAAATTTCGTCACGCAAGGCTACCTTGGCGGCAACGCGTGACCGCAGTTCAGCCATTGCAGTTTCCCCATCCAGAAATGGACCGTTCCGCCCTTCTTCAACCATCGCCCGCAATCGATCGAGCGAGGCCTTGCGACGTTCCTGCAAGTCGCTCCAATCACGAAGCGCATCGCGGACGACTTCGCTCGTCGTGGCGTATTCCCCTGAATCAACGGCACTGCGAATTTGCGCGGCCATTTCTTCGGTCATGGTGACGGTAATGCGTTCAAGTTTGCTCATAGATCATACAAAATCATACTTTGTATGATCTGGCAATAATCAGCCGTCCTCGAACAGCCCCGCCAACTGCTCGATCATCGTGCCGCCCAGTTGCTCCACATCCATGATCGTCACGGCCCGCCGGTAATAGCGCGTTACGTCATGCCCGATACCGATGGCGACGAGCTGGACGGGGGACTGGCGTTCGATCCAGTCGATCACCTTGCGAAGATGCGCCTCCAGATAACCCGCCGAGTTCACGCTGAGTGTCGAATCGTCCACCGGCGCGCCGTCGGAGATGACCATCAGGATGCGGCGGTCTTCGGATCGCGCCAAAAGCCGCGTGTGCGCCCAGAGCAGCGCCTCGCCGTCGATGTTTTCCTTGAGCAGCCCCTCGCGCATCATCAGGCCGAGGTTCTTGCGCGCGTGGCGATAGGGCTCGTCGGCCTTCTTGTAGACGATGTGGCGCAGGTCGTTGAGTCGGCCGGGCTGGGCCGGCTTTCCGCCCGCCAGCCAGGATTCGCGGCTCTGCCCGCCCTTCCATGCGCGGGTGGTGAAGCCGAGGATTTCGGTTTTCACCCCGCAGCGCTCAAGCGTGCGGGCGAGCACGTCGGCGCTGATCGCCGCGATGGAGATCGGCCGCCCGCGCATCGAACCGGAATTGTCGATCAGCAGCGTGACGATGGTGTCCTTGAACTCGACCTCGCGCTCGACCTTGTAGGATAGCGAATGGCCGGGCGAGATCACCACGCGGGCCAGCCGCGCGGCGTCGATCAGCCCCTCTTCCTGGTCAAAGTCCCACGAGCGGTTCTGCTGCGCCATCAGCCGGCGCTGCAGCCGGTTGGCGAGCCGGGTGACGATCGATTGCAGGCCCTTCAACTGCGCGTCGAGATAGGCGCGCAGGCGCGTCAGTTCCTCATCGTCGCACAGTTCGCTGGCGGAGATGACCTCGTCGAACTTGTCGGACCAGACCTTGTAATCGAAGGTCGAGGGGTCGTCGGTCCACGGCCGGTTCGGGCGGACGGGGAGCATCCCTTCCTCGCCGTCGTCGCCTGGTTCGGCATCCTCGGGCTGATCGCCTTCCTCGCGCTGGTTCTCGCCATCGGCGTCGTCCTCGCCATCGCTCGGCTGAGCGGCGACTTCCTGCGGTTCCTGATCGGCGCCCGCTTCGTTGCCTTCCTCGTCCTCCTCGGTCTCGTCCTCGCCGTCCTGATCTTCGGAGTCGGTCGGGTCCTGCTCCTCCGGCTGGGCGCGGGTCAGTTCGAGATGCTGCAGCATGTCGAGCGCGAGGCCCTGGAACGCCTTCTGATCATCGAGCGTGGCGGCCAGCGCGTCAAAATCGCTACCGGCGCGTTCCTCGATCCAGCCGCGCAACAGCTCCACGCCGCCGCGCGCCGCGTCGGGCACCGGCTGGCCGGTGAGGTGTTCGCGCAGCATGAGGGCGAGCGCGGCCTGGATCGGCACTTCATCGCTGCGGGTGGCGCGGGTGATGGGATCGCTCGCCATCCGCACGCCCTGCGCGGCGTCAAGGTTCAAGCGCATCCCGGGATAGGATTTGGCCCCCAGCGCCTCATACCGCACCGTCTCGATCGCGTCATAGCAGGCGCGCGCCGAAGGCTCCGCCGGGGCCGAACGGGCGTGGAGCGCATCGTTGTGATGCCGCTTCTTGAGCGCAAACGAATCCGCAAAGCCGCGCACTTCGGCAACCTGCGCGCGGGGCAACGCCCGGCCGGGCATCGGCACGCGCATGGTGTTGCCGGCGATCAGCGGCAGGTCCGCCGTCCACGCAACCTCCAGCTCCGGCTCGCGCGAAATCGCTCGCGCTGTGCCGGTGAGAACGGTCTTGAACCGGTCGAGAGGGGATTCGTCTGCCATTTGCTCCGCTGAAATCTAACCCATCTCGTCATCCTGAACTTGTTTCAGGATCCATTTAACCTCACGCCCTGCCGTTGCCTTCGAAAAGCCAGCCGAGCCGTTGTGTGTTTCCAACTGGCGGCAGGAGTTGCGGCACGATGGATCCTGAAACAAGTTCAGGATGACGGCAAATTAATGATCGTCAATCGTTCAAAACAACCGCCTTAAATCGACTGCCTCAGATCTTTTGCCCCGTCTTCGCCCAGTCGGCCATGAAGCCTTCGATGCCCTTGTCGGTCAGCACGTGCTTGACCAGACCCTTGATCACGGCGGGCGGCGCGGTCATCACGTCGGCGCCGATCTTGGCGGCTTCGAGCACGTGGATGCCATGGCGCACCGATGCGACAAGGATTTCGGTGGCATAGGCGTAATTATCATAGATCAGGCGGATGTCAGAGATCAGCTGCATGCCATCAAAGCCGTTGTCATCGTGCCGGCCGACAAAGGGCGAGACGAAAGTCGCGCCGGCCTTGGCGGCGAGCAGCGCCTGATTGGCCGAGAAGCACAGCGTGACGTTGACCATGGTGCCTTCGCTGGTCAGCGCCTTGCAGGTCTTCAGGCCATCAATGGTCAGCGGCACCTTGATGCAGACATTTTCGGCGATCTTGCGGAGCACTTCGGCCTCTCGCATCATTCCATCGTGATCGAGCGCGACGACTTCGGCGCTGACCGGACCGGCGACGATGCCGCAGATTTCGCGGGTCACTTCCATGAAATCACGGCCCGATTTCATGATCAGCGAGGGGTTGGTGGTCACGCCATCGAGCAGGCCGGTGGCGGCGAGTTCCTTGATGTCGGCGATTTCGGCGGTGTCGGCGAAGAACTTCACGGCGGCGTGCTCCAGCTTGCGATTCCCCCCAGCCTATAGGGAAGGCTTCGCGGCGGGGCTAGACCACCTTGAAAACGCTGATCAGCATCGGATCGTTGGTGCTTTCGGGGTTAGCGCGGATGAAGGCTTCCTCGCGCCCGATCTCGCCCCAGATGGCGTTGTCCGCCTCGACTGCGAGCTGGCGGGCGACGCCGGGCAGGTCGACGCCGGTAAGCGCAGCCAGCGCTTCACCGATGATCGGATCGCGGGCCACACGCAGGCCGTCGGCGAGCGCGGGGAACATTTCCTCGACCAGACGCGTGCCCATTTCGCCGCGCAGGTAGGCGGTTGCCGCGCTCGGGCCGCCGCGCACCAGTTCGATGGCATTGCGCACGCCGATTACCCGCACGGCATCGGCGACAACAGGCGCGGCGCGGCGGGCGCCGTCCTCGGCCACGTGGTTCAGTTCGCGCTGCAGCCGGCTGCGGAAGGCCGGGCCGGTGAGGATTCGCTCCAGTACGCCGCCGCGCCGCGATCCGAAGACTTCGGGCAGGTCGAGCCGCGCCAGCTGGTTGTCCCAGAAACCGCCCGGAGCCATCAGCCGCGCCAGCGCGTTGCGGCTCGACAGCAGCAGCAGACGGCGGATTGCCTCGGTCAGGCTGAAAGCTGGGAGCGAGGCGCAGCCGGCAACCGACAGCGCCGAAGTGGCGGCAAGTCCGGCGAGGAGCGCGCGGCGGCTGGCGATGATGCCGGGTTCCGTCATTCCATGATCAGCTTTCATCTTCCGCTCCTTTGCCTGCGCCCGTGCAATGTCTAAGTGGCTCTGCATGAACCGCGCCCGACTCCTTGTGTTCAATTCGGCATTGCCAGTGCTCGATTACCGGGTGCCCGAAGGCATGGCTATTGAATACGGCTCGGTCGTGGTCGCGCCGCTCGGCCCCCGGCAGGTGCTGGGCGTTGTCTGGGAGGCGGAACGTCTGCCCGGAACCGATGTTCCCGATGCCAAGCTGCGCCCGTTGCATGAAGTCATGCCGGTGCCGCCGCTGCCCGCACCGCTGCGCCGCCTGATTGAGTGGACCGCCGATTACTACTGCGCGCCGATGGCCGCCGTAGCGCGGATGGCGCTTGGCTCCTCGGCGGCGCTGCGCGGCGGCGGGACGATGACGGAGTACCGGCTTACCGGACTGGAACCCAAGCGCCTCACCCCGCAGCGCGCCGCCGCCATGGACGCGCTGGACGGCGAACAGGCGACGATCCGCGAACTGGCCGAGCGCGCCTCGGTTTCCGAAGGCGTGCTGCGCGGCATGGTCGGGGCCGGACTGCTCGAGCCGGTGGTGGTCGATCTTGACCGTCCATACCCCCGCGCCCGCGCCGACTTTGCCCAGCCGGAGTTGAGCGACGACCAGACCGCCGCTGCCGACCGCTTTGTCGCTGCCGTTGCAAAGGGCGGCTTTGCGCCGTTCCTGCTCGACGGCGTCACCGGATCGGGCAAGACCGAGTGCTATTTCGAGGCGGTCGCCGAGGCGCTGCGTCTTGGCCAGCAGGTGCTGGTGCTGCTCCCCGAAATAGCGCTCACCGAGAATTTCCTGCGCCGCTTCGAAGCGCGCTTTGGGGTGCCACCGGTGCTGTGGCACTCCTCGCTCAAGTCGACCGAGCGCCGCCGCGCCTGGCGGGCGATCGTGCGCGGTGAGGCTCAGGTCGTGGTCGGGGCGCGCTCGGCGCTGTTCATGCCCTATGCGCGGCTGGGGCTGATCGTCGTCGACGAGGCGCACGAGGTGTCGTTCAAGCAGGATGACGGCGTGCGTTATAACGCGCGCGATGTCGCGGTGATGCGCGCCAAGTTCGAGAAGGTCCCGGTGATCCTCGCCAGCGCCACCCCGGCGCTCGAATCGATGCAACTGGCCGAGGCCGGAGTCTATGAGAAGATCGACCTGCCCGCGCGCTTCGGCGGCGCGACCATGCCGGACATCCAGATCGTCGACCTGCGTACCGAACAGCCCGAGCGCGGGCATTGGCTCGCCCCGCGCCTCGTCAAGGAGCTGAAGGCGCGATTGGAACGCGGCGAGCAGAGCCTGCTGTTCCTCAACCGGCGCGGCTATGCCCCGCTAACGCTGTGCCGCAATTGCGGCCATCGCTTCCAGTGTCCGAATTGCACGGCATGGCTGGTCGAACACCGCCTGTCGCGCCGCCTCGCTTGCCATCACTGCGGCTATGAAACCCCGCCACCCGAGGCCTGCCCCGAATGCCACACTGCCGACTGCCTCGTCGCCTGCGGCCCCGGAGTCGAACGCATCGCCGACGAAGTACGCGAGATCCTCCCCGAGGCGCGGATTGCGCTGGTCACGTCTGACACGCTCAACAGTCCGGCAAAGATCAATGCATTCGTCGAGGCGGCGGAAAACGGCATGATCGACGTAATTGTCGGCACGCAATTGGTAACCAAGGGCTATCACTTCCCCGAACTCACCCTTGTCGGCGTGGTCGATGCCGATCTTGGCCTTGAAGGCGGTGATCTGCGCGCGGGCGAGCGGACCTATCAGCAGATCGCCCAGGTAGCGGGCCGAGCCGGTCGCGGCGAGAAGCCCGGTGAAGTGCTCATCCAGACGCGCCACCCCGAAGCCGCCGTGATCGAGGCGCTGGCCAGCGGCGACCGCGACTCCTTCTATGCCGCCGAGGCCGAAGCCCGGCGCGATGCCATGGCGCCGCCGTTCGGGCGCTGGGCGGCGATCATCATTTCGTCGGAGGACGAGGCAGAAGCGCGCGAAGCCGCCAGAACCATTGGCGGATCTCGTCCGGACCTGCCCGACGTGCTCGTGCTTGGCCCAGCCGCCGCGCCGCTGTCGCTGCTGCGCGGGCGCTATCGCTATCGCCTGCTGATCAACGCGCGCCGGTCTGCCGAATTACAGGACGTGATCCGCGCATGGCTCGATCCGTTGCGATTTTCCCACGGCGTGCGGGTTGCTGTCGATATCGATCCTTACAGCTTCGTATAGGTCAGCCCTTGGGCCTCGCCCACATCGGCGGCCTCAGCTGCCCGCTGGCAATTGCGCGGCGGAGCAGCCACAGGCCTGCCGCCGTCGCCACGCCCAGCCCGATGACCGAGGCTTCAAGCCCGAAGGCCCCGCCGGAGAGCAGCGGATGGCCAGTGAGTTCCGCGCGGACCATGCCTTCGACCGGATGGCCCGACACCGGCACGGCGAAGACAAAGCCCTGCGTCACGTTCCAGCCCATATGCAGGCCGACCGCCAGCCACAGCGAGCGCGTGAGCATGTAGCAGGCCCCCAGCATGATCCCGGCCTCCAGCGCGATGGCGACCGAAGAGAACACGGTGGCGTGGTCATTGAAGAAATGGGCAAAGCCGAACAGAAACGAGGTGATCGCCAGCGCGCCCCACGATCCCAGCATTTCCTCGATCCAGCGGAACAGCACGCCGCGGAACAGCGATTCCTCGACGAAACCGGCGACCAGTCCGGCGCTGAACAGCACCATCACCAGATCCCGCCCCGTCCCCCAGCCGGTAATGCGATAGACGCCGAGCAGGGCCGCAATGCCCACCGCCAGCGCCATCAGGCCGGAACCGATCACCAGCCCTCGCGTCCAGTCCATCAGCGCCGGTGCGAGCGGAAAGTCGTCATGCTTGTACCGGCCAAGCCGCGAGACCAGGTATTTCATCACCAGCACGACGAGCAAGGTTGCCACCGTGCCCTGAATGGCAATGGCGCTCACCTTGTCCATCCGCTTGGGCAGATCCGAAAACAGCCAGCCCGACCCCATGATCGCCGCCATGACCAGCCCCAGCGAGACGATCATCGCCACCAATGGGAATTCCCAGACCTTGCGCCATAGAGGTGGCTTGCCGGGTGCCGGCGCGGCTGGATCGATCATCGGCATAGTTGGCAAGCTCCCTGTTTGCGGTCTGTGTGTCCGCGATTGGGTGCAACTTGTCGAGACGCTAGATCAACCGCCCTCGCGCGCCAGCAACTTGCGCTTGATGTCGAGACCATAGGCATAGCCGCCCAGACTGCCATCGCTGCGCACGACGCGGTGGCAGGGGATCAGCACGGCGACATTGTTCGCCCCGTTGGCCGAACCGCAGGCGCGCACGGCCTTGGGCGAACCGACAGCGGCGGCAATATCGGCATAGGACCGCGTCTCGCCCGCCGGGATGCGCCGCAGTTCGCGCCAGACCGCTTCCTGAAAGGCAGTACCGCGCACGTCGAGCGGCACGACATGCGGCTGATCGGGCGCTTCCACCGCGCGGATCACTTCACCGAGCAGCGCGGAGAAGCCCTCCCCGCCTTCGGCCAGTTCCGCCGCCGGGAAGCGCGCGGCCAGATCATCCGCTCCTTCGTTGAACGACAGCCGGCAAACCCCCTTGTCGGTCGCGGCAACCAGCATTGGGCCGAGATAAGTCTCCACCACCGCCCAGCGGATCGTCACACCCTTGCCGCCGTTCGCCCATGCCGATGGAGCCATGCCCAGCCTTTCGCTTGCTTCATAGAACCGCGAGGGGGCGGAATAGCCCGCCTCGTAAATAGCGCCGGTCACGCTGTCGCCCGCCGACAGCGCCTCGGCCGCGCGTTCGAGGCGCAACGCGCGGCTGTAGGCGGCGGGGGATAGGCCGGTCATCCGGCTGAACAGGCGCTGGAAATGCGACACCGAATAGCCGGCGTCCGCCGCCAAACCAGCGAGCGCGGGGACTTCCTCGCTGGCCTTGATCGTCTCGATCGCGGCGAGCACAGCCTTTTCGTCACGGCTGACGTCATCGGGCAGGCAACGCTTGCAGGGACGAAGCCCGGCCACTCGCGCCTCTGCCCCGCCCGCAAAGAAGCGGACGTTCTCCCGCCGGGGGTGCCGCGCCGAACAGGACGGGCGGCAATAGATACCCGTGGTCAGCACGCCGGTGACAAAGCGCCCGTCAAACGCGCGGTCGCGGGCGAGGACGGCGGTCCAGCACAGATCCTCATCGTGATCGGCGATCATTGCCCGTCTCCATGGCGCTCGATTCGCGCAGCAAAGCAGCCGTGCGCGGCGTTGTGGGCATCGATATAGGCAATGCGCGGATCGGCAAACAGTTCGCGGATGGCGGCATCGGATTCGCCCGGTGCGGCAAGGCGGGCGTCCTTGAGCATCCCGTCCGCCGCAAAGCCGCGGAGCCCCAGCGGCCGTCCCTCGAACACCGGCGGGGTGCAGTCTATATAGGGACCGGCCTGCGCCGCATCCCGGCGCACGTAGATCGCGTAGGCACTGCGATAAGGCGTGGCGACGTCATGGCTGACATGGTGGAGCAGGATCAACTCCTCCCCCTCGCGCGCGTCCGCAAGACTGACCCGGCAGGGAAAGCCACGGCTCGCACTGGCGGTGACCCGGCAGGCCCCCGCCTTGGCCAACGCCTTGTCCGATAGCGCGAACAGCGGAGCGAAGTCCTGCGGGGAAAGGCCAGTGATTCGATAGGTCATGCGGGGCTCCTGTGGATTGGCTGTCCCCGGCAATAGTCGCCCCACCGTAGCGCGCCTTCCCGACTCTTGCTTTCAAACCGCCCGGGCGGCTTTCGCGCCGCAATTCTTTGCGAATCGGCGGCTGGCGGTGACAAATGCCCCGCATCGCCAGCGCGAGGATTTCCTGTTGTGCGCCCGCCGCCTTGCATCGCAGCAATTTCGTGCTATGCGCGCCCCCGTCGACAGGAGGAGCGCGCTTCGGGTGCGCATACACCTCCCTGTCTGTCACCCGGTATGAAGGAACCGACGCGCGTGGAAAATTCCGGCGGCATTACGGCGAGCTTGCAGGGGCGTTACGCTTCCGCATTGTTCGACCTGGCCAGCGAACAGGGCAAGACTTCCGCAGTCGAGGGCGACCTCGCAAAGCTGGGTGAGGCGGTTGCCGTTTCGCCTGATCTCGCCGCGCTGATTCGCAACCCGCGCGTCACGCGTGATGCAGCGGCTGCGGCGATGGGCAACCTGGCCAAGGCGCTCAAGCTTTCGCCCCTCACCCAGAACTTCCTCGGCGTGCTCGCCGGCAATCGCCGCCTCGCCGCCCTGCCCGACGTCGTCCGGGCCTTCGCCGCCATCGCCGCTGCCCAGCGCGGCGAAGTGAGCGCCGAAGTGACCAGCGCTCACCCGCTGTCCGATGCCCAGATCAAGGCACTTTCGGCCAAGCTGAAAGAGCGAGAGGGCAAGGACGTAAAGCTTACGGCCACCGTCGACCCTGCCATCCTTGGTGGTCTGGTCGTGCGTGTTGGCTCCCGCCAGATCGATAGCTCGATCCGCACCCGTTTGAATACGCTCGCAAATGCGATGAAAGGCTGAATGATGGAAATCCGCGCGGCAGAAATTTCGAAGGTCATCAAGGACCAGATCGCCAGCTTCGGCAACGAAGCCCAGGTTTCGGAAGTAGGCTCGGTGCTCTCGGTCGGTGACGGTATCGCCCGTATCCACGGTCTCGATCAGGTCCAGGCCGGCGAAATGGTCGAGTTCTCGAACGGGGTTAAGGGCATGGCGCTCAACCTCGAAACCGATAACGTCGGCGTCGTGATCTTTGGCTCGGACAGCGAG